>NZ_JAWDIV010000001.1:0-573272 GCF_032464655.1 Rhizobium sp. 25PS6
ATTGTTGTAGCCGAACTGCTTGTTCTGTGCATCGGCCGTCTGCTTCGCCGGATCGAATTGCGGGGCACCCGGCAGCACGGCATCGCCCCAGCGCAGCAGAATTTCGGCATCATAACCTTCAGCGATAATGCGGTAACCGGGCCGGTGGCTTGCAGATCCTGATCGTGGACCCGTTGCGCCGTTCCGGTACGACTACTTTCCGTCCGTGTTGCCCGATTGTTTTATAGCTGCCTTGAGCACGCCTTCCTGCAGATCCGCCTGGTCTGCAAGAATGGCGGCGGCCTCGTCCAGCAAGACGTCTTTTGCATTCTTGCGGGCATTCTCGATGGCAATATCGGCACTCAGGCTGCGCTCGCCTGCCTCCAGGCCGTCATCTCCAAGATCCTCGCCATCCCCTGCTTTCGCTCGATCCTTGAACCGTTTCTCGCGAGCCGTCGCTTCTTTGCGACGTTCGGTTTCATTGAGGGAAACGACCCCTTTTTCGCGCTGCGCCTTGAGGTCGGCAATGTCTTTTATCAGGCGTTGGAAGTCCGGATCGCTCTCAACCCGCGCATCGTGGCGGCTTTGCAATGTAGGCAGCAACGTCGTGATCGTGTCGACAGCCGTGTACTTCGCAGGTTTGATCTGCGCCCACGGCAGGGCATTGTCATAACTGGTCTCGCCGAAGCTCGCCGGATCGAAAAGTCCTGGCAAGCTGATATCGGGCGTCACGCCGTGCAGCTGCGTCGTACCGCCGTTGACCCGGAAAAACTGGGCAATCGTCACCTTTAGCTCCCCGAATTCGGGTTTGCTGTTGCGGACGATCCGGTCAAGATCGACGACGGTCTGAACGGTGCCCTTGCCGAAACTGGGTTCGCCGACGATCACACCTCGGCCGTAATCCTGGATTGCCGCGGCAAAAATCTCCGAAGCCGACGCCGAGCCGCGATTGATCAGGACACCCATCGGGCCTGTCCAGACAGGCGCTGCAAGCTCCGAGCTCTTGACCTCGACCTTGCCATCGCTGCCGCGTTGCTGAACGACCGGACCATCGCCGATGAACAGGCCAGTCAAATCAATCGCCTCGTCCAATGAACCGCCGCCGTTGTTGCGCAGGTCGATGAGAACGCTGTCGACCTTTTCTTGGCTCAGCTCGCCGAGAAGCTTGGCGACATCGCGGCTTGCACTCTTGTAATCCTTGTCTCCTTTGCGCTTGGCTTCAAAATCCTCATAGAATACCGGCAGGGTAATGATCCCGATTTTACGCGTGACGTCGCCCGCTTTTACGGACAGCACAGTCTTCCGGGCGGCCTGCTTGTCGAGACTGATTTTATCGCGCACCAGGCTGATGACGCGATGCGTGCCCTCAGCTCCGGCATCTGCCGGCAGGATGTCCAAACGCACGACGGAACCCTTTTTCCCGCGTATCATCTGCACGACTTCATCAAGGCGCGTGCCCACCACGTCCTTGATCGCGCCGTCCTTGCCTTGACCAACGCCGGTAATCCGGTCTCCGACCGAGAGCTTGCCGGACAGCTGTGCCGGTCCGCCAGGAACGAGCTCGCGGATCGTCGTGTAGTCGTCGCGCTCCTGCAGGACCGCACCGATACCAAACAGCGAAAGCTTCATCGAGACATTGAAGTCGGCTGAAGCGGCCGTACCGAAATAGTCCGTGTGCGGATCGATCGACGTTGCGTAGGCATCCATGAACGACTGGAAAACGTCGTCGCTTTTGAACTTGTAAGCGCGCTCGAGCGTGTTTTCATAACGTTTGTCGAGTGTTTCTCGAATGGCCGCGTCGTTTTGGCCGCCCAGTTTCAACCGCAACCAATCGCTCTTGACGCGCTTGCGCCAAAGGTCATTGCTCTCGGCCTCCGACTGCGGCCACGGCGCTTTATCGCGCAGCACCGAATAATCTTCCTGCGCGCTGAAATCGAAGCCTTGCTTAAGCAGGTTACGCGCATAGTTCATGCGGTCGACAACGCGCTGCTGATACGCCTTGAACATCGCAAACGGGATCTTCAAGTCCTTCCGCTCGATGGCATCATCGATTTCGCTGCGGTCAGACATGAATCCGTCGATGTCGGCTTGCAGGAAGAGCATGCGATCCGGATCAAGTGACTTGATGAACCCATCCATGACCCTGGCCGACAAGGCGTCGTCGAGTGGGACGGGCTTGTAGCTATACCGCGAAAGAAATTGCGCGCTCAACTCGGCGGCTTGCGCCTGTCGCTTTAGAGGTGCCAGAGCAGGCGGTGATGCAACTTCAGCATATGCGGACTGTGCAATTGCAAGAAATGCACCAAGGAAAAAGTAGGCTATGCGCATTCAGCGTTGATCCAATTGTTAATGCCGAGTGTCGATGTGCGATCTATGTGACGCAATCATGGTTTTTTGGCAACCAAATGGCAAACGACATGGTTTGCAAAGCTGCGGACATATCCGGCGCCTGGTTGGCGTCTCCGCAGCCGGCGCTCAATCCGCCTGCACGTCTTGCCAGGAGTCGAATGTCGCAGCCTGACCGCGACGGCATCCGCTGCGGTCGACAAGATCCCAGACGATGGCTTTTTCGATATAGAAACGCCGCCCTGACTTGGCGATGCGAAGTCCGCGGTAGTCGGCGATAAAGCCATTCGCCGCCACGGCATTCAACAGCCTCTCACGTTCGGCGCGATCCGGTGCCTCCGCCGAAAGACGCGATGGCAAAGTGATAAACTCGTCCCATGAATATTCGAAGCAGGCCTGGGCAGCGCGGTTTGCGTAGATGAAGCGCGGATCGGCGTCGGTGTTGTGGGCAAGGACGACAGCCGGCGACTGGTCGTAAAGCCATTCAGCACCCTGGCCTTCCTGCGTCAGACTGCGTCCCACGCCTCGTTCGAAGCTTTCCGCCATCAGTGCGTAAAATTCGAGATCGTAAGACAAGTCGAGCCCGGCGTCGTTGTAGTTGGCAATCATGCTACACATCCTGGATTGCGGCGAGAGATGTTGACGTGATGGTCTCGCTACAAAATCCTTTTGCGCTACTGAAAGTGCAAGCTCCAAATGCGATGCCATCAAGCGGGGCGACCGGGACTTCGGGCGTCATCTTGGAGGTAGCGTTCAGCGAGCCTTGCCCACATGGCTGCGCCAACCGTCAGGCTGGCATCGGCGAAGTCATATTTGGCGCTGTGCAGGATGGCGGAATTCATGCCGTTGCCGAGACGCAGGAAGCTGCCCGGCTTGTGCTCGAGAAAGTGCGAGAAATCCTCGCTGCCGGGAATGAGCGGGCACGTCGCGACCTTGTCTTCGCCGACCAGTTCCATCGCGACGATCCGGGCAAAATCCGTCTCGGCGGGCGAATTGACGACGACAGGATTGCCGCGATCGTAGTCGATCTCGATGGAAGCATTGTGCCCTTCTGCCACCGAGCGGGCCAGCTTGGTGATGCGTTCCTGCAGGAGGTCGCGAATGCCTGGCTCGAAGGAGCGCACGCTCAATGCCAGCTTGGCATATTCCGGAATGACGTTGACTGCATCGCCGGCATGGATCGTGCCGACGGTAATGACCGCCGTCTGGGTCGGATCGAGGTTGCGCGAGATGATCGTCTGCAGCGAGACGACAAGGTTGCATGCGACGACCACGGGATCGACGGTCAGGTGCGGCCGCGACGCATGGCCGCCTTTGCCCTTGATGGTAATCTCCACGGTGTCCGACGCCGCCATCATCGGGCCGGATCGCATCAGGATGGTGCCTTCAGGAGCGCCGGGGTGGTTGTGGAGACCAAAGATGGCGTCGAACGGAAACCGCTCGAACAGGCCATCGGCGATCATCGCCTGGGCGCCGCTATTCTTGCTCGCCTCTTCCGCCGGCTGAAAGATCAACGTTACCGTGCCGCTGAAGCGGCGGGTGCGGGCGAGATATTCGGCTGCGCCGAGCAGCACTGTTGTGTGGCCGTCATGGCCGCAGGCATGCATCTTGCCGGGGGTGCCGCTGGCATAGGCAAGTCCGGTTTCCTCGACGATCGGCAGCGCGTCCATATCGGCTCGGATGGCGATGCCCTTGCTGCCCTTGCCGGCGCTGAGGCGGGCGACAACGCCATGACCGCCGACATTGCGGGTCACGTCATAACCCCAACCTTCCAGCTTTTCCGCGACATAACGCGCCGTTTCCGCTTCTTCGAAGGAGAGTTCCGGATGGGCATGCAGGTACTGGCGTGTTGCCTTCAGCGCCACCTCCATGGCTTCGAAATCGGAAAGGCGGGCATAGGCATTGTCGAGCGTGGGCATGAAAACATCCAGTATTGGTCGAAAAGGACGATTACTCCGGCCCGAGGGTCGAAGCAGAAGCTGACACCAGTCAGAGAAAACGGGCGAGAAAAGCCTGGGTCCGGGGATGTTGCGGATTGCCGATGACATCCTCGGGCTTGCCCATCTCGACGACATTGCCGGCGTCCATGAACACGACCCGATCGGCCGCTTCACGGGCGAAACCGATCTCGTGGGTCACGACGATCATCGTCAGGCCCTGTTTGGCGAGATCGCGCATGGTGGAGAGAACTTCGCCCACCAGTTCCGGGTCGAGCGCAGAGGTGGGCTCATCGAACAGCATCAGCTTCGGCTTGATCGCCAGGGCGCGGGCGATGGCGACGCGCTGCTGCTGCCCGCCGGAGAGCTGACGGGGATAGCTGCCCGCCTTTTCCGATAGGCCCACTCGCTCCAAAAGCCGCAGGGCGTTCTCGGTCGCGGCCTTGCGGCTTTCGCCGTGCACGCCAATCGGGGCCTCGACGATGTTCTGCAGCACGGTCATATGCGGATAGAGATTGAACTGCTGGAACACCATGCCGATCCTGCGCCGCTGGCTGGCGATCCCGTTGCTCGAGAGCTTTTCCAGCCGGTCTTTGCGGAGGCGATAGCCGATCTGCTCGCCATCGACTTCGATGAACCCTTTATTGATCGCTTCGAGATGGTTGATGCAACGCAGGAAGGTCGACTTTCCCGACCCGGACGGGCCGAGCACCACGACGACTTCACCCGGCATGACATTGAGGTCGATCCCCTTGAGTACTTCGAGCTGGTCGAAGGACTTGTGGACGTTGCGGGCTCTGACGAGAGGCTTTGCAATTTCGGCACCGGTCAATGGCTTGCCTCCTCGGCAAGGGTCTCGGATTTGGCGGCAGCGGCATTGTTGCGCCGTTCGCTGCGGCCGTAATAGGCTTCGATATAGCTCTGGCCGAGATTGAGAATGGAGGTGATAAGCAAGTACCAGAGGACTGCGACCAGCAGCATCGGCACGATCTCGAAGGTGCGGTTATAGATCGACTGGACGGAATAGAGCAGATCGGCCATGGCGATGACGCTGACGAGCGACGTTGCCTTGATCATGCTGATCAGCTGGTTGCCTGTCGGCGGTACGATCGAGCGCATGGCCTGCGGAATGATGATCCGCCACAGCGCCCTCGCCTTGGTCATGCCGAAGGCTTCCGCCGTCTCGAACTGGCCGCGATCGACCGAGAGCAGGCCGCCACGAATGATCTCGGCCATGTAGGCCGCTTCGTTCAAGGCCAGGCCGACGATCGCCGCCGTCATCGGCGTGATCACCGAATTGGTCTCCCAGCTGGCGAGCGTCGGACCGAACGGAATGGTGATCGAAAGTTCGGGAAAGAGGGTCGAGAGATTGTACCAGAAGATCAGCTGTACCAGGAGCGGCGTGCCGCGAAAGAACCAGATGAACAGCGACGCCAGCGAACTGGCGAGCCGGTCATTCGACAGCCGGGCGATCGCCAGTCCGAGGCCGAGAACAATGCCGATGGCCATCGCGACCACTGTGAGGCCCAAGCTGACGTAAAGGCCGCTGATGACAGTCGGATCGAAGAAATAGGCCGCGACGACAGGCCAGCCGAAATTCTCGTTATGAGCGACGATCCACAGGAAATTCGCAGCAATCAAGAGCACGGCCACCCATAGGACGAGCCGGCCCGTTTGAAAGGGCTTGTGGGCATGGGCAACGTCCCGGAAGTCTGCACCGCCCAAAGGCGGTGCAGCAGTCGTGCGATCGTTGCTCATTTCGGCAGGGCTCCACCAAGATTGATGCCGGGCTGCTTGATCATGTTGTTCTCAAGACCCCACTTCTTCATGATGGCGGCATAGGCGCCGTTATCCATCAACGCCTTGATCGAGTCGAGCAGAACGGGGCCGAGCGGCGAGCCCTTCGGCACGACGGCGCCCTGATAGAGATCCTCGAACCCGTTTTTCTGGCCGACGCCGCTCAATTCCAGCTGGCCGTTTGCCTGAGACACGAAATAGGTCAGCGGTGCCTGCGAGGAGAAGAAGGCATCGGCGCGTTTGGAGCGGACTGCCAGGATCGAGCTCGGCTGATCAGTATAGGACTGCACTTCGGGCGCAGGCTTGCCGTCGGTCTTGCACTTTTCAACCTGGGCCTGGATCACCTTTTCGGCGGAGCCGCCGGCCATGACTGCAATGCGATTGCCGCAGGCGCTGTCGAGCGAGGTGATGGCCTTCGGATTGCCCTTCTGGACGGAGAAGACCACGTATTCCTGAACCCAGTCGACGAAATCATTGGCCTCTTCACGGCTCTTGAAGTCACCGATCGGGCCGAAGGCGAACTGGTAGCGGCCGGAATTGATGCCGGCGAGCAACGCGCTCAACCCGCTGACGGTTTCGTGCTCGATCTCGACGCCGAGCATCTGGCCGATCGCATCGGTCAGATCGGCGCTGGCGCCGGTCAGTTTCGTACCGGTGACGATCTCATAGGGAGGAAAGGAACCGTTGTTGACCGAGATCATCTTGCCGTCCGTGCGGATCTTCTCCGGCAGGCGGGCGCGAAGAGCGTCGTTGACGGTCTGCTTTGGCACGGCCGCCTCCTGGGCGAAGACCGACGTCGTCATCATCAGACCCAGCAGAGCGGCGGAAGCGATCAGTTTCGAATGCATGTCATTCCCCTTTTTGGTTTTGCGAAAATGGTAATTCAACGATGAGGCCTGCGAAGAGTTTCCGGGCCTTGTTCATCGCGCTTTGGCGTGCCACGGAAACAGATCGGCGGGCGTCAAAAGGCGCGGCATGATCTTCTGTTCGTAGAGTTCCTCGGCAAAGTCGGAGATCATTGCCTCGTTCTCAGCAAGCCCGCTGGCTCTCCAGGTCGGCGGCAGATCAGCCGCGCAGCGGCGCAGTTCGTCGATCATCCAGGGCGTGGTGTCGGCGTATTTCTCACGCTTTTCCAGCCACAGACGCTGGGACTCGTCGATCAGCTCGCCGAGTTCATCCATGATCCAAGGATGCTCCTGGACGATATCAGCCTTAAAGCCGATCAGATGCATGCCCGGGATGTAGCCAACTTCGTGGAAGTAAGTGACTTCAGCGGCGCGGAAATCATCCAGCACCTGGCGGAGCGGCGATTCTTGATCAAAGAAACCTTTCGGCATGAAAGGCGTGAACACAGCATCGAGCCCGCCATCCAGCAAGAGATCGACCATCGGGCGCTCGCCGGGAGCAGCCTCGATGCGGCCACGCCGTCCAAAACCATCGAGACGGTCAACGATCGGATGAGCTTCCGTCAGGCGCCCGGCATACCACATGGCATCCTCGACGCCGACGCCTTCCCGGCGCAGAGCGGCACGGGTCCAGGTATTTCCGGAATCACGCCAGCCGGTCACGCCGATGTTCTTACCGGCCAAATCGGACAGCTTGCGGATCGGACTGCCCTTGGCGGTGATAATGCAGCGATGGCGGAAGCCGCGCATGATGAAGTTCGGCATGCCAATGACCCGATCATCGCCGTCATGACGCATCTGCGAATAGCGGCTGAAGGACATTTCCGCGGCGTCGTGCGTCGGATCATCGGCAAGGCTGGAGACCAGCGTGCCCACACGTTCCACTTTAATATGGAGACGGGAAGAGCTGACATCACCGAGCACAAGCGGTGTCATGTAATCCCAGTCCCGGAGGGCGATGCGAAGCGTCACTGGCATGCAAAAACTCACAAAATTGCTCGACGAGTGGCAAATTAAATGTTCAAAATAGAGAGTACAAATGTTATTACGTTATTGAACATTTAAAGTGAGAGAAAAATGGGCGACACGGTCGAAGCCTCCTGGTTTGCCGAAAAAATAGCCGACCGAAGCATCAGAGGGATCGCTCTCGAAACGAGCGCGCTGATCCGTGCCGGTGTCCTGCCCATTGGGACGCGCCTGCCGGCGATCCGCGATATCGCTTACGAATTGCATGTCAGTCCGGCAACGATCTCCGAAGCCTGGAGCGAATTGCGGCGGCAGAAGATCATCAGCGGTCGGGGGCGCAACGGCACCTGGGTCAGCGGCGACCGCTTTGTCGCCAAGCCGGAACGTCTTGCCAGCTCGGGAAATTATGCGGCAGGTGTGCTCGACCTCACCTTAGCCGGACCGGATGCAGCACTTCTTCCTCGTCTCGCCGAAGCAATGGCCTATGGCGCGTCCGTTGATAACCTCAACAGCTATGAGCGCAGCCGGATCGTCCCTGAGTTGAAGGACGCCGTTTCAGAGCGATGGCCTTATGCGGCGGAAGCCTTTCTGGCTACCAATGGCGGTTACAACGCCGTCTATACGATATTGCATGCGCTGGTTTCCTCGGGTTCGTCGGTCGCGATCGAACATCCGACCGCGATGCGGCTGCTCGATATTCTGGAAGACCTCGGCGTAAAAATCATCCCTGTCGCCTGCGACGGCGAAGGCCCCCTGCCGGATTCGCTGCGCGAAGCATTGCAGCAACGTCCGGCGGCTTTTCTATTCCAGCCGCGGCTGCATTCCGTGACCGGCGTTGCGGTCAGTTCATCCCGCCTCGGTCAGCTCGGCGAAGTGCTGGAAGACAGCGATACGCTTATTATCGAGGATGACGGCGTCGGCGACGTGTCGGCGGCACCTCCGCAGTCGCTGGGCGGCCGATTTGCGGAGCGGACGATCCATATCCTCTCACTCTCGAAAAGCCTCGGCCCGGATCTGCGTCTCGCGGTCTTGTCGAGTTCCGCGCCGATCGTCGATCAGATCCAGTCTTACCGCTCCTTCAGCGCCGGCTGGACCAGCCGTATCCTGCAAGGTGCCACCGCCTGGCTACTGCGCGATCCGGCAACCTGGCGGCTCATCGCCGAGGCGCGCGAGATCTATCAGCAGAGGCGGGACGCTCTTGCCGATGCGCTCGGCGAACGGGGCATAGCGATACCGCCAGGCCAGGGCCTGTGCCTCTGGGTGCCCGTCGTCTCCGAACCATTCGCGATGGTGACACTCGCCGCACGCAATATCGCCGTCAATCCAGGCAGCAAATTCTCGGTCCTGCCAAGCAGTCACATCCGTGTCGCGACCAGCACGCTCAGCGATCGCTGTGGGGAAGCCGCCGATGCGATCGCGCTGGCTCATACGCCGTGAAAGGCAGGGCCGCAGCCCACCTCTCTGATCCCCGGTCAGTCCGCGCAAGTCCGGAAACTACTTTCCCTCAAGCCACTCCTGCAGCTCCGCCTCGGCTCGCTCCAGAGCGCTGTAGTTCAGGAGTTTGCGCAGGAAAGCGACGGTGACTGCGCGGGCGCGGAGATTGAAGCGGCCGTCCTCGTGGTCGTCGCCGGCGCTCTGGTAGACGTCGAGCTTGTCGTAGAGCTGCTGCAGGCGGTTCTGCACGCTGCGCAGCGAAAGGCCCCGACGTTTGGCGATGGCCCGGTCGGTGAGGCCGAGCGCGATATCGACGAGGATTTCGTATTCGGAATCGGTGAAGCCGTTCGTCTGGCCGAGGCTCTTCTGCTGCAGGCCCCGCACCTCGCGGTCGATGACGCACTGGCTCTCGATGAAGATCGAGCGCAGCGCAAGCTTCAGCCGCTCGTCGGAGGCGGATTTCAGCACATAGCCATAGGCGGCGCCATCCGGCACGATGCGGGAGACGCCGCGCACATAGGCCTCGTCCGAGTAATTCGACCAGAACAGGATGCGGGTCTCCGGCCGCTCCTTCCAGATGGTGCGCGCCGCTTCGATGCCGTTGCGGTTCGCCATCTGCAGGTCCATGACGATATGCGCCGACTTGTGGTCGCGGGCGAGCTTCTCGCCGACGGTTCCGTTCTCCGCCTCGATCACCGTGTCGCATTCCGGCAGAGCCGCGTTGACCGCCTCGTGCAGATAGGACCGGTGCAGCGGGTCGTCCTCGACGATCAGAACCTTCATCATGCCCTTCTCCTCAGTTTGGCCCGCTCGGCGGGTCGTTCGGTACGAGCGGTAGCACGACGCGCACCGCAGTCCCGCGATTGTTGTGGCCGGGGCCGGTCATGAACCGCGCCGAAATCAGCCGCGCACGGGTCTTCATATTGTCGATGCCGCCGCCGATCCGTCCCCGCGCCTTGGCGAGGCCGGTTCCGTCGTCGGAGATTTCGATCGATAGCCGGTCGTCATCGGCCTCGAGCCGCACCGTGACGGCCAGTGGCGCGGCATGGCGCACCGCATTGTTGATCGCCTCCTGGGCGATCCGGAACAGCGCGACGCTGACAGTCGGTTCCAGTCGCTCCAGTGCGCCGTGCGTCTCGTCGACAAGGCCCCACTCGATCCCCGATCCCGTGTCGCGGGTCGATCGGTCCAGATGATGCTCGATCGCCTGGGCGAGACCGAAGAGCTGGAGCACGGAGGGTTTTGCCTGCTCGATGATCTGCCGCAGATCCTGCATGCAATGCTGCAGAGAACGGGAGACGGGCTCCAGCGCCTCGGGCGTCACCTCGCCGTTGCGTGACAGCCGATCGATCCGGCGGGCGAGCCGGGTCAGGTCGGCGAGCGTCTGGTCGTGCAGGTCCATGCCGATGCGCTGGCGCTCCTGCTCCAGAGCTTCGGTAAGCTTCAGCGCACCTTGCCGCAAACCCTCCTCGCGGGCGCGGGCCTCTGCCTCGACAATGGCCGAGCGTTGCGCCTGCTCGGCCGCCTGCAGCGCGAAGAAATAGGGCGTCAGCAGGTCGGCGATGATGCGGGCGCGTTCGATATCCTCCATCGTATAGACGCCCGCCCTGTGCGACGAACAGGAGAGTGCTGCGATGATCGTGCCCTGCACCTTCATCGGCACGTGCAAGCGGCTCCTCAGCAACTGTTCGACGATCGGCCGCTTGAAGGCGCCCTCGAAGTGGAAACGCGGGTCGGTCATGGCGTCGTCCGCCAGCAAAAAATCCACCTCGCCCCAGAGCAGCGAACGGATGGGGCTGTTGACAACAGGCGCGCCGGCAAGGCCGCCCCAGGCAGTCTCGATGCCCGTCTCATAGGCCGTGTGGTAGTTGCCGCCCTCAAGCAGCACGCAGACATCGAGATGGTCGTGCGGGATGATATGGGCGACTTCGGCCGCGACGGAACGGATAGCCGAGCGGAAGTCGAGCTGGCCCGCGAGCAGCCGGGAAATGCCGAGATAATGGTCGAACATGGCTGCGGGTACGAGATGCAGCATCGTCAGTTCCTCCCCGAGGCGGCAGCAGGCTCCTCAACCCGCCGCGACCCTTCGCAGTAAGCGCCTGCGGAAGCGCCGCCGTCTTGCGTAAACCCGCAGCTTGTTGCGCAAATCCCGCAAACGGATTGCCGCCTTGCCCCTGTACAGGCCGGTCGATCTCCCGCATCCTGCCCTTACTGAGAGGAGGAAGCTCAGTGCAAGAACAATTTTCACTCGGACCCAATTGGGCCGGCAGGAGTGAAGCGATCCGCCGACCAGCGCGATCATCAGGGAGGAAGACATGACAATCCGTAAGATGCTTCTGGCATCGGCCGCTATTGCTTGCGCCGCGATGCCCGTTTCCGCCTTTGCCGACACGTCGGCCAAGAAGATCGCCCTTTCCAACAACTATGCCGGCAACTCCTGGCGCCAGGCCATGCTGACGAGCTGGGGCAAGGTGACGGGCGAAGCCGTGAAGGCCGGCACCGTTGCCGCAGCCGACCCTTTCACCACCGCCGAGAACCAGGCGACGGAGCAGGCCGCGCAGATCCAGAACATGATCCTGCAGGGTTATGACGCCATCGTGCTGAACGCCGCCTCGCCGACGGCGCTGAACGGCGCGGTCAAGGAGGCCTGCGACGCTGGCATCACCGTCGTGTCCTTCGACGGCATCGTCACCGAACCCTGCGCCTGGCGCATCGCCGTCAACTTCAAGGAAATGGGCCGCAGTGAGGTCGAGTACTTGTCGAAAAAACTTCCGGACGGCGGCAACCTGCTCGAGATCCGCGGCCTTGCCGGTGTCTTCGTCGACGACGAAATCTCGGCGGGCATCCACGAGGGCGTCAAGCAGTTCCCGCAGTTCAAGATTGTCGGCTCCGTTCACGGCGACTGGGCGCAGGACGTGGCGCAGAAGGCTGTTGCCGGTATCCTGCCGAGCCTTCCTGACATCGCTGGCGTGGTAACGCAGGGCGGCGACGGCTATGGCGCCGCACAGGCGATTGCAGCGACCGACCGGAAGATGCCGATCATTATCATGGGCAACCGCGAAGACGAACTGAAGTGGTGGAAGGAGCAGAAGGACGCGAAGGGTTATGAGACCATGTCCGTGTCCATCGCCCCCGGCGTCTCCACGCTCGCCTTCTGGGTGGCGCAACAGATCCTCGACGGCAAAGAAGTCAAGAAGGACCTCGTCGTGCCCTTCCTGCGCATCGACCAGGACAATCTCGAGACCAACCTTGCCAATACCCAGGCCGGTGGCGTCGCCAACGTGGAATACACGCAAGCAGACGCAATCAAGGTCATCGAGTCGGCAAAGTAAATCTCCCGGCGACTGCCGCGCGGCCGCAGAAGGTCGCGCGGCATTTTTTGCAAGCAGGCATGGCGGGCAGCATGGATGACGTTTTGAAGGCGGTGATCGCCGTCGATGGCGCCAAGGTGAGCTTCGGCGCGGTCAGGGCACTCGATGGCGTGACCCTCCACGTCATGCCGGGCGAATGCGTCGGGCTTGTCGGACACAATGGCGCCGGCAAGTCCACTATCGTCAGCGTCATCAACGGCGGTCTCGCGCCGCATGAAGGAAGTGTGGCGAGCGACGGCGAGCGGCTGGAGCGCTATGGCATCAACGCGGCGCGTGCCCGCGGCGTGCGCTGCGTCTTCCAGGAGCTTTCGCTCTGCCCCAACCTTTCGATCATCGAGAACACGCGCATCATGCATCGCCATCTCGGTGGTTTGGGCTGGCGAAGGCGCGCCGCAAGAATCATCCAGACGAGCCTCGACGCCGTCTTTCCCGGCCACGGCATCGACAGCAGCCGGGCCGTGGGAGATCTTTCGATCGCCGAGCGGCAGATGGTCGAGATATCAATGGCCTTTTCCGACGCCGGCATTGCGCCGCGTTTGGTGATCCTCGACGAGCCGACCTCGTCGCTCGATGCAAGCCTTGCCAGGCAGATGCTCGACCATGTCCGCCGCTTCATCGCCACCGGCGGGTCCGTCATCTTCATCTCGCATATCCTGCACGAGATCCTCGAAACCGCCGATCGCATCGTCGTCATGAAGGACGGCCGCGTTGTCGCCGAGCGCCCGGCGCGGGGCTTTGACCACCACGGCCTCGTGGAAGCCATGGGAACCGTTGCGAAGGAGGAAACCAAGCGCTCGGCCCGCGAACAATCCACCGCTCCGCTCATTCTGTCCCATCAGGCAAAGGGCCTTCCCTTTGCGGCCCGCAAGGGCGAGATCATCGGACTGGCGGGCCTGGCGGGCCATGGGCAGACCGAGCTCCTGCTCGCCCTGCATGCCGCCCAGTCGAGCAACTGGCTGCCGGAGAGAGATCCGCTCGTCACCTTCGTTGCCGGCGACCGCCGCCTCAACGGCGTCTTCGAGCTGTGGAGCATCCTGCGCAACTTCTCCATCGCCTCGCTCGGTGACCTCTCCCGGCGCGGCCTCATCCTGGCGGACGAAGAGGAGACGAAAGGCGCCGACTGGAAGCGGCGGATCGAGATCCGCACCCCCGATATGGACAATCGCATCCTGTCGCTTTCGGGCGGCAACCAGCAAAAAGTGCTTTTTGCGCGCGCGCTTGCGACGCGCGCACCTGTCGTCCTGATGGACGATCCGATGCGCGGTGTCGACGTCGGCACCAAGCAGGAGGTCTACGCGATTATCCGCGAGGAAGCGGCGCGCGGCCGCACCTTCATCTGGTACTCGACCGAGATGGACGAGGTTCGCCTCTGCGACCGCGTCTACGTCTTCCGCGAAGGCCGCATCACCACCGAACTTGCCGGTGATGCCGTCAACGAGACGAGTATCATCGCCGCCTCCTTCGAGGGGGCTGCTGCATGACGTTCCGGCTGTCGTCCGACGCCCTGCGTCTTGCCATTCCCGCCTTGTCGCTGACGCTGCTGCTTGCCGCCGTCTTCTGGCTGCAGCCGCGCGCCATGAGCTATGTCGGGCTCAACCTGCTGTTCAACCTGGCTGTGCCGATCGCGCTTGCGACGATCGCCCAGATGATCGTGATGGCGGTCAACGATCTCGATCTCTCGATGGGCGCCTTCGTCAGCTTCGTCGCCTGCGTCACCGCGACCTTTCTGCGGGATGCCCCGTTGATCGGCGTGCTGATCCTGGCCGGCGCGATCGCAACCTATGCGGCGCTCGGCGTTGTCATCTATCTGCGCAACCTGCCGTCCATTGTCGTGACCCTCGGCATGAGCTTCGTCTGGGGCGGCCTTGCCGTCCTGCTGCTGCCGGCACCGGGCGGGCAAGCGCCGGACTGGGTGCGCTGGTTGATGACCGTCAAGCCGCCGCTCGCGCCGATGGCGATCGTCGCCAGCATCGTCATCGCCTTGGTCGCTCATCTTCTCGTCATGCGGTCGTCGCTCGGCGTGCTGATGCGCGGCATTGGCGGCAACCAACGCTCGGTCGAGCGCGCCGGCTGGTCGATTGTCGGGGCGCGCGCGAGCGCCTATGGTCTTGCCGGTCTCTTCGCGGTGCTCGCCGGCATCGCCCTCGTCGGCCTGACGACCTCGGCCGATGCCAATATCGCGCTGCGCTACACGCTGCTGTCGATCGCTGGCGTGATCCTCGGCGGCGGCGAGTTCATCGGCGGCCGTGTCTCCCCGATCGGTGCCGTCATCGGTGCGCTGACGCTGACGCTTGCCGGCTCGTTCCTGTCCTTCCTGCGCATCTCGCCGGATTGGCAGATCGGGGCTCAGGGCGCGATCCTGATCATCGTGCTGGCACTTCGGCTGATGCTGAACCGCCTGGAGAAGCGGGAGAAACGCCGATGACCCCGCTCCTTCGCCTCTTCCGCAAACCCTGGATCTGGTCGTGGCTTGCCGCCTTCGTCGTCTGGTTCCTGACGATCATGGTGACGCTCGGCGCCAGCGCGCTCGGCCTGTCGCAGGCAGCCCTCACCTTCGCGGCCTTCTCGGTCATCGTCGGCATCGGCCAGATGTTCGTCATCACGCTCGGTCCCGGCAATATCGATCTCTCGGTTCCCGCCACCATGACGCTTGCCGGCACGGTGGCGCTGAAGCTGATGAATGTCGAAAACGGCATGATCCTGCCCGGCCTTCTCGTTGCCATCGTCATCGGCCTTGTCGTCGGCCTCGGCAACTATGCGCTCATCAAGGCGCTGCGCATTCCGCCGATCATCGCCACGCTGTCCATGAGCTTCATCGTGCAGTCCGCCGCGATCTGGACGAACCGGGGCTTGCGCATCAAGCCGCCGAGCGTGCTGGCGGAATTCACCACGTCGAACGCGCTCAGCGTGCCGAATGTGGCGATCGTGGCATTCCTCATCTCGCTGCTTGCCTGGTTCCTGCTCGAGAAGACGATCTACGGACGCTGGATCTCGGCGATTGGCCAGAGCATGCCGGCAGCGCGCATGGCCGGCATACCGGTCGACGGCACACGTTTCGTCACCTACCTCTTCTGCGCGGTGCTCGCATCGGTCGCAGGCTACCTGCTCGCCTGCTTCTCCGGCGGCGCGGCGCTCAACATGGGCTCGGAATATCTCCTGATGTCGATCGCTGTCGTCGTGATCGGCGGCACGGCGGTCGCCGGCGGCGATTCCAACGTGCCGGGCATCTGGGGTGCATCGCTCTTCATGTTCCTGGTCGTCTCCATGCTCAACACTTACGGGCTCGGCGCGGGCATCCGCCTGATCATGACCGGGCTCATCATCATCAGCGTCATCATGCTCGCCGGCGGTCGCCGGGCCGGCATGCGATAAACGGAAAGACCGCCATGGCCGAAGCCAGTATCTACGAAATCCACGACCCGCGCTTCCGGCAGATGATCGTGACCAGCGCCGGTCTCGAGGAGCTCTATTCCGGCTGCCGCTGGGCGGAGGGTCCCGTCTGGTTCAACGACGCGAACCAGCTGCTCTGGAGCGACATTCCCAACCAGCGCATGCTGCGATGGACGCCCGAGAGCGGCGTCTCCGTCTATCGCCAACCGTCCAACTTCACCAACGGCCATACGCGCGACCGGCAGGGACGGCTGATCTCCTGCGAACATGGGAGGCGCCGCGTCACCCGCACCGAGGTCGACGGCTCGATCACCGTGCTCGCCGACCGTTTCGAGGGCGCCAGGCTCAATTCGCCGAACGATGTGGTGGTGAAGTCCGACGGCTCGATCTGGTTCACCGATCCGACCTACGGCATCATGTCGGACTACGAAGGTTTTCGCGCCGAGCCGGAGCAACCAACCCGCAACGTCTACCGGCTCGATCCGATGACAGGCGCGCTTGCGGCTGTCGTCACGGATTTCATCCAGCCGAACGGCCTCGCCTTCTCGCCCGACGAGACAATCCTCTATGTGGCAGATTCGGCCGCAAGCCATGACGAAAGCCTGCCGCGCCACATCCGCGCTTTCGATGTGATCGACGGCATCAGGCTGGCAAACGGCCGCGTCTTCTGCCTCATCGACAACGGCATCCCGGACGGCATCCGCACAGATGTGAACGGAAACCTCTGGTCGAGCGCGGGCGATGGCGTGCACTGCTTCGATCCGACGGGCAAGCTGATCGGCAAGATCCGCGTACCGCAGACCGTCGCCAACCTCACCTTCGGCGGCCCCCAACGCAACCGGCTGTTTATCGCGGCGACGCGGTCGGTTTATTCGGTCTATGTCGCCGTGAGTGGGGCGCAGGTGCCGTGAGGTTGGTCGCCTTGAACGGTTTCGAACCGTTGGCCGGTGAACCCTCCTGCGCCGTTCCCTGCTACCGCCCGCCTTGCTACTGCGCCGGCTCCAGCATCGCGCAATCTTCCCCGCCGGTGCACTCTCCCGAGAGGGTGCGCTGACCGAGGGCAATGATGAGGACGGTCGCGGCCCCGGCCGCCGCAGAGAGCCAGAATCCGCTCTGGGGACCATAGCTGTCGACGACCCAGCCCGAGACGAAGGCGCCGAGTGCCATACCGATGCCGATGCCGGTCATCACCCAGGTGACGCCTTCCGTCAGCACCGATTCCGGCACGCGACGCTCGATCAGTCCGAAGGCCGTTATAAAGGTCGGCGAGATCGCGATGCCGCTTACGAAGACGGCGATAGCAAGCAGGGCTACCGAACTGCCGGCGACGAGCAGCGGCAGCGAGGTCAGTGCGAGGATCGCAACAGCGATCAGCAGCTGACGGTGCAAGGGGATGCGCAGATTAAGCGCGCCGAGGATCAAACCGACTAGGAAGGAACCGAGGGCATAGACACCGATCACCAGGCTTGCCGCATTCGGCTGACCAAGCTCCTTGGTGATGGCGACAACACTCACTTCAGCGGTTGCGAAGATCGCGCCGACGAAGATCAGCGCGAGCGTGATGATCTGCACCGGACGCTGGCGGATCGCGGAGCCAACCGAAGCCGCGCCGGCGACATGACGCACCTTCGGCTCGGTGCCGCGCTGCACGATGAAGGCGGCCGTCCCGAGCGCCAGAAAAGCTGTGCTCACCATCATGCCGGCTTCCGGGAATAGGGCGACGGCCAGCCCGACCGACAGCGAGGCTCCGGCGATATAGACCAGTTCGTCCGCAGCACTTTCGAACGCGAAGGCGGTGTTGAGCTCGGGCCGGTTGCGAAAGAGTTCCGTCCAGCGCGCCCGCATCAGCGCCGGAATGCTTGGCATAGCCGCCGCGAGGAAGGCTGAGGCGAACAGCGTCCACACCGGCCAGTTCTGGTTGGCCGCGGTGATCAGCGCGATGAACGCCAGCACGGATACGATGGTTGTGGGAACGACGACTGCCGTCTGGCCCAGTCGGTCGACCGCTCGCGAAATCTGCGGCGAGATCACCGCATTGGTAAGCGCATAGGTCGCCGACACGGCGCCTGCCAGCCAATATTCGCCATGTGCCTGAGAGAGCATGGCGACGATGCCAATCGGCGCCATGGCGATGGGAAGGCGTGCGAAGAAGCCGGCTGCGGAGAAGCCCTTGGCCCCAGGTGCCGCGAATATTTGCTTATACGGATTTGACATGGGACGATCCTTCCAGATATCGGGTAGAACACTTATATACGGAGCGTATGCGTTTAGATAATGCATACGTTCCGTATGTCAATGAAAAAAGATACGCGGCGTATGCCAATGGAGAAGACATGCGCAAACCGCGCCAGGAGATGATCGCAGAGACCCGCGGCAAACTGATCGCAGCCGGGCGGCGCGCCTTTGGCACGATCGGCTACGCAGAAGCCTCGATGGACGATTTCACCGGCGAAGCGGGATTGACGCGAGGGGCCCTCTATCACCACTTCGGTGACAAGAGAGGCTTGCTCCAGGCCGTCATCATCGAAATCGACGCGGAAATGACGGAGCGGCTGAACGAGGTCTCGGCCGCCGCTCCGACGCGCTGGCAGGGCTTTGTCGATGAGTGCTCCGCTTATATCGAAATGGCGCTGGAGCCCGAAATCCAGCGCATCATGTTTCGCGACGGCCCGGCTGTACTCGGCGATGTCTCGCAATGGCAGAACACCCCCGGCTGTATCGCCGCCCTCTCCCGCAGCATCGACCGTCTCAAGGCCGATGGCGAGGTCATCGACATCGACACCGAAACCGCCGCTCGCCTCATCAATGGCGCCAGTAGCCATATGGCGCTTTGGATCGCCAATGCGGAGAATCCGGAGGCGGTTTCGAAGCGGGCGGTTGCGGGCTTCAAGGCTATGCTGGGCAGCCTCCGCAGGCAGAAATAGGTGTTTGATTCCTATTCTGGCGCCGTGGGCCTGGTCGTTCCCTGACGATCGCGTTCCCGCCGCTGTGTAGCCGCCACTCCACACTCTGATACGTTTTTGGCATTTCTCGAAACATGCCAGATACGCAGACCCGGCAGACATCACTCCGTCACGAAATGTCGCCCCGGGCGACAAGAACATGGAGTGCCTCATGAAGAAGTTTGACAATATTCTCGCCTGGCGCCGGCTTGCCCGCGGAGCAATGGTGATGGCGGTTGGGCCAATGTTGCTGTTCCCAGCCGGTTACCTTGTGCCAGCGAGTGCCGCCGACGTCACATCGGACGGGCGGGCGACGCCGATCGGGGCCGACGAAACGATCCGCCCGTTCCAGATCCACGTTCCGCAGTCACAGCTTGACGATCTGCGCAGGCGCATTGCCGAAACGCGTTGGCCAGATAAGGAGACCGTGAGCGACACCTCGCAAGGCATTCAGCTTTCGCGCGTCCAGGATCTGGTCCGTTACTGGGGCACTGATTACGATTGGCGCAAGGCCGAGGCTGAGCTCAATGCACTTCCGGAATTCATCACGACGATCGACCGGGTCGATATCCAGTTCATCCATGTGCGGTCCCGTCATCCCAACGCCCTTCCAGTCATTCTGACCCATGGTTGGCCGGGTTCGACCTTCGAGTTCATCAAGGCGATCGGCCCTCTTACCGATCCGACTGCTTATGGCGGTAAAGCGGAGGACGCATTTGATGTCGTCATCCCTTCCATCCCCGGCTACGGTTTTTCGGGCAAACCGACGGAGCTTGGCTGGGGGCCTGACCGCGTTGCGCGAGCATGGGACATCCTGATGAAGCGGCTCGGCTACGCGCACTACGTTTCCCAGGGTGGCGACCACGGCTCCGTTATCTCCGACGCGCTGGCGCGCCAGGCACCGAAGGGCCTGCTTGGTATCCATCTCAACATGCCGGCGACCGTTCCGGGCAATCTCACCAAGGCGATCAACAGTGGAGACCCGGCTCCTGCGGGACTGTCGGCGCCCGAGCGGGATGCCTATGAATCGTTGAGCACCTTCTTCGGCCGGAATGCCGCCTATGGGGCCGTGATGGTGACGCGTCCGCAGACGATCGGCTACTCGCTTTCCGACTCGCCGTCGGGTCTGGCTGCCTGGATCTACGAAAAATTTGCTCAATGGAGCGACAGCGAGGGCATTCCCGAGCGTGTTTTTTCCAAGGACGAAATGCTGAATGACATCACATTGTACTGGCTGACTAACACTGGGGCATCCTCGTCGCGGTTCTATTGGGAAAACAACAACAACAACTTCAGCTCCGACGCCCAGAAGACCAAAGAGATCAAGATCCCGGTGGCAATCAGCGTATTCCCAAAGGAGATCTACCAGGCGCCGGAGAGTTGGAGCAAGGAGGCCTACCCCACGCTGCATTATTACCACCGTGTCGATATGGGCGGTCACTTCGCAGCCTGGGAACAGCCCCAGCTTTTCGCTGAGGAACTGCGAGAGGCATTCAGGTCGGTGCGTTGATCCATCGGCTGCCGAATGACGGCTTGGCATATCCGCGGCTGAGAGTGGCGAATTCAAAGCCGCGGAGAATCGAGCTCGAACCGTTGCGTCAAATCATCCTCATCTCAGTGTATTTTTCGCGGATCGGTTCATTGCGCCACCGGCCGCCAATACCTCGTCCGGCGTGTCGACATCGAGCAAGGCCGCGTCGCCAACATCGACATCGAGCACGGGCAGGCCTGATGTGGCGATGATAGCGCGAGCGCCGACATCGCCTCGAAGTCGGAGGACTGCCTGAGTGAGAGAACGTGGCAGGATAACAGGATTGCCGGGCTTGCCCTGTGAAACGGCGCGCACGACGGTCTCGCCGCCCGAGTTGCGGAAGGCGGAAATCAGGGCGTCGAGATGCGTCGTGGAAATGCCGGGCATATCGGCCAGCATGACGAGAATGCCTTCGGCGCTGTCGGCGTCTCTCGATGAGAACCCTGCTATGAGTGAGCTCGCCATGCCGCTGGCGTAATCGGGATTATCGATGAAAGTCAGATCGAGCCCATCGAGCGTGGCCTCGATCTCGCTCCTGCGATGGCCCGTGACGACAATGACGGACGCTGCATCGGCAGCGAGCGCGGTCAATGCTGACCGCCGCACGAGCGGCACGCCGTCGAACGCGGCCAGCAGCTTGTGCTTCCCGCCCTCACCCATCCGGCTTGCCTTGCCGGCAGCGAGAATGACGATCGCGACCGACGCCTTACGCATAAGCCACCAGTCTTGCCGCGGCGACATCAGCCAGAACAGACAGGGCGAGCGAGGTTGCATCCCGCGTTGGGCCGAACATTCCGATGGGCGCCTTGATACGACGGATGTCGTCTTGTCCGAAACCCAAGGTCGTCAACCGCTCGACACGCCGATGATGCGTCCGGGTGCTGCCGAGCGCGCCGATATAGAACGCCGGCGAGTGAAGCGCGGTCTCGAGAATGGCGGCTTCGGCGTCGATGTCATGATGCAGGAGCACGACGGCGGTGAAAGGATCGATGGTATCGGCTGCGACCCTGCCCCCCTCGCCCCGTCCTCTGACGATCACGTCGTAGCCGGAAGCCTCGGCCAGTCGTGCGACGGCCTGCGCTTCAAGCGTCTGTCCGGAAAGGACGATACGGGTGCGAGGACGATAGACGGTCAGGAAATTACCTTCGGTCCAGCACGTCCGCAGCGGCGGGTCGACCGATATAAGCGTCTGCCGCTCTGGCGAATATGCAAGGCCGGGTGCCTGCCTTCGTTCGAGACGATCAAGAACATGCTGCAGAGCGCCGACATCTTTGAGGACATGGATAGCGATGGAGATTCCTCCGCCGCAGGGAAGAACGATGTCGAAGAAGGGCGAGCCGTCGCCGAACTTGACCGTGCGGTCCCGTCCGTCTTTCACGGCAAGCAGCGCTTCTGCGGCGACGGCGGCTTCGATGCATCCGCCGGAGACATAGCCGCAGAACCGCCCGTCTGCTGCAACGGCCATATGAGCGCCGAGCGCCCGCGCAGCGCCACCGCGGATTTCGACAAGGGTTGCAAGAGCCGCCGCGCCGAGGCAATGGGCGTCTATCGCGAAGCGAAGCAGTTCCGCAGGATCGTCGGTGGACGAGGCCCTGACGGGAATTGGTGCTGCAACGGGCGCAAGTGTCTGATCCATGCAAGATCCTACAGAAAGTGACGGTGGTCCGGGCTTTAAGACCGCCGCCGACTAATCAGGCCACATCCGGCAAGCCGCCGATCAGCTTGTCAAGGGTCAGCGGGTAATGCCGAACCCTGACGCCGGTCGCATTGTAGACGGCGTTGGCGATTGCTGCCGCGACGCCGCAAAGGCCAAGCTCGCCGACGCCCTTGGCCTTCATCGGCGAGGACATCGGATCGGTCTCGTCCATGAAGATCACCTCCTGGTGCGGAATGTCGGCATGCACCGCCACTTCGTAGCTGGCGAGATCGTGGTTGACGAAGAAGCCGCGACGGGTGTCGACCGCCAGTTCCTCGGACAGTGCGCCGCCCGCCCCCATCGTCATCGCGCCGATGACCTGGCTGCGGGCCGTGATCGGGTTGAGGATCCGACCTGCCGCGCAGACTGCGAGCATTCTGCGAATACGACTTTCTCCCGTGGCAATGTCGACGCCAACCTCCACGAAGTGCGCGCCGAATGTCGATTGCTGATGCGTCTCGGTGAGCTCGCCCCACTTGATGGTGTCCTCGCCGACAAGACCATCCGGACCGGCGGCCTCGGCAAGAGGCACCGAACGATTGCCCGAGCGGACCTCGCCATTCTCGAAGACGATGTCTTCGGAGTTGAAGCCGAGCTTCTTGGCGATGGCTTCACGCAGCTTGACACAGGCTGCATAGACGCCAGACGTGGAAGAGTTTGCACCGAACTGTCCGCCGGAACCTGCAGAAACCGGAAAACGCGAGTCGCCGAGTTGGACGGCGACCTTGTCGATCGGGACTCCCATCATTTCGGCGGCGGTCTGGGCGATGATCGTGTAGCTGCCCGTCCCGATGTCGGTCATGTCGGTTTCGACCGTTACGACGCCTTCCCGGTCGAGTTTTACCCGGGCTCCGGAGGGAAGGACGAGGTTGTTGCGGAAGGCAGCGGCGACGCCCATGCCGACCAGCCAGCTGCCGTCCCGCCTGGAACCCGGCCTTCCCCTTTCACCCCAGCCAAACCGCTCGGCACCGAGCGTCAGGCAGCCGACGAGATTGCGCTGGGAAAAAGGCCGCTGCGGCTTTTCCGGATCGACCTGCGTGTCGTTGACGATCCGAAACTGCACAGGATCGATCCCAACTTTTTCGGCAATCTCGTCGATGGCGATTTCGAGCGCCATCAGTCCGGGGGCTTCGCCCGGAGCGCGCATGGCATTGCCCTCCGGGAGGTTGAGTGTTGCAAGACGCATCGCGGTCATCCGGTTTGCACCCGCATAGAGGAGCCGCGTCTGGTTGACGGCGGTCTCCAGTCCGCCGCCCGGAAGGTCGCCGGACCAGCTTTCGTGCGCAATGGCGGTGATCTTGCCGTCACGCTCGGTTCCGATGCGGATCCGCTGGATCGTCGCCGGCCGGTGGGTGGTGTTGTTCATCATGAACGGTCGCGGCAAAGCAACCTTGACGGGGCGCCCAATCGCACGCGCGCCGACAACGGCCAGCACGGCATCCGCCCGCAGGAACAGCTTGCCGCCGAATCCGCCGCCGATGAAGGGCGACATAAGGTGGATCTTCTCCTTGTCGATGCCGAGCGTCGTTGCAAGGTCGGAGCGCCACCAGTCGATCATCTGGCTGGAGGTCCAGACGGTCACCTCGTCGCCGTTCCAGGCCGCGATCGATGCGTGCGGCTCCATCATCGCATGCGACTGGTCGGGCGTCGTATAAGACGCGTCAACAGTGACGGGAGCTGACCTGAAGGCAGCCTCGAAGTCGCCGACCGCTGTATCGGGCTGCTGCGATTCATCCGGCTTGACGGCTGAATCCTTTGCCTGGCCGAGATCGAACACACCCTTTTCTTCGGCATAGTCGACCTTGACCAGGGAGGCTGCGGCGCGTGCCTGCTCGAAACTCTCGGCGACGACGACCGCGATTGCCTGGTGATAGTGCTGAACCTCGTCGCCACCGAAAAGCTTGGCGGTGTTGAACCTGCCCTTCTTCCGCTCGCCGATGTCGAGCGTCGTCACGACGGCAAGCACACCCGGAGCCTTCTTGGCGGCGGAAACGTCCATGGACGTGATGCGGCCCTTGGCGATGGCCGCACCGACGGGATAACCATAGGCGTAGGACATATTGGGATCGTGCCACTCATAGGCGTACATCGCGCGGCCGGTCGTCTTGAGCTGACCGTCGATGCGGTGGATCGGCTGGCCGACGACCTTCAGATTGTCGATCGGGTTGGTTGTCGCTGGCGTATCGAACTGCATGGCTCAACCCCTTGCTTCGGCAATGACGGCGCCGAGCGTGCGCTCGACAAGATCGATCTTGAAACGGTTCTGTTCGGTCGAACGGGCGCCGGCAAGAAGCACGCCTGCCACCGCCCGCGCGCCTTTCGGCAGCTCGGCTTCGGCTGCCTCGATGCGCCACGGTTTGTGGGCGACGCCGCCGACGGCGACCCGTCCTGTGCCGTCCGGCTGGATCACCGCTCCGACCGAGACCAGCGCGAAGGCATAGGAGGCGCGGTCTCGCACCTTGCGATAGATGTGCTTGCCGCCGACCGGGGGTGGCAGCAAGACCGCCGTGATGAACTCGCCGCGCTCAAGAACGGTCTCGATATCAGGCGTGTCGCCGGGTAACCGATGAAAGTCGGCGATCGCAATCGCGCGACGACTGCCGTCGGCCTTGACCGTTTCCACAACGGCATCGAGCACCCGCATGGCGATCGCCATGTCACTCGGATGAGTGGCGATGCAGGCTTCGCTGGTGCCGACGACGGCATGCTGGCGGCTGAAGCCGCCGATAGCGGAACAGCCGCTGCCTGGCTGTCGCTTGTTGCACGGCTGGTTCGGGTCATAGAAATAAGGACAGCGCGTGCGCTGCAGGAGGTTGCCGGCCGTCGTTGCCTTGTTGCGCAGTTGCCCGGAGGCACCCGCGACAAGCGCCCTGGAGATCAGGCCGTAATCGCGGCGAATGGTTTCATGAGCTGCAAGATCGGTGTTGCGGACCAAGGCGCCGATGCGCAGCCCGCCCTCCGGCGTGGGTTCGATCTTGTCGAGGCCGACACCGTTGACGTCGATCAGATGCGTTGGCGTTTCGATCTCGAGCTTCATCAGGTCGAGGAGGTTGGTGCCGCCGGCGATGAACTTGGTTTCAGGATTTAAGGCTGCCGCCTTGGCCGCGGCCTCGACGGACGAGGCACGTTCATAGGTGAAGGCTCTCATGCTTTAATCCCCGCGACTTCAGCAATGGCATCGATAATGTTGGAATAGGCGCCGCATCGACAGATGTTGCCGCTCATGCGTTCGCGGATCTCGACAGGAGTGACGGCCGCCTCTGCCGTAAGATCGCCGGTGACGTGGCTCGGTATGTTCGCCTTGATCTCCTCGAGCACCGCCACGGAGGAACAGATCTGTCCCGGTGTGCAGTAGCCGCACTGGAAGCCGTCATGCTTGACGAAGGCCGCCTGCATCGGATGAAGGTTTTCAGGCTGGCCGAGGCCCTCGATCGTGGTGATTTGATCGCCTTCGTGCATGACCGCCAGTGTCAGGCACGAATTGATGCGGTGGCCGTCGACCATGACGGTGCATGCACCGCATTGGCCGTGGTCGCATCCCTTTTTTGTGCCGGTCAGATGCAGGTGCTCGCGCAGTGCATCGAGCAGCGACGTTCTGTTGTCGACCTCGAGATCGCGCTTCTCACCGTTAACCGCGAAGGAAACTTTGGATGTATTGGATGTATAGGCCATGTCATTTCCTGGGGACTGTGCCGCCGCGGGCGCGACGGCTCCGGTGACCGCAATCGTTGCGGCCGACGAGATAAGTAGATCTCGACGGGAAAGTTCCAGTTGTGTCTGGCTTGGCATGAACTGTTCCACCTTGCTCGTTGGACATGGGCGCGCGTCAACGCCGTCTGCTGAGGTAGTGCAACTCCGCCTCCTGATTAGACCCCTTCCGTTGCATACGGTTATCGATCTGGCTCATGAATTCCCCGAGCCGCGGTCATAAGATGCCGCGAGCCACAACTTCAATGAAGTTGCCTTGGACGCGGAAGCGCCAGCGGAGCAACGCCCGCCGATGCGCGCGAAAAAAAGCAGCGCCATGCGCAAAAAATGATGCTTTTCGGGCTCATCATTATTCCCTACTCCCTATCGAAGCAGGTGACGAAAGGGGAAGACCGCATGCCCACGCCGTTTTACTGGAACGAGCTCAATACATATGATTTTGCCGGCCTCTCCCCCGAGACCACGATTGCCGTTCTGCCAATCGCCTCGACGGAACAGCACGGCCCGCATCTGCCGATCGCAACGGATGTTGCCATCGCGACCGGCATGCTGGCGGAGCTGAAGAGGCAGCGGCCGGAGGACCTGGACATTCTGGTCCTTCCGACACAGGAGATCGGCAAGGCCAACGAACACATCTATGGCCCCGGCACGCTGTCGCTCAGTGCCGAGCTGCTCATCCCGGTCTGGACGGCGATCGGCGCAAAGGTTGCCGAAGCCGGGCTGCGGAAGATGGTGATCGTCAATTCCCACGGCGGTAATGTCGACATCATGAGCATCGTCGCGCGCGAACTGCGCGTGCGCCATCAAATGGCGGTGGTCTCCACGCAATGGGGCCGTTTCGGTCATCCGGAAGGCATGGTCAGCGATCACGAGAGCAAATATGGCATCCACGGCGGCGATGTCGAGACGTCGTTGATGCTGCACTTTCGCCCCGAGCTGGTGCGGATGGACAAGGCGCAGAATTTCTCCTCGAAGGCCGAAGGGATGCGGGAGCAATCCAAATTTCTTCAGCCTCTGCCGCCGCATTCGCTGGCCTGGATCGCGCATGACCTCAATCCCTTCGGTGTCGTCGGCGATGCCTCGATTGCCACTGCCGAAAAGGGCGAGGCGATCTGCCGCCATCAAGTCAACGGGTTCGTCGAGCTGCTCCGGGACCTCAAGGCCTATCCGCTTTCGGATCTCTATGTGAAATAGGCTCAGCCGCGGGTTTCACATCCGGTGGGATATGACCCTTGGCCTGCAATTCCTGCACCAGGCCGAGCAGTTCTGCGAGCAGATATTCGACGAAAAGGCTGGTGGCCGCGTCGAGCGGCGCACGGGCACGCGCAAACAGCTTCATCTGCTGGTAACGCGCATGCGGCTCGGCGATCGGCCGGAAGACGAGTTCACCGCGCCGGCATTCGGTGATGACGTCGAGCGGATTGAGCAGCGTCAGCCCGGTGCCGCATTTGACGAGCTGTTTCAGCATCTCCGATGCATTGGTTTCCAGCACCGGCTCGACCGAAATGGGCAGGCGCGCAAAAGCAAGGTTGATCACCTCGCGCAGGCTGGTGCCCGGCTGCGCCAGAACCAGTTTTTCCTGAGTGACATCGGCGAGGTTGATCGGCCCGGGACCGATCAGGTGATGCCCCGGCGGCAGCACGACGCCGATCGGGATATCGAAATTTCCAAGCGTGCGGATGCCGGGCATGGCGGGGATATTGAAGCCAAGACCGATATCCACCTCGCCTGATACAACGGGGTTGGCCGTCGTGCCGCCGGTGTCGTTGCGCAGCTGGACGAAGACGCGCGGATGCTCTGAAAGAAAGCGCGCGATGATTTCGGGCAGCGGCCCGGCGGCTAGCCCAACGGTCGTCACCATGCGCACCTTGCCTGCCTGCTGCATCTTGAGGCTGCGGATACGCCCCTCCAGGCGCTCGTAATTCTTCAGCACGTCGCGAATATGCTCGATGCAGAGCTCGCCGGCAGCCGTCAGCCGCAGGCCACGCGGCAGCCGCTCGAAAAGCGGCGCCCCGATCTCCTCCTCCAGCGCCAAAATCTGCCTGTTGACCGCCGACGACGCCACGTTAAGGCGCGCGGCCGCCTTGCGGATCGAACCGCAACGGGCAATCTCGTTGATGTAAAGAAGGCGTCTGGAGTGCAGCATGATCTCTCCGATGCATATATTTTGCGCAGGCCGCACAAATTATCTTCAGCTTTCCCAGGGATGCCGAAAAGGCATCAATGTGCACGAATTTTGATGCTTTTCAAAGCGCATGGCAATGGCTCAAATTCTCTCAAAAGGGAGCCGGATAAGGCTTCCCTCTGCCACAAAAGGGGAACTGCCGACCATGTTGAAAGCACAGACGAACAGACAATTCCTGAGCTGCCTTGGCCTCGCCTCGATGCTTGCCGCGGCCTCGCCGGCGCTTGCCCTCGACAAGGTGAGCTACGGGACGAACTGGCTTGCCCAGGCGGAACATGGCGGCTTCTACCAAGCCGTCGCCGACGGCACTTATGCGAAATACGGCCTCGACGTCACCATCGTCCAGGGCGGCCCGAATGCTGCAGGCAGCGCGCTGCTGATCTCCGGCAAGCTCGATTTCTACATGGGTGGTCCTCAGGGAGAGATATCCGCCGTCGAGCAGGGCATTCCACTGGTCGATGTCGCCGCGATCTTCCAAAAGGATCCGCAGGTGTTGATCGCTCATCCGGACAACGGCGTCGACAAGTTCGAGGATCTCGCCAAGCTGAAAACGCTGTTCCTCAGCAAAGACGGCTACCTCACCTATTTCGAATGGATGAAGGCCAACTTCAAGGGCTTCAAGGACGAGCAGTACAAACCCTATAACTTCAGTCCCGCCCCTTTCCTTGCAGACAAGGACTCTGCTCAGCAGGGGTACCTGACCTCCGAACCTTACGAGATCCAGAAGCAGGCAGGCTTCGAGCCGAAGGTCTTCCTGCTCGCCGACAACGGCTACTCGCCCTATTCGACGATGATCACGACGACGCAGGCGATGATCGACGGCAAGTCCGATGTCGTGCAGCGCTTCGTCGATGCTTCGATCGAAGGCTGGTACAACTATCTCTACGGCGACAACACCAAGGCGAACGAACTGATCAGGAAGGACAATCCTGAAATGACGGACGGCCAGATCGCCTATTCGATCGCCAAGATGAAGGAATACGGCATCATCGAATCCGGCGACAGCCTCGACAAGGGCATCGGCTGCATCACCGACGCCCATTACAAGAAGTTCTTCGACGAGATGACCGCCATCAAGGTGTTCAAGGCCGATACCGATTACACCAAGGCCTTCACGACGAAGTTCGTCTGCAAGAGCACCGGCGTGGCACTGAAGAAGTAGGCCGACCGACGGCTCTCCTGGTCCGCCATCGAGGATGTGGCGGGCCGTATCCTCCCGCATGAACGAGACAGCAATGCTCCCAGCAGAAGCCCAGGCGGTATCCCCGAAAGAGACGCGCAAGCGGCCGCTTGTTATCATGCAGTCGGTCTCGAAGGTCTTTTCAAGCGGCACTGTCGCCCTTTCGAACATGTCGCTCACGGTCGAAAGCGGCGAGTTCGTCAGCCTGCTCGGCCCTTCCGGCTGCGGCAAGTCGACGGCGCTGCGCATCATCGCCGGTCTCGGCGATGTCACCTCGGGAACGATCGACTGGCCGAGTTCGCGCATCAATTCCCGAGGTCTGCCGGAGGGCGATATCGGCTTTGTCTTCCAGGAGCCGACGTTGATGCCCTGGAAGAACGTGTTCGACAACGTCCACTTGCCGCTGAGGTTGAGGCGCGTTTCGAAGGCAGCCGCGCGTGATCAGATTATGGGAGTGCTGACCACCGTCGGTCTTCAGGATTTTGCCAAGGCCTATCCGCGGGAACTTTCCGGCGGCATGAAGATGCGCGTCTCGATCGCCCGTGCGCTGGTGACGAAGCCGAAGCTGCTGCTGATGGACGAGCCTTTCGCCGCGCTCGATGAGATCACCCGCCAGAAGCTCAACGACGACGTGCTGCGGCTGTGGAAGGCGACCGGCATTACGGTGATTTTCGTGACGCATTCGGTCTTCGAGTCCGCCTATCTCTCGAACCGCATCGTCGTGATGAAGGCAAGGCCCGGGCGCGTGCATGCCGACGTCCCGCTGATCACCAGCCTCGAACGCGACGCGCACTACCGCACCTCGGAAGAATACCGCAAGGCCTGCGAAACGGTATCGCATTCGCTGATCGGGGCGATCAATTCGGCAGGGGATCATTGATGAGTGACGAAACAGACACATCGCCGCTGCTCGTTAAGGGTACCGTAAGCGCAAGGCGCCGCGATCTTGCGCTGCGCATCGCCATTCCTTTTCTCGTCATCGCCCTGTTGATCCTCGTCTGGTACGCCTATGTGAAACTGTCCGGCGTGCCGCCCTATATCCTGCCAGGACCGGCCGCTGTGGCAAACGCCTTCGTGACGGATTGGGGTACGCTTGCTCCTGCCCTCTGGGTCACCACCAAGATCACCTTCATGTCGCTGATGCTGGCGCTTGTCGGCGGCGTCGGCTTTGCGATCTTTCTCGTGCAGTCACGCTGGGTCGAGCTTGCCTTCTATCCCCTTGCCGTCATCCTGCAGGTAACGCCAATCGTCGCCATCTCGCCGCTTATCCTGATCTATGCGCCGTCGACGCAGGTAGCGCTGCTGATCTGCGCCTTCCTCGTCGCCTTTTTCCCGATCCTTTCGAATATGGTCCAGGGACTGAAGAGCGTCGACCACAATCTGATCAACCTCTTTGAGCTCTACGGCGCCTCGCGCTGGCAGACGCTGCTCTTTCTCAAATTGCCTGCCGCCCAACCCTATTTCATGACCGGCCTCAGGATCGGCGGTGGCCTTGCGCTGATCGCCGCTGTCGTCGCGGAATTTGCGGCAGGTTCGGCAGGCGCGGGATCCGGCCTCGCCTTCCGGCTTCTCGAAGCACAGTATCGGCTGAATATCCCGCGTCTCTTTGCAGCCTTGCTGATGCTCTCCCTGCTCGGTGTAGCGATCTTCGCTATCACCTCTTTCATTTCCTGGCTGAGCCTGCACCGTTGGCATGAGAGCAGCCTGAAACGGGAAAACTGATGACCTATTCCTTCATCTCCCCGCCCAATGCCGGCCGCTTCGTGCTGAGCAATGCAACGCTGCCCGCCGTTGCCGTTGTGGGATTTGACGCGCCCGCCGTCGAGGGGCTCGTCAAGGCCGATATCGTCATTACCGATGGCATGATTGCCGCCATCCGGCCGGCCGGCGCCGCACCCGCCGATTATGCCAGGACCGATCTTAAGGACGGCATGGTCTGGCCGTGCTTCGCCGATATCCATACCCATCTCGACAAAGGCCATATCTGGCCGCGCCAGGCCAATCCCGACGGCAGCTTCATGGGGGCGCTCGATGCGGTCAGGGCCGACCGGGAAGCCAACTGGTCGGCGGCAGACGTCAAACGGCGCATGGAATTCTCGCTCCGCTCCGCCTATGCCCATGGCACCAGCCTGATCCGCACGCACCTGGATTCGCTTGCGCCCCAGCATCGCATCTCCTTCGAGGTCTTTTCCGAAATCCGGGATGCCTGGAAGGACCGGATTGCACTGCAGGCGGTCGCCCTCTTCCCGCTGGATGCCATGGCAGACGGCATCTTCTTTGCCGATCTCGTCACAACAATCCGACAAACCGGCGGCCTGCTTGGCGGCGTCACCCGGATGGGGCCGGAGCTTGTCTGGCAGCTCGACACGCTCTTCGGGACTGCCGCAGAGCATGGCCTGGAGGTCGATCTGCATGTCGACGAGACGGATGATCGCGGCGCGGAAACACTGAAGGCAATTGCCGAGGCCGTGCTGCGCAACGGGTTCGAGGGCAAGGTGACCGCCGGCCATTGCTGCTCGCTCGCTCGCCAGGACGAAGACACCGCCGCGCGCACCGTCGAGTTGGTCGCCAAGGCAGGTATCGCGGTCATCGCGCTGCCGATGTGCAACATGTATCTGCAGGACCGCTATCCCGGCCGCACCCCGCGCTGGCGCGGCGTCACCCTGTTCAAGGAATTGGCCGCCGCCGGTGTCGCGACTGCGGTCGCCTCCGACAATACCCGCGACCCCTTCTATGCCTATGGCGATCTCGATCCGGTGGAGGTCTTCCGCGAGGCCGTGCGGATTCTGCATCTCGACCACCCGCTCGATACCGCCGCCCGTGTCGTCACCACCTCGCCCGCCGCCATCGTCGGACGGCCGGACAAGAGCCGTATCGCCGCCGGCGATCCCGCCGATCTCGTGCTTTTCAGCGCGCGGCGCTGGAGTGAATTCCTTTCCCGTCCGCAGTCTGACCGCGTCGTGCTTCGCCGCGGCAAGGTGATCGACCGCAGCCTGCCGGATTACCGTGAACTCGATAGCGTTGTTGGAGCCTGACATGACCGATTATCAGAAGATCAAAAAGGAGCTCGAAGGCATCGCCGTCGAGGACAATCCGGCGCTGGTGCGCCAGAAGAGCCGGGATTTCTATTGGTACTCGCCGATCCTAAAGGCGCAGCTCGACAATGTGACGGCCGATCTCGTCGTCACACCGAAGACCGAGGAAGAGGTCATAAGGACGCTGAAGGTCGCCTATGCCCATGGCGTGCCGGTCACGCCGCGCGGCGCCGGTACCGGCAATTACGGCCAGGCCATGCCGCTTTCCGGGGGTATCGTGCTGAACCTTGCGGCGATGGACAAGATCAAGGAGATCCATCCCGGCCGCGTCATCTGCGAACCGGGCATCGTGCTTGCCCAGCTCGACAAGCAGACCAAGGCCCATTCCGGCCAGGAGCTGCGCTTCCACCCCTCCACCGCGCAGACGGCGACGGTCGGCGGCTTCATCGCCGGCGGCTCGGGCGGCGTTGGCTCGATCACCTGGGGCGGCTTGCGCGACCTCGGAAACATCCTGCGCCTGCGCGTCATCACCATGGAAGCCGAACCGCGCGTGCTCGACCTCACCGGCTGGGATCTGCAGAAGGTGAGCCACGCCTATGGCACCAACGGAATCATCACCGAGATCGAGATGCCGCTTGCACCTGCCTATGACTGGGTCGATGTGCTGGTCGGCTATGACGATTTCATGGAAGCGGTGCGCTTTTCCAACGCGCTGGCGAAATGCAACGGCATTCTCGTCAAGGAAATTGCCCCGATCGCCGCTCCTATCCCGCACGGCTATTTCACCCGCCACAAGCCCTACATCCGTCAGGGCCAGTCGATCGTCGTGCTGATGATCGCGCCGCACTCCATGGATGCTTTTCTGGCCTTCACGGCGGCGCTGAAGGGCGAGATCATGTTCCGCTCCGACAAGGTGGAAAGCATGCGCGGCATCCCGCATGCCTACGAGCTTGCCTGGAACCATACGACATTGCGTGCGCTGAAGGTCGACCCGAGCTTCACCTATCTGCAGGTTCAATATCCCGGACCGGATCATGTCGCCAAGGTTCGCAAGATGGTCGAAATCTTTGGTGACGAAGTGCCGGGTCATCTCGAATTCATCAAATTCGACGGCCAGATCCAGTGCTCCGGCCTGCCGCTGGTGCGCTACACCACCGAGGAGCGGCTGGAGGAGATCATCAAGATCCACCAGGACAATGGATGCCCGATCTTCAACCCGCACCGCTATACGCTCGAAGAAGGCGGCATGAAGCGCACCGACGCGGTGCAACTCGCTTTCAAGCAGGAAACCGATCCGAAGGGCCTGCTCAATCCCGGCAAGATGATCGCTTGGGAGAATCCCGATTTCGACTTCAACGCCGGTAAGAACTATCTCTTCCCCGGCCTGGCGGCCTTGATGGAGGCTTCATGAGGGTTCTCGTCCTCCACTCTCACCCGGTCGAGGAAAGTTACGGCAAGGCGCTTTACCGGCAAACCGTCGAGAGCCTTGAGAAGGCCGGGCATATGGTGGATGGCTGCGACCTCTATGAAGAGCGGTTCGATCCGGTGCTCTCGCGCCACGACCGGCTCGTCTATCACGACTATCCGGAAAATCTGAAGCTGGTGGAGTCGCATGTCGAAAGGTTGAAGGCGGCCGAGGGGCTGGTGATCTGCACCCCGATCTGGAACTTCGGCTTTCCGGCGATCCTGAAGGGATATTTCGACCGCGTGTGGCTGCCGGGCGTTTCCTTCGAGCTGGTCAACGGCAAGGTGGAATCGCGGCTGCGCCACATCCGCAAGCTCGCAGCCGTCCTGACTTATGGCGCAACGCCCTTCCGCGCCTTCGCCGCCGGCAACCCGCCGAAGAAAATCGTCAAGCGCGTGCTGAGGGCGCAGATCAATCCGGTGAGGCCGGTGACGTTCCTCGCCCATTACGACATGAACAATTGCACGCCGGAGACGCGGGCAAAATTCCTCACCCGCGTCGGAGACGCGATGGAGCGCTTTTAGAAAATTTTCGCGGCCGTCACTTCCACTTCGACCAGGAACTCAGGGCGCGTAAAGCCGCCGATGATGAGCAAGGTGGAAACCGGCTTCGGATCGAGCGTATAGCGATCCCGCACGGCCATATAGGCCGGGAAATCCTCGCGGCGGGTGACGAAGCCCGAAATGCGGATGACGTCGGCAAAACTCATTTCCGCCTCTTCGAGGATCGTCTTGATAGCCTTGAAGCAGAGTTCAGCCTGAGCAGTGATATCGCTCGGAACAGCATCGTCGAGACCGATACCAAGCTGGCCCGAGGTGACCAGGAGCGATGCGCCGGGCGGCACCAGCAGGCCGTGATTATAATTTCCAAAGGGCCGGCGCACCGAGGCCGGGTTGAATGTCTTTTTCATCGATCTGAAATTCCTGAGGGCTGCAGATATCAAGCCTACAGGATGCGGCGGGATATGAGAATATCGCCTGCGTCCATAATGTTTTGCGACAAAAAGCAGGACGACCGCCTTGAACGGAATCGAACCGCCGGGCACGAGCAAATGCGGCGAACGATAAGCGCTTTTTGTAGCGGCTACATGCTTCAGCGCAGCGACTCGGCAGGTGTCAGCTAGGCGACGCAGATGACGGTCGACCGGCTATTCAAAGAGAATAACGCTTGCCGGAGTTGGCGGCATCGATTTGATCGTGACGCCGGCAAGACCGGCAAGTCTTGCCATCTCAGTCAACTCACTTTGCGTATAAGCCTGGCCAGCCGGCGTGCTAGCGAGCATCTCCCAGGAGAAGGCTGCGGGAAAAGGCGGCGACACGCCATCTTCGTTCGGCACGAAATCGACCGCGACGATCCGACCATGCTCTGCAAGGCTGGCGATGATCCTTCGTAACAGTTGGACACATGTCGGCAAATCGAAGTGGTGCAGAAAATTCGGAAGCAGGACAAGATCATAACCCGTGCCCCACTCAACATCGAAAGCACTGCCGGCTATCGTCCGGTACCGGTCAGCCACGCCGGCTTTTTCCGCATTCTGCCTCGACAGCGCTAATACGGCGGCCCAGTCGACGGCGACGATCTCCGCCGTTGGAAAGGCCTTCGCAATTTCGATCCCGAAAACGCCTGGACCTGCAGCGATGTCCAACACCTTTTTGGGAGGCCTCGGCCAGCCGGAGATTTCGCCAGCCAGCATTTTGGCGCTGAGCCCGGTAAAGGAGCCCATGCCGTGCGCAAACTTCAACCAGACGGGGTTGTCTGCCGACACGTTCGCAAGCCCGGCCGAACCGCCGTTTCGCACGACGGCGGCCGGATCGCGCAGAAAATTATCCAGTATTTCGGGTGCGGCCGTGAACTCAACGGCCGCGCCCATATAGGCCGGCGAATTGCGATCGAGGAACATTCTGGTCGAGGGCGTCATTCGGTACTGTCCGCTCTCCTTTGTCAGGAAACCATGTACCACAAGGTAGTCGCACAGGATGCGCACCCCACGCTCCGAGGCGCTTGTTGCCGACGCCAGCGATGCTGCAGTCTTGCCCTCGTTTATATGAGTAAAGAGATCGAGCTCGATCGCCGCCCTTATAGCCGCCGTCTTTCGACACGCAAACAGTGCATCGACTACGAGTTCGGGCGACACTACGCCAACACGGGCGTCCTCGACGATTGTTTCCATGGGATCTCCAGAGCCCTCGATCAATCTTGCCCAGCAGCGGCAGCCGCGGAAATTATGCGCATATCCGCATATTCTACAATACTTATCGCGCTAACCCTATCGGGTGCCCGCCTCAAATGGCCGAGCTGTCCTGCCGGCCCGCCGACACCATGGCACGCGTTGCAGACCGGCGAGGCTGAGGTTCAATGCGGCAGGACTCAAAGAGCTGTCGACTTGCTTGGTATTGTGTGTCCCGGAATCGCAGAGAGTGGAAAATGAAATCTAGATCGCTCATTTTTGCTCTATCCGCGCTGCTTGCGACGGCTGTGAATGCCGCGGAGGACGAAGCTCTGCCACCTTACTTCGCACCACTTATAGCGGGACAGGGAGGGGAGATCGAAGGATGCTACACGGCAATCCTGGCACGCGATGGATTGGACTCCCCTGGATCGTGTCCCGGGAGGTGGTGTAGGTCGCGTGCTACTTCGACCTAAAATGACGAATACCCATGCTGCGAATCGCAAACGGGCCTATCCAACCAATTTTATCGGCACGTTTGCTGATTTGAAGTAAGCTGAAATTTTGTGCGATTGCCTTCGACCGCTCATGCAATCAGCGAGTCGAGCTGCGGATCACGCATGTTAGACCACCAGCGCGCTTCCGGGCGCAGTCACCAGGTCGGCCTCGGCGCCGCGCGCCCGCTGTACGAAGGTCTTCATGTCGGTCCAGTCTTCGCCAACCAGCCCGTTTCGGTCTTCCCTGACTATATGGTGAGCGGATATCCGTGCCGGAAAGCTTGCTCCACTCTTTCCTGAATGGTCGCTGCCGGTGGGCGGCATTTACGCTATGTTTCCGCCAGCCCGTTTCCGGCCAACCAAGGTGAGGATGTTTCTTGACTCTGCTTCTCGCGGCGGAACGAAACCGCCGGGAAACGATCGGGTTACAAGGAGGGTCGAAGAGCGGTTCGGCCTAACCTGCCAGTATCGATGCAACTGTCTCCCCGACCATTGCTCCGATGATGGGCGGCAGGACGTGGAACTCAGGCGAGATAGGCCTTGTGCAGAATGTCGGGATTTTGCCGCAGTATCTCCGGCGCCCCGCTGAAAGAAAACCGGCCGCGCGACAGGACATGCGCGTCGTGTGCCTCTTTAAGCGCGAGAGCAGTAAACTGCTCGATCAGCAGGATACCGGTTCCCTGGGCCGCGAGACGGGACAGCACGGCCATCAGCCGTTTGACGACCAGCGGCGCGAGCCCAAGCGACATCTCGTCGGCAAGGATGAATTTCGGGCGGGCAACGAGGCCCTGGCCCAGAGCTAGCATCTGCTGCTGACCGCCGGACATGGAGCCGGCACGCTGCTTCTTGCGCTCTGCCAGTTCCGGGAAGATGGCATAGACCTCGTCCACCGCCTTTGCGGCGTCTGCTGCCGATTGCTGAAAGCCTGCGGCCTGCAGGTTGTCCTCGACATTGAGGCCTGAAAGCACGCGGTGGCCTTCCGGTACCGCTGCAATGCCCGCGGCCCGCACAACCTCCGGCGATTGCCCGGAAACGACCCGTCCATCGACCGCCACCGTACCCGAGGCGACCGGCTGCGCACCGGCAATCGCCAGCACCAGCGAACTCTTGCCGGCGCCATTGGGGCCGAGAAGGGCGGTGATGCGACCGCTTTGCAATGTGAAGCTCAGATCATCGATGACCCGCTTGCCGCCGCGCTCGACTGACAAATTGCTGACCGTAAACGTGCTCATGCAGCCACATCCTCCATGCCGATATAGACTGCGCGGACCTTCGGATCCGTCAGCACAGCCGCAGTCGCGCCAACGGCAATCAGCGACCCGAAATCGAGCACCATCGTGTCCTGGCAGACAGCCTGAATGAGATCGACGTCGTGGTCGATCAGCAGCGTCGTTGCGCCGTTGAACGCCCTGATGCCGTCGATGATCTGGCGAAGCCTGTCAACTTCGCCCTGTGAAAACCCGGCGCCGGGTTCATCGAGGAGGATCAGCCTCGGCTTGCCGACAACGCAGCGGGCAATCTCGACCATCCGGCGTTCGAAGGCGTTGAGGCCAGCGGCGTTCAGACCACGAACGGCGGAAAGGCCCACGAACTCCAGAGCGGCCATCAGCGCACGTTCGCGATCGTTTCCCGACATTGCAAGGGGGTCGAGTACGACGCGAACATTGTCCTCGACCGACAGTTCATCGACCACCTGCTCCTTCTGGAAGGAACGGCGCAGCCCCCAGCGTGCCCGCTGATGCGGTGCGAGAGGGAGAATATCTGCTCCATCCATAGTGATCTGGCCGGACTGGGGTGTGACGAAGCCGGACAGGACATTGAGGAAGGTGGTCTTGCCGGCTCCGTTCGGGCCGATGATGCCGAAGACCGGCTTATCGAGGATGACGGTCAGGCAGTTGAGCGCGGTGACACCGCCGAAGGTGACGGTGACGTCGTCGATCGAGATCATCGCTTCTCCTCCCGTGAGCGCAAAACTCTGACCGCATCGGTCAACTGACCGGCGAGGCCTTTCGGCGCGGTGATCAGGGCGTGGATCAGGGCAAGGCCGAAGATCACATAGGCGGTATCGCCATTGATACCGAGGTCGTTGAGGTAGGCCGGTACCAGCCGGTAGAGCAGGGCGGCAATCACCGCGCCATACCAATGCCATGCACCGCCAACGATGGTCAGCGCGAAGATCATCACCGATTCTGCTGGCGGAAAGGAACGGGCGTCGAGAAGCTGGAGATTGCCCGCCAGAAGAGCGCCGGCGATTCCGGCCAGAAAGCCGGACAGGGCAAAACCCCAGACCTTGTAGAGCGTCACGTCAACGCCGGCTGCCATGGCGGAGGCCTCGCTCTTGCGGATCAGCGCCCAGCCCCGGCCGGCGCGGCTGCGCTCGTGCCAGTCGATCAGCAGGAACCCAAACGCCACGACCACCATGCAATAGCGGAAATAGGCGCTGTCCGACGCCGCCAGGTATGGACGCGGCATGTAGGTGACGGCCTGGACGGCAAAACCGGTCAGGCCGCCGCCGCCGTTGGGGAACTGCAAGACGTTGATGAGGATGCCGAAACCGCCAGCGGCCATTAGGGTGATCAGCGCCAGATAGAGACCGCGCATGCGCAGCGCCGGATAAGCGAGGACCATGCCGATCACTCCGGCAAACAAGCCGCCGGACAGGAGGTTCAGTTCGAACGGCAGGCCGAGGCCATGGGCAAGGCGTAGCGCGATCCATCCGCCGCAGCCCATCAGCGCCACCTGCGCAAGGGATACCAGCCCCAGCCGGCGATACAACAATGCGATGCTGGCGGCGGTCAGCGTATAAATTGCAGTGCCGGTCAACACCTTCACCCAGAGCGCATTGGCGGCGAGGGGCACGATGACGGCCATCGCAGTGAAAAACATCTGTGGCGCGTATCTCTGCAATAGTGGTCTCAAGGCCGTAGGGGGTGTGGAGATTTTAGCGGCGAGCGGTTCGATGACGGTTTGCATGGCGTCAATCCTGTCCGGCGAATGTCAGCTTGCGGCCGCGCTGCATCCACATCATCGCAATAATCGCGACAATGAAGGGGGTGGCAACGCGGAAGGGCGCCAACGGTTTGTAGAGGGTCAGCAGGCTTTCGAACATGCCGATGACGAGCCCGGCGGCGAAGGTCGCGGGGATTGAGGCAAGTCGGCCGATGATGGTCGTGGCAATGATCGGGATCACAAGAAAGGTCAGCACCGCCGGATCGAGCCGGACGAGGGTGGCAAACAACAGACCGGTGAAGCCGGCAAGAACGCCGGATATGCCCCAGGCGAAAGTTTCGACGCGCCTGACCGGTGTTCCGAGGATGGCCGCAATTTCGCGGTTGTCGGCAAGCGAACGCATCATCAGGCCCATGCGCGTGCGGGCGAGGAACAATCCCATGCCGAGTGTCACGCCGATGCCAGCAGCCAGTGCGATCAACCGCGTCGCGGTCACGCGCAAACCGACGATCGACAGTGAGAGGCTGTCGGGTGTCAACGAAAGCTTGCGCGGCGTGACGGTCCAGATCAGGTTCATAACGCCGAGCAGTGCAAGCGCTAACCCGAGGGTCGCCACCGCCTTGACCACCGGTTCACGATGAGCAAGTCCCGGGGCGATCAGCCGGCCGAACGCCAGAGACAGGACCAGCGCGATGCCGATACAGGCGAGCCAGGCAATGGGTTCCGGCCAGTTCCACTGCAACAGTTGCCAGGCGGTCATGGCACCTGCGGCGCCCATGGCGCCGTAGGCAAAATTCAGCACGCCCGTGGCGCGGTTGAGAAGCACCAGCCCGACGCCGCCGAGGGCATAAAGCGCCCCAACGGCAAGGCCGGAAACCAGGAACAGGCCGAGAGCGTTCATCGCGTATCCAATCAGTTGGTGATGCCGAGTTCTTTTTCAGCGGCGCGGATCGGATCGAGATAGGCGCTGTCGACGTCCGCGCATTTGCTGATGACCTTGAAGCCGTTGCCTGAGATCTGCACCATCATGTTGGCATGGTTCGGCATATGCCGGTCCGCCTTGCCGACATAGTATGGTCCACACAACAGGTCGGAGTTCTCGTTCTTGATCTGCTGAATGGCTTCGGTCACCGAGGCCCGATCGATCTTGGCCGGATCGAGCTTCAACAGGGCATCGACGAAGAAACGTGCCGAGAGATAGCCGGACTGGCTGAAGGTGTCGCGGGGATCCTCTGGCTGGGCATGCTTCTGCATGACCTCCCGCCAGTTGGCGGCGTCAGGTTCTGTGCCGTCGATCGGGGTCAACTCGATGTTGACGTTCATCACGCCGTCCCAATAGGCACCAAGCATGCCGGGGACGTCGGCATCATAGAGCGGGGTCGAGGAGATCCACTTGAAATTGTCGCGAAGATTCTGTTCCTCGACCGCTTTGAGGTAGGCGGCCGCCATGCCGGCGGGCAGGTTCACGAGGACCGTGTCGGCACCGCTGGCGACCGTTTCCAGCACAGAAGCATTCATGTCGGCGGCGGCGGGGTCAAGCAGGATGCTTGTTCCTGCCAGCCCCTTTGCCTGCATGTATTTTTCCGTCCAGCCGCAGGAATAGGGGCCGACCGACGGAATGGTGAGGCCAATGCACACGACATTCGTCGCGCCGAGATTGCCGACGGCCCATTGCGCCGCACCGACGCTGGAGGGCAAAGGCCCTTCATTGGTGGAAACGATGTTCGAGGATTCGAAGCACTCCGCCACGGCACACGCCGAGGCCATCGCCATGACGCCTTCGTCGGCATAGAGTTTGGCGTTGACGCCCATTTCGACGAACGACCCGTTGCCGACAAGGGCTACGACCTGCTCGTCCTTGACCAGCTTAGTCGCGACCTGACTGGCGACTTCCGGATTCCACTGGTCGTCTTCAACCAGATACTCGATCGGTCGGCCATTGATGCCGCCGTTTTCATTGACGCAATTGAAATAGGCTCGCGCCGCGTCGGCGGACGACGAGAAGTCATCGGGGCCTGTCTGGCCGACCACGGCGCCCACCTTTATCGGTTCACCGGCCGCTTTCTGGCCGTTGCTGAGCCCGCAGGCGGGGGCCGCGAAGGCCGAGCCGCCGCTGAAGATGATCGCGGCGGTCGATGCAGCAAGAAACAGAGTTGTCTTGGTCATGTGTTCTCCTCCCAAAGAAACGTTGCATGAAAGTCAGAAAGGGCGCCGCTTTCGCTTATGCGGCGGCCTCCTTGCCGAGAATGAAGCGGGATGCGCGCTCGCCGATCATGATGCAGGGCGCATTGGTGTTGCCGGACACGAGCGTCGGCATGATGGAGGCATCGGCGACCCGAAGTCCCTCGACGCCGCGCACTTTCAGATCCTCTCCTACGACCGCCATGCGATCTTCGGCGGGGCCCATCTTGGCGGTGCCCGCCGGATGGAAAACGGTTTTGGAGATGCTCCGGATATAGTTGCGCAGGGAAGTCGGATCTCTCTCGATGCCAGGTTCCGGCAGAACCCGCCGCTTGACGATCCGCGCAAGGGACGGAGCCTCGGTGATCCGGATCGCCCATTCGACACCGCGCACAAGCGTTTCCAGATCAGCCGGATTGGAGAAAGAATTTGCGTGAAACAGGGCTCTGTCCTTCGGATCGGCCGAGCGCAACTTTACCGTGCCACGGGATTGGGGCCGCAGGAAGCAGGGGCCGATCGAAATACCGTGGCCGAGGACGGCGGCGCGTTCGCCAAATCCGACGAAGCTTGGCAGCACATGGAACTGGACATCGGGCTGTCCGGTGCCGGCCGTATCGATGAAACCACCGGATTCCACGACGCTCGAGGTCAGCAAGCCGGTTTTGGTCAGCAGGTATTGCAGCATGTGGCCAACGGCCCTGAGCCCTTTGTCCTGCCCGAACATGGAGATCGGATCCTTGACCTCGACCTGAACGGTGGCCTCGAGATGGTCCTGGTAGTTCTCGCCGACGCCGGGCAGATCGGAAACGACGCCGATGCCATGGCTCTGCAGATGGGCGGCGTCGCCGATACCGGACAGCTGCAGGATTTTAGGCGTAGCGAGTGCGCCGGACGTCAGAACGACCTCGCTGCGGGCTTTGTACGTTGTGCCTGTCTCCGTCAGGACGCCGACGGCCTTCTTGCCCTCGAAAAGCACCTTGTGAACGCGCGTACTGGTCAGGATCGTCAGATTGGGACGCTTTTCGGCGTCGCGCAGGAAGGATTGCGCGGAACTCCAGCGCCGGCCGTTATGGGTCGTCGTCTGATAGAAGCCGACGCCCTCCTGGACCTTGCCGTTGAAATCCTGGTTATAGGGGATGCCTGCTTCCTGCGCAGCGCGGATGAACGCCCAAGACAGGGCGTGGCCGAAGCGACGGTCGGAAACCTTAAGTTCGCCCTCTGCGCCATGGAATTCGCCGGAGAGACGCTGATTGCCCTCGACAGCCCGGAATGCCGGCAGCACCTTGTCGTAGGACCAGTTGCGGCAGCCCATCTGGGCCCAGGTGTCATAATCTTCCCGCTGGCCACGAATGTAGATCATCGCATTGATCGAACTGCCGCCGCCGATGACATGGCCCTGCGGCACGACGTTCGGCTTGCCGTTCAGGCCCTTGTCCGGTTCCGAGACATAGAATTGGACGTCCTTGCCCCTTTCGATGACTTTGAAAAATGTCGCCGGAATATGGATGAACTTGTCGGCATCCCGCGTGCCGCTCTCGATGAGCAGCACTTTGTTGCCGGGGTTCTCGGAGAGACGCGCGGCAACGACGCAACCAGACGAGCCGCCGCCCACGATAATGTAGTCAAATTCGTTCATGATAGGCTCCATCGCGGCAGCGCAGGAAAAACAGCGCGTGCCGGGTGTTTCACGTCAGCAGAAGACGGTCTGGATAGTGGTGAATTCCTTCAATCCGTCGGCACCGAATTCGACGCCGATACCGGATTGCTTTACCCCGCCGAACGGAGCATTCGGCTGGATTGCACCATGCTTGTTGATCCAGACCGAACCGCATTCGAGACGGCTTGCGACCTCTTTCGCCCTGGCGAGATCCGCCCCCCATACCGAGCCGCCGAGACCGGCCGGATTGTCGTTGGCCTTTCTGATCGCCTCTTCGACATCGCTGTAGCGGATGATCGGAAGGGCCGGGCCGAACTGCTCAAGATCGACGAGCTTGGCACCATGATCGATGTCGGCAACCAACGTCACCGGATAGAAATAGCCGGGGCCGCCGTTGGGATTGCCACCGGTCAGAATGCGCCCACCTCTGGCTCTCGCCTCCTCGACAAAGGAGGCGACGATCTCGTACTGCATGCTGTTCTGCACCGGACCCAGCACCGAACTTTCCTCCATGCCGTCGCCGACCGGGATGTTGGCGGCGTAGGCGGCGAGATGCTCGCAGACAGCGTCGTAGATGCTGTCATGAACGTAGAGGCGCTTCAGGCAGGCACAGGTCTGGCCGTTGTTGATGAAGGCACCCCAGAATAGCCCCTCGGCGATTGCTTTCGGGTCGGCATCGGGCAGGACGATCCCGGCGTCGTTTCCACCGAGTTCCAGGGTCAAACGCTTCAGCGTATCGACGGCGCTGGCCATGACTTTCTTGCCGGTAGCAGTGGAGCCGGTGAAGGTAACCTTGGCGATGCCGGGATGGGCGGTCAGTGCGGCGGCGATCTCGTTTTCGCCCGTAACGACGTTGACAACACCGGGCGGCAGAACCTCGTTCATCAACTCCACGAGTCGGATCGTCGATAGCGGCGTCAGCGGTGATGGTTTGATGATGACGGTGTTGCCGGTGCGGATCGCCGGTATGATGTGCCAGCAGGCGATCATCACCGGCCAGTTCCATGGCGTGATCGAGGCGACGACGCCGATCGGCTTGCGATGCAGTTCGACGCGGCCCTCCGGCGCATCCTGAAGCACCTCGATGGGAAGTTCGATTTCCGCGGTATGGCGGGTCCAGGCGAGCGCGCCGCCGATTTCAAAACGCGAACCGAGACCGTTGAGCGGCTTGCCCTGCTCGAGGGTCAGCAATTGCGCGATTTCCTCGGCATGGGCTTCGATCTTGGCAGCAACGGCCCGGCACGCATCGGCAAGCTCGGTGCTGGATTTCAGCTTCCACGTCGCGAATGCCAGGCCGGCTGCTTCCACTGCGGCACTAAGGTCGGCCTGGGTCGCCATCGGCATGGCACCGACGATGTCGCCGGTGGATGGGTTGCGAATGTCTACGTGATGTGCGGTTTCCACCGCGGTACCGCCGATGAGCAGCGTATAGCGCTTCATGTCGAACTCCTCCCAAAGCAATGTTTCGAGAGGCATTCAATTCCATGTGCGCCTCGCTGTCTTGGGCTCCGGCGCGGTCTGAATAGGACAAAAACGCGACTCTAGTGCTGCAGGATGTCTTTCGGCGAGCAGTCGAAGGCTTTGCGGAAGCAGCGGTTGAAATAGGAGATGTCGTTGAAGCCGGCGGAATAGGCAACTTCGGCGATAGTTGGCGCGGACGGTCCGTTCTTCATCTGGAGCAGCTGTTCGTGAACCAGGTGCAGGCGCCGCAGGCGGATAAGAGATGTCGCCGTGGTTCCGAGTGCCGAGAAGTCATCCTGCAGCGTGCGCAACGAGATGCCAACCTTGTCGGCCAGCCACTGAGGCGTCAGGTGTTCGTCGGTGAGGTGCCGGTCGATCAGAATCTGGACGATTTCCAATCGCCCGCCTGGACTATCAACCGGAAAAGACTGATCCGGGTCCTCATCCATTGCAAAGGCCTGACGCGTGGCGCTGAACAGCAACTCTCTCAAATTCTGTGCCCGCTTGTCCTGTGCATCGGTGCGGATCAGCTTGGCGACCAGCGCCCGCAACATCGCCGACATGGGGTCTTCGGCTTCGAGCCGCCGCGAGATCTCCACCTGTGCGGCCTTGCCGGCGACGATCAACTGGCGCGGCAGGTGGACGGACAGATGGTTGGAAAAATGACCGCCGAAATGAAAGATGGAGGGTGCCGAGCTGTCCACCAGAATGCAGTCGCCCGGCGCGATGATTGATTGGCGACCCCGCTGCTCGATGCCGCAGGTTCCCTCCAGTTGCAACAACAGGAACAGGTTCTCGCCGTAGTCACGCTTGATGTCGATGAAGTCGCGATGGATGATGTCGAGATCGTTGGCCACCTGTGCCAGTTCCAGACCGCCAGCGTCCATGATCGTAGCGCTGCCGGTGACGACCTTGCATTCGACGCGGCGCGAATTGAAGCTCCCGCAGATTGATTTCAGCTGATCAGTCCAGTCGTCCACGGGAGTTACTGGCCATTGCTTGGGGATCAGGGCTCCGAATTCCACCATTTGCTGCATGTTAGCCTCCTCCCAAAGACTAAATGAAAAATCGCCGGCTCCGCCGAGATAGTTTCTATGTTAAGGAAATACTCTTCGTGACCTTTGTCAACTTTATTGCGGTTCGATCCCGTAGGATCTGCGAATACCCGCGATTGCACAAGCGCCGAAACACCGGATAGAAAGAACCAGCATGAAGAATGAACCGATCGACGATAGAGAAAGTGGCATGGGTTCTGCCGGCCCCGCTTCCCGCGAGCGGCGCTCGCTTGCGATTGGGCTCCTGCGCGCCCGTGAAGCGGTGATGAGCCACTTTCGGCCAATCCTTGCGGCCCATAACGTGACCGAGCAGCAGTGGCGGGTGATCCGCGCGCTGGCTGAGGCAGGAACGCTGGATGCCACCGAAGTCGCGGAAAAGGCTTTCATTCTGGCCCCAAGCCTCACCCGCATGATCCGCTCGCTCGAGGAGCGTGATTTCATCACCAAGCACAAGGACAAGGCGGATGGGCGGCGGGTGCTTCTAAAGCTTGCGCCGCCCGGCAGAGCCATCATTGACGAGGTGATGCCGGACAGCCGTCGGGTCTATGCGGACATCGATGCCCGCTTCGGTGCAAGCCGCGTCGAAGAATTGCTCAACATGCTTGACGACCTTGCCGCCCTGAAACTTGACGGCAAGCCAAGCGGCGAAGACGTTTAGGTCAGTAGGTGTTTGCAGTCGCCACCGCCTTGGCCGTCGTGGCAACCCGAAAATCGGAAAGCAGCTTTGTCGTGGCATTGGCGAGCAGCGTCACATCGTTGCCGATAGCAACGAAGGTCGCGCCCAGTTCAAGATAACGCTTGGCAAGATTAAGGTCGCCAGTGAGAATGCCCGCAGCCTTGCCATGGCTCTGGATTCGCAAAAGCGCGCGTTCGACCTCGGCCTGGACCTCCGATGCGCCTGGCTTACCGAGATAGCCCATATCGGCAGCGAGATCGGCGGGCCCGATGAACACGCCGTCCACGCCTTCGGTGGAAGTGATAGCGTCCAGCGCCGCGAGACCCGCCCGGCTTTCGATCTGCAATAGCAGGCAGATCTCGTCATTGGCGGTTTGCAGATAGTCGGGAATACGGTTGAACGCAGAGGCCCGCGCCAGGGCAGCGCCAACGCCGCGCACGCCGTGCGGCGGATAGCGCACGGCTTTCACCATGGCGTCTGCAAGTTCCTTGCTGTCGACCATCGGCACAAGCAGGGTTTGCGCGCCGATATCGAGCAACTGCTTGATGATATGGGTCTCACCGATCGGCGGGCGGATGATCGCATGACTGCCGCTTCCCTTCATCGCCTGCAACTGGGACACCAGAAGCGGGATGTCATTGGGCGCGTGCTCGGCGTCGAGCAGAAGCCAGTCATAGCCGGCTCCAGCGGAGATTTCGACCGTGTAGGGATTGGCCAGCGCCTGCCAGAGACCGATCTGGGGCGCGCCTTCCCGCAGCGCTTGTTTGAAAGTGTTCTTGGGGGCAGGCATGATGGCGATCCTTATTCGAAGAACAGGCTGACGGTGCCGTAGGGTCCGAAGTCGCCGACAATGGTGTCGCCATGCCGGGCTTCGATCGGCCGGATGAAGGAGCCGGCGAGCACGATCTGTCCCGCTTCGATGCCGTCGCCGTATTGCGCCAGCCGGTTGGCAAGCCAGGCGATGCCGCGCGCTGGTTGGTTGAGCACGCCAGCACCAAGTCCAGTTTCCTCGACCTCGGCGTTGCGGCTGACGATCGCACCCATCCAGCGCATGTCGATCTGGTCCGGGCGCACCGCGCGCCCGCCGGTAACAATGCCCGCATTGGCGGCATTGTCGGAAATCGTGTCATGGACCGTGCGGGCCTTTTTCGTTTCCGGGTCGATGCGCAGGATGCGGGTATCGAGAATTTCGAGCGCCGGTGTCACATAGTCGGTGGCGTTCAGCACGTCGAAGACGGTGACGCCCGGCCCCTTCAGCGGCGCCTTCATCACAAAGGCGATTTCGGCCTCGATGCGGGGCTGGATGAAACGGTCTTCGGAAACGGTCGCGCCATCCTCGAAAACCATGTCATCGAAGAGCACACCGGAATCCGGGATATTGATATTCAGCGCATATTGCATGGCCTTGGAGGTCAGTCCAATCTTCCAGCCGATCACCTTGCGGCCCGCGGCGATCTTCCTTTGCACCCAGGCGCCCTGGATCGCATAGGCATCGTCCATAACGATCTGCGGGTATTGCAGGGACAGGAGCCCGGTCTGCACGCGGGTGCGCTCGGCCTCGTCGAGACGGGTTGCGGCTTCCTCGATCTGGTCTTTGGTCAGCATGCTCAAACCTCGTCGGCGATCGTGTTGCGTAAGATGCCGATGCCGTCGGCTTCGACTTCCACGACATCACCGGGCTTCAGCCAGATTGGGGGATCGAAACGCGCGCCGGCGCCGGTCGGAGTACCCGTGACGATTACATCGCCCGGCACCAGCGTGGTGAAGGTCGAGATGTAGTTAATGATCTTGCGGAAGGAGAAGATCATGCGGCTTGTACGATCCGACTGGCGAACCTCGCCATTGACGCGGGTTTTTAGCTCGATGTCAGCCAGTTGGTTTTCGTCGACATAGGGCACGAGCCAAGGGCCGATCGAGCCGGTGCGGTCAAAATTCTTGCCCTGAGTCACGTTGAACTTGGCGTGACGGACCCAGTCGCGGATCGTGCCTTCATTGCAGAGAGAAAGTGCTGCAACGTGATCGAGCGCCTGGGCTTCGGGAATGCGCCGGCCGCCCTTGCCGATAACGATGACGATCTCACCTTCGTAATCGAGCTGCGGGCTTTCCGGTGGACGGATCAACGGTTGGTCATGGCCGGTGAAGGACCGCGGAAAGCGAATGAACAAGGACGGATTGGCGGGCGCCGACTGGCCGTCCTTGTATTCCTCGTTGCGGTCCGGGAAGTTCACGCCGACGCAGATCAGCTTTTCCGGCTGGGGAATCGGGATTTCGTAAGTGACCTCGGACAGCGGGAAATCGGCAGGAAGGCTCTTTGCGTCTTCGGCCAGCAAGGTGAGTGCGCCTGCTTCGATAACTTCCCGCAAGGTCGGCCATTTCGATCCATGACGAGCGGAGAGATCGACAACTCCTGTCTCGATCAGAAGGCCATAACCGGTGCTGCCATTGCGGGAAAAGCTGACGAACTTGGGATGAGACATGGTTTCTCCTTGCCTCCTCAGGCGATGCCGCCGAGGCAAACATATTTGATTTCGATGAAGTCCTCGATACCGTATTTCGACCCCTCGCGTCCGAGGCCGGAAAGCTTCACGCCGCCAAAAGGCGCCTCGGCGGTCGAGATCAGACCGGTATTGACGCCGACCATGCCGTATTCGAGTGCCTCGGCGACGCGGAAGACGCGGGCGAGGTCCTTTGCATAGAAATAGGATGCCAGGCCGAATTCGGTGTCATTGGCCTGCGCGATGACATCATTCTCGTCCTTGAACCGGAAGAGAGGCGCAAGCGGTCCAAAAGTCTCTTCATGCGCCACCACCATGTCTGGCGTGACATCGGCGAGCACCGTCGCTTCGAAGAAGGTGCCGCCCAGTTCGTGTCGCCTGCCGCCCTGGATCAGGCGCGCGCCTTTGGCCAGCGCGTCGGAGACATGCTCCTCGACCTTAGCCACGGCAGCTTCATCGATCAGCGGCCCGAGGATAACGCCTTCATCCAGGCCGTTGCCGGTTTTCAGCTTGCCGACGGCCGTTGCCAGCTTCTCGGCAAAGGCGTCATAGACACCCTCCTGGACATAGAGCCGGTTGGCGCAGACGCAGGTCTGGCCGTTGTTGCGAAACTTGGCGATCAGGGCGCCTTCGACGGCAGCATCGAGGTCGGCATCGTCAAAGACGATGAAGGGCGCGTTGCCGCCGAGCTCCAGGCCCAGCTTCTTGATGGTCGGCGCGCACTGGCGATAGAGTTCGGCCCCGATCTCAGTCGAACCGGTAAATGTCAGCTTGCGGACGATCGAGCTCTCTGTCAGTGCGCCGCCGATCTCGCGGGCTGAACCGGTGAGCACGCTGAACAGACCGAGAGGCAGGCCGGCGCGTTCGGCAAGGACGGCCAGAGCAATGGCAGAAAAAGGGGTCTGAGACGCCGGTTTCAGAACCACGGCACAGCCTGCGGCCAGTGCCGGGCCAGTCTTGCGGGTAACCATGGCATTGGGGAAATTCCAGGGTGTGATAGCGGCCACCACGCCGATGGGCTGCTTGAGCACTAGGATTCGCTTGTCAATCTGGTGTCCGGGAATGATGTCGCCGTAGACGCGACGCGCTTCCTCCGCGAACCACTCGATGAAGCTTGCGCCATAGGCAATTTCACCCTTGGCCTCGGCCAGCGGTTTGCCCTGCTCAAGCGTCAGGATGCAACCGAGGTCATCCTGGTTCGCCATCATCAGCTCGAACCATTTGCGCAGGATGGCCGAGCGCTCCTTGGCGGTGCGTGCAGCCCATTCTTTTTGCGCGCGTTCGGCCACGACGATAGCGTCACGGGTCTCCGTCGCGCCGAGCTTCGGCACGCGGCCGATGATTTGGCCTGTTGCCGGATTCGTAACCTCAATGGCATTGTCCGGATCGGCCTCGATCCATTGGGTCCCGACCAGTACGGCCTGTCGAAAGAGCGTCGGATCCTTGAGCTGCATGGTCGCTTCTCGCTTGCTGTGCCAGACCCGAAGGTCCGCCAGGTGGGGAGGTCTGGGAAGTTTAAGGAGCGATGATCGGCTGGGCTTTGAGGTCGGAATCGCGTACCGGCGTATCGGCAAAAACGCTGCCATGCTCGAACCAGGATTTTGGCGCGGGCGCTCCCCAGAGCGTCTGGCGCTGCGGATCCTTAAGGTCCCACTTGATCGGCTCGAGGTCCGGATCGACCGTCTGGTAGTCCGAGCAGTAAATCTCGATACGATGACCATCCGGATCGAGAATGTAGAGAAAAAAGGCGTTCGAAATACCGTGGCGGCCAGGGCCACGCTCGATATTGGCAACCCAACCGGTCGTCGCCATCAGGTCGAGCAGGTCGATAATGTTGAGGGGCGTCGGAACCCAGAAGGCGGTGTGATGCATGCGCGGGCCGGTGCCGTTGGTAAAGGCGATGTCATGCACGCCGCCCTTTCGGTGGGTCCAGGCAGCCCAAAGGCGGCCTGTTTCCTCGTCCGCCGTGTATTCCGTCACCCGGAAGCCGATCTCGTTGTAGAAGGCGACCGACTCGTCCACATTGGGCGAGAAGCAGTTGAAGTGATCAATGCGCAGCGGCTTCACGCCCCTGTAGAGCGCGTATTTCTGATGGATCGGCGGCAGGCGGTCCATCCTGGAATAGAATTCGAGGGGAATTCCGTGCGGGTCGCGGGTGCGGAAGGTGCGCGACTGGTAGGGACGCTCGACCCATTCCACCGGCAAGCCCTTGCCTTTGAAGAAATGCGCTGCCTTGTCGAGTTCTGCCTCGTCATAGACCTTGAAGCCCAGGTCGCGCGCTTCCGACTTATCGGATTTCTTCAACACGATGCAGTGATGCCCGCGCTCTTCCATCGCCCGCAGATAAATCGTGTCGGCGGTCTCGTCCGTCACCTGCAGGCCGAGCGTATCGACATAGAAGGCGCGCGACTTTTCGAGATCCTTGACGCCGAATTCGACATGGCTGAGGCGCACGATGTTGAAGGGCGGGTAGAGATTGGGTGCAGGCAGTGCCATTGGGTCCTCCTCCGGCCTGTCTCACTCCATGAAACAGGCACTCGTGTTCGTTGGTTTTCTGAAAATCAGCCACCCAGCTTCTGGATGGCGTGGGGCTTCGTGGCGAAGGCGACGTTCTTCGTTTCCATGTAGAAATCAAAGGACCAGTCGCCGCCGTCGCGGCCGATGCCGGAATTCTTGACGCCGCCGAAGGGCGTGGGCAGATGTCGCACATTTTCCGAATTCACCCAGATCATGCCCGCCTCAAGATGGTCAGTGAAGCGGAAGGCGCGGGTGAGATCCGACGTCCATAGGTAGCCCGTCAGGCCGTATTGGACGTCGTTGGCAAACGCGAGGGCCTCGGCTTCATCCCTGAACGGTATCGCCGTGAGCACCGGTCCAAAAATCTCTTCCTGCGCGATGCGCATCTGGTTGTGGGCACCGGTGAAAAGCGTCGGCGAGACATAGCAGCCACCGCCCGGTCCATCGAATTTCGCCCCGCCAGCTGCAACGGTTGCGCCTTCGGCCTTGCCGACGCCGATATATTCGAGAACCTTCGTCTCATGCACCGGATGGATCAGTGGGCCGATCACCGTTTCCGGATCGAGCGGATGGCCGACCTTGATGCGCGTGGCTTTCTCGGCGACCATCGTGGTGAACGTGTCATAGACGCTCTCTTCGACCAGCAGTCGCGAGGACGAGGTGCAGCGTTCGCCGTTCAGCGAGTAGATCATGAATACGGCCGCATCGGCAGCGCGTTCGAGATCGGCGTCGGCAAAGACGATGACGGGATTTTTTCCGCCGAGTTCGAAATGGACCCGTTTCAAGGTGTCGGCGCCCTGTTTCATGATCATGGAGCCGGTGCGGCTTTCGCCGACGAAGCCGATGGCCTTGATCAGCGGATGTTCGGTCAAAGCCTTGCCAGCATCTTCACCCAATCCGTTGACGAGGTTCCATACACCCTTGGGCAGCCCGGCATCTTCTGCGATTTCGACCAGCAGGCGAGCAGTCAGCGGCGAAAATTCGGCCGGCTTATGGACGATCGTGCAACCGCTCGCGAGCGCCGGCGCGATCTTCCAGGTGGACAGCATGAACGGTGTATTCCACGGTGTTATGACGCCTACCGGACCGATCGGGTTGCGCGTTGTGATGTTCACCTGGCCATCGGCGCGCAAGGATTTGCCGTCACGAGCTTCCGGCGCACGGTCGGCAAAGAAACGGAAATTCTCAGCGCCGCGCAAGGCAGCCTTGGCCATGAACTTCAACGATTGTCCGGTGTCCATGCACTCGACAAAGGCAATTTCCTCAGCCCGCGCCACGATGGCATCGGCGATTTTGTGCAGCAGCTTCTTGCGGGCTGTGCCATCCATGGCGGCCCAGGCCGGGAACGCAGCCTTGGCAGCCTTCGCCGCGCGGTCTATATCTTCCGCCTTGCCACGAGCGATGTTGGCAAGCGGCTTCAGATCGACCGGCGAAATCGTTTCAAACGTCGAACCGTCGGCTGCAGCGACGTCCTCGCCTCCAATGCGATTCAAGACGCCGTTGTCCCTGAACCGGGCGAGATAGGCTTGCGCCTTGGTGATGTTTTCCTCAAGTATGGACATGGAATGATCCTTGGCTCAACCGCTCGCGATACCAGCGGCAGTCTGGGGTTATTTGCCGCGCAGGCGCGGATGGATGGCGTTATTCTTCCAGCTCAACTCCGCGTCGATCTCCCGGATTTCCAGCGACAGCGCGAAGTGGGGGGTGTCAAAGAGCTGGGCCAGGGCGGCGCTTGCCGCGGCAAACAAAGCGTCGCCCGTACGCTTCTTCTCTTCTGCGCTGCGGCCCGCGCCGACACGGAAATTGAGGTCGATGAAGCTGTTTTCGGCAAGTCGGTCGGCGACGGCGTAGTGATCAGCTTTCAGCGCCCGCACACGGACGGCTCCGATTTCAAACAGGCCCGTTTCCAGAACCGTTTCAAGCAAGGTGCCGCAAAGGGCTCCCATATCGGCGCGACCTTCCAGGTTGGCCGAATATTCGACGGTCAAATGTGGCATGTGTCCTCCCAAATGCCGATATATTTAACATGTTAATTATTTAGTCGCATGTCAAGGGAGATTTTGAAATCCCTTTGAAGGTTCCCGGCATGAGCGGCTGCCTGGAATCAACCGCCGAAGCTGCCGGTCTGTGTCGGCACATGCACATAGTTACGGTCGAAATACAGAAGCGCGTGCCCGTCCTTGCGCGAGCGGATTTCGACGACCTCTCCGATCAGAATGTTGTGCGTCCCGACCGGCCGCGCCTCGATCAGGCGGCAGTCGAAGGAGACGATCGAGTTGGCGAGAGCCTGGTTCCCGGACAACAGGTTAATCCAGTCGGCGGCTGCATAGCGCGCATCCATGTCGCTTTGCTGTCCGGCAAAATAGCTGGCCAGATCCTTGTGTTCCGGCGTCAGGACGTTGACGCAGAACCGACGGTTTTCAACAAAGATACCCGTCTGGGCTGATCGGCTGTTCATGCAGACAAGCAAGGTTGGGGGCTCGTCCGTGACCGAGCACATGGCTGTCGCCGTGAACCCGCCGCGGCCGGCGGATCCGTTGGTGGTGATGACATTGACGGGAGCGCATACCCTCGCCATCGCATTGCGAAATTCGGTCTTCGAGACAGAAGCGGCCATCATACCACCCTCACTCGGCCGCATCGCGCAGTGGACGGATATCGTTGAGCGGCGGCAGCCAGGTGTCGCCGGTCCAGCCGTTTTCGTCATAATCTGACATACACTGATCGACCAGCGCCTCCATCTCCTTCAAGCGGCCGCCACGTTCGGCGCCTTTGAGGACCTGCAAGCGAACCTCTTCCGGCGCCCCCGCGTAGTTCAGCTCGTAAAGAGCATGGCGCCCACCGAATTCCGTTCCCGTCGCATCCCAGAGCAGTTTCATGATCTTGATGCGCTCGATATGAGACATATCGTTGGAACCTCGGACATACTGCGCGAGATAACGATTGATCTCCGGGTTCTGGAAATCCTTGGCCGAGGACGGCAGGTAGATGAGGCCGGACGCCACAGTACGCCGGACGATGTCGATGACCTTGGGATAGGCTTCGGACATGAAGGTCCGGTAGCAGAGCGCGGCCTCCAGGTTCGGCAGCACGGCGCCGTTCGCCCAAGGAATGGGATTGTGCGCCATGGCATTGGAAAAAGCCCAGAACTGGTGGCGGATGGCGATCACTTCGCCCAGCATGGCCTGGTTGCCGCGGAAGGCATCGCCGCCTGTCGCCCGGAGCGCCTTGGCGAGGAGACCTGCGAGAAAGTCCATTTTCACGGCAAGACGCGTGCAGCCCTGGAAGCAGTAGCCGTGCATGAAGCCCGAGGCCGGATGGAAGGACAGGATCTTCGCCGCATCCCGGATCACCAGAACGTCCTCCCACGGCACGAACACATTGTCGAGCACCAGGATGGCGTCGTTCTCGTCGAAGCGCGAGGAGAGCGGATAATCGAAGGGTTGGCCTTCCGCATTGGCCGTCTGTTCGTAGGAGACGCGGCAGAACATCTTGATGCCGGGCGCATTCATCGGAACGATGAACATGACGGACAGCGAAGGGTCCTCGGTTATGGTTGCCGAGCTCTGGGCGAGGAAGTTGTAGTGCGTCAGGGCCGAAGAGGTCGCGACGACCTTGGCCCCAGACACATAGATGCCGGCGTCGGTTTCCTTGGTGATGTGGACAAACACGTCCTTCACCGCGTCGGCCGGCTTATGCCGGTCGATCGGCGGATTGACGATCGCGTGGTTCATGAACAGTGCTGCTTCCTGGGCGCGCTTGTGCCAGGCAAGGGCATTGTCCTTGAACGGGCCATACCAGTCGGCATTGGCGCCGAGCGTGTTCATCAATGCGGCCTTGTAGTCGGCCGTGCGGCCCATCCAGCCATAGGACATGCGTGCCCAGTCGGCGATCGCACCCTGCTGTGCCACAAGGTCTTCCGACGATTTGGCAACGCGGAAGAACTTGTGGGTGTATCCGCCGGATCCGGTATCGGTCGGCGACGTCAGGCGCGCTTTGGTCTTCTCGTCGTGAAGCGCGTCGTACATCCGGGCAATCGACCGGGCGGAGTTGCGCATCGACGGGTGCGTGGTGACGTCGGCGATACGTTCGCCATTGATATAGACCTCGCGGCCGTCGCGCAGGCTCGCCAGATATTCGGCGCCGGTGAACGGGCGGGTCTTGTCTGCCCGGTGATCTTCAGGTCGCATCCCGTGTTCCTCCCTTGAGATTGTGACAGGAAGGTAAGACCGCGCGTGATTTCGAGCCATGGACAAAGCAGGCAATTCGCTGGTACTTTTTCCGGTACGATGGCAAAAAACGATATTCCCTCATTCTTCGTCTATGGCGAGCCGAGCCGTTCACTCGATGTTGGGTTCCTCCATGTTGAGACCGTTATGGCGCGCAGAAGCGTGCATTTCGGCCATGTTGCGCCGCATAAGCATTCCTCCATGGGGCAAATCACCTATTGGTTTCGAGGCGGCGGCGTCTATCGCATCGACGACCAGACTTGGAATTTTTCGGCTCCAACGATCAGCTTCGTGCCGAGCAACGTGGTTCATGCTTTCGATGTCGGCGAGCAATCCGATGCGATCGTTGTGTCGGTATCTGACGATTTACTGGGTGCGATAGATCCACAGGTGGCACTCGATCTTGACACACCAATACTGCTCATTGGCGAGGCGCACGATCCGGGCTGGTCACGGCTCGGGGCGACGCTTGAAATGATTGCCGACGAATATCGGGGCAGCGGCGGTAAGGAGGACAAGGTTGTCGTCGGTCTTGTCTCGGTTGCCCTGTCGATGTTGGCCCGTCTTGCTGGGGCGAGAGATGTCCAGATGACATCACCAGCGGGCGCTCTCGGCATTGCGCTTCGGCGAGCCATCGACAATCATTACAAAGAGGACTGGCCGGTCAGCCGCTATGTCGATTATCTGGCGACCACACCCCATCTGCTTGACAAGGCCGCGCGCGAGGTGTTCGGCCAATCGGTCAAGGATCTGCTGCTCGATCGACGCCTACTGGAGGCCAAGCGATTGCTGAAGTTTACAATCCGCTCTGTCGAGGATGTCGGCCGGGAAATTGGGTTCGAGGATCCGGCTTATTTTTCCCGATTTTTCCGCAACCGTGCAGGAGAGGCACCTGCGGCTTGGCGCCGGCGGCAGGTCGGCGGGGAGCCATAACACCGCAGCGTGGCGCTGCATTTCCTTTGTGCCGCCGGGACGGACGGAACGGCAGGCCGCCACTCTGGAGAAAGCGATCGCAGCATGCCGTGCCATGTTGAGCAAAGCACGATTATAAACAATCCTCCCGCGTCGCCTTCACCGATGACAGCAGTCTTCATGATGCGCTGCACGTCCGCCGTGCTTTTCTCGTCGTCCAATTGAAACTGATTGACCAGATCCCGCAGGCGGCCCGCCTCGGAGGACAATGAGGCAACGGCAGCTGTCGACTGCTCGACCATCGCTGCATTTTGCTGGATCGCCTGGTCCATTTGATTGACGGCCGTGTTGATCTCGCCAAGTCCAGTCGACTGCTCGCGCGCCGATGTGGCAATCGCATCCATCAGTTGGTTGATCTGGACAACGTACTCACCGATCGACTTGAGCGATGTTCCGGTTTCAAGAACCAGTTTCACGCCATTTTCCACATCAGCTGATGAGTCGGCTGATGCAAGATCTCGCACCGGATTCAATAATTTAGTATTAATTAAACAATGTTCCCGCTTCACTCTCGAAGATCTTCGGAGTTGACCGATGCTTCCGCGATCAATTAAACGCGTTACGACCCAGAGCTCATGAAAATTCAGGGAGATAGCAGCCACGGCGAGCGAAATGCACCAACCTGATAACCAACCTGCCGGCATTGAAATCGCGCTCTGGCAGTATTCCACGCACGAAAGCGACTGCAATCGCTGGATGCAGTCGCTTTCACCGGATGAACGGGAGCGCGCCGCGACCTACCGTTTCGAACGAGATCGGGCCACGTTCATTGCCGGCCGGTATCTCTTGCGGCGTCTGTTGAACGTGCATACCGGGACATCGCCGAGCAAGCTCGTATTGTCTCCGGACAAGCACGGCAAGCTGAGGCTTGAGGGTGATGAGAGGCTGCAATTCAGCCTCGCCAATGCCGATGGGCTTGTGGCGGTCGCTGTCGCTTCAGGATGTGACCACCTGGGAATAGACTGCGAACGCGCCGATACCGAGATCGAAGAGGCCGCAGTGGATAGCTATTGCAGTGCAGATGAACGGCGCTGGCTTATGGAATTGCCTGCGCGCGAACGCACGCGCGCGGCTGTCGCACTCTGGACGCTCAAGGAGAGCCATTTGAAGGCACTCGGCGTCGGGCTGCGCGAGGATCCCCGCAACGTCGCCTTTTCCTGGAAGGATAGCATCCCCGTCATGGTCGATGGCGGCGATCGTGACCGGCAATGGCATCACCGTCTGGTCGAAAGTGGCAGCCAGCACGTCGTTGCGCTGGCTGTTTGCTCTCAATCCGGGTTTCCCGGCATTTCGACACGCCTGTTTCAGGACGACAGCATGCCGTCCGAATAGCCGGTTCGGAGCTGATGAGGCATTGCGGAAGCGATCTCCGTCGCCCAGGCGAGTTGCCCGTTGTCGGGTTCCGCATCGAAATGCTGCCGGCCGAGAAGCGTATTGACGATGGTTGCGCTGCGCCAAGCCATGAGGCTCAGCTGCGAGTCGGCGATACCGTGCGAGTACCGCCCCGCGTTCTGCGCAAACAGCCGGTTGGCCCTCGGACCCGTCCACTGCATCGTGTAGTCGTCATTGAGAAGCGGATAACCATTTCTATCGAGCGTTATCCTGTCGCCCAGCGAGCCGAGAGCATCCGGCAATCGGAACCGGTAGCCGGTTGCCAGAACCACCGCATCCGCATGAAGCACCTCGATCCCACCGTCGAATTGGTTCCTGACGATGAGCCGATAGGCATTGCCGTTCCGCTCCATCTGGATCACATCGCGATTTGGCGCCAGAGATGCATTGAGCGTGCTCGGTTCGAGATAACGCAACGCATAAAGGCGGCGATAGATCGAATGAATCGTCGAAATCGACAAGCCGTCGCTGGTCAGGATCGAGTTCCTCAACGCGGCCTGCTTCTGCTCGCCGCTAAGCTTCAGATAGGCCTGCACGTATTCCGGTGAGAAGACCTGGTTTGAAAACGGTGTATCGTTGATCGGCTCGAAATTATGACGCCGGCTGATCCATGTCAGCTCCTTCATGGAACCGGGATCGGCAAGCAAGGCTTCGACGACCTCGCCGCCGCTTTGACCGCCGCCGACCACGACGATGCGGGCGGCGCCGAGATCGCTGAGACGCGACTTGGCCACGCTGTTATGAAAGCAGTCGGCGCCTAGAAACGGTTTTGCCCAGTCGGGCACGAAGGGTGAAGACCCCGTGCCGATCACCAGGTTTCGCGCCTCTTCCTGCCCATTGTCGAACCGCAGGAAGAAGCGGTCGTCGCGGTGCTCGACGTTGCGGATCTCCGTTCCAAAGCGCAGGCCGTCCACGCCGTTAGCGACCCAAGCGAGATAGCGCGCGAACTCCTGCCGGGGAACGGCGTCATAATTGGCGTTCAGGAAGGCGTAGAGCCTCTTATGGGCAACCAGATAGGAGACAAATGACCAGCGGCTGGTCGGCAGGACCGGAGTGACGAGGTCTTTCAGAAAGGACGATTGCAGCTCGACGCCGGGCATCATCATGCCCGGATGCCAGTCGAACGAGTCTCGTCGCTCGAAGAAACGGCTTCTGATCTCGGGCACCGACTCGAACAGGCAGGCGAGGCTCAGATTGGAGGGGCCGATGCCGATCCCGGCAATATCCAGCGGTTCGGCATCCTTGCGGGCAAAAGCGACGGTCATGCGATATCCTTCTCTGTTTCCTTGAGACGCAGGGCGAGCCTTGAGTGGAAGGCGGGAGACCCGATCATGTGCAGATGGTTGGTGCCGGTGATGATTTCGGCCGCACGTGCCCGCGGCGACAGGCGGCGCCAGTCGATCAGGTTGAGGCCGCGATTGAGGCTGTCGTCGGCAGCCCAGGGATAGATCGGCACATCGTGAGGAACCAGCCGGTGCTTGCGGAAAATCAGGGCATTGTCGATCAGCACCCAGAACGTATGCTCCCGGCTGCTGATATCAGGCCCGTCGTTCGGAAGCGGGTCCTTCTCGTCGCCGACGAAGCGCAGGAATTGATCGTAAGTATCCGCGTCCATCGTTGACAGCAGCCGGTCCCATTCGGGGCGCATCGCCGTTTTTCCAAGCCATGCCTGTACGTCTCGATGGAGCGCATGGCGCTCGCCCGGCCTGAACTTCGGCTTTGCGCCGATCGCGAATTCCGATCCGAGATCGCAAACGTCGACCATCGCCATCATCCTGACGTCGACCTCGTTGCCGAGGGTGCGGGCAGCCTCGTAGGCCAGCAGACCGCCCCAGGACCAGCCGAGGAAATAGCAGGGTGCTCCCTGACTATGTGTCCTGATATGGTCGACATAGCTCTCGATGATCTCTTCGATCGGAGCGCCAACCTCCTTCTTCTCGGAAAGCGAGTGGCAAATGAAGCCGGTCGCCGGCTGATCTGCCCCGAGATAGTCGACGAGTTTGACATATTCGCGGGTGCTGACGAGCAAGCCCGGGAAGCAATAAAGCCGCGGCTTGGCGCCGGAAGCGCGCAGCACGATCACCTCCGACAGATCCCGTTGGTCCCCCTGCTCCATCACCCCGGCAAACGAGCGTATGGTCGGGTTGTTGAAGATATCGGCGACAATGAGCCGAATTTTCGGCCGGCGCTGCCGCAGCAGCGAAAGGATGCGGATCGCGCCGAGCGAATTGCCGCCGATCGCGAAGAAATTATCCTCGACGCTGATTGCTTCCAGCTTGAGAACCTGCCGCCAGACATCCAGCACCTCCTCTTCGAGCGCGGTCGTCGGCTCGACGATTGTGCGTTTGACCGGTTGTGGCGCTGGCAGCGCAAATCGATCGAGCTTGCTGTTCGGATTGGTCGGCATTTTCTCCAGTTCGATCACGGTCGCCGGCACCATGTAGGATGGCAGGCTGCGCTCGAGGCCGGCGCGGATCGTCTCGACGTCCAACCTCTCGTCTTTCTTGGGAACGACATAGGCAACGAGCGCCTTGTCGCCGCCGGCATCGTTATCGCGCAGGACGACCAGGGCTTCGCCGACGCCGGGCTGCTGGAGCAGAGCCGCTTCGATCTCGCCGAGCTCGATCCGGTAGCCGCGAAGCTTCACCTGATGGTCGACACGGCCGACGAATTCGACGGTTCCGTCATCACGCCAACGCGTCAGGTCGCCGGAGCGATAAAGCCGGCCGCCATCGCTCGAGAACGGATCGGGAATGAAGCGATCGGCCGTCGTGTCCGGCTTGCCGAGATAGCCGCGCGCGATGCCTTCGCCGCCGATATAGAGCTCGCCGGTCACGCCGATCGGGCACGGATTGAGATCGGGGTCGAGCACATAGACGCGCCTTAACCCGACAGCGCGACCGAGCGGAGCATAGACACCCTGGAACTTCGTTCCGGCCCTCACCTTCCAGACCATCGGCGTCATGATGGTTTCGGTCGGCCCGTAGCCGTTGATCAGCCATTCCGATTTCAGCACCCGCGACAGAAGATCGAAGGTCGGTTGCGCCAGCCCCTCGCCGCCGAAGGAGTAAAGCCGCATCGGCGGCGCGCCGTCTGTTATGTCAGCCCATTCCGCCAGTTGCTGCAGATAGGTTGTGGGAATGCTGGCATTGTTGGCACCGTGCTTGCGCATGGCGGTCAATGTTTCTTCCGGTGTCCAGAGCGGCTGGTCGGGAAGAATGATACTGCCGCCCTCCATCAGCGGGTTCATCCACCGCTCATGGCCGCCATCCGAACTGAAAGGCAGGAACGGCAGCTCGCGGGATTCGGAGCTCATGCCGTAGACACGCGAGGTGTTTTGCAGATGGTGTGTCAGCGGCCCGTGCTCGACGGCCACGCCCTTCGGCAATCCGGTCGATCCGGAGGTGTACATGACATAGGCGAGCTGATCCTTGTGGATCGGAATATCAAGCGGCGTATCCGGCTCGCCCTCGAGATCGATCTTGTCGAGTTCGAGGATAATGGTGTCGAGCTCTTCCGGCAGCCGATGGCGAAGCCAGCTGTGGGTCAGAACGATCTTGACGCCGCCGTCGCGCAGAATGTGATGGTTGCGGACCGGTGGATGGTCGGGCTCGACCGGGATATAGGCGCCGCCCGCCTTCAGCGTCGCGAGGATTGCGACGATGGCCTCCGGCGATCGCTTGATGAAGATGGCGACCGTCACCTCGGCGCGAACACCCAGATGCCGCAGCCGATGTGCGAGGCGGTTGGTGCTGGCTTCCAGCCAGCCATGGCTCCATTCCTCGTCACCGTAGACGATCGCCGTCTTCTCCGGCGTCTGGCGCGAATGGACCGATATCAGCTCGTGGACCGGCCTGTCGTCGTTGACGACCTCGTCTTTGTAGGGTGCCGACAGCTGGTTGAGCTCATCGCTCCCCACGAGTTCGATGTCCCTGATCCGCACATTCGGCTGTGCGACGAATTGTTCGAGCACAAGGGTGAAATGCCGGGAGACACGGGCAATCAGGGCGCTGTCATAGAGATCCCGTGCATAATCGATCAGCCCGTATGCGGCGCCATCCAGGCACGCCTCGATCACCAGGGATAACTCGCTGTCGGCGCGCGCCCCCAGCGGCTCCAGATTGGTTGCGTGCCTGGGGACCGAATACGGCTCCCGGAATTCGAACAGGGCCTTGACCACGGCTTCCTGGGCAGCGGCTTCGTCGACGACCAGTTCCTGGGTGATGCGCTCCAGCGGAACGAGCCGGGCAAACCCCTCCTCCGTTGCCGATGAGATCGCTGCGATGACATCGTCGAGAGAGCTTCTTGATGTCAGCGACAGGATGAGGGGAAGGACCTGTTCGGCACGGCCGCGGTTCGCAAGGTGTTCCTTCTCCGGCCGCGCGACCAGGAGCCCGGTCAGCAAAGCATAATTGCCGCTGTAACGTGCCAGCAGCGCGCAAAAAGCGGCATGAAGCACGCGCTCGACCTGATATCTCTTTTGCTGCGCATGCCGACCGATCTTTGCCCAGAGATCGGGCTCGATCGAAAATCGATGCTGCGCGCGCGCCACACCTGCCAGCCCGCCGCTGTTGAAGCGGGTTGGAAAGGTCGATGCCGAATAGTCGAGACCGATCGTGTTCCGCCAATAGGAGAGCGATTCCTGCGCCTGCTCCGCCTGCAGCCATTCAGCCTCCCGCGTTCCGGCCGAGATTTCGGCCGGCTGTGTGTCGCCGGCGGGTGCGCCGTCGAGAATTCGCGTCAGGGAGCCCGCAAGAAGCGACTTCTCGCGATCGTCCGAGATCACAGGATGAAGCACGATCGTCAGAAGCGACTGGCCATCAGCAAGCAAGACAATCTGAACACGCGCCGGCGGGCCGTTGAGGAGATCGAAGCGCCTGTCGCGGAAGGCTTTCTGGGCGGCCAACGCGTCGGCCTCCGCAAGAGCAGCGCCTTCGCCGACAATTTCGATCGGTACTGCGGTCAATGCGCCGCAGTATTGCTCGACGCGGCCGCCCGCCAGCCGGCGGAAGCGGGTGGCAAGCGACGGATGTTGCGCCACGAGCGTCCGGCAGGCGCCGGCAATGGTCTTGACGTCGACCGCCGGGCTCAATCGCAGCGAAATGACCTGGTCGGGAAACACCGTGTCATTGCCGATCTGCTCCAGCGACCAGATACGCTTCTGCGCGATCGTCAGCGGGAAGCTCTCGAAGACTGCGTCCGCCGCGACATCGGTCGGGTAGGCATCTGCGAAGTTTGTGATCTGTTTGTTCATCCGTGCCATCCAGCCGTTTTCAGAGACGCGCATCGCCGGCGATTGCCGAGCGCAGGGAGAGGGGGCGCGGATCCGCCCAGACGTCAGCGATATGCGCCAGGCATTGCTGGCGCGAACCGGCAAAGCCCGCCGGCTCCCAGCCCAGGGGAATCCGCTTGTCCTGCGGCCAGACCGAGTAGCGACGCTCGGTGTCGATGACGGCGATCCAGAGATCGTCGTGAGGGTCAAAATTATCCATTCGCAGCTCCTGCGGTGATGATGGTCATGCGCAAGTGACGGATCCGGTACGCCGCAGTTTAGAAAATTGATGAGAATTTTTTTCTTCGTTTACCCCTAAACCCGGGGGGAGATGGATCGTCATTCTACTAAATCGACGCATGCGCACGCTTCATGCTCGCAGCGCCAAAAGCCCGACCGGACCTCGACCGGCCAAGGAGAACATCATGGATTTCGACGCCGTCAAACAGAGGCGCGCTCTGCAGTCGCGCAGCTACGTCAGCCTCGCCCCCAATCTCATCCACCTCAAGACCGCTTACGGCCACCACGAAGCCGCATTCGAGGTCGAGGCCGGCATCGCGTCGGTGACCTTCTACCATGGCGATCCGGTGCAATCGGCAGAGCTTCTCATGGCGGCGGCCGAAGCCGTGACGGCAGAAGATCGCTCGATCACCTCAGTCGTCTTCGAAGGGCATCAGGCAAGCATCCCACCGCATATTGCGGATGCAGACGGAAGGCTCGATTCGGCGATCTTGTGGCAATGGCCTTCACTGTGGCTGCCGCAGCTCTCCTATCCGCTGCCGCCCGTGCAGGGGGTGACTGCGGGTCGGTATCATCCGCGTCGACCCGCAAAGCCGAAGGGCACGATCTACAGGCGTTTCATCCCCTGGCTGGAACGGGAAATCACCTTCACGGTGGCCGATCCCGAGACCGATCTTGCAGCATTTCATCGCTGGATGAACGACGAACAGGTCAACACGATCTGGGAGGATGCGGGTTCGATCGACAAGCACCGGGAGATCCTGGAAGAGAGGATCGCCGATCCGCATGTCCTGCCACTGATCGGCAGTTTCGCCGACATCCCCTTCGGTTATTTCGAGGTCTACTGGGCCAAGGAGAACCGGCTCGGCCCCTTTTACGACGCCGACGACTATGATCGTGGATGGCATGTGGCGATCGGCGAGCCCGGCTATCGCGGCAAGAAATGGATCAGCGCATGGCTTCCTTCGCTGATGCATTTCATCTTCCTCGACGATCCGCGCACGAAACGCATCGTCGGCGAGCCGCGCGCCAGTCACGAACAGCAGATCCGCAACCTCGATCGTTCCGGTTTTGCCAAGGTCAAACATTTCGATTTTCCGCACAAGCGAGCGCTCCTGGTGATGCTCGGCCGCGAGCGTTTCTTCGGCGATCGTCTTTGGGTGCCTGCATCATGAACGATATGAGCGACGTCAGCGGCAGCTTCCGGAGACGGCAGCGTCTCGCACCGGAAGACCTTGCCAGTCCTGAGCTTTTCAGGCTGCTGCTTCGGCTTGGACTGCCGGCCATGTTCGGCCTGTCGATCAACGCCGCCCATCATACGATCAACATGATCTTCGTCGGGATGATCGGTGACGACCAGATCGCGGCGATCATGATCGTCCTGCCGATCCTCATGCTCATAGCCGCCTTCGGCGAGGGGATCGGCGTCGGTGTTGCAACGGAGGTCGGACGCACGCTCGGCGCCGGCAACCGATCCCGGGCCGGCGCCATTGCCTCGATCAGTCTTGCTGCCGGCGTCGTTTTCGGCGCGGCAAGTGCCATCGCAATCGTCGCATTTCCAGATTTTTTGCTGTTCGGCGCCACGCCTGCCCTTCAGCCGCTCGCGCAGCATTATCTGATGATCATTGCGATCTCGGTGCCGCTGACGATGGCGCAGATCATTCTCGATTTCCTGGCGATCGCAGAGGGCAATGCCCGCTTCAGCATGTGGACGCTGGTCGCCTGCTTTGCGCTGAACATGATCCTCGACCCGATCATGATCTTCGGCTTCGGCCTCGGCCTGCAGGGCGTTGCAATCGCAACCATCCTGTCCCAACTGGTCGCGCTTTGCATCTACGGCGCCTACCACACCAGGCGGCTTGGGACGGTCCGGCTGACGTTTGGCTGGCGGTTGGGAGAAATCGGCTATCTCAAACCGGTGCTTGCTGTGGGCGCGCCGACGACGCTGACCAGTCTCGCAACCGCAGGCGCGATTGCGGCAATGGTATCGCTCGCCGGCACCTATCACGGAGAAGCCGGCATTGCCGGCGTCGGAATTGCCTTGCGGCTGCTGGCGGTGGGAACCCTCCCCGTCATCGGCATCTCACTCGGAGCACAGTCGATCCTGAGCTTTGCCTGGGGTCGAGGCGATACCGCGCGGATGCTGTCGGCAGCCCGCATCCTCACAGTGGTCACAACTGCCATGAGTGGCGCCTATGGATTGGCCGCGCTCGTTTTCTCCGAAGGACTTGCCTCGTTCTTCACCGACGATGCGGTGGTGATCGGGATCGCAGGGCAAGCGATCATCGCGACCCATCTTCCGCTTCTGCTGTTCGGCCTGCGGCAAACGGTGCTGATCCTCTTCCAGGCCCAGGGCAGACCAAAAGCGGCGGTTGCCATCGGTCTGGCGCAGAACGGCTATCTTCTCTTTCCGCTGCTTGCTCTTCTGCCGCCGTTCGTCGGCTTTTCAGGCTTGCTGGCGGCAATGTTCCTGGCCTCTGTCCTGACCGGCCTGTTGTCCGCCGTCTGCCTGGCGAGGACGCTCAGCGCGCTCCGGCAGCGCTCTGCCGACCATCTGACCGCCATCCGTCCATATCCCAGCTTTTGTCCATGAGAGGATGACCATGAACCAGTCGATCAATCCGCACGACCTTGGCGCCCATGCGGCCGCTGACGATCTCTTTACGCCTATCGATCCGGCGGCATTCAACGCCGTGTCTCCGCCGATCTTCCAAACGTCGCTCTTCACCTACGACAGTTATGAGGCGATGGAGGATGTTTTCGCCGGCCGCACGCGCAACTACATCTATTCGCGCGGCGACAATCCGACGGTCCGCGAATTCGAACTCCTGGTTGCCCGCCTCGAGGGCGCCGAGGATGGGCGTGCCTTCTCCAGCGGAACGGCTGCCATTACATCGACAATTCTCAGCCTTGTTGAGGCAGGCGACCGGGTCGTTGCGGTCCGCCATCTCTACAACGATGTCTACCGCCTTCTGGTGAAGCTGCTTGCCAGGCTCGGTGTCGCGGTGGATTTCGTCGATCCCGCCGACCATGACGAGGTCCGCAAGGCGCTGCAGGGCGCCAAGCTGCTCTACCTCGAAAACCCCACGTCCTTCGTCTTCGAACTCCAGGACATTGCGGCGCTGTCGGCCATGGCAAAGGAGGCCGGCGTCACCACCATCATCGACAATTCCTGGGCAACGCCGCTCTTTCAGAAACCGATCCAGCATGGTGTCGATATCGTCATTCACGCCGCCTCGAAATATCTCGGCGGTCACAGCGATACGGTCGCCGGCGTCGTCGTCGGCTCGAAAGAGGCCATCGCCAGGATCAATTCAACGTCCTACCCCTATGTCGGTGCCAAACTGTCACCGTTCGAGGCCTGGCTGCTGCTGCGCGGCATGCGCACGCTGCGTGTCCGTCTCAAGGAGCATGAGCGCAGCGGGCTTTTGCTGGCCGGGCGGCTGAAGGAGCATTCTGCGATCGGACGCGTTCGTCACCCGGCATTTCAGGAGCACCCCGGGCGGGCGACGTTGACGGGTTATGCCGGGCTGTTTGCCTTCGACCTCAATCCCGATATCGATGTCGCACGTTTTGTGAATAGCCTTCGCGACATCCGTCTCGGTGTTAGCTGGGGGGGACCAGAAACGCTGGTGGTCCCCGCCAAGGTCGCGCTGCAGATCCCCGACCGGATGACCTCCTTCATCCGGTTCGGCGTGAGCGAGCAGACGGTTCGTTTCGCCGTTGGCCTGGAAGAGCCGGAACTGCTGTGGAGCGATTTGCAGCAGGCGCTGCACGCAGCGAAACGGTAGGCTCCTGCCGGCGCGCATGATCGGGGCGGGAAGCAGGTTCGGCGATCGCCAGATGGCAATGTTCCTCTGCCGCCTTGATCATGAAGTTGACGAGGGTCCTTGAGACGCCGAGTTCGGCTGCAATATCCTTCTGCGGCACGCCGTTGAGGCGATGGCGAATGAAGGCATCGTTGGTTCGCTTCGGCAGCGCCTCGAGCGAGGCAAGCACATTGCGCAGGGTCTCGGCAGCGACGAGCTGGTCGAGCACGGTGGGGACGGGAGCCGTGATCTCCTGAATCTGGTCGATCGACCTATGGTTGTTCATCTTCCGGCGTCGCCGGCGGCTCTCATCGAGTGCGAGATTGTAGACCATCCGGAAGGCGTAGCCGATCGGGCAACGAATATCGTCCGTCTTCGCCCCATAGGCTTTAATGACTCCATCTTGAAAGATATCCTCGGAATATGACTTTGATTTGACAACGCTTTCAATCGTTTTAAGGAGCTTGTCCTTGTTTTCGATCATGGCGTTGACCACGGCATTTCCGTTCACATCACGATGCAATGTGTGCATTGTCCTGTACCCTTTTTACAAATGGAAAATCAGGCTCTGTCGTTGCTGGCTGGTTCGGTCTTAGCCTTCTTTTTCGCGGAAAGTACACGAGTTGATTGCAGTGTCTATTTTAAGGTGATAACAGGAGTCAAGTTTAAATCGACCGATCGGAGGCGAGAAAAAATGGGAAAAACAATTGAGATCCTGACCGGCAAGGCGGAGCTCTGCCGATCGATCATGGGGGCTTTGCCGGACTGGTTTTCAGAACCTGAGGTCATCGAAGCGAGCGCCCAGGCGATCGAAGACCTGCCGGTGTTCGGCTATGTCGAAGCGAATGTCGTGACCGCGTTGATGGCCTTGAAGCCGCACCCGCCCGACGCCGTCGAGATCGCGCTGATTGCGACCCGACCGGAACATCACGGTCGCGGCGCCGGACGCCATCTCATCGATGCGGCCGAACGTTTCGGCCATGGATTGGGTGCGCGGCTGCTGACGGTCAAGACGCTCGCCCCGCGCGGCCTCGATGAACCGCAGTTCGAGGCGACGCGGCGCTTCTATGACCGGAACGGCTTTGTGCGGGCGGAGGTCTTTGCGAAGCTCTGGCACGAGGACCATCCATGCCTGTTCATGGTCAAGCCACTCGCCGACGTCGAGGCAGGTGAGGCTATGCTTTGAGACGACGAGACTTTCTGCTTGGCGGGCATTGGCAATAACTGGGGCGCAGGGCACCGTCTCTGCGCGCGGTGGGCCTAGGAGCTAGTGGCGCCCCTCCGGCAGCGGGCAGGCTTCGCCGCAGCCGCCGACGCCCGGCAGGTTATAGCGCAGGCAGCAGACTTTCCGGCGCACGAATTCGAGCCCGCATTGCTGGCGCGCAATGCGGATCATGCCGAACATCGGGTTGCGCCCGCCGCCCGGCCATTGAGCTTCTTCCAGCAGCGCCAGGCCGCCTTCGACGAGGGCGGGCTCATGGCGATGAGCGATCTCTTTCAGAATCCAGGAGAGATAGGCCGCGACATTGTTCCAGAGAAGCTTCGGCGCAACGCCGGCATTGACGGCGATCGCCGCGATGACGGGCTCGGCATGACCGAGCATCAGCCGGTGAAGCTCGCCGGCCGGGTCACTCGTCACCTCGGGCCTGCCTGACATCACGAATGCTTCCGGCTCGCCTGTCTGTTCGTTGCAGACGAGCGAAAGCCGATCGACCTCCAACGGTAGCGCGATGCGGTTCATGAACATATGGACGCTCGGAGCAATCGTCAGCATGCTGAAATAATAGAGCGTCCACATGGAGACGATCGCACGACGGTCGCTGCCCGGGAATTTTTGCGCATATCGGCCAATGATCTCGTCGAAGATCGCCGGGTCGCAAAGATCCCTGCAGGAAACAACGATGGCCGTCTGCGGGAGAGTGCTGATCAGCTTGCCGCGGCAATAGGAGAACGCGCCGTCGCCCACCAGACCGTCGAGGTCGACGGCCCGATGAGCGACGGGGTGTTCAGCGATCAACGTCGCGGGCTGGAGCGCTCCATTCGTCTCCGCCGCCATGTATTTACCACCGATACTTCAGGGTGCCGGTCATGTTGCGGCCCTGGCCGAGATAGCAGAAGCCCTCTTCGCAAACTGTTTCGCGCTCATCGGCTATGTTGCGGATGTTGAAGGCGGCTGTCAGGCCCTCGTATTTCTTGTCGACAGCGCCGAAATCATAGGAGGCCGATGCATCGACGTAGAAAGTCGCAGGATTCTTCGAGGTATTGGCCACATCCGTCCAGGTCTCACCGATGTAGCGGACGCCGGCGCCAACCGACAGACCGTTGAAGGGGTTGCTTTCCTGGAACGTGTAGTTCGCCCAAAGGCTTGCAATATGGGTCGGGGTGATGGCCGGAGTATTTCCGACGTTGTTGCCCCCGGTCACTTCGGAGTCGTTGTAGGTATAGGCCGCAATAATATCGAGACCGTCGGCGATCGCCGCGCGGGCTTCAAGCTCGATGCCCTTTCCGGTCACCTCTCCTTGAGAATCGTAGGCAAATGTCAATGGGTCGGCGAGCCTCGGCTTATTCAGCTCGACGATGTGATAGGCGACGGCCGACAGCAGGATATCGGAGCCGGGAGGCTGGTACTTCACGCCGACTTCGTATTGCTCGCCCTTCGTCGGCGGAAGAATTGTGTTGGTAGCCGATCGGTTGGTGACCGGATCGAAGGAGGTCGCGTAGGAAACGAATGGCGCGATGCCGTTGTCGAAGAGGTAAAGGGCGCCGGCCTGTACAGAGAAGGCGTTCTTGTCGACCTCCTCCGAGCTGACCGTGGGCAAGGTCGCATCTCGCGTCTGATTCACCCAGGTCTGCCGGCCGCCGAGGTTGAAGCGCCAGTTTCCGACCTCGATTTGGTCCATGACGTAAATGCCGACCTGCCGCATGTCGGCATCGGAAGCCAAGACATTATAATCCGGCGTGGCGCCCGAGACTCCATAAGTCGGATTGGCGATATCGAAGTCGAATGCCGGATCGGCGGCTCCGGCGCCATAGCCAAAACTCGACTGGAGATTGGTGTAGTCGAGCCCGAACAGCATCGTATGCGCAAGCGGGCCTGTGTCGAACTTCGCCTCGAGCTGATTGTCGACCTGGAAAACGTTCATTTCGTCCCGGATCGCATTTGTGCCACGATGCGCGACGGTCCCGGTCCAGCTGGAAACGCCGAGGTAGCGAGCCCTGAGATCGAGATGCGAATAACGCAGGTTCTGCCGGAATGTCAGGCCATTGTCGAATTCATGCTCGAACTGATAGCCGACCTGCTGCTGCTTGACCTTCTGGTAGTCATAGTCGGGATCGCTCGCCCTAATGTCGAGGATCCTCCCGTCTGAGGTCGTGATCGCGCCGACGTTAGAGTCGGTCTCGTCGGCCTGCGCCAGGCCATAAACCGTAAAGGACGTGCCCTCGTCAGGCCTCCAGGTAAAGGACGGCGCTAGCAAATAGCGGTCGTCGGCAATATCGAAATTGGTGTCGCCGCGGCGGGCGACGCCGACGATGCGATAAAGAAAATCCTCGTTGTCTTCGCTTATCGGCCCGCCGAAATCGAACATCCCCTGCACCCGATCCTCGGTGCCGTAGCTAATGCCGACTTCGCGGATCGGCTCCTCGGTCGGAAGCTTCGATATCTTGTTGACGAGGCCGCCCGGCGAACCAGAACCGTAAAGAACGGAAACCGGCCCCTTTATCACTTCGACCCGCTGCAACTGATAGGGTTCGGTACGGAACGTGCCGTAATTGATATAGGGCTGGCGCAATCCGTCACGATAGTCGCCGACCGTCGTGGCGTTGTAGCCCCGAATGTAGATCTGATCGAAGCGCGGATCGAAGCCGCTCGTTCCTGTCGTCACGCCGGCCGAATAGCGCACGGCCTCGATGACCGTCTGCGCGCCGCGTTGCTCGATTTCCTTCTCCGTCGTCACCGAGATCGAACGCGGCGTCTCAACGAGCGGCGTGCTGATCTTGGTTGCGCCGGCGCTGTTTTTGGCTGTCACCGACGTCCGGTCGGTCTTGCTATCAGAGGCTGCACCTTGAATGACGATCGGTTCCAGCGCAGTCGCGTTGGCATCTGCGGAAGCGGTCTGGGCGAAGGCCGGCGGCACCGCAACGCCAATCAGGAGGATCGCTGTCGTGGCAAATAGCGTCTCTCTGTAAATTGTTGGTAGATTATTAGAAACGTTCAAAAAAACATAAGCCATTGCTTGGTCCCTACGTCACGGATGCGGGCGGAACCTATGGAGCGAAATTGGCCTTGTCAACATAAGATGATTATTTTAGTCACCTTTTAATCCATAGATTCCCGCGCCCACATTCTCGAAGAGGTTGCACGTAGCATCGAGGCCTCGTAGCATTCTGTGCTAGGTGAAATGCCCAACGCAGGCGGTTCTGTCGTGCGAGGAAGGGGCCTAACAGGGGACCGAGACGACTGTCAACCTACCGCTCTTGATGGGTCGAGCTGGCGATTGCGGCTCCGCAATCATCTGACGCTTTGTCGCTGCTATGTTGGTGCGTACCACGGGTTGATAACGTTAAGTCCTGCGGCTTCGAAGGGACTAGTGTCGCGGGTGGCGACAATAAATCCGTTCGCAGCGGCAGTTGCGGCGATATAGGCATCTGCTTTACCGATTGCCCGACCTGCTAGGCGTGCTCGCGCCATCAATTCCGAATAGCTCTGTGACGCAGCCATGTCGAAGGATAGAACGCGCCCTGAAAATAGAGGCAGAACTTCCTGTTCTAGTCGATCGTAGAGGACGGTCTTTCGTCTTCCGCTAGGCATCGCGGCAATGCCGAACCGCAACTCAGCTACTGTAATCGCCGAAACGAACAGGGTTTCCACTGCTTGAGCATCGATCCACGCCAGCACCTGATAATCGGGTGTGGGCTTCCATGGCTCCGAGATGACGTTGGTATCGATCAGGATCATTCGAAACTCATAGGTTCCGCAGCTGCTTTGTCTCGGACTAGCTGCAGATTATCCACGTCGTTGTTGGAAAGTCCTGCCTCGCGGCCGATCGATGCTAGCAACGAGCCCAACATGACGCGCTCAGCTGGCCGTACCGCTGTTTCAAGGATGTCACGGATTTCTGCTTCTGTACTGCGGCCGTGATGAGCTGCCCTCACTCTTAAGGCACGGTGTGTCTCGTCGGACAAATTGCGTATTGTAACTGCAGCCATCGATTGCACTCCCTTAAGGCTGATGGTTATGCTATCAATATATGGAGTGCGATATCACCTGGCAACTCCTCGCGTGGCTTGGAATGGCGCTTTTGGAACTGCGACAAATTGCAGCCGTCATCCACCATCCATTTGCCGCTGAAGTGGCTCGCCGGATAGGTCGTCCGCCGGATTTGCGCAAAACCCTATCGCGCTCAGTTGAGCAACTGCCACTCCCATTACAGCCGCCGGTCAAGAGGCCCGTATTGTCCTGTCATAGATGCCGATGTCAGCGATGGGAATGAGCAGCCATCGAGATGCACCACAACGCAGTGCAGACGGTCAAGATCCTGCTCAACGAGGGCTGGCTGGAAATCAGGTCACGGCGTGAGCGGCCGTCATTCGGAAACCAGACGTCAAGTCGAACGCTTACTATCCCGCTCTGACGGAGGGCAAATCACGTGTCGGTCTACCGACTGAAAGGTGATCGCCGTGAAAAGAATTGAATCGTGAGTTCGGCCTGGCACGAACGAGACTTTGACCCAATATGATACGGTAACGACATACTGTTGTCCCGTGGTACAAAATCATTAGGGCAAGCATATCGTCTTTTGGGGCGGAATTCGCGGCTCGTCTTGCCTCCAGTCGTCTGCTCCCTAGATCCGACACATGGATACCGAGCGAACCACAGCTCCTATCAAACCGGTAAGGGCGTCTTCGCGGAAACCTCTTCAGAGGTTGAGCCCGGCCATTGTAGAGCAAGTCGAGCGCCTGCTCGGTGGACGCACGCGTGATATCCGCCTCAATGGGGAACTGGCCCAGCTTTTTGGCGAGCGCTCCTGGCCGCGGACTGCCAAGATCATCCGCGCGTGGATGGTTTGGGTTATCGTGCTCGACGTCCTGACGTTGGGTCTCAACGCGATCTTGCTTCCGACCGAAACCGTCATGTCGATGCTTTGGCCAGCGTCTATCCTTCCCCCAGCGGCTCTTGTCGCCGCGATAGCCTTCCTGCGGCCGCATGCTTTGTGGGTGCAGGGAGTTTTCCTCCTCTCGGCCGTTTTTCTCATCCTCCTGTCGGTAGCCTTGGTTGGGGTTAACAGCGGTGGTGAGTTTTACGAGCGGCATTTGACCATCATGCTTTTTGTGGCCGTCACTGCTATTATCATATTTCCCATTCCACTCAGTTGGGCGATGGCGATCGGCGCTGCTGCCCTCGGTCTCTACCTTGTGTTTCAGCTGCGCAATCCAGACATTGAAGCGGGAAGTGCTCTGGCCGGGACGCTGTTTTTCGCAAGCGGTGTGGCTGCAACCGTCGTTGCCCGCCGCACCGCCACCATCTTCGCTCAGAAGACTTTCTTGCTCGAGTTACGAGATCGAAGTCGCCTCGCGGAGCTTACAGACGCCAACTCGCAGCTGGAATTGCTGGCGCGGACCGACCCGTTGACGGGTGTCGCCAACCGGCGTTCGATGATGGAAACGCTAAATCATTTCTGGAACGAAGACCTCAAAAGAACGAACGGCGCGGCGATGCTGATGTGCGATGTCGACGACTTCAAGCATCTCAACGATAATCTCGGACATGCCGAAGGCGACCGCTGCCTGGTGAAAGTTGCCGGCATCATTCAGAGCAGCATGAGAGACGAGCGGGACCAGGTCGCCCGGTACGGAGGCGAAGAATTTCTCGTCTTTCTCCCAGGCTCCGATCAACAGGAGGCCGGGGTGATCGCTGAGAGAATTCGCAGCCGAGTAGAAGCTGCGTCTCTTCCAAATCCTACTTCCCGCGTCGGTCCCTGGGTCACTGTCAGCATCGGACTGGCGATATCGATGCAAAACGGTGAACCCGTGTCAGCAGAGCACATGCAGCGACAAGCGGATGCGGCCCTCTACCTTGCCAAAAAGACCGGCCGCAACCGCGTGGTGGTCCACTCTCCAGAGGTCGATCAAAGCCTCCAATGAAGTAATTCCGGCAAAAGTGCGCCGTTCTGTGGTCCTTCCGGTGCCCAAAAACTCCCGCCTCAAACGGCTGCCAGCCGGGTTCGGCGGCAGCTCTCCAAACCTGACAATTTGACAGATATCCTACAAGTCGATATGTAACTTCAATCTTATCGGCGATGCGGGAAAGTGACCGGCATGACATTGAAATCGATGAAGCCGCTAACGCGCGCGCCGCTGTTGCATGTCTCCGTGCAGGAAAGTCTGCGCGCCTATATCGACGACAATGGCCTTGCGCCCGGCACCCTGCTTCCGGCGGAAGGAGAGCTCGCCACCCAGCTCGGCGTCAGCCGCAATTCGCTGAGGGAAGGCATAAAGGCGTTGGAATCGCTCGGCGTGCTGGAGACGCGGCGCGGCGTCGGCATCTTCGTGAAGGCCTTTTCCTTCGAGCCGCTTCTCGACAACCTCGCTTATGGCCTCGGCGGCGCCCTGCGGCAGATCGAGGAGGTCCTCGAAATCCGGCGTACGCTGGAAGTGGGATTGATCGGCAAGACGATCGACGTGATCGGCGAGGAGGACATCGCCGAGCTGCGCGCCACCGTCAATCGGATGCGCGCCCATGCTGAGCGGGGCGAAACCTTTGCGCAAGACGACCAGCTGTTCCACCGACTGCTGTTTCGCTGCCAGGACAATGAAACGCTGGTGCGGCTGATCGATGTCTTCTGGCTCGCCTTCTACAAGGCGTCGGATTTCGTCAACCTTGAAAATGCCGATCCGATGGCGACGTGGCGCGACCATGCCGCCATCGTCGATGCGATCGAGGCAAAAGATCTGGAGGAGGCGCGCAGACGCCTGGATCGTCACTACGAAGGCATTGCCCGGGTGATTGCCAACAACAAGACAAGTTCAAACGTGGGAGGAACACATGAAAAGACTGTCTAGATTATCCGTCATTGCGCTTGGCGCCCTGCTGTCGACGGCTGCCGTTCCGGCTCTTGTCGTTTCGGGCGTTGCAGCTGAGGCTCAGGCAGCCACGCTGTCGGGCGGTTTCGATGTCGGCCCCGGAGGCTTCCAGGGCAACTTCAATCCGCTCGCCGCGACCGCCGGCTTCACCTGGCTCAGCGTCTACTACGAACCGCTGATCACCTATGACGAGAAGCTGCAGAAGGTCGTCGGCGCGCTGGCAAGCTCCTACGAGGTCAGCTCCGACCAGATGACCTACACGTTCAAGCTGACAGACGCCAAATGGCATGATGGCAAACCATTCACCGCCAAGGACACGAAGTTCACCATGGGCCTTGCGATGGATTCGAAAACCGGCTCGGTGCTCGCTGCCCGGCTGAAGGGCATATCGTCGGTCGAGACGCCGGATGAGCACACTGTTGTCATCAAGCTCAGCACGCCGAGCAGCAGTTTTCCCGACACGATGACCAAGGTGATGATGCTGCCCGAGCATGCGCTCTCCTCGATTCCGGCCGACCAGCTGGCGAAGAACGCGTGGTGGTCCACGGCTCCGATCAGCACCGGTCCGTTCAAATTCACCAAATACGTCTCGGATCAATATGTCGAACTTGCCGCAAACACCGATTATCGCGGTGGCAAACCCGCACTGGAACGCGTCATCAATCGCTATTTCGCCAACCCGGCCGCAGCGATCGCGGCGCTGAGATCCGGCGAAATCCAGTTCACCTATGTCGATTCCAACGACGTGCCGACCTTCAAGGACAACAAGGACTTCCAGGTCATCGAAGGCAACTCTTTCGTCGTCAACTATCTCGGCTTCAACCACGATTCCCCGCTCTGGAAGGACGTGCGCGTCCGCCAGGCGGTGATGTACGCGATCAATCGCGATGCCATCATCCAGAGCCTTTATGGCGGTGCGGCCAAGCCTGCCAATTGCGCCTATGTCGCCGAACAGCTGATACCGCAAGGCATCGACAGCTATGCCTATGATCCCGAGAAGGCCAAGCAACTGCTGACGGACGCCGGCTGGGACCAGATCAATGGCGGCAAGCCGATCACGCTTCTGACCTATTACACCACGCCGCTGGCGACCAACGTGCTTGCCGCAGTCCAGGCAATGCTTGCCCAGGTCGGCATCAACATCGTCCCGCGCGCCGTCGATGCGCCGACCTATAACAGCATCGTGCTCAATGCGACGCCGGATATTGCCCAGTTCCAGTTGGTTTATGCCGGGCTGCAGAACGGGCCGGATGCCGGAAGCATCAATGTCGGCCTCAACGAGAAGCAGATCCCTCCGGCCGGACCGAATGTCGCCAGGGTGCGCATGCCTGACCTCACCAAGGCGCTGGATAGTGCCTTGGCCGAGCCGGACAGTGCCAAGCGGGATGCCGCCTACCAAAACGTCTGTAAGGTGATGAACACGAACCTGCCCTGGGCGACGCTCTGGGTGGCAAACCGTTACGGCATCGTCTCGACCAAGGTGAAGGATTTCGTCTGGACGCCGGCGCCGGGCGGCGGCCCCTACCAGGCCAACCCGCAGAAATGGTCGATCGCCGAATAGGCGTTTTCCGGGAAAGCCTTGAGGGTGGCTTCGGCCACCCTCACAAGACGGCCCGACAGACGGATTGCCGATGCTCCAATACAGTCTCAGACGCCTGATCATAGGAATAGGCATGCTCGTCGCCCTGAGCATGCTGATCTTCCTGCTGCTGCGCCTGACGCCCGGCGACCCGATCGATGCCTATATCGATCCGAACCTGCCGATGTCGCCGTCAGACCTTGCCGATCTGCGCCGAAGCCTCGGGCTCGATCAGCCTTTGCCCGTGCAGTATCTCGGCTGGTTGCAGCAGGCGCTGACCGGCAATCTCGGCTATTCGATCAAGCGTCTCGATCAGCCGGTTCTGGGTTTAGTGCTGTCACGGATCGGCCCGACAGTGCTCTTGATGGGCACCGCACTTGCCTTCGCCATCGTCGCAGGCATCACCTTCGGGGTGATCGGCGCCGTCCGCCGCAACTCGCTGGCCGATCTCTCCTTGTCGGTGGTTGCGCTTGCCGGCATTTCGAGCCCGGCCTTCCTCAGCGCGCTGATCGGCCTTTATATCTTCTCCGTGCGCCTGCATTGGATGCCATCCGGCGGCATGCTGACGCCGGGCGAGGAGTTCTCGGTGGGCGATCTCCTCCACCATCTGATCCTGCCGGCGGCACTTCTGTCTATTGCGCAAGCCGCACTGATCATGCGTTACATGCGCGCTTCGCTGCTCGAAGTCCTGAACCAGGATTACGTGCGCACGGCCCGCGCCAAGGGCGTTCGCGAGTTCTGGGTCATCACCAAACATGCCTTGCGCAACGCCCTTCTTCCGATCGTCACGTTGATCGGCTCCACTATCGGGCTTGCAATCGGCGGCGCCATCTTCATCGAGAGCGTCTTCAACTGGCCGGGCATGGGGCTTTTGCTTGTCGATGCCGTGCAGACCCGCGACTACCCCGTCATCATGGGCGCGACGCTCATCATCGGTACCTGCGTTATCGTCGTCAACCTTCTGACCGACATCACCTATGCGGTCGTCGACCCGCGCATCAAGGTGAGTTGATCATGCTGGCACGCTCTTCCGAACGCCGGAGCCCCGGACCACTTGCCCGCGCCTTCAGTCGGTTTCTGCTCAATCGCGCAGCCGTTGCCGGCGTCTGCATTGCCGTTCCAATGCTGCTGTTAATCCTCTCCTATCCGCTATGGTGGGCTTTCCGGCCGAACGACATCGATCTTCTGGCGATGAATAGTGGCCCGACGGCAACGCACTGGTTCGGAGCCGACGGCGTCGGCCGGGACGTCTTCGCCCGCGTGCTCGAAGGCGGCCGGATTTCGCTGCTGGTCGCCGTTGCATCGACCGCGCTTTCGGCAGTCATCGGTTTTCTCTTCGGGGCAATTTCGGCGCTTGCAGGCCGCTGGACGGACGCCGTCTCGATGCGCTTCGTCGATCTGGTGATGACCCTGCCGCCCGTCATCTTCCTGCTTGTGCTCGCCTCGATCGCCGGCACCGGCATCTGGCCGACGGTGCTGGTCATCTCGCTGCTTTCCTGGCCGTTGCTGGCGCGCATGATCCGTTCGCGGCTACTGGAATTGCGTGAACGCGACTTCGTCATGGCTGCCCGCGGCATGGGCGCCGGCATCGGACATCTGCTCTTTCGCCACGGCCTGCCGAACTCGATCGATATCCTCGTGGTCTATGCAACGCTGCAGATTGCCAATGCCATCCTGCTCGAGGCGGGGCTGTCCTTCCTCGGTCTCGGCATCGCTCCGCCCGCGGCAAGCTGGGGCAACATGCTGAACGCGGCCCGCTCGACCGCCGTGCTCGAACAATATCCGTGGCAATGGCTCTTCCCCGGCGCCGCGCTGATCCTTGCCGTGCTGGCAATCAACTTCATTGGCGATGGCCTCAGAGATGCCTTCGACCCACGTGCCGAACTGAACTGACAATCGAAAGAAGCGAAAATGACCAAATTCAAGGGTGTCGTCCCCCCCGTCGTAACACCCCTCAATCCGGATCTCACCATCGACTACCCATCCTATAAACGCGTGCTCGAGCATCTGATCGATGCCGGCTGCCATGGCGTATTCGTGCTCGGTTCGACGAGCGAGGTGATCTTCCACGACGAAAAGACCCGGCGGGAAATCATCGAACATTCGGCCAAGGTGGTGAATGGCCGCGTGCCGCTGATCGTCGGGGTCATCGATCCGACCACGGATCGCGTCATCGCCCATGCGGAGGTCGCAAAGGCCGCCGGCGCCGATGCGGTCGTGGTGACGGCGCCATTCTATACGGTCACCAGCCAGTCCGAGATCCTCGACCACTTCCGTTATATCCGCGACGCGGTGGACATTCCGCTGATCGCCTACGACATTCCCGTCTGCGTTCACGTCAAGCTGCAGCGCCACACCGTGGTCACGCTCGCCAGGGAAGGCGCGATTATTGGTCTCAAGGATTCCAGCGGCGACGACGGCAACTTCCGCTATGCGCTCCTCGATCTTGCCGAACACAAGAACGTCTTCCTGATGACTGGCTCCGAGATCGTCGTCGACACCGCCCTGCTGATGGGCGCCCATGGCGTCGTTCCCGGTATCGCCAATGTCGATCCGCACGGCTATGTCCGGCTTTGGGATGCTGCCCAGCGCGGTGATTGGGTCGCCGCGAGGAAGGAACAGGAGCGTCTCTGCCGCCTGTTCGAAATCGTCTGGGTCGCGCAGGGCCGTGTCAGTGGCGGCGCAGCCGGCATCGGCGCCTTCAAGGCGGCGATGCGCAGCCTCGGCATCATTGATTCCGCCGTCATGCCGCGGCCGCGTGCCTCCCTCAACGATGCCGAAACGGCGCGGATCGACGAGATCCTGCGTGCAACCGGTCTGCTGAACTGAGCCGGCTGATGGAACAGACCGCCGAACCCGTACTCGACATCAGGGGATTGCGAACGGTCTTCCGCATCCGCGGCGGCGAGATCACGGCGGTCAACAATATCGACCTGACCGTTGCCGCCGGTGAGACGCTTGCACTGGTCGGCGAATCCGGCTCCGGCAAGTCGGTCACCAGCCTATCCGTCATGCGGCTGCTCACCCGCAACATCGGCGTGATCGCTGCAGGCAGCATCCGCCTTGCGACCAGCGACGGCGTGGTCAGAGATCTGGTCTCCCTAGACGACGAGAGCATGCGCAGGATCAGGGGCGACGACATCGGCATGATATTCCAGGAGCCGATGTCGAGCCTCAATCCCGTCTTCACCATCGGAGACCAGATTGCCGAGCCGATCCGCATCCATCGCGGTAGCGACCGCAAGGCGGCGATGAATGCAGCCGTCGCACTGCTTGAAAGCGTCGGCATACCGGATGCCCAGCGCCGCGCCGGCCAATATCCTCACGAACTGTCGGGCGGCATGCGGCAGCGCGCGACGATCGCCATGGCGCTCGCCTGCGATCCGGCGCTGCTGATCGCCGACGAGCCAACAACGGCGCTTGACGTGACGATCCAGGCGCAGATTCTCGACCTGCTCCTCAAACTGCAGCGCGAGCGCGGCATGGCCATGCTCTTTGTCACCCACAATCTCGGCGTGGTCGCCGAAATCGCCCATCGCGTCGCGGTAATGTATGCCGGCCGGATCGTCGAAGAAGGGCCGGTCGGCGAGGTTTTCCGCAATCCCAAGCACCCCTACACGATGGGCCTTCTCGCCTCCATGCCGCGCCTTGGCGATGCCGCGCGGATGAAGCTGGCCGGCGAAAAGCTTGCGGCCATTCCCGGCATGGTTCCGAGCCTGATGAACATGCCGAGCGGCTGTGCCTTTTCCCCGCGCTGCAAGTTCGCGATCGATGCCTGTCGCGCTGCCGTTCCCGCACTCGAACAGGTCAATCCGCAGCATCGCAGCCGCTGCATCAGATGGCAGGAGATCTAGATGAGTGCACCGCTGCTCTCCGTCCGCGACCTTTCGAAACATTATACTTCCCGCGGCACGCGGCTGAACATTCTTGAGGGTATCTCCTTCGACATCGGCAAGGGTGAAGTCGTCGGGCTTGTCGGCGAATCCGGCAGCGGAAAGACCACGATCGGGCGCTCTGTCCTTCGCCTGGTCGAGCCGTCGTCAGGCAGCGTCCGTTTCGACGGCACAGAACTCACGGCACTTTCCGCCTCCGCGCTCAGAAGGCAACGGCCGCGCATGCAGTATATTTTTCAGGACCCCTTCGCTAGCCTGTCGCCGCGTATGACGATCGGCGAGATCCTGACGGAAGGCCTGAAGATCCAGGGGATCGGCACCGCCCGTGACAGGCTCGAACGGGCGCAGTCGGCCTTGACCCAGGTCGACCTGCCCGCCGATGCGATCAATCGATATGCCCATGAATTTTCCGGTGGCCAGCGCCAGCGCATCGGCATTGCCCGTGCGTTGACATTATCGCCAGAATTCATCGTCGCCGACGAGCCGGTCTCGGCGCTCGACGTGTCGATCCAGGCGCAAGTGATCAACCTGCTGCGCGATCTGCAGCAGCAGCTTGGCCTGACCATGCTGTTCATCTCGCATGACCTTGCAGTTGTCGAATATATCTGCGACCGGGTGATCGTGCTTTATCTCGGCCGCATCATGGAAATCGCGCCGAGTGTTGATCTCTATGCGAGACCGCAGCATCCCTATACACGCGCGCTTCTCTCGGCGATTCCGTCGCCTGATCCGGATGCCCGCCGTAACAGGCAGATCCTGAAAGGCGATATTCCAAGCCCGGCCAATCCGCCGAGCGGATGTGTTTTTCGCACGCGTTGTCCGAGCGCGCTTGAAGCCTGCGCCGGCGCCGTTCCGCAACTGCGGGAAATCGCTCCCGGCCACTTCAAGGCCTGCATCCGCGACGACCTCAACTGATCCGTCATCCATCGGAGAAACAAGAGATGAATGCGAAGACGCCGCGTCCCGCCATCGGCGGAAATTGGGCGAGCCTGCTTCTGCCGATCGCAGCCGATGACAGCATCGAATTCGACAAGCTTAGTGAAGAGATCGACATCCTCATCGATGCCGGCGTCGATGGTATCTATTCGAACGGCACTGCCGGCGAATTCCACAATCAGACGGAGGCGGAGTTTGACAGCATCCAGGCAATGCTGGCCGAACGCTGCAAGGCATCTTCAACGCCATTCGTCATCGGCGCCTGCCAGCCCGACCCGCTGATCATGCTCAATCGCGTCCGCCGCGCCGCCGTGCTCGATCCCCGCGCCATTCAGGTCATATTGCCCGACTGGTGGCCGCTCAACGATGCCGAAGCGGTCGACTTCCTCAAACGAGTGGCCGAGGCTGCCGACGGCATTCCGCTCATCCTCTACAATCCGCCGCATGCAAAACGGGTGCTGGCGCCAAAGGACCTCGGCATGGTCTGCGCGGCGGTGTCTGAGGTGATCGGCATCAAGCTCGCCGATGGCGACGCTTCCTGGTATGTCGAGGCGCGCCTGTATCTGTCCGGGCTGTCGCTCTTCGTCCCCGGCCATCATCTCGCAACCGGCACCAAGGAAGGTGTGGCAGCAGGCTCTTTTTCCAACGTGGCCTGCCTTAGTCCCCGCGGTGCTCAGACCTGGACGGTCTCGATGCGAAACGATATAGACGCCGCACTCGATCTGGAGCGACGCATCTGCACGTTTATGGACGCGCATATCGTCCCCTTTCGCCAGGAGTTTGGCTATTCGAACGCCGCTCTCGACAAACTTTTGAGTGCGATCGGCAATTGGGGACCTGTAAGCACCCGCTTGCGGTTTCCCTATCGCTCGATAGACATGGCAGAAGCGGTCAGATTGCGACGCATCGCACGCGCCGAACTCCCCGATCTTTTCCCCTGAGTTTGCCTAAAGAAGGGGCCTTTCCGCATGGCGCGCAACGAAAACTTCTACCATCCCAGCCGGGCGGATATCTTGCTGGAGGCCTCCTTCAGCAGAACGATGAAGCGGTCGACGTCGCTTTTTTGTGTGCGGAAGGCCGGGGCGCCGACATTCACCGCGGCGATCACGGACCCGTCGAATGCCAGAACCGGCACTGAGACGGAGACGAGTTGCTCGCTGACTTCACCATAACTCACACAAAATCCCTGGCGGCGGATTTTATCCAATTCAGCAACCAGCTTGCCACGATCCGTGATCGTGCGCTTGGTCAGCCGCGGCAAAGTCTCCGGGATCATTTGCAACTGCACCTGGGGGTGGAGATAGGCGAGAAGCACCTTGTACGAGCCGGCCGTGAGCGGCCGTCTTCGACCGATCATCGCCTGCACCCGCAAGTCGCGCATCGGTTCGAACTTTGCAATGCACAGGGATTCCCCATTGTCGATGATCCTGAGCTGGGTCGTTTCGTTCGCCTTTTGGCCGACTTCTTCAAGGATAGGATTGGCTATTCGCACCAGATCAACCTGTGTCGAGGCAGCGGTCCCGAGAATGATCGCAGTCGTCCCCAGCCGATAAGTGCCCGTATCGCTCTTCCGCACCAGGCCGCGCCGTTCCAGTGTGCGTAACATGCGCAAAATTCTCGGCTTGGTTTCCCCGAGGTTCTGCGCCACCTCAGTCAGTCTGATATCCGGGTTTTTGGCGACATTCAGCAATACGTCAATGCAGACATCAACAGATTGCACGGTATCGCTTTTTGATGGTTGTCTTTTGTCCATAAGACCAGAAGTTTCTCCGCGACCAAGGTCGAAGGATTGGCATACTTTCAAGTTACGCCTATCGTAACGCGCTTGTTTTCCGTTTGACAGCCCCCTTGAGGCCCCCTTACCAATTTGTGTCAAGAGCGGACGGGAACCTGCTCGCACCGACCAAGCAAGGTCGGCCCAAAAACGCTAAACCGGGATGGATGAAATGGCCGCAAAAACATTGACGCGGGCAGCGATCGGGCTGCTCGGAACGATTGCTATTCCTGCAATGGTCGTCGCACAGGAAGCCCCGCTGACGATCGGGATGTCGACGACGCCGACGACGCTGGATCCCCATGAAGACAGTTCGGCGCCAAACAATGCGACCTCGCGCCATATCTGGGACAGCCTCATAAACCTCACGGGAACCTCGGCAAATGCTCCGGAGCTCGCCACTGAATGGAAGGTCGTCGACCCAACCCACTGGGAATTCAAGCTGCGGAAGGGCGTGAAATTCCATGACGGCAGCGAGTTCAACGCCGATGACGTCATCGCTTCGCTTCTGCGTGCCCGCGACAAGCCCAGCCAGAGCTTTGCTTCCTACACCCGCAATATTGTCAATGTCACGGCCACGGATCCCTATACCATCGTCGTCGAGACGAAGGTTCCGGATCCGATCCTGCTGAATTCCGTCAGCCGAATTCGCATTATCAGCGCCGATTGCAAGGAGGCGCCGGTCCAGGATTTCGACAACGGAAAATGTGCAATCGGAACCGGGGCCTATTCCTTCGTCTCCTATTCGCCAGGCAGCAACCTGACCTTGAAGCGCAATGACGGCTATTTCGCTGGCCCCTCGCACTGGTCGAACGTCACGCTGCGCTTCCTGCCCGATGACGGCGCCCGTCTGGCATCGCTTCTTTCCAACGAGATCGACATTGTCGAAACTCTTCCTGCCGATGGAATGGCACGCGTCGAAGCGAGCGATAATCTGCAAGTCATCAACGGCCTATCTTCCCGCTTCGTCTATCTTGGGCTCGATGTCAGCCGCGATGTTTCACCTTTCGTGAAGGCTGCGGATGGTTCCGATCTCGACAAGAACCCGCTCAAGGATGAACGGGTGCGTCGCGCAATGCTGATGTCGATCAACCGGCCGGCAATCGTCGACCGCGTCATGCAGAAGAATGGCACGGTGGCCGACCAATTCGTCGTCCAAGGCTATGCGGGCTATTCCGAAAAAGTCGAGAAGGTGGGCTATGATCCTGCTGCAGCCAAGGCGCTTCTGGCTGAGGCCGGTTATCCGGATGGCTTCGGCCTGACCCTGCATGGCCCCTCTGGCCGTTACGTCAAGGATGCCGAAGTTCTGCAGGCGGTCGGCCAGATGTTCACGCGCATCGGCATCAAATCGAAAGTCGAGGTCCTGCCCTGGTCGATGTATTCGGAAGCCTATTCAAAGGGCACCTACAGCACCTATTTCGGCTCCTGGGGTGTGAACACCGGCGAAACCACCAATCCGACTGTTGCACTCGTCGCCACGCGCGACGAGAAAAAGGGGACCGGCAGATATAACGGCGGCGGCGTGTCCGATCCGAAGATCGACGAGGTGCTGGCCAAGGCGAGTTCGACACTCGATGAAGCTGCACGCGCGCCCCTTCTCAAGGAGCTGTCGACAGAGACCTTCAACAACCTCTGGCTCCTCCCAATGCATTACGAAAACGTCGTGCTGGGCGCAAAGAAGACCGTGTCCTACACCCCGCGCGGCGACAAATATACGCTCGCTTACGACGTGAAGCCGGCGGACTGATGCATCTCGTCCAAAAGCGTGCAGCGGTTTTGGGACAAACAAAGATTTGAAGTGCGTCGCATCGATCCAATCGATGCGGCGCGGTTTAAAACAGCAGCATGGGGCCGCCCCGAGGCCACCCTTTCTTCATCTCCCAGGAGACATTCATGCAGGAACTTGGAACGGGCGAAGCCGTCGCCCGGGCGAAGGCCATCTATGACTATGGCCAGACGGCCATCTTCGCCTCTCAGGCCGATCCGCGCCTCCATATGGTGCTTTATGTGCCGCCGACGGCGGCAGACGGCCGCAAGCTCGACCTCCTAGTCGCGGTCCACGGCACCGGGCGCACGTCGGCCATCGACTTCCGCGACGGTTTTGCCGAATTCGGACTCTACAACGACTGCGCCATCCTTTGCCCGATCTTCCCGGTTGGCGTTCTCGGCGATGGTGCGCGTTCCGGCTACAAGTTTCTTGAGGAAGGCGACATCCGCTACGATCAGGTCGTCCTTGCCATGGTCGCGGAGATGGCCGACAAATACCGCCAGGACTGGTCCAAATTCGCCATGTTCGGCTTCTCCGGCGGCGGGCATTTCGTGCACCGTTTCACCATCCTGCATCCGGAAAAGCTCTGGGCGGCATCGATCGGCGCACCTGGTTCCGTCACCCTTCTGGATCCGACGCGTGACTGGTGGGTCGGCATTCGGGATCTGGAGGCACGCTTCGGCAAGGCCTTCCGGCCCGAGGATCTCGCCAAGGTGCCGGTGCATATGATCGTCGGCGACGCCGATCTGGAGACCTGGGAAATCACCCACAAGCCGGGCGGCAAATATTATATGGATGGCGCAAACGACGCCGGCAAAACCCGGCCAGAGCGCCTTGCCGCCTTGGCGAGCTCATTCCGCAAAGCGGGTGTCGATGTGACATTCGATCGTGTTCCGGGCGTCTCTCACGACCGGATGAAGGTTCTCGGTCACGTCAAGACCTTCCTGGCAAAGGTACTGGAGGGCCGTCGCGCGAAATGAGAAATGCAACGATCGTGGCGCCTCAGCCGGAGGCAGTCGAAGCCGGCGCGGAAGTTCTCGAACGCGGCGGCAATGCCATCGACGCAGCACTTGCCTGTGCTTTCGTCCAAGGTGTGGTCGACCCGCAGATGGCCGGCATCGGCGGCTTCGGCTCCATGCATGTCTATATGCCGAAAAAGGGCGTGCACGAGATCCTCGAATTTTATGCGCGCGCGCCGTTGAAGGCTGCGCCGGACATGTGGCTCGACAAGATCAAGCACCAGAGCCGCGACGGCTTCGGCTACGTGCTTGAAGGCAATATTTCCGATATCGGCTACCTTGCCGTCTGCACTCCCGGCTCGCTAAAGGGCTATGAGACCGCGCTACGCGACTACGGCACCTTCGATTGGGCCGATCTCGTCAAGCCGGCCATCCGCCTGGCCCGTAACGGTTTCATGATCCGAAACCACATGCACTGGTATTGGGTCAAGGACCAGTCGAATGACGGTTTTGCCAACACGCTCGACAAGCTGCGCTTTTCCGAAACGGGCCGGAGAACCTATTTCCACGACGACGGCACGCTCAAGAATGTCGGCGACCTGCTCGTCAACAAGGACATGGCACAGACCCTCGAACGCATCGCGCGAAGCGGCGGCTCGGACATCTTCTATCACGGCGAACTGGCCGAGCAGATCGCCGACGATTTCAAGGCAAGTGGCGGCTTGATCGATCGGGAGGATCTGGCGCGTTACGAATTGTCGAAGGTAGAGCCGGTTTGGGGCGACTACCGCGACAACCGCATCGCCACCTCGCCTCCGCCAGGCTCGGGCTTCCCGATGCTGGAACTCCTGCACATCATGGAGCAGTTCGATGTCGGCTCGCTGCAGCATGGCAGCGCCGAGCATGTCCGCATCTTGTTTGAAGCGATGAAGCGAATGACGATCGACAAGGACGCGCATATGGGCGATCCCGCCTATGTCGACGTGCCCTATGAAAAGCTGGTTTCGAAAGAGCATGCAAAGGCGCATGCCGGCGCGATCAAGGCGGGTGAGATCGCCAGCGTATCGCGCCTTGATGGGTCGCAACGCGACACCACCCATATCTCGGTGATCGACAAGGATGGCAATGCCGTCGCGATGACCCACACCCTCGGCAGTCCCTCGGGCGCGATCACCGATGGCCTCGGCTTCATGTACAATGGCACGATGAGCCGCTTTAATCCGCTTCCGGGCAAGCCCGCCTCCATTGCGCCCGGCAAGCGGCGTCCCAGCTCGGCGGCACCGACGATCGTCTTTAAGGGCGACGAGCCCAGCATCGTCATCGGAGCGCCAGGCGGCAGCTATATCGCGCCGGCCGTTGCGCAATGCCTGATGAACATGATCGATTTCGACATGTCCGTGATCGAGGCCGTCTCGGCGCCAAGGATCGTAGGAGTGTCAAACACGATCGACATCTGCAATCGCATTCGCCACTCTGTCGAAGATGAGTTGCGGGCGCAGGGCTACCAGGTGGCGCGGTCGCCGCAGACATATGCGTTCGCCGCAGTCCACGCGATCAAGATTGACGGCGGCATCTCGAAAGGCGCGGCCGATCCGCAGCGCGACGGGATGGCGATCTCCGTCGCCTAGATTCAAAAATGTTACAGCGTCCTTTGCGGCTCTCGAAAAGACGCGCGGTGCTGTAGGGAGAGGTTCAATGGTCACATCCATCATCAGGCGATTGATACAGGCGCTGTTCGTCGTTGTCGCGATGACGATCATTGTCTTCATCGGCGTCAATGTGATCGGCAATCCGGTCGACATCCTCATCAACCCGGACGCCAATCAGGCGGAGCGGGCACTCGTCATCGCGCATTACGGTCTGGATCAGCCGCTGTGGAAACAATATCTGCTGTTTCTCCAAGGACTTCTGCACGGGGATTTCGGCAACAGCTTCGTTTATGGGCGGCCGGCGCTCGGTCTTATCCTTGAACGTCTCCCAGCGACACTCGAACTGGCGATCACGGCTCTCGGCATCGCGCTGCTGTTCGGTCTTCCGCTTGGGCTGTATGCAGGGCTCTACCCCAATCGGATCTCCTCCAAGCTCATCATGAGCGGCTCGATTCTGGGCTTCTCGCTTCCGACCTTCTGGGTCGGCCTCATGCTGATCATGGTATTTTCCGTCGAGCTCGGCTGGTTGCCGACGAATGGCCGCGGCCAGACGCAGGAGCTGCTTGGCGCACAATGGTCGTTTCTGACCGGGGACGGCATCAGGCACCTTTTATTGCCGGCCTTCAACCTGGCTCTGTTCAAGACGTCACTCATTCTTCGGCTGACCCGCGCCGGTGTGCAGGAGGTCCTTCCCCAGGACTATGTGAAGTTTGCCCGCGCCAAGGGTTTGCGAGAGCGGCGGATCATTTCCGTGCACGTTCTCAAGAACCTGATGATCCCGGTGGTGACCATCATCGGTCTCGAGTTCGGCTCGCTGATCGCCTTTTCGGTCGTCACCGAAAGCATTTTTGCGTGGCCGGGCATGGGCAAGCTCATCATCGACTCGATCAACCTTCTCGATCGCCCGGTCATCGTCGCCTACCTGATGATGATGGTGCTGCTTTTCGTCATCCTCAATTTCATCATCGATATCTGTTATACCCTTCTGGATCCGCGGGTCCGGCTGGAAGGAAAGGCTTGACCTCATGGCCGAACCAAACACCCAAGACACAAGCGCTCCAGCGCCCGAACCCAGTCGTCTGTCGAAAGGGATCGCGGATTTCTTCAGCTCTCCGGCAGCCGCGATCGCCTTCCTCACGCTGGTGATCATCTGTTGCCTGGCGCTGTTCGCGCCATGGATCTCTCCGCAAAACCCCTATGATTTGATGCAGCTCGACATCATGGATGGACGACTGCCGCCGGGGTCGGAATCCATGACCGGGCTTGTCTATCACCTCGGTACCGACAGCCAGGGCCGCGATATTCTGTCCGGCATCCTCTATGGCCTGCGCACCTCGTTGCTGGTGGGCGTTCTGTCGGCTTTCGCTGCTGCCATCATCGGAACCTCGGCCGGACTGTTCGCCGCTTACATGGGAGGGCGCACGGAAACCGCGATGATGCGGCTCGTCGACCTTCAGCTCTCGTTTCCGACCATATTGATGGCGCTCATGATGCTCGCTGTGCTCGGCAAGGGCGTGCCCAATGTCGTGATCGCACTGATCATCGCCGAGTGGGCGACCTATGCCCGCACCGTCCGCGGCACCGCTCTGGTCGAGCGCGAGAAGGAGTATATCGAGGCGGCCCGGATGCTGCGCCTGCCCGGATGGCGCATCCTCTTCAGGCACCTGCTGCCGAACTGTCTTGCGCCGGTCATCGTCATCGCCACCATGCAGATCGCCAGGGCAATTGGCCTCGAAGCAACCTTGTCCTTCCTCGGCCTCGGTGCATCGGTGACCGAACCCTCGCTCGGCATGCTGATCTCGACGGGCTACCAGTATCTTCTGACGGGCCTCTACTGGATCAGCTTCTTTCCCGGCATTGCCCTTCTGGTTACGATCGCGGCGATCAATCTCGTCGGCGACCGGCTGCGCGATGTCCTCAACCCGAGGAACATGTCATGACCCCATTGCTGCAAGTGAGCAATCTCGTCACCGAATTCGGCGGCGGCAGGGGACGCCCCAGCCTTTGCGCCGTCAATGATGTGTCATTCACGGTGGAGCGCGGCAAGGTCCTTGGTCTTGTGGGAGAATCCGGATCCGGAAAGTCGGTGACCGGCTTTTCGATCATGCGGCTCCTCGATAAGCCCGGCCGGGTTGTCGGCGGCAGCGTCATCTTCGACGGCGCCGACATCGCGAAATATTCGGACGAAGAGATGCGGCAGCTGCGCGGCAAACGGATCGCCATGGTATTCCAGGATCCGATGATGACGCTCAATCCGGTTCTGACGGTCGGCACGCAGATGTTGGAAGCCGTGCAGGCACACGAGCGAGTCTCGAAGGATGCTGCCCGGCAGCGGGCGCGCGATGCCTTGGCGCTGGTCGGAATACCAAGCCCTGAAGAAAGGCTTGCCGCTTATCCGCATCAGTTTTCCGGCGGAATGCGCCAGCGTGTGGCGATTGCCATCGCGCTTCTTCACAAGCCGGACCTTATTATCGCCGATGAACCGACAACGGCGCTGGATGTGACGATCCAGAGCCAGATCATTTCCGAATTCCAGAAGCTCACCGAAGAGGGAAATACGGCGGTGATCTGGATCACCCACGATCTGGCGATCGTCTCAAGATTGGCCGACGAGATCGCCGTCATGTATGCTGGCCGCCTCGTCGAGACCGGACCCGTGGGCAAGGTTCTGACCGATCCTCATCATCCCTACACGGCCGGCCTGATCGCGTCCGTTCCTTCGCAAAACAGACGCGGAGAGCCGCTTCGCCAGATCCGCGGCATGACGCCGGCCATCAACCGCCTCCCACAGGGATGCAGTTTTCGTACGCGCTGTGATCGGGCAACCGACGGCTGTCTGGTCATGCCGGCGCTCGTGCCGGAAGGCGATCGCTCCTTCCGCTGCATTCATCCCGTAACGAAAGAGGTAGCATGATGACGGCGACCGCCGCGCCCCTGATCGAAGCGAGGAACGTGTCGCAGCGCTTCGGAGCCAAGCCCGATCTCGCCGCTAAGATCGCGCTCAAGCTCAAACTGGCCAAACCGGCGCCTGTCGTTCACGCGCTTGATAATGTCAGCCTCAGCATTCGGCCCGGAGAGGTTGTCGGCCTCGTCGGCGAAAGCGGTTGCGGGAAGTCGACGCTCGGCCGCGCCATTGCCGGGATCACCTCGCCGAGCCAGGGCCAGATTCTCTGGAAGGGGATGGATCGAAGCGCCATGTCGAAAGGCGAGCAGCATCAGTTCGGTCTCGCCAGCCAGATGATCTTCCAGAACCCGATGGCGGCTCTCAATCCGCGCATGACCGTCGAGGAGCTTATCTGGGAGGCGCCTCGAACGCATGGGCTTGCCCGCTCGACGGAACGCGACGTCTATGTCGACAGATATTTGATGCTGGCCGGTTTCGACCCGGCCATGAAAAAGCGATACCCGCACCAGTTTTCGGGTGGCCAGCGGCAACGTGTCAATATTGCGCGTGCGCTTGCCGTGCAGCCGAAATTCCTCGTCTGTGACGAAAGCGTCGCCGCACTCGACGTTTCCATCCAGGCCCAGGTGATCAACCTGTTCATGGAACTTCGTGACAAGCTCGACCTGACCTATTTGTTCGTCAGCCATGATCTTGGCGTCGTGGAACATATTTCCGATCGCGTTGCGATCATGTATCTCGGCCGCATCGTCGAAGAGGCGCCCGTCGAGGAGGTTTTCAGGCGGCCCAATCATCCTTACACGAAAGCGCTCTTGGCCGAGGTGCCGCGCATCGAACCCGGCAAGCGGCAGTTCAAGCCCGTCGTTGGCGAACTCCCCAGCCCGATAAACCCGCCGAAAGGCTGTCACTTCCATCCGAGATGCCCGTTTGCGATGGACCGCTGTCATATGGAAGCGCCGGTGAAAAAGGAAATTGCACCGGGGCACCTGTCGGCTTGCCACCTCAACGATGAATGATCTCAAACGACAGGATGCTGATTGCTTCAGCCCAAAATCATCCTCCTCTAATGTGCATGAGCACCGCCCGGTCGGGAAACCTTTTTCAACCCGGCTCCTGCTGCAGCGGTGTCCGCCAGGGACGCGTCGCCGAGCGAGATGACGCCGGTAAGGCGTTTGTCACGATTGACGACGGGAAGGCGGCGGACCTGGACCTGCCCCATATTGCGGGTCACGTCGTCGACATCTTCGTCTTCGAAACAATATTTGACATCGCGCGACATGACTTCGCGCACCTTTGCATCGCCCCCTAATCCGTCGGCAAGCCCGCGCACGACGAGATCGCGGTCGGTGATGGTTCCGACGAGCCGGTCGTTGTCGCCGACCGGCAGGAAGCCGATCTGCCTGTCGGCCATGCATCTCGCGATTTCGGCTATCGTCTGGTTAGGGTTGGCGATTTCTACATCGCGCGACATGATCTCTGACACTTTCATGGTCTTTCCTCCTGCCTTTTGCGGTTAGTGGACGTCGAATGTTCCGGTGAGAGTCGTTTCCGAAACGATGTGGTTGCGGCTCCTGCCACTCTCTTGATGCCCTAATGGCGCATATCCGGATCCGGCCAGAGCGCCTGGACTTCTGCCGGCAGTCCGTGGCGCACTTTCCGCACCTCGCCCGGATCGATGTAGTGGGAAAGCACACGGAAAACCGACCGCACGGCCTCCTTCGCGTCTACCGGATGCGTCGATGAAAGCTCGTGGTTCACCTGCTCCAGGAACTCATCCAGGGAACGGGAGCGGACGGGTTGTTTGGAAGGATCGTATCGATCGTAATAGGCGCCGCGCACAAGGAGCGGCAGCTGAGCCGACAGATGCGCAGCCAGATCGATCGGCAGACGATCTCTCAACGTATGAAGAACCGCGCCAAGCACATGCCAGGCGAGCTGCCGATCAGGTCCTTGGTCGGCCATCAGATCGTCGAGCCATATATTTGTGGTTTGCAGCGTCTTATCGAAGACGGCGACACCCGAAGCGCTCATGGCTTCACCTCCATGATGATGGTTCGAATCTGTTGAACCATTCAGGGAGATGAAAGTTCCGGAAGCCATCGTTAAATGCTCCGGCCGCATCGTCAGGAATCTGACGTGCCCTCCTCCTCCACGAATATCCCCCAAGCGGCGATGAAGAGAGCGGCTATCAACGGGCCGATCACGAAACCATTGATGCCTACGAGAGAGATGCCGCCAATGGTGGAAATGAGGACGACATAGTCGGGAAGCTTGGTCTCCCTGCCGACCAAGGATGGCCTCAGAAGATTATCGACAAGACCGATGACGAGGGCGCCGACCGCAACCAGCACAATCGCCTTCATCCAAAAGCCGGCCAGGGCCAGGTAAATGGCCGTGGGCACCCAGATCAATGCGGCGCCGACCGCAGGCAGCAGCGACAGGAAGCTCATCAGTACGCCCCACAGAAGGGCTGGCTCGACGCCGAGGGCCCAAAAGGCGATGCCGCCGATCGAACCCTGGATGATGGCGATGATAATATTGCCTCGCACGGTCGCGTGAACGACCGAAGTGAATTTGGAAGTGAAGCGAAGGGTATGGGCATCGCTGAGAGGCAGCGCTCTTCTGATGGCGCGGGCAACGGCGCGCCCATCCCGGAACATGAAGAACAGGAGATAGAGCATCACGCCGAAGGTGACGAAGAACCGCAGGGTGTTCTGACCGAGGCTTAAGGCGCGTCCGGCAAAAAAACCGCCGCCCTGCATCAATGCCGAGGAAACGCGATCCTGTAACGTATCGACGCCGTTCAGCTCGATGCTGCGGAGCCAGTCGCTGAGGAACAAGGGCAATGCTTCCTGCAGATTATGAATAAAGCTCCGGACGTCGATCTCGCCAGTGTCCATACGTTGGTAGAGATGGTTGCCCTGCTGGACGAGTGAACTGAGGACGATCAGCCCGGGAATGATAACGACGCAGAGACAGATCAACACAGAGAGCGCTGCAGCAAGGTTTCCGCGCCCACCCAGCCGAGCCTCTATACGGGCGTGAAGCGGGAAGAAGATTATAGCGAGGACGACTGCCCAGAATATCGCCGAATAGAACGGTAGCACGACGGCGACGAACGCTATGGTCACGAGGACCAGAAGCACATAGAAACTGACACGCTGAAGGAGCATTCGATCTTTCCGCTTCGAGACCGCGATGATGGTAGCACAGATAAGGCGGCAACGCTGGGCCTCCCTTCCATCCTACACTAACGGTTCATTGCCGTAGGCGCCGTCCCCCAACCGGCCGGAACTTCTTCTTCGGATTTTAGTTATGCGGTTCATGTTAGTGAAGCCACTCCAGCCGACGCTCGGAACAACAATTCACGTTGAAGATCAGGATGTTCACGTCCTTGACGGTGGCAACTCACATGGCATCCCAGTCCTCCTCCTGCATGGCTGCGGCAGCCTTGCGCAGGAAATTTTGCTTCCCTTCGACAACAGCGATTTCCGGATCATTGCACCCGACCGGCCTGGCTATGGACTGAGCACGCCGCTTGCACCGGCTGAGCGCGGACCTGAGGGACAGTCCTTCTGGCTTGAACGCCTTCTCGCGTCTCTTGATCTGCCGGAGGTGAGGATCGTCGCGCACTCGATCGGCAGCGCAGCGGCGTTACACCTTGCTGCAAGAAGACCAGACCTCGTCAGCGGACTTTTTCTCATGTCCCCGTGTTGCGCCCCTGTGCCATCGAAGCCATTGATCGTGCTTAGATCGGCGGTCGCTCCGGTGGTCGGGCCGTTGATCCGCCAGCACGTCATCGGTCGGTGGCCAGCATTCTTTCTGGATCGAGGTCTGAGGTCGTCCTCTTTTCCCAATCCCCTGCCTTCTCATCTCTCGGGCCTGCCGGCCTCTCACGTGGTCAATCCCATTACCATCCGCACGATGGCCGACGAGTTGCGCGCCTTCAACCGAGACATGGAGCGCCTTCCAGATCTGCCTGGCGATCTTCCCCTGCACGTTCTCTTCGGGATGGCGGACCGCGTGATTTCACCAAACTGGCATATTGATTGGCTTTGCAGGAAGCATCCGGGGCCGATCGTCAGATTGCTGGAAGGTGTCGGGCATTTGCCCCATCATGTGGTCCCTGGCGTGGCGCGAGAGATGCTTTGTGATCTTGTGGAGGCATTCGAAGAAACGGAACTGCCGGGTGTGAGGAGCATTGGCTCGCAGGCGGTTGCGGAAAGAGTACATGCCGATCTTCAGAGGAGATGAATGCCCGGCCCTTTAACTCGAAGCGCCGCAGTATTTCAGAGTAACGATGGGCAATACCAGACATAGGAGGCCTGTGACCCGATCTCCGCCTTGGGGAGGAGATGATTTTTCTGTTGTGGCAAATGAAAAATCTGATTTACTGACGCTTCGCTGCTTGGCTTTAAGGGGGGATATTGCCGATGCCGTGGACTCGCAGAAATATTGTGCTGGGTGGTTTGGCGTTACTTGGCGCCGGTGCAATCCGGAAACCCGCATTTGCCGCAGCGTCTTCCTATTTCGACGGCACCGCTGTCGACAATGGCGTGACGTTCCGAAGGACCAACTTCGCCAAGATCGACAAACAGTGGCACCGCCAGGTTGTCAAATATTTCAGCAGCGAGCCGATCGGCACCGTCGTCGTCGACACGAGGCACCATTTTCTCTACGTGATCATGGAGAACAAGACGGCCATTCGCTACGGCGTCGGCGTCGGTCGCGAGGGCTTCAAATGGTTTGGCCGGGCGACGATCGACAGCAAATCGCTGTGGCCGCGCTGGACGCCGCCGCCGGAGATGCGCAAGCGCCATCCGGAACTGCCCGAATTCGTGGCGGGAGGCTCACCGAAAAACCCACTCGGGCCACGCGCCATGTACCTGCATCGCGACGGCGTCGATACCGGCTATCGCTTCCACGGCACGCTGGAGCCCTGGAGCATCGGCAAGGATGCCTCCAGCGGCTGTATCCGTATGTTTAACGAAGACGCCATCGATCTTTACCAGCGTTGCCCCATCGGCACTGCGGTGCAGGTCCTGCCGCATATCGCAGACCAGGCTGAAAGCGCCACTCAGGTCAGCCAGACAACCCCGGTCGAATAAGGAATATCACCTTGATCTCTATTGCGACCGGATTTACGAGGCGCCTTCTCGCCGCGACAATGCTCTTGGCGCTTGCCGCCTGCTCCACCACCGAACTCGCCTCGCTCGAAGAACCTGCGGCAGTGCCAATGACCGGCCAGACGAACGATCCGGCGCCTGGTTTCGAAAACGTCGCGGCTGGCAGCGAGCAAGATTTTATCCTGAATGTCGGCCGACGGATCTATTTTACGCAGGACTCCGCCAAGCTCGATTCTGTCGCCATGGCGACGTTGGACAAACAAGCCAGCTGGCTCAACAACAACCCGACCTGGATGCTCAAGCTGCAAGGATTCGCCGACGATTCAGGGTCTGCGTCCAATATGGAGACGCTGTCGCAGAAGCGTGCCGACGCGGCAATGGCTTATCTTATCTCAAAGGGCGTGGACGCAAAGCGGATGTGGGCCAAGGGTTACGGGAACGAGCGCGAAGTCCGCGATTGCACGGAGCGCTCCTGCAAAGTGCAGAACCGGCGCGTCGTCTCCAATCTTCGCAAGCAGCCCGACGCCGTCTGATCTCTTCGCGAATGCCCCTTGTGCAAAAGGGGATGAAGCCACGTGATTCGCGGCAAGACGACGCGGCGTAGGTGCATTTGCGGGGGATGCGGCGAAGCCATTATGGTGGTCCGTCGGACAAAGGGCCGGCCACCAAGCCGGCCCTCCTTGCATGCAATTCAATTCAGGATCGCGCTACCGGAGCCGAGGCTCCCGAGCGGAGCTTGTCAAGAAGCTTCGAGAGCACACGCTTTCCTGCGTCCTTTGCACTTGCCCCGCGGCGTTTCCTGATTTCGACCGTGAACGGCTTTTTCCGGGACTTCATCGAGAAGCGCTCCTTAAGCCACCTGGCGCTCTGCTTCGATCTGAAGAGGCGCCTGCTGAAAGGAGCCGTCTCCAATGGCGATTTTGCGCGGCTTCATGGCTTCCGGCACCTCACGCTTCAGCGCGATCGAGAGAATACCGTTCGTCAGGGAGGCATTCTCGACCCTGACGTGGTCCGCGAGTTCGAAGCGACGTTCAAACGCGCGCCCGGCAATGCCGCGATGCAGATATTCGCCATCCTTCCCTTCGGCCTTCTGGCCTTTCACCACGAGCACGTTCCGCTCTTGGGTGATCTCGAGATCGGCCTCGGCGAAACCGGCGACTGCCATCTGGATACGATAGTCGTCTTCGCTCGTCTTGACGATGTCATAGGGTGGCCAGGTCTCGATCGCCTGCAGCCGCTGCGCATTGTTCAAGAGGTTGAAGACCCGGTCGAAGCCGATGCTGGACCGGTAAAGGGGTGCGAAGTCAAGTTCGTTTCTCATAGCCATATCCTCCGTAAAGCAACATGGAGTGGAGACGCGTCGAAAACGCGTCCCCGGTCTGGTCGACCCGCTTTTGCGCTGCCGACGAAAATGATCTGGTTTCGAGCGTTTTTTGATTCAAGAGGACATCTAAAAAAATTTTCGGTCGAGGCTTGAGGCTGACCGCAAGCCTCTTGAACGCTGTTTTCCTTCACCTAAATCGAATGGTGCCTGAAGATGTTCTTCGCTTGTGTGGAAATTTTTGGGCGGCCTATCCGGTGTGCTACCGACTACGGCCTACTGCGAAGGCGGCAGCAGATAGGCGCGTGGTGACGGCAGATCGATGACGAACCTGATATCCGCGGCATTGGCCGCCACGACCAGTTGGTAGGCGCCGGGCTCAGCGCGGAAGGCCCCGGCCTCGACGTCGAAATAAGCGAGATCGCGCGGCAGGATCTTCATCACGGCCGTCCCAGTCTCGCCGGGCAGCAGCGAAAGCTTTGCGAAGGCGCGCAGTTCCTTGTCCGGCCGCTCCACCTTGGACTTTGGCGAACGCACATAAAGCTGGACCAGTTCCGACCCTGCCCGGTCGCCGATATTGATCAGATCGACGCAGACAGTCACGCCTTCGGCACCCATTTCGCTCGTCGACAGGCGCGGCTCGCCCCAGCTGAAGCGTGTATAGCCAAGGCCGAAACCGAAGGGGAAGAGCGGCTCGACAGCGCGTGTATCGTGGTGACGGTAGCCGACGAACACGCCTTCGGCATAGCGCACATGTCCATCCTTACCCGGATAGACGGCTGGATCGCCCGTCATGGCGGAATTGTCGGCAAGCGCTTTCGGGAATGTCTGCGGTAGGCGTCCGCCGGGCTCGACATCGCCGAAGAGGACATCGGCAACGGCATTGCCCAGCTCCTGCCCGGGATACCAGATCTGCAATACCGCGCGAACCTTGCCGAGCCAGGGCATTTCCACCGGGCCGCCGGTCTGCAGCACGACGACTGTGTTGGCGTTGACGGCCGCAACCCGCTCGATCAGCTCTTCCTGCCGGCCCGGAAGCCGCATGTCGGGCAGGTCCAAACCCTCGGTATCCCATTCGCCGTCGCGGCCGACGAAGAGAAGCGCCACGTCGGCATTCAGCGCCGTTTCGACGGCTTCCTCGATATCCGCCTCGCCCAAGGGCTTTTCGACGCCGAAGCGGATGGCCGTGAGGTTGATCCCTTCCCCGGTCGCCACCGGCGTGTCGTACTCGACGGTTACGGTATGGGCCTTGCCCGCATCGAGCGCCATCGTGCCGCGTTGTTCGTCATTGGCGGTGCCGAAATAGTTTTCGCCACGTGTCCAGCCGTCATGGCCGTCGACCGTGAGCCTGCCATCGACGAAGAGCCGCGCCAGTCCGGCATTGGTCATGCCGAAGAGGTGATCGCCGCTTTCCTCCGGCACGAATTGCATCGTCATCCGCGCCGAGAAATCGGCCGGGTCGAGTTCGCCTGACGGCAACTCGAACCAGAAGAACTCACCCTTGTCGACGGTCTCGACATGAAGCGGATTGCCCCCGCAGCCGCGCCCCTTGAAATATTCGACGGTGATCTTTCCCCTGGCCACCTCGATCAGACGGTTATGGCGGCAGCCGATGGCGTGGCTGACGCTGTTGGCATTGGAAAGGGCCGCTCGAATGCCGTCGAGCGGGCTGACCGTATAATGCGCCGCGATCTGCGCGCTGCCGCCGCCCATCACGCGCGCGCTCGCGGCGTTGGGTCCAATGACGGCGATCCGGTCGAGAGACGTCTTGGCAAGCGGCAGGATGCCATCGTTCTTGAGCAGGACTGCGCCTTCCGCGCCGAGACGCCGGATCAGCGCCCGGTCTTCCGGCAGATCGACCGCCTGCTCGGTGAGGTCGGGCCTCTTCTCGAACGCGCCGACCCGCTCGAGCAGAAGCAGGATCCGCCGTGCCGCCGCCCGCACGGTCGCCGCTTTGACCCGGCCCTCACGCACGGCCGCAACCAGCTTCTCGCCGCGATCGCGCGCCGGGCCAGGCATTTCGAGATCGAGACCGGCATTGATCGTCTCGGCCGTCGAATGCGAACCGAACCAGTCGGACATGACGATCCCGTCGAATCCCCATTCCTCGCGTAGCACCTTGGTCAGCAGCCACGCATGCTCGCTCGTATAGGTACCGTTGAGACGGTTATAGGAAGACATGACGGCCATTACGCCGGCGCGCCTGACAGCCTGCTCGAAGGGCGGAAAGTAGATTTCGCGCAACGTCCGCTCGTCGATATCGGAGGACATGGTCTGCCGCTCGATCTCAGATTCGTTGCCGGCGAAATGCTTGACCGTTGCTGCGATCCCCTGGCTCTGCACGCCCTTGATATAGGCGACGGCCAGTTCCGCGGTCAGCATCGGTTCCTCGGAATAACATTCGAAATTTCGCCCGTTGAGGCCGGAACGATGGATATTCACCGTGGGGGCGAGCAGCACGGCGGCACCCTTGCTCTTTGCCTGGTGGGCAAGCGCCACGCCCATGCGCTCGACGAGATCGGGATTCCAAGTGGCGCCGAGCGCAATGGCGACAGGAAAGCAGGTCGCCTTGACGCCGCCGACCAGCGAACCCGCGCCGCGAGCCCCATTCGGCCCGTCCGTCACCTTGATCTTCGGCACATTAAGACGCTCGACGGGAACGGTCGTCCAGAAATCGGCGCCTGATAGCAGCGAGACCTGCTCCTCGAGCGTCATCTTGTCGAGAATGGAATCGATCATGCAAACCTCTCCTTCAATGGAATTCGGGCATTGCGAAGTGCTGGGCGAGCATGCTCGATGCCAGTTCATCCGGCGGCGACGCCAACTTCTCCACGCGCCATGCAGTTCTTAAACCTACCGATTACTCGGTATTTTTAAGATGTCAACTGTCGAGTTGTGATGTATGGATGGAGGACGGAAGAAAGAGGCAGGCGGAAGAGACGATGGCAGAGGTTTCCGAATCGAATACCGGACAGGACGAAAAGCGACGGCGCCGATCTCGCAAGGGTGAAGCACGCCGCACGGAGATCCTGTCGGCTGCGATGCAACGTTTTGCCGAAGACGGCTACCAGAATTCGGCTATCGGCGATGTGGCTCGCGACGTCGGCCTGTCGCTGCCGGGCCTGCTGCACCATTTTCCGACCAAGGTCGATCTCCTGCTTGCCATTCTGGACAAGCGCGATCTCGAATGTGAAAGCTTCATCGGGCCCTATCGTTCCGATCTCCGCGGCCTGCTCAAGGGCATGGTCGAGGTCTTCCGCCGCAACGCCGAAATGTTTGAGGTCGTCAGGGCCTTCGCCATCCTGAACGCCGAGAGCCTTATGAAGGATCACCCGGCCAAGGCATGGTTTCTCGATCGTGCCACCCAGCTGCAGAACGACATCGCCGCCACCTTCGAACTGGCCGTCGCCGATGGCTCGATCGACCGCAAGTTTAATGGCAAGGCGATGGCGGCTGAACTGATCGCCGTGATGGATGGCCTTCAGATGCTCTGGCTGCGCGATCCCACCCGCTTCGACATGGTCGGCGGGTTGGAAGCTTATGTCGGCCGCCTGCTGGCGAGCCTTGGTTTAGAGGACTGAGCTTGGTTGAGCGCGCCGCGGATCATTCCGCGGCACCGAAACGAAGGGGCCACCTTCCAAGACAAGGTTTCAGCCATTCTGCAGCTTCCAGGTCCGGATTTCGAACGGCATGATGTCGGCGGGTCCCTTCCGCTCCATCGGCTCTTCGAGAATGTTCAGCGGCTGCGATGCTGCCCATCCGGAAGGCAGGCCGAGGGAGAGCCTGCCGCGCCGGCCGGCTGGTTCGTAAAGGCGCAAGATGAGCCCCTCGCCTTCTTCCGCCGGCTTCAGGCCTGAGAACGCGACGGGGATTCCGGTGACCGCGAGCGGCGCGAAAGTGCCGGCGGAGAGACCGCTGGCTTCCGCCGAGACGAGCGGTTGGTTGAGATCAATCGCCTCGTCGAGAACGCCGCCTTCATGCCAGGCGCCTTCATGCGGCATCAGCGCATAGGTGAAGCTCTGCTCACCTTCGTCGGCGAGCGGATCCGGATAGATCGGCCCGCGCACGAGGCTCATGCCGATCACGTTGCCACGCGCGCTATGGCCGTATTTGGCATTGTTGAGCAGCGCGACCCCGAAGTCCGGCTCGCTGATATCGACGAAGCGGTGCGCGACGGCCTCGAACATCGCCTGCTCCCAGGACGTATTCGTGTGCGTTGCCCGCTCGACGATGCCGAAGGCGCATTCGAAGGTCGCCTTGCGGGCCTGTGCGGCGACCGGGTTCAGGGTTCGCAGAAGCGTGCGGCGATCATGCCAGTCGATCGTCGTTTCGATGTCGAGCCGCCTGGCGTTGGCCGTCAGCACATAGGTCTGCGTGACGCTCGAATTCCGGTAGCGGTAAACGACGCGGATCGCCGCGCGGTGCGGGCCGTCTTCCACGAGGGTGATGCTATCAGGCGCATCGAGGCGGACGGCCTTTTCGGCATAATCCGCATCGATATCCCAGGCGTCCCAGTTGCGCGGCTTGTCGGCCGGATAGACCCAGAGCTGATTTGCCGAGCCGTCGACCGCCTCCCGGCCTGTGGCCTTGTGAACGAGGCTTGCAACCGCCCCGTCCCTGCCGATGGAGACCGAGAGGTGGTCGTTTTCGAGACGGTCGGGGCCAGCTTTCAGTGCGCCCGCCGGCTTGAGCGAGCCCTTGTCGAAGACCGCGACGGACAAGGGCGCGACGAGATCGGCGGCTGAGACGACCGTACCGTCGGAAAGCGTTGCGCTGAGCGGCCTTGGAGCAAGAGACGGATTGACGACGACGAGGGCATCGCCAATCCCACCCTTCGGCAGCTTGGCCGACAGCGCTTGCAATCCCCCCACCTGTTCGGCCTTGGCATGTTCGATGACGCCGTCCAGTTCCTGCTCGGCATCCTGATAGACTTCGCGGATGCTCGAGCCCGGCAGAATGTCGTGAAACTCGTTCTTCAGCACCACGCGCCAATCCGCTTCGAGACTTCGGGGCCTGTCTGCTCCGAGCATATGCGCCAGCGAAGCGATGGTTTCGGCGGTGATCAGCGCCCGTTCGGCCCGGCGATGCTTGCGCTTGACGCCGCTTTGCGTCGTCAGCGTGGCGCGGTGCAGTTCGAGATAGATTTCACCATCCCACACCGGAAGGCTCTTTTCCCCAGCGGTGCGGTGCGCCTGCTCGTAATAGCTTTTGACGGTGCCCCAGCGCGCCTGCGGAATTGCCGGGAAATCGCGCAGCTGCACTTCGCGTTCGACCATCTCCGGCGTGACGCCGCCGCCGCCGTCGCCGTAGCCGACGGCCAGCAGCGAGGTATCATGCTGCGTTTTGCCGCGGAAATTCTTCCATGTCGGCACGTAGCAATCGGGTTGCACGAAGCCGTTATAACCCTGCATCGGATTGTCGAACGTGTGGGTCAGCACTTGGCTGCCATCGAGGCCCTTCCACCAGAAGAGATCGGAGGGGATATGGTTGGTCTCGCTCCAGTTGACCTTGATCGTGAAGAAGCTGTCGATGCCGCCCTGTTTCAGGATCTGCGGCAGCGCGCCGGAAAAGCCGAAGCAGTCTGGCAGCCAGCAGACCGTATGGCGGGTGCCGAAGGTTTTTTCGAAATAACGCTGGCCATAGAGAACCTGACGGGCGAGGCTTTCGCCGGTCGGCATGTTCGTGTCGGGCTCCACCCACATGCCGCCGACCGTTTCCCACTTTCCGTCCGCGACTTTCTTCTTGATGCGCTCGAGAAGCTCCGGGTCTTCCTCTTCCATCTGCGCGTAATAATGAGCGGTCGATTGATTGAAACGGAAATCGTCGGAGCGCTCCATCAGCGAGAGCGCCGTATTGAAGGTGCGCCGCATTTTCCGCCGCGTCTCGCGATAGGGCCAAAGCCAGGCGAGATCGATATGCGCATGGCCCGTCAGCAGCAGTTCTCCGTTCGGGGGAAAGCGCTTCTGCAGCTCCTTCAACCGCGCCGTCAGAGCCTCGAAGGCCGTGGCTGCCGAGCCGCTCTGCTCTTCCGTGAGGCCTGCAGGATTTGCCTCAAGCTCCGGTAGTTCCCAGATCTTCTGCTGCATGACGGCGCTCGATGTGCGGGAGATATAGGCCGCCGTATCCGACGGCCAGTCGAGGCTGCGCAACGTATGCTCGGCGGCATCCATCAGGTGCGGCACGACTTCATGCTCGCCCAGCACATCGATTGCCTCGGCAACCTGCTTTAACAGAAGGTGCAGGCGGTGAGCTGGACCATCGAGCCAGATAAATTGGGCCTTGTTGAGCCGTGGAGCGCGATTGGGCTCGCCGAATGGAAACCGGGCGACGGTTTCCGTTGCGATCGAAAAGCGGCGGCCCTTTACCGGGAATTCCTGATGGTAGGGATCGAGACCGAATGTTTCCGTCTCGCCGTCGGGGTAGCTGAGCGTAATCAGGCTCTCGCCGCCGAGGTCGAGCTGCAGGCGAATATCTTCGAGAGGCCACGCCTCCGGCGCTTCAGCGGTCGCGGCAAAATGCACCACTCCCTGGCGGTGCGGCCAATCCTGGTGATGGCCAATCGGCTCGCCCTCGAAAGTCCAGCCGTCGATCGCAGCACTTTGTCGATCTCGCCAATGCGCCAACTCGGCAATGCGAACTTTCAGACGATCGAGGCGCTGGGCAATGGTCAGAGGCATGGCTTATCCTGTTGAAAAATCGACGGCTGACAATCTTGTCGTCATGCTTTTGGGGTCGTGGTCATTGGTTTGGGGGAGATGAAGATGGCGCGACCGACATCGCGATTGCCCGGCCCCTCCTCCAAGCGGGCTTGCAGAGTCTTAGATTAAGTAACTTTGATTTCCCGTCAAGCCCGGAAGAACTGAACCGCTCCGGGTTTGCGGTCGTCCCAGCCGTTCTCGATCGGAAGCCGGTGATGGGCCTTCACCGGATAACGAGATCTTGATCGAGGACAATAGTTATCGAAACCCCTGTCGGCCCTATTTGACCGAGAATTGCACTGATATGGCAGATTTCAGGCAGCTGGGGAGGGTGGGATGTTTCAAGTCCGCAAATTATTGACAGCCACGATAGCCGTCATCGTGATTGCCGTATCGTCGTCATCCTGCACGACGGCCTCGAATGATTCGATGCAAACTGGCTCGGTTGGATATAGCAGCGTCGACTATGGGCTCAGACCTGCCTGCCGCGACGGCTTCGGCAATGATCGTCCTTGCAGCTACTAACGACCGATAGAGTGAAGCTCCGATTGCCGTGTCGTTTCGAGGTCTGTTGACGCATTTTGCGGCATTCGCCCCGCGGCGCTTCGTCAGCGCCGTGATGGCCCTGATCCCGGTTGATAGGACGTTCAGCTGAAAAAGCGGCTGCTAAGCGCGGCTTTCCCATAGCCCGTGGATGAAGTACACAACCCGGAAAGGCTCTAGGAAAGACAGTCATGCGGTATCTTCGGTCAGGGCCGCGTCGGCTTCACACTCAGGAGATGGGCGCCCAGCGCGCCAAAACGGTCGGTCTGCGGTCCGGCGAAATCGCCGATCGAAACATTCGCGTCATTCTGGAAGCCATCCGCCGCCATGGCCCGCTGACGCGGATGGAACTCGGCCGGCATTGCGGCCTGACCGGCCCCGGCATTACCAATATTCTCCGCCGGTTGGCTGACGAAAAGCTTGTCACCTCCAACCGCCGCAACGGCGTTGGCGGAGGGGCCACCGCTACCGAGTTTGCCTTGCGCCCGGAAGGTGCTTTCTCGATCGGTGTCAAGCTTCGCCAAAGACGTGGTGAGGCCGTGCTCATCGATCTAAGTGGCCAGGTCCACGACCGGGTCTACATCGAGCTGGATCCCGCTGACAAAGTCGGCGTGGTGCATGCGGCGGTCAGGGATATGGTCGATCACCACGCCGCATTGCCGATCATCGGCCTCGGCATCGCCGCCAACGACTGGACAGAGGATCAAAGCGAGCAGATCGCCGCGATGTCGACGATCGCGCGTCCCTATGTCGAGAACGAGTGCACGGCGAGCCTTCTCGCCGAACGCACGATCGGCAGCTCCGGCAGGGAAGGCGGACTTGCGATGATCATCATCGACGACGACGTTCAGGCCGGCTTTCTCATTCGCGGTATTCCCTATTCCGGCGTGCATGGCCGGGCAGGCAGCATCGGCGAAATGCTGACAGGCCCGGACAATGTCCAATTGAACACCGTCGTCGGTTTCGAATCCCTGAGATCACGGATCGGCGACCAGGCATTCACCCGCCTGCTGCAAGGAGAGGAATTCTCCTCGCCGTTACTGTCGCAATGGATACGCGAAGCCGCAGGCCATCTGCTCGACCCGATCATCGCCATGGCCGGTTTTCTCGCCCCGAGCGTCGTCATGATCGGCAGCGACCTGCCGCAGGGCGTGATCGAAGCGCTGATCCATCAGCTTTCGATCGAGCGGCGCGACACCTCGACGAGACCATTGCTGACGCCCTGGATTTCGCCGATGAAACCCGCGAGCTTCAGCGGCGGCGGCGTTGCGCTCGGTGCAGCCCTCCTGCCCTTCCTCAACACGTTGCTGCTGCCGCCGGCTTCGGCCTGATGGCCCAACCAGCCGCTTTGGCGTGACTCAGCCGAGCGCTTCATCGGCGTGGCTGAGATCGGAGGCCAGCGCCTTGTCCAAGACTTTCTGGATATTGGCCGCCCGCCGGAACGAGGGTTCCTGGGTCCTGCCCGCCCGCACGGCCTGGACGAAACGCTGGTAGTTCGTCTCGACCGGATCGAAGGGGACGTCACGCCAGGTCGCCGTGTGGACGTCTTCTCCGAGACAGGCACGTAGCGTCGATTTTCCGGTGTCGTAGATCATCTCGATCGAGCCGGTTTCGCCATAGACCCTGAGGCGCAGCTGATCCATCTGTCCGGCCGCCGTGCGCGTCGCCTGGATCGTCCCGATCGCCCCGCCGAAGAAATCGACATTCATCGTAAAGCTGTCATTCGCATCGAGATCATACTCGCCGATCTTATGATCAGGCGCCTTGTCGAAGGTCTTCAGCCGGGCGAAGACATGAGCAACGTCGAGCCCGGAACCGTATGATGCGAAATCGACGATATGAATTCCGATATCGCCGAGCGCGCCATTGGATCCGTGCTTCTTGCTCAGCCGCCACAGCCATTTGCTTTCGCTCTTCCAGTCGCCCCAGTGACGACCGACCAGCCAGCTTTGCAGGTGGGAGGCCTCGACGTGCCTGATCTCCCCGATTTCGCCGGCGAGCACCATCTGCCGGCCTTTCTGAAGAGCGGGCGAATTGCGATAGGTGAAATTGACCATGCCGACCTTGCCCGATCGCTCGATGGCCTCGGTCATCTCCATGGCCTTGACGGCATCGGTGGCGAGCGGCTTTTCGCAGAAGACATGCTTGCCGGCTGCGATCGCCTGCAGCGTCGTCGGGTGGTGAATGCGGTCCGGCGTGACGTTTGCCACTGCGTCGAACTCGCCCCAGGCGAGAGCATCCTCGAGGGTCGTGAAATGATTGGCGATGCCATGTTCGGTGCAAAAGGCCGCGAGCCTTTCCGGGACGACATCGACGCCGCCCACGACATTGACGCCTTCGATCGCCTTGAAGTTGGCGGCATGCTGGTTGGCCATTCCGCCGGTACCGAGAATGAGTAGACGCATCTTATCCTCCATGGAATTAACTGCCCGCGGCAGTTCAGCCGGGGCAAAACAGCACTCACGCCATCGCAGCCATCCGCGATTGCCTCGTGCTCTTCTTCAGGAAAATTGCGGTGGATGCGCCGCGCGTGCGGGACGCTCCATCACTTTCACGGCGCATGTTCTTTTCCAGAAATCGATCTCGATTCCGGAATTGTGCGCTAGCTGCTGTTGATTGTCGCCAGCATCTCAACCTCCCAGGTCTGGCCTTCCAAGCTGTGGCTTGACATCAAATCAAAGTAACTTAATCTAATTAATGCAGCACGGAAATGAGGAGAGGTCAACTGACCGCTAGGCTGTATCCGTTCAAAATGGGGAGGAGACCCATCATGAAGAGTGCCACCGTCAGCGCATTTGCGCTGAGCACCATGTTATTTTCAGCATCCGTTTCATTTGCCCAGGAACTTGCCACGAAGGACAGGATCGGCCTTGCCGATGCGCCGAAATCCCTCGTCGTCCGTCTGACGAACGATAGTCCGAACAATTCGGATCCGGCGATCGCCGAGGGCTATCAGAAGCTGTTCGTCGATTTCATCAAGAAGCATCCGGACTGGAAATTGCAGATGCAATTTATGTCGTCGGACATCGGCACGGAACAGGCCAAGATGCTGGAGCAGGCCAAGGCCGGCAACGCGCCTGACTGCGCTGCTGTCGACTCCTTCGTCCTCTCGCAGTTCATGGTCAATAAAGTTCTTGCGGACTTCACGCCGTATTTTTCGAAGGAGGAAGTGGATGATCTGTTCCCCTTCATCCGCAGCGGCATCACGGATAAGGACCAGACGGTCCGCGCCTGGTGGTGGGATACCGATCTTCGTGTGCTCTACCGCAACAAGTCGATCGTTGCGGATGCGCCGCAGACATGGGATGACCTGAAAACGGCCGCGCTCGCCTCCACCAAGGAAGGCATGGAAGGCGTTCTCTTCAACGGCGGGCGCTGGGAAGGGACGACGTTCGACTGGCTCGCGAATTACTGGGCGCTGGGCGGCAAGCTCGTCGACGACTCGGGCAAGCCAGTGTTCGGCGAAGGCGAGAACAAGGAGAAATTCCTGAAGGCGCTGAATTATTTCAAGGATCTCGTCGATTCGGGTGCCGCGCCGAAGCGCGTCAGCACGATCGCGAATTACGACGATATGAATGCGGCGGCAGCCGCGGCGACGACGGCTCTCTTCATCGGCGGCAACTGGCAATATGCGCAGCTGAAGGCCACGCTAGAAGAGGACGAATTCAACAATTGGACCTTCTCGCCGATCCCCGGTCCCAGCGCCGATCAGCGTTCGACTGGCACCGGTGGCTGGACGATCGCCTCCTTCAGCAAGGACAAGGACAAGATCGAGATGTGCGCCAACCTCGCACGCGAGGTCTATATGGGGCCGGCAAATGCGCTGCAGCAGCAGTTGCCGACCAGGAAGTCGCTGTTCGACAAATATGAGGTCTTCTCCACCGAAGCCAACAAGACCTTCGCCGCGGCTCTGGTCGATGGACAGGCACGCCCGGGTGTGCCGATCTATCCTGAAATCTCCAACCAGATCCAGATCATGATGGGCGACGTGCTCTCGGGGACCAAAAAGCCGGAAGACGCCTTGAATGCCGCCTTCAATGCGGCGCTGGAGGCCTACAAGCGTCTCTAGTGCTTCCGACCGTGACGGCGCCTGCCCGCCAGGCGCCGTCGACATTGCGAAACCCCGCACAGAGAAGCCAATGAGCCCCATTGCCATCGAGGCTGACAGCCCGCCTCAAAGCAGAACGTTCATGCGCCGTTTCGCCGGTGCGCCCCTGCCCTGGATCATGCCCGTGATCGTCGTCATCGGCATCTTCTACCTTTATCCCGTCATCGACGTTTTCAGGCTTTCATTCACCAATGCCACGCTGATCGGCGACAATCAGGACTACACGCTCGGATCGATCACCAATGCCCTGAGCTCGCCGCAGCTGCCCGACATCTTGTGGGCGACCCTGATCTTCGTCGGCGGCAGCGTCATCGGCCAGCAGATTTTAGGTCTTGCGGTGGCCGTGGTGGTCATCCGCGGCGAAAAGCGCGGCCTTTTCGGCACCACCATTTTGAGGACGACGGCGCTCGTTGCCTGGGTCGTCCCCGGAATTGCCGGCGGCATCATCTGGCAGATGCTCTTTTCCGAAGCGCCTTATGGTGCGCTGAACAGCATTCTGCGGCTGATGCATATGCCGACGGTCGCCTGGCTCTCCGACCCCGCGATCGCACCCTGGTCCACCCTCATTTCCAACATCTGGCGCGGCACGGCATTTTCGATGGTCGTCATGTATGCGGCGCTGAAGTCGATCGATCCCTCGCTTTACGAAGCGGCCGAGGTCGACGGTGCGACGGCATCGCAGCAGTTTTTCTTCGTCACGCTGCCGCAACTGCGCGCGGCAATCCTGGTCAACATGATCCTCATTACGATCCAGACGGTGAATACCTTCGATGCGATCATCACGCTGACGGGCGGCGGTCCGGGGCGTGCGACCGAGGTCATCTCGCTCTACGTCTTCAATATCGTCTTTAGAAACTACGACCTGTCCGGCGGCAGCGTGCTCTCCGTGCTCATGCTGATCATCAGCCTCGGGCTAGCCTTTATCTATGCGTCGTTCCTGCCGAAGGAGGAAGAGCAATGAGTGGACGGACCGGAACGCGGCTCGGCGATGCCATGAGCTATCTGTTCATGCTGGTAATGTTCGTGTTCTTCGCCGGCCCCCTAACCTATCTCCTGTCGATGGCGATGCGAGACAAGCGTGAGATCTATCGCGGCGCGGCGCGGTATATTCCCAACAACCCCACCATCGACAATTTCATCACCGTTTTGAACAACAGCTATTTCCCGATCTATCTCTGGAACGGCCTCAAGCTTGCCGCCCTCAGCGGACTGGGCGTCCTGATCGTCGCACTGCCCGCGGCTTACGCCTTTTCCCGCTTTCAGTTCCGGGGCAAGGGCCTGTCGATGATGGGGCTGCTGCTTTTCCAGATGATCTCGCCGCTCGTCATCATGGTGCCGCTCTACCGCTACATGAACCGCCTCGGCCTGCTGGATACGCATTTTGCCGTCGTCATGGTCTATATCGCGCTTGGCGTTCCGCTGGCGACCTGGCTCCTGAAGAGCTCGGTCGACGGCATCCCGCGCAGCCTCGACGAAGCCGCCATGATCGATGGCTGCAATCGATTTTCGGTCTTCTGGCGTATCATTCTGCCATTATCGGCGCCGGGCATCGCCTCCGTCTTCATCATCACGGTGATTGCCGGCTGGTCGCAATTTCTGGTGCCTTTTCTGTTGCTCACGAAAAATGATCTGATGCCGATCGGCGTCGGCATCTTTAACTTCCGCGGCATGCAAACCGACTCATCTATCCAGCTGCTTGCCGCCGCCTGCCTGATCGCGGTCGTTCCGGCGATCGTCGCCTTCCTGTCGCTCCAGCGGCTGATCCTCGGTGCGATGACCAGCGGCGCGGTCAAGGGATGACGAGTGGTTCAAGCTATGCGCAAGGAAGGATTTCGAGCATGAACCAGACACTCGGCGCCAGGCTCTCCCCGGATCTGACCGGCGCCAATGTCGAAGATGCAGGTGAGCACAACAGGGCTGTCGTCCTTCGCTGCATTCATCGCCAGGCGCCGATTTCGCGGGCCGAAATCGCCAGGCGGACGGGTTTTACCAAGCCGGCGATCGCCCGGATCGTTGATCGCCTGCTGGACGAGGGCCTGATCATGGAAGCCCGCCGGCGGCATGGGTTGAGAGGTCAGCCGGCGATCGAACTCGAAATCAATCCGGATGCCTGTTTTGCCATCGGCATCAACATCGATCGTGACCATCTGACGATCCTGGCCGTCGATGCCGTCGGCAATGTCCGCGCCCGCGTGCATCACGAGAAACGCTTCATCCTGCCGGCGGAATTCCTGCAGCTCACGGCCGATGCGATTTCGCATTTCCAGCGCAGCCGGCTCATCGACGACGCGCGCCTCGCCGGCATCGGTCTGGCGATGCCGGATTGGCTTGGCGAAATTTCGCTCCTTGGCAAGCCCGAGGCTTATCAGGAATGGACGGAATTCGATGTGCGCGCCGCACTGGAGAACCTGACACAGCATCCCGTCTTCATCGAAAACGAAGCCAATGCCGCAGCCCTTGCCGAACTCGATTATGGACTGGGTGCTGAAAGCAGCAGCTTCTTCTACATCGCCATCAATCCATGCCCGGGTGGCGGCCTCGTGCTCGACGGCAACGGTCATCGTGGCGCCATGGGCCTCAGCGGCGAAATCGGCTGGCTGCCAATTGCCGATGGCGGGGGCGGGAAGGCCCAGAAGGTCCAGCTTCTCGGCGAGATATTCTCGTTGTTCTTCCTTTATGATTTCCTCGCGCGGCACGGCGTCGAGGTGAGTGTTCCCCACGATCTCCTGACGTTGGATGCGCATGGCAGGCGCCTTGTGTCGCAATGGCTGAAGGAAATGAGCGCGCATCTGGCAGTCGCCGTCAAGCATATCGGCATGGTCGTCGACCCCGACGCCGTCCTCGTCGGCGGCAGATTGCCGATCCGCATCGTCGACGAGTTGCTGCGCTATGTGCACGAGCATCTCGATCCCGAGGACACCAACCTTCCCTCGCTTCATCGCGCCTCACTCGGAGAGGATGCCTCTGCCATGGGGGCGGCGGTCATGCCGATGGCAGCAGCCCTCATGCTCGCATCGGCCGACGCTGCTCAACGCACACGTTCGCCACTCAAGAACATGGATCGCCTGAACAGTTGAAACGGCCGGCAAGGCCCATGGATTTTGGTGAAGAACGGGATTTTGGTGAAGATCGGAGGATTTTGGTGAAGATCGGCTTTTACACCTCGACATTCAACGATCGGCCCCTGGAGGAAGTGGTGGACTTCGCCGCATCGGTCGGTTTCGACGCCATCGAGATCGATGTCGGCGGTCATATCAAGACGCCGGACCGGGTGGGGGCCGCCGTCGCGCTCGCGCGTAGCCGCGGCCTCTTCGTGTCGTCGATTACCTATTTCGGCAATCAACTCGATGCCGACCGGGCAAAACGAACGGCACTTCGGGAAAGGACCGCCGAATTTGCTAGCGCGATCGGGCAAGCGGGCGTCCCGATCTTCGTGATCTTCCCGGGCCGGGACGACACCGCAAGCGACGAAGCCAATTATGATGACTTCGCCGATTTCGCCAACGGCCTGATCGCTGAGACGCAGTCCTATGGCCTGACCTTCGCAATCGAGAACTGGCCGGGTCCGAAGGACAATTTCATCGGAACGACACCAAGAGGGTGGCAGGAGCTTTTTCAGAGGATCGGGGATCCCCGTTTCGGCCTGGAATTCGATCCCTCGCACCTCATTCGCATCGGCGTCGATCCGTATCAGGCGATGGAGGCGGTGAAGGATCGCATCGCCATCCTTCATGCCAAGGACACGGCAATCGATCCGCAGAGCCTGCAAGCTGTCGGTTATCACGGCAAGGGCTGGTGGCAATACAAGCTGCCAGGGCTCGGCCTCATCGATTGGCCGAGATTTCTGCGCCAGGCCAGCGAGGCTGGCTTCGACGGCACGCTGTCGATTGAACACGAGGATGCCGCCTATGGCTGGCCGGGCAAGGACTTAGGTGCGCGCGAAGACGGCGAGCGCCTCGGCCTCGATTATTTGAGAAATGTCCTGAGCGGACTTTGACAGCGATTTCTGGAGGACTGTTATGGCCCATGTTTCGGTCAACAATGCGCGCAAGGATTACGGCGCGTTCAAAGCCATCAAAGGCGTATCGGTCGACATCGGCGACGGCGAGTTCGTCGTTCTGGTCGGCCCCTCGGGCTGCGGCAAATCCACGCTCTTGAGGATGATTGCCGGCCTCGAGGGCATCACCTCAGGGCAGATCCAGATCGGCAAGCATATCGTCAACGAGCTTGCCCCCAAGGACCGGGACATCGCCATGGTGTTCCAGAATTATGCGCTCTACCCGCACATGACCGTTGCCAAGAACATGGGCTTTTCGCTGCGGCTGAAACGGATGCCGAGGACGGAGATCGATCAGCGGGTCGGCAACGCCGCGAAGATCCTCGGTCTCGAAAGTCTCCTGGAGAGATATCCCAAGCAACTGTCGGGCGGCCAGAGACAGCGTGTCGCGATGGGGCGGGCGATCGTGCGCGACCCGGCCGTCTTTCTCTTCGATGAGCCCCTGTCGAACCTCGACGCCAAGCTCAGAGTGCAGATGCGCTCGGAGATCAAGGAATTGCATCAACGGCTGCAGACGACGACCATCTATGTCACCCATGACCAGATCGAAGCCATGACCATGGCCGACAAGATCGTCGTCATGAAGGACGGCCTGATCGAGCAGTCGGGCTCTCCGCTGGAATTGTACGATCGTCCGAACAATCTTTTCGTCGCCGGTTTCATCGGCTCACCGGCGATGAATTTCATCAGCGGCAGCATGACGGAAGACGGGTTTCGAACCGCCGACGGCCTGCTCCTGCCGAGCGACCGGCATCCGCCTGCAGCCGTGACCTACGGTATTCGACCCGAGCATATCCGGTTGGACCCGGGCGGAATCGAGGTCACGACGGTGGTCGTCGAGCCGACGGGTTCGGAAACGCTCGTCATCGTCCGGTTGGGGACGCAGACGCTGACCTGCGTCTTCAGGGAACGGATCAGGGCAGCCCCCGGCGAGGTGCTGAGGATTGCACCAATCCATGATGCGGTTCACCTGTTTGCCGGAAACGAGCAGCGGATCACGTCAGGCGAAACCCCGTTGAACTGACCCGGCCGATTGCCCCTCCCCTTCGGCCGGCGCCGGCCGGGGGCGCGTTTTTCGCGCCCCCGATGCGGCCAAGCTCAGAGAGCGACTACGTCGCCTTGTGAATGACGGTCGCACGACGCAAGAACGCGCAATGACTGCAAGCCGGATATGAGACGCTAATGTCATCCCGCTCTAGCTGGCGGCGTTCCTTTTGCCGAGGAGGGCTGCGCGGATCTGTTCGCTTTTGCTCAACAGGGGAGCGGGGACCGGTGCTGTCTGCTCGGGCGCGTCTGTCTTACCGGTGGTCTGCTTGAGGCTCAGAAAGCGTTTTTGCGCGACCAGCCGATCTTCGGACGACAGTGGTTCGACAGGTTCACCGTCAAGGCTATGGCGCATGGAATCGGGTTGGGCGCTGGCGAAATAGTAGCGCCGGCAGTGGACATAGGCCGCGGTCGCTCGCCTGAGCGTCGTGACGCCGGCATCGGGCTTCAGGAGCGGACGGAGTTCGTTGAAAAGGCCGACGGCAAAAGGAAGGACGGGATCTCCCGCCTTGACCGGAAGGACGCCGACCGGCCGGATCAACAGCACATTGATCGCGTTTGCCTTCTCCACGTCGAGCTCGGTTGCCGCAATCGGTCCGCGGCTGATCTTCCAGGGCTTGTCCATGCGTCCTCCATGTAACGTCCATAGCGATCGACTGTGATGGTATCTTGACGGACAGGGCGAGTAACGGAAGTCGCACATCGTCGGTTCCACTGCAAGCAGGTGAGATGTGGAACAGGAGCCAAGTGACGAAAATCCGTTCCCCCGGGCTGATATGGTCCGGTGTCATCGGCTGGCGTTTCATCTAATCGTTTTTATCGAGGAATATGCATTGACCTGCCGCATCGATTACACTTCTTATCCGCGCCCAAGATGGAGTGACCGGCCAAGGGAGGATATATGCGGGTTTTCTCGAGCATTGACGAGCTGCGCCACACGCTCGACGCGCTGCGGCGGCAGGGGCGAACCGTCGGCCTTGTTCCGACGATGGGCTATCTCCATGCCGGTCATATGGAGCTCGTCTCGCGCGCTCGAGCCGAGAACGACATCGTCGTCGTCTCGATTTTCGTCAATCCGCTGCAGTTCGGCCCTGCGGAAGACCTCAGCAAATATCCGCGCGATCTGGAACGCGATGCCGCCATGCTGAGGCAAGCCGGCGTCAATTTCCTTTTTTCGCCTGGTGTCGAGGACATGTATTCCCGCCCGATGTTGACCGTCGTCGACGTTCCCGATCTCGGGCGCGAACTCGAAGGAGCGGTACGGCCCGGGCATTTTGCCGGCGTCGCCACTGTCGTCTGCAAGCTTTTCAACGTCGTGCAACCGCAGACCGCTTATTTCGGAGAGAAGGATTACCAGCAGGTCGCCATCATCAAGCGCATGGTGGACGATCTGGCCGTGCCGGTGCGCGTGATATCGGTGCCGACGGTCAGGGACAGCGACGGCCTCGCATTGTCGTCGCGCAACGTCTATCTCAGCGAGGCAGAGCGGCGTGCCGCGGTGATCATCCCTCAGACCCTGGACGAGGCCGAGCGTCTGGTCGCCGACGGCCTTACCGATCCGGTGGAACTAGAGGCAAGGCTCACGGCATTTCTCAATCGCGAGCCGCTGGCAAAGCCTGAGGTCGTCGCCGTCAGAGATGCCGCAACGCTGCAGCCGGTCACGTCGATCGCAGACCCTGTCGTCGTGGCGCTCTTCGTTCGGGTCGGCTCGACACGACTGCTCGACAACCGGGTCGTCAGTGACAACAGGGTCGTCGGTGACAATCGAGTTGTCGGAGACAAGAGGGTTGCCGGGGGCAACCGGGTTATCGGCGGGCCGGGCTTGCCGGGAAAGGGAGTGACCAGATGAGCGCGGCCGGAATTCAGAAGCGCCTTACGCCAGCGCGCATCTCAGCCATGAAGGGCGGCAAGCCGATCGTCTGCCTGACCGCCTATACGACGCCCATGGCGCGGCTGCTCGATGAGCATTGCGACCTCCTGCTGGTCGGGGATTCGCTCGGCATGGTGCTCTATGGCATGGAGACCACCATCGGCGTCACGCTCGACATGATGATCGCGCACGGCAAGGCGGTGATGCGCGGCGTCGGCAAGGCCTGCGTCGTCGTCGACATGCCGTTCGGCAGTTATCAGGAATCGAAGGAGATCGCCTTCCGCAACGCTGTCCGCGTCCTGCAGGAAACCGGCTGCGATGCCGTCAAGCTGGAGGGCGGCGAGGAGATGGCCGAGACCATCGCCTTTCTGACGAAGCGGGGGATTCCGGTGATGGGCCATATCGGCCTGATGCCGCAGCAGGTCCAAACCGCAGGCGGTTATCGGTCCGTCGGCCATTCCGAACACGAGACGTCGAAAATCCGTCGCGATGCCCACGCCGTTGGCGGCTCGGGCGCCTTTGCCGTCGTCATCGAGGGCACGGTGGAGCCGCTCGCCCGGGAGGTGACGGCCGCCATGCACGTCCCGACCATCGGTATCGGCGCTTCTTCCGCCTGCGACGGTCAGGTTCTGGTTTCCGACGACATTCTGGGGCTCTTCAACGATTTCACCCCGCGCTTCGTCAAGCGCTACGACGAACTCGGCAAAAGGATTTCTGTCGCCGCTGCCGCTTTTGCCGAAGAGGTCCGATCGCGACAGTTTCCGGCAGCGGAGCATACGTTCAAACGGCGATCTTGAGGCGAGGCCATATCAGGTCCATCACCGGGCGGTATATCGTTCGCGCATGCTGTCGGCCGACCGGCGAACCGCCTCGGAAACCTGCTGGAGCTGTTTGGCCATGGGCGTCGAATGGCGCCAGATCATGCCGATCGTTCGCGACGGCCGCGGAGACTGAAAACGGGAGATCGAGACATGCGCCGAGCGCGTTTCGAGGGGAACGGCCATCTCCGGGATCAGGGTGATGCCGATACCGGCGCTGACCATCTGGACCAGGGTGGAGAGAGAGCTGCCTTCCATGACTTCCCGGGGACGGGCCTGCCCTATCTTGCAGAACGACAAGGCCTGATCGCGGAAGCAATGGCCTTCCTCGAGCAGCAGCAACCGCATTTCGCGCAGCGCCTCGCGTTCGGGCACCGGCTTACCCTCGTCTTCGGGCCGGCGAACCAGCACGAACTCTTCCTTGAAGAGCTCGAGTTCTGCCAGGGAGGGTTCCGACACCGGCAAGGCAACGATTGCCGTGTCGAGCTGACCTTGCGCCAGCTCCTGAACCAGCTTCGACGTCTGCGTTTCGCGCACTTCGATCTGAATGCCTGCAAAGCTCCTGTTCAGATCGTTGATGATTGCCGGCAACAGATAGGGCGCAATCGTCGGGATGATGCCGATGCGCAGCCGCGTCAGAAAAGGATCGCGCGCGGCGCGCGCCAGTTCCGCCAGTTCGTCCACGCCACGCAGGATATCGCGGATCCTGAGAGCGACGGTCTGACCGAAAGCGGTCAGCTTCACCTCACGTGCGTTGCGCTCGAAAAGCTCGCCGCCCAACTCTTGCTCAAGTTCTTTGATCTGCATTGACAATGCCGGCTGGGAGATCGCACAGGCGTCGGCGGCACGTCGGAAGCGGCCATCTCTTGCCAGTGCTTCAAAATAACGTAGCTGTTTCAGGGTAAGGTTCTTCATAACCTCAGCTTATCGCAACGATCAGTAAATCCAACTTAAATTTATGAAGCGCTTCCGATATGAAGACTGCAGGGAGAGAGTGGGGCGCCAGCTCGGCTCATCTTTTTGCACCGCAGAGATCAAGCAATCAAGGAGACGATCATGGACAACCCCACTGATAGCGCAGGCAAATGTCCTGTTGCACACGGTAATGCGCCTCGCAGCAGATCCAATCGCGACTGGTGGCCGGACCAGTTGAACGTGCAGATTCTTCACCAGAATTCCGGCCGCGCCGATCCGCTCGGCCAGGCGTTCGATTATGCCGAGGAGTTCAAGAAGCTCGATCTCGACGGCCTGAAGAAGGATCTTCACGCGCTGATGACGGATTCGCAGGACTGGTGGCCAGCCGATTTCGGTCATTATGGCGGCCTGTTCATCCGCATGGCCTGGCACAGCGCCGGCACATACCGCATCACCGATGGCCGCGGCGGCGCCGGGGCCGGCCAGCAGCGTTTTGCGCCGCTCAACAGCTGGCCGGACAACGTGAACCTCGACAAGGCCCGCCGCCTGCTATGGCCGATCAAGCAGAAATACGGCAACAGGATCTCCTGGGCTGACCTGTTGATCCTCACCGGCAACGTCGCGCTCGAATCCATGGGTTTCAAGACCTTCGGTTTCGCTGGCGGTCGCGCCGATGTCTGGGAGCCGGAAGAACTCTACTGGGGTCCTGAGGGAACATGGCTGGGTGACGAACGCTACAGTGGCGAACGCGAACTGGCAGAGCCGCTTGGCGCCGTGCAGATGGGCCTTATCTATGTCAACCCGGAAGGCCCGAACGGCACTCCGGATCCGCTGGCATCCGCCCGCGACATCCGTGAAACCTTCGCCCGTATGGCGATGAACGACGAAGAAACCGTGGCGCTGATCGCCGGCGGGCATACCTTCGGCAAGACCCATGGCGCTGGCGATCCGTCATTTGTCGGTGTCGACCCGGAAGGCGGCGAGCTCGAAGCTCAGGGCCTGGGCTGGACCAGCAAGTTCAACACCGGCGTCGGTCGCGATGCCATCGGCAGCGGCCTCGAAGTGACCTGGACCCAGACGCCGACCCAGTGGAGCAACTACTTCTTCGAAAACCTGTTCGCTTTCGAATGGGAGCTGACCAAGAGCCCGGGCGGCGCGCATCAGTGGCAGGCCAAGAACGCCGATGCCTCCATTCCGGATGCCTATGATCCGTCGAAGAAGCATCTGCCAACCATGCTGACCAGCGACCTGGCACTGCGTTTCGATCCCATTTACGAAAAGATCTCACGCCGCTTCCTGGAGAACCCTGCCGAGTTCGCCGATGCCTTCGCCCGCGCATGGTTCAAGCTGACCCACCGCGACATGGGGCCGAAGGTGCGCTACCTCGGTCCGGAGGTTCCGGCCGAAGACCTGATCTGGCAGGACGTGATCCCGGCCGTCGATCATCCGCTTGTCGACGACAAGGATATCGCCGACCTCAAGGCAAAGGTGCTCGCAACGGGTCTCACCGTGCAGGAACTGGTCTCGACCGCCTGGGCGTCCGCCTCGACCTTCCGCGGCTCTGACAAGCGTGGCGGCGCCAATGGCGCGCGTATCCGCCTTGCCCCGCAGAAGGACTGGGAGGTCAATCAGCCGGCGCAGCTCGCCAAGGTCCTCGGCGTTCTCGAAGGCATCCAGAGGGACTTCAACGCTGCTCAGACCGGGGCGAAGAAGATCTCGCTCGCCGACCTGATCGTTCTGGGTGGTGCAGCCGGTGTGGAAAAGGCGGCAGCGGCCGGCGGTCATGCCGTCAGCGTGCCGTTCACGCCGGGCCGCATGGACGCTTCCGAGGCACAGACCGACGCGCATTCCTTCGCGGCGCTGAAACCCCGCGCTGATGGTTTCCGCAACTACATCGGCGGCCGGCAGTTCATGAAGCCGGAAGAAGCCCTGGTGGACCGTGCCCAACTGCTGACGCTGACCGGACCTGAAATGACCGTTCTCGTCGGCGGCCTGCGTGTGCTGAAGGTCGGTGCGCCCGAGCATGGCGTCTTCACGGCCCGCCCGGAAACACTGACCAACGACTTCTTCGTCAACCTGCTCGACATGGCCACGCTGTGGTCGCCCGCTGCCGGCAGGGACGGCGTTTACGAAGGGCGTGATCGCAAGACCAGCGAAGTCAAGTGGACCGGCACCCGCGTCGACCTGATCTTCGGCTCGCACTCGCAGCTGCGCGCCTTTGCCGAAGTTTACGGCCAGTCCGACGCCAAGCAGAAGTTCGTCAAGGACTTCGTCGCGGCCTGGACCAAGGTCATGAACGCCGATCGTTTCGACTTGGTCTGATCGGCTGAACACTGTCTGGACGCGGCTTTCAGTCGCGTCCCGGCACTTTCTTTGCATTGAAGGCGGGACCTACCGCCCGAGTGTCCAGTCATCGAGGCGTCTGATGCTCGGTTAGGCGGGCACTACCTCTCCTCCTTCATCCCTGTGCTTGTCACAGGGATCCAGTGCGCCCAAGTCCTTGGGCGCGAGAGACTCCCTTTCCGGTAAAAGTCATTCCCCGCGCAGACGCGCGGTGGCTGGATTCCTGTGACAGGCACAGGAATGAGGAGTGCGGAGGTGGCGTCGCCCGATCGCAGCACCGTCTCTGGGCTTTTAGCGAGGCAGAATGCCGAAAGGCGAAAGTGACAGCAGATCGGGATCGGTCGTCGCCGTTACTGTCGCCACCTGGGCGTGGCTTATGCTGTAGCCGTAGGTGAGGACGCGGTCACCGTCGATCATGAAGAATTGCGCCTGATCCAGGCCGGGCCGCAAGGTACCCGTCACGGTGACGGTCTGGTACATTCTTGCCAGGTGCAAAGGCTCCTCCGGAACGACACGAACCAACTGGTTGGGCGGAGGGGAAGGCATGTGGCTGCAGGCTCCGGCCCAAGGCACCAGCATGAATTCGTAGACAAGATTGCCATCCTGGTCGATCGGCAGAACGAAGCCCGTCAATTCGATCGGATGTTCCTCGCCATGCCAGGCGAGTGTTTCGCCCTGTGGGCCGCTTACCGCCTTGCCCGACAGCGGCACTGTCGCTTTGGCCTGATCGGCCGGCCGTAATACGCTCCAGAAGATAGGCTGCGCGGCAGCGAAGGCGTCAGAAATTGGCCACGCGGAACAAAATGCCAGCGCCGCAAATGTCAGGAGGAAAGGTTTGTGCTTCATCATTGCATCTCCACCGGGCCGCCCGCTTTGATCACCTTGTCGCTGCCATTGATGCTACTCCTGATCCCGCTTAGCCGTCAAAAGGTTGTCGCGGCGTACTCCTGTTCGTTAGGCCAGCAGCACTTTGCCGCCCGTCCGGAACGGAACGGCGGATCGCAATGCTTCACTGACCTTTTCCAGAGGAAACACCTCCCGCACCTCAGTGGTGATGACCTTCGAGGCGATCTGCGCGGCGAGCTCGGAATAGGCGCGCTGGACGTCGCTCATCGCTTCGGAATGAACCCATTCCCGGAGATGAAAATAGGAAAAGGCGATATCGGGATGGGGCGCCCAGAATGAATTCGGGATGCTCTGCCCCGAGAGCAGGCCGTAATGCACGAAGCGTCCACCCGGCCGTAGCGCTCTTGCGAGGACTGCTGCGCGCGTTCCTCCGACGCAATCGAGCACCGCGTCAAGCCCGTGCCGGCCGGCAAGCCCTGCAACCAGATCGCTTTCGCTTTCTTCCCTATCGATGATGACAGCCTCGACCCGGCCGAGCAGGCGCTCAAGTGATCCTTCGCTGCGGACGATGGCGACCGGCTCCACGCCTGCGGCGTTGGCGAGACCGATCAATATCGCTCCGATCGAAGAGGCGGCGGCATTGATGGCAATACGCATGCCCGGCCTCAGCCCGATCTTGGCATGCAGCATCAACCAGGCCGTCATCGGATTGACGTAGCTCGTTGCAGCTTCGAAGTCGGTGAGATCGTCTGGAACACGAAGGCACCAGCCGGGATCGGTATCCTTGAATTCCTGCCAGCCACCGGCACTGCGCACCGGTAGCACGCGTGTTCCCGGGGAAAGCCCATGAACCTCCTCGCCGCACTTTTCGACCACGCCGAACGCTTCGAAGCCGGGAATGAAGGGCAATGTCGTGCGTCCGCTATAGGCTCCTGATATGGTGATGATATCGGACGGGTTGATCGCCCGCGCCAGCAGGCGCACCCTCACCTTGTCGCGCCGCAGCGGCGGCAGCGGCGCCTGCTCGAGCTCGACGACATCTTGAGCCGGGCCGAATTTTCGCACGACCGCCTGATATTGCATTGCATCCCCCACACACTGCGGTTAGATCACCCCGTCGAATTTTCGGTGATCGAATGAGCGTTGACGACAGGCCTTTAGCATCGTTCCGGGTCTCGATGCGAGACATCGACATCTATGGTCATGTCCACAACTCCCGTTATCTCGACTATTGCGAGGATGCGGTCGTCGAGTTTCTGCGGCAACGGCAAATTCTCAGCCATTTCCGTCACACCTCCTCCGGCGTTGCCTATCACGTGAAGAAGGCGGAGATCACCTTTCACAGCCCGATCGACCTCGACGATGTTGTCGAGGCAAAGGTGGAAGTGGAGAAAATCGGGCGCACGAGCCTGTCCTTTGCCATAGAACTCTTTCGCCAGCACGATGGCGCTCATTGCGCCTCGGCGCATTTCGTCTGGGTCTGCGTCGGCCTTTCCGACAGCCGCCCGACGCCGATTCCGGAAGCGACCAGAGCCGCTCTGTCTCCCGGCTGATTGCCGATCATTCAAACCCGCGGGTGTCCATGCCGATCCATGCGCAGCTTCTTCGACATGCAACGGAGACACCGGACAAGCCGGCGCTGGTGATCGACGGGCGCTCGCTCAGCTATGGCGAGCTCTATTTGCGCGCCAAGGCAATTTATCGGTTTCTCCGGGAGCTCCCCCGCTCGAACCGCCGCATGCTCGACCTGCCCGGTGTGGAGACGCTTGCCGCTCTCAGCCTTGGCAACCATATCGGCTTTGCCGAGTATTTTGCGGCGGCCACCGCCTACCCGAATGCCTGCGCGGTCATCGACCCGAAGATGCCGGCGGAAAGGATCGAACGCATCATCGAGCGCCTGGCGCCTGACGTTCTGATCGTCGACGACGATGCCGGGCCGAGCGCTGAAATTGCCCGTAGGTTCGGCATTCCCGTTATCGCTGCTGGAGCGGAGACTTTCGACCTCGCCGCGGCGGGAGGTGAAGCCGAGCTGCCGCTCGATGCCGACAAGATCTTTCTGATCGGCTTCACCTCGGGGACTACCGCCGAGCCGAAGGCCTATTATCGCTCGCGCGAACAATGGCGCCGGAGCCTCGATCGCGGACGCGTCGTTTTCGAACTCGAAGACGCGCCGTCGACAATGTGCCCGGGAGCCCTTGCGCATGGCCTGGCGCTTTATGCATTGGTCGAAGCTTTGGACGCCGGGGCAACCTTCCATTCGGTCCGGAAATGGGATCCGGTTGCGGTCGCACGCACTCTCTCCTCCTGGCACGTCAAACGGCTGGTCGCCGTGCCCACCCATATAGCCGGGATTGCAAGGGCGTGGGCGGGTGAACCGGTCCTGACCTCCCTGCGTGATGTCCTCACTGCCGGCGCAAAGCTCGACGTCAACGGTGTCGAATCCATGCGCCGCCTGTTTCCGAAGGCGCGCATCCGGGAATATTACGGGGCCTCCGAGATTGGTTTCATGACCGTCTCGACCCTTGTCGGCGGCGAGATCGATTTTCCGATCGGCCGGGTGGGACAAGCCTATCCCGGCGTAGAAATTTCCATTCGCGACCCCGATGAAAACGACGTCGGGACCGATGTGGCGGGAACCATATTCGTCAGGAGTGATCTGATCGCGGATGGATATCTCTGGGGCGATGACGATCAGGCGTTCCGGGTCACGGAAGCGGGAGCGACGGTCGGAGATCTCGGCGAACTCGATGCCGATGGCATGCTGCGGGTGATCGGCAGGGCCGGCGGCATGATGATATCAGGCGGCAACAACGTTTATCCCGCCGAAGTCGAGAGTGCGCTCAAGGCCTGCCCCGGGGTCGAGGATGCCGTTGTCTTCGGGCTGCCGGATGCTTATTTCGGCCAGCGGATCGTCGCCGTCATCTCGGGAGAGACGATAGACCCGAAAATCCTGGCCGATCATTGCGTGCAGATGCTCGGGAAGTACAAGATCCCCAGGCAATTCTACCATATAAGGTCCTGGCCGATGACGAGCAGCGGGAAGATTTCGAGGGGGCAAGTGGAGCGGGCCGTGGTTTCAGGAGGGGATCTTGTCCTACGCCTATCAGCCTGACGAGGATTGGCAGCCGGTCGTGGTGGCCGCCTATCGGTCGCCGATCGGCCGGGCGTTCGGATCGCTGTCGACTGTCGCGGCGGAAGACCTGCTTGCGCCAATCATCCGCCGGATACTGTCCGAGACGGGAATTGCGCCCGAAAGCATCGACGATGTGCTGGTGGGCAATGCGGCGGGTGGCGGCGGAAACATCGCGCGGCTGGCAGCACTCGCCGCAGGTCTGCCCATGTCGGTTCCGGGTGTTGCGATCGATCGCCAATGCGGCTCGGGCCTGGAAGCGATCATCATGGCAGCCCGGCTCATCCAGGCGAAAGCCGGTTCGTGCTTTCTGGCCGGCGGCGTGGAGAGCGTCAGCACCGCGCCATGGCGCGTCGAGAGACCAAAAGCGAATGGGGCGCTGCCCCGCTTTTACGGGCGCGCCCGGTTTTCGCCTGACACGATCGGCGACCCGGAAATGGGGATTGCCGCCGAAAACGTCGCCCGTCAATTCGGCATATCGCGGCAGAGACAGGATGAATTCGCCCTGCGCAGCCATAGGCTCGCCGTAGCGGCGGCCGAGGCGGGCATCTTTCGGCCAGAGATCATCGACATGTCGACCGGCCACGGACTGGTGCAACGGGACGAATGCCCGCGCCCGTCCACATCCCTTGAGGCACTCGCAAACCTTCGACCGGTCTTCCTGGCCGATGGTTCGGTGACAGCCGGCAATGCCTGCCCGCTGAACGATGGCGCCTGCCTGGTGCTCGTCATGAGCCGTGGCATGGCGAAAAGCCTCGGCCTCGAAAAGGGCCTTGCCTTCATCGACAGCGCCGTTGCCGGTGTGGATCCCAATCTGCTCGGCATCGGCCCGGTCGCCTCGACCAGAAAGCTATTGCAGCGTCAGCCCGGGCTCTCGCTCTTAGACATCGATGCCATCGAATTCAACGAGGCCTTTGCGGCCCAGGTTCTGGCATCGCTGGACCAGCTCGCTATCCCTGCCGACGCGATCAACAAGGACGGCGGAGCCATTGCGCTCGGCCATCCATTCGGGGCCTCCGGCGCAATCCTCGTTACCCGACTATACAGCCAGCTGATCCGCGACATCGGCGGATGGGCGCCGGGCGCGACCGGCCTGGCCATGATCGGTATCGGCGGAGGCATCGGGCTGACCGCCATGTTCGAGGCTGCCCAGCTTTCCTGACCCGGCGATGGCGCAGACCGTCAGGCGGCGGCGCGTTTGTGATCGGCCGGATGCTGAAGCCGAAAGCCGATCGCTAGTCTGTTCCAGGCATTGATCATCGCAATACCGATCGAAAGCGCCACGAGCTCGTCATCCGAGAAGTTGGTGTGTGCCTCTTCATAAACATCATCTGGCGCATGGCTTTTCGCGATCTGAGTAAGAGCCTCCGCCCAGGCGAGTGCCGCCCGCTCCCGTGTGCTGAAGAGCTGCGACTCCCGCCATGCGTTGAGAAGCAGCAGCCGGTCATCCGTTTCGCCGAGCTTCAGTGCGTCCTGGCGGTGCATGTGCAGGCAATGCGCGCATCCGTTCATTTGGGAAACACGCACTTTGACGAGTTCGAGCAGCTTCGGATCGAAGCTCTTGGCAATCCAGGCTTCAACAGCCACGAGGCCGTCGATGCCGCTGTTCTTATGGGCCATGAAGTTCAGACGCTTGGTCATTCTTATCTCCATCGTGAGGATTGACGGCCGAAGTCACCGGCTTGCAGACCGGTGAATACGCCTTGCCTTCCGGGTCGGTCATCTGCCCCGACGGTAGGTTCGGCCCATGCCTGTCGACGTGATGGTCCTCTATTTCAGCCAACCGGCTCGTCGCAGAGCCAGTTGGCCTACTGCGTTCGCATAGGGTGACAGCGACCGAGGGAGAATAGTTTGGGACCGCGATCGGGCGCATTCTCTGCCCATCGGTTACACCGGCCGTACCGGCGACGGTCCCGATGAAGCCGCTTCACTCATAGAGGACGCGGTTTCGCCACGCCGAGCAGTCGCCTGCTCGCTTTCAAGTCAACAAAGGCAAGTCAACAGAGGAAACTCCTCGTAAAGGACAAGGAGACTACCCATGAAAATCGTCGTTATCGGCGGCACCGGCCTCATCGGCTCGAAGACCGTGGAAAGATTGCGCAAAAAGGGGCACGAGGTGTTGGCGGCTTCGCCGAATTCGGGCGTCGACACGATCACCGGCAAGGGCGTGGCCGAAGCGCTCTCTGGCGCGCAGGTGGTGCTCGATCTCGCAAATTCGCCCTCGTTCGAGGACAAGGCCGTCCTGGAATTCTTCCAGACGTCGGGCCGCAATCTGCTCAAGGCAGGGGCTGCCGCCGGCGTCAAGCATCATATCGCACTGTCGATCGTCGGCATGGAGCGGCTGCAGGGCAGCGGCTACATGCGCGCCAAGATGGCCCAGGAAGAGCTGATCAAGACGTCCGGCATACCCTACACCATCGTGCACTCGACACAGTTCCATGAATTCATGGCTGGCATCGCCCAGTCAGGCACCGTCGGTCAGACCGTGCATCTATCGCCGGCCTACGTGCAGCCGATCGCCTCGGACGACGTCGCCGACGTCATGGCCGAGGTGGCGCTCGGTACGCCTGTGAACGGCACGATCGAGATCGGCGGGCCGGAGAAAGTCCGCCTCACCGAAGTCGTGACGCGTCTCTTCAAGGCGACGAACGATCCGCGCCAGGTGGTCGCCGATCCGCACGCCCGCTATTTCGGCGTCGAGCTCGAGGACAATTCGCTCGTGACCGGAGCCAAGGCGCGGCTTGGCCAAATCCGCTTCGACGATTGGCTCAGCCGGCAGCCGCCGCAGAAAAAGAGCGCCTGACGGACTTGGTGCGCCGGTGCGCTCGTTTATCAACGAAAGGAGACCAGACATGCTCAGGAAAATGATCTCGGCAGCGGCCTTCGCCCTTGTCCTTGCCGCCGGCACTCAGACTCACGCCGGAGGTGGGAAAGCGAAGATAAGCGTCGTTTTCGACCAGAAGCTTCCCAATGTTCCCGGCAAGAGCATGAGGGCTGTGATGGTGGAATATGCGCCCGGCGGCATGTCGCCCGGCCATACCCATCCGAATTCCGCTTTCATCTACGCCACGGTTCTCGAAGGGGCGATCCGCAGCGCGGTGAACGACGGTCCGGTGAAAACGTATAAGGCCGGAGAAAGCTTCGCCGAATTTCCCGGCGATCACCACAGCGTCAGCGCAAACGCCAGCGACACCAATCCGGCGCGCCTGCTTGCGGTCTTCGTGCTGGACACGGACGTGACGGAACTGACGATCGACGACAAATGATGTGGGACACGATGCCCGGCGCCGCCGGGCATCGTTTTCCCTGATCACGCAGCCTGCAGCGCTATCTCCAGGTCGGCGATCAGATCGTCCGGATGCTCGATACCGATCGAAAGACGGATCGTCGATTCCAGAACGCCGATGCGCTGGCGGACATCGGCGGGTACGCCGGAATGCGTCATGGCGGCCGGATGGCTCGCAAGCGATTCCGTGCCGCCGAGGCTGACCGCGAGCTTGAAGATCTGCAGCCCGTTCAGGAATTTGAACGAGGCTGGCTGACCGCCGCGGATGTCGAAAGAGAAAGTCGAACCGGCGCCGGTGCATTGCGCGATGAAGGTCCGCCCGGCCGGCGATTCCGGATCGTGGTAGGGCAGGTAGTGAACCTTCTCGACCTTCGGGTGATCGCGCAGAAAGTCGGCGACGGCCCGCGCGTTGCTGTTTGCCCGTTCCATACGCAGCTGCAGCGTTTCCAGCGAACGGCCGAGCATCCAGCAGGAATGCGGATCGAGCTGGGTGCCGATCGCGCCGCGCAAGGCCTTGATCTGCTTGATCACCGCCTTACGGCCAAGAACGGCGCCGGCGATCAGATCGGAATGACCACCGACATATTTCGTCAGCGAATAGAGCGAGATATCGGCGCCGTGCTCGATCGGCCGCTGGAAGACCGGCCCGAGTAGGGTGTTGTCGCAGACGATGATCGGCATATGGCCCTGTCTTGCACCAATCGCGTCGGCCACGCGTCGGATCATCGCCACATCGACCAGGCTGTTGGTCGGATTGGCGGGCGTCTCGATCAGGATGACGGAAACGCGGCCCTTGGCCATCGCCTCTTCAGCCGCCTTCTGCACCGATGCTTCGCTGACGCCGTCGGCAAACCCGACGGCGGCGGCGCCGAGGTTCAGGAAGGTCTTCGCCAGTAATGTTTCCGTTCCCCCGTAAAGCGGCTGCGAATGCAGGATCGCATCCCCCGGCCGGACGAAGGCAAGCAGGGTGGTGGCAATCGCCGCCATGCCGGATGAAAACAGCACGCCGCTTTCCGTCCGTTCGTAGACGGCGAGCCTGTCCTCGACGATCTCGCTGTTCGGATGGTTGAAGCGCGAATAGACAAGGCCCGCCCCCTTCCCTTCGGGTGGCTCGCGGCGGCCCGACACATAATCGAAGAAGTCGCGACCATCTTCCGCCGTCTTGAACACGAAGGTAGAGGTTAGGAATACCGGCGGCTTGACCGCCCCTTCCGAGAGCTCCGGATCGTAGCCGTAATTCAGCATCTGTGTTTCGGGATGCAGGGCATGATTGCCGATATGGGTTTTGGAAGGATGCGGGGCGGTCATCATCGTCTCCTCTATCGGGACTGGCGAAATGTCAGAATACATCAAAACTACAGGAGAGGAGCAATCTTCGCGGTCAGTTCCTGATCTCGCCCAAAGTATCCGCGACATAGGCGCCTCGCGCTCCCATTGGCAGCGGCGTTCCTGTCGTCGTGTCCCTCGCGGTCTGATGCTCCAGTTCTGCGTTGAGCTCTCCTCCGACGATGAGAATGACGACGGAAAGCCAGATCCAGATGAGGAAGCCTATCAGCGCCCCGAGCGTGCCGTATGTCGCGTTGTAATTGGCGAAATTCTCTAGATAGAAAGAGAAGCCGAGCGACATGGCGGCCCAGGCGATCGTGGTCAAAACCGCGCCCCACGTCATCCACCGGACCTTGGCAGCCTCCCGGCTTGGGCCAAAGCGGTAGACCATTGTGACGGCCACCGCAACCACGAGCAGAAGCAGCGGCCACCTAAGCAGAAGAGCCATGTGCTCCTTGAATTGATCGAGCCAAAGATAGGAGAGCACAACTGGCATCACACCAACGAGGGCCACCATGACGATCGCAAAAGCTATCGCACATAGGGTAAAGCAGAGGCCCGTCAGATTAAGCCGCACCAGGCTTCGCTTCTCCTTTTCCTCATAGGCCACGTTCATAGCGTCGAATATCGCCAGCGTGCCATTATGGGTGCTCCATAGCGCGACCGCGAGGCCTACGAAAAAGGTTAGGCCAAGTGTGCCGTCGCGCCGCTCGACGAGCGCCTTGATCTGATCGGCAAGAAGATCGAATGCGCCGGGTGGCAAGAGGACAGCCAACTCGCGAAGATGTTCGGATATGGTAACCGGATCGGCAACCAACCCATAGAGAGCGACGAGGGCCGCCAGGGCAGGAAATATCGCCAGCAAGAGATAGAAGGTCACGCCCGCCGCGATGAGAGTGACGCGGTCGTCTAAAATTTCATGGAAGACGCGCCAGAAGACGTCGCGAAGGCCGCTGAAAGGGATAGCCTCGGGCGTACTGGCGCTGCGGCCATGATCGTCACCTGCGTGGCCAGTATCCGCAGACGGAGCGGCCGACCTGCGCTCGACTGCCTGCATGTAGACAAGCGCGCCGATCGCTGCGGCCATCATTGCAGCCGCGGTGGAGAATCTCTTACGTTGAACCACATCACGCATGTGGATGGTCTCCGATCTAGTGCGGAGATAACGCAGGGTGCCGCTAAAGGATGCAAGCCGTTGCTTTCTCGCGGACATTTGATGCAGGGCCGAGGTCGCCCGCTTCTCCAATCGGGTCAGGAAGCAGGGATTGGAACGATTGAGCCGCGCCACCGCTACGCCCATAAGATATTGATATAACTGCAGTCACATCCTGCTACGGAAGCAAATCCGGACCTTAGTTTCGTTACTGCAGTGCTGGGGGTCATTTCAACAAGTCTACCGATGGGCGGCTTGGCAGCCGCGAAGCGGTAGATTGCTGCGCAGCCCGTATCTGAGGCGCGGCTTGGATCTGAATTCCACCTGCTGCGATCCGATGCGGGTGCCTGCAGGCGACGCGCTGTGCAGTAAGCCTGACAAAACAATAGCGCCGGTGACAATGGCCTGCAATAGCCGTTTACGTTATCAACGGGCAATACCGGTGCCTGGTGGGTCCATTGCCTTAGCTCGGCGCACCTCATGACCAAGCGCCGTCGAGGACCGAGACACTACCGGTCTGCGGACGCGATCTCGATGGCCTCGGCGGTTGCTTGATGGCGTCTCGGCAATCGACAGAACATGCGTCGCGATCGACCAGGTCGCCACACGAAAGCAACTGCGCAGCAAGGAGGCGGCGACAGGATGCGAGCTGCTCCGGATACCGACTAAGCAGCCCTTCCCCGACCGTCACTGGAGGCGCTGCTCCGGCCATTCAGTGCTGGGCATCTCCGGCGCACTGCCAAAGGCGTGGGATTATTTCCTGGCATTTCGGCCGGGATAAACAGGCCTTCCACATCGCCAGAGAGCGAGGAGCAGCACGTCATCGAATAGCGTGCATCGATGACGGCGCCACCCATCTGACGTGACGGTGCAGCCTTGCCGCCGCGGTCGGCTACCCCAGGATAGAGTGGACCCGATGCTGCCGTTCCGGCACGCGCTCGGCTCGCTGCCGGAGGCAATCCGCAACAGCCGCTGATGTGTCACGTGCGTTGACGGACGATCGGTCGATATCAGCGGCCACCCGTCGCAATGGGCTGGCGCGCCCGCGAGCCTCGGCTGTGAACTGCCAATGCTCTCGGATCGAAAGGCAGCCCCTCCCCCGTCGCGTCATCCTTCGGATCGGTCGCAGGAGGAGGCGAATGCGGTGGCAGTGAGGCCGCGTTGTGTCGGTCGGCCATCGCCACAGGAGCTGGCTTCAGTGGCGATGGGCAGCTGGCCCTGCGGCCTTCCCAGACGTATCCGTGAGCCGCAGTTGCGCGCCGAACGTTGCCTGATCGTGCCGTTGTCCGCGGACAACCGGATGATTAACATGGTAGCCGGCAGGCCGTTTGCACATGAACCGATCCCTGCAGCAATCGGTTCGCGTGGCCGGGAAAACATCCCTGATCTCGCCCTGCTGATGGATGCTATGGACTTGCGGTATTGCTGCCGCCTCGATGGCTCTGCCTGGGGTCGCAGCGCAGCGGTTTCGTGCCCCTTGCCGAACGGGCGTGGACGCCGCCGGCTCCAAAGGCCGAAGAGCCTCGTCAGGTCTGTCGACAGGTCAGTAATGCCGAAACCGGGTCCCCAATTAAGGGGGAGCTGAATGCATTCGAAGAAGCTGGGGGGCTGCTGGCGCTGCGGCTTCGCTCATCGATAAGGGTGCGCGGCAACGGATGGCGGGGTGGTCACGACGCCATCATCCTCACCGCTCTCGCGTCTCCTAGGCTAGGTGGCAACGAGGTCGTCCGTCGCTCGGCGGGAGGCTGCATGGCCAGCGGCAGCGTTTCGGCGGCAATCTCAGATCAGGTGACTTCGTTGGTCCGTCTAACTCAGTTGATCGGGCGGAAGTGATAAGCCCCTTCCTTCGAGGCCCCTGCGGGCATCTCCGGGCGAGACTAAAGGGAGTGGCACGTAACGGCGGTGAATCCAATGTCCTGTCAGCTTGCGCTGCATCGATCGGTTCATACGTCCAAGCTATGCCGATTGGTCTTCCTTCCTGAGTTTTTGCAGATCAAAGGCCGAAGCCTCGAGTGATACTGCGGATGGTTGGAAGCCGCGGCAGCGTCCGCATGTGGGGGCGGATGGTTGGATGTTGTCGCCGTCGTTGGTGCTTTGCGGCAGGTCGGTCAGTTTGGTGATCGCCCTGCTCGATATCCCGGGCAATTCCGCCTTCAGTCAGGTGGGGATAAGCAAGGCCACGGCCTCGGGCGAAGGGGTGGGCAGATCCAGAGTGGATCGTCGTCGATCATTGAGGCAATCTCCATTCGCGCGTCCGGCTCTTGGCGCATCAGCGGTGCGATCCCCTGCCCTCATTAATCACTTTGCGGTGGGTAGACCGGCCCGCTGAAAGCTGGAGATCTCCCTCCGCTGGGATCGCTGCTCGGCAGGTTGTCCGCGGACAACCCTGCGCCTAGCCCCGGTCCCGTACGTGAGAAGGCTGCATGTGCCTGACCCCTCGTCTGCGACATCCACGGCAACCGCCAGGCTTGAATTTGCCGCATTGCGGCATTACCTCGTGATGAACCGAAGCGCTTTCCCCTCCTAGCCGCTTCGGTCCGACGGACAGCACTTCTCCTCCCAAGCTGTCGGTCACTATCGAAGCCCGGCGCATCTCTCCCGCGCCGGGCTTTTGTCGTCTCGGCGACCCACTGTCGCCGCTGGGCAGGGAACGTCTCCCTGTCCTTCATTCCTATCGCTCTGGTCCTCAAGCGAGGTGTGTCGGCAATTTGGGACGCCGGCGGCGGCGATTAATTGCGTGCGTCGCCAATCTGTGTCGCTGCTGCCGTGCTGCCGCCTCAGAGGAACCGCGAGCCGAAAACGCCGCCGATCGAGGGCCGTCGCTTGCAGGTCTTCACCGCCAGTCTGAGTGCCGCCGTCCAGGAGGGGGCGTCGAATGCCGGAGGGGATCGCGCCGGCAAGTTCGGATCGGCCAGCAGGTCACCCGACGGCGCGGCCTGTCCGGCTCATGCGTATCACTGATTTCGATAAGCCGGTGGTGCGCAATCCTGCCTCATCTCAGTCGGCATGGCCGCGCTCGGATCCTTGGCAGGCTTGGTCCGACATCAATGATGATGGGCAGAAAATTTCAACAGCAGGCTTTTCGGTGTCGGACAGGGGAGGGGCGCCGGTGGGAGTCTGCACTAAGCTTTGAGATGGCTAGATCTGATGTCGGCGCCCCTGAGCTTGTTATCGCCCATGGCTGCCCCCGGATGTTTGAGCGTGGCGACATCATCGTCGGTCGGATGTGCGGCGAGCTGATCGCGCCGGTCGAAAGGAGGATGGTGTCGAGGACGTCGAGCTCTTCGGTGCCACGGCGCGCTATGTTGCTCGCTCAGGTCAGGCGGTCGGCTTTCGCGGAACCGGCGTGGATGGTTCAGACGTCGTCGTAGCAAAGCGCCCATTGATCGGCGATATACCAGCAACGTCCTATCCGCGGCTCCGTCTTCCAGAGCAGACTTTTGACGAACTCGATGCCGCCGCGCCTGAACGCGGCTGTCAGCGCCTCGATCTCGTTATCGTCGATTGACAATCCACCATTGGCGCAGACGAAATAGGCTGTGCCGATCCAACGCGCCGCAAATCCATCCTCGCCGCGCTCAATCCGAAGTGCAGCACCATGGGATGCATGACGGCCGCCTTTCGGCGGTCGGTCCTGGCGCGGTACGCCGAGTGGCAGCACGAGCCGCCCTCCAGGCCGCAGCCTTTCGATCCAGGGTTCCGCGGGCCGCGCGACGGCGAAATTCACATAGATCGCATCCACCTCTTCCTGCGGCCATTGACTGCCGTCGGCGTTCATGACGCTGACATTGGCGCGATCGGCAAGTGCTGTTTGAGCGTGGGCAGCCAGATCGGGATCCATCTCGACGGCATAGACATGACCGGAAGCGCCGACAAGCTCCGAAAGAATGGCGCTGTAATAGCCGGTGCCGGCACCGATATGCGCGATGCGATCCCCGATTTGTATGTCCAGCTCTGCCAGGAGTCGGGCATGCAGTGAGGGACTGCCATTGTGGACACCTTTGTCGGTCTGCAAGGCAAATAGCACGTCCTGATAGGCCAGAACCAAGTCGGAGGAGGGGAGGGGGCGATATCCTCCGCCCAGATTGGCGATCTGCCATGGCGGCGCGCCGAGGAATTTTTCGCGCGGGACGGTGGCAAAGGCGGCTTCGATCCGCGGGTTCGTCGTCGCGGCGGTTGCCACCACCTGATGGGCGTAAGCGCGGCGGATCACCGCCAGTTCGTCGGCCGTAAACATCGCAGTTGGCATGGACAAATCTCCGGGCATGGCTTTGACCTGTTCCCTTTTTACGTCCTTGCGGCTCCAAATCCATCTCTATCCCAAATGCTTGATTTCATGGGTAGGAACTCCTGACGGAAGTTAAATGTCACTTCTCTTCCATTGTGGAAAACTACGCTGTTACTTCATAAGCTTAATACTCGAGCGTGGCCTGCAACGATGCAGTATCGGCCTCGTTCACTTACAGCAGGCGACGCTGGGCAAGGCGGTCCGGCCCTTGGATGCCAAGCGCTCCCACAGCGCCATCGACACGTTTCAGGCGTCGGGTATCGTGAGGTGTCTGGCGTCTAGTCTGAAACGCTTCTTGATCCTGTCGACGGGCGTCCCGTCCTGAAGCGGAACCTGGACCAGCCGGTCATAGGTCTCGAAGCCCATCTTTGCGTAATAGCCAAGGCCGCTGACATTGTCGGCGCGAATGGTGGCATTGATGAATTCGAGCCCGAACTCTTCCGCTGCGGCTCGGGTTGCGGGGAAGAGAGCGCTGCCGACGCCTGGGGTTCTTGGGTTCAAGCGGGAAAAGGTCGCGATGTCGGCGACGCCTTTCGGCGGGTCGCCGTATAAGCTGAGCGATTGAAAGCCGACGAGTGACTGATCGTGCTCTGCAACATGGCAGGTAAGAGGAAACTCGCCGTCGATGAACCAGTCCGCGAACTCGGCAGCCGAAAGCGGCGTTTCGAGTGCGGTCGTTCCACCGGCAAGGATGATCTCGTTCAGGAGACTGCTCAGCTCCGCCGCGTCGGCGGAGACGGCCCTTCGAATGTGCATGCCTTGGCTACCTCGTTTTGGAGGTACAGCCTATCGGCGAGATCAGAGATTGCAAGTCGCCAATTCGCTGCGAAGACGAGGAATCATCAAGCACGTCCGATGCCGTCAAATTCCGGTTTCGTGTTCGACGGACTTGCTCCTTGCCCTTCATCTTCAGGCGCTCAAACGCTGCTGCGTCTGCCGGTCGAAGAAGTGAACCTTGGCCGTTTCGAAAGAAAGCTTCACCGGCTGTTCCGGCACCAGCTCGACACGTTCGCGAACGACCCATGTCAGCTCCCTGCCTTCGAGCTCCACGGCGACATGGGTTTCCGATCCCGTGGGCTCGACCACCTTGACCACGGCATCCACACCGTTTTCGCCGCCGAAAGTGATGTCTTCGGGACGAATGCCCAGCGTTAGTGGTCTGTTGGCGGAATTGGCTGGAGCCCGCGAAAGCGTTACGCGTGACCCACCCGGCAGCGACAATACTGGGTTGCCTGCGCCCTCAAGGGTTCCCTCGAGAAAGTTCATCGCGGGGGAGCCGAGGAAGCCGGCGACAAAGATGTTGCGCGGCCGGTCGTAGAGTTCGAGCGGACTGCCGATCTGTTCGACGCGACCGCCGTGGAGCACGACGATCTTGTCGGCCATGGTCATGGCTTCGATCTGGTCATGGGTGACGTAAACGATCGTGGTCTTCAGGCGCTGGTGCAGAGCCTTGATCTCCGCTCTCATCTTCACCCGCAGTTTCGCATCCAGATTGGAGAGCGGCTCGTCGAAGAGAAAGACTTTCGGATCTCGAACGATGGCTCGGCCCATGGCGACGCGCTGTCGCTGTCCGCCCGACAGCTGCGCCGGCTTTCGATCGAGAAGCGGCTGCAATCCGAGAATTGCTGCAGCCTCACCGACCTTCTGTTCGATTTCCGGCCGTTTGACCCCGGCGAGCTCGAGCGCAAATCCCATGTTCTGGGAAACCGTCATCTGCGGGTACAACGCATAGTTCTGGAAGACCATCGCAATATCGCGATCCTTCGGCTGCAGATTGTTCACGACCCGGCCGTCAATGCTGATTTGACCGGCGGTGATATCCTCGAGCCCGGCAATCATGCGCAACAATGTCGACTTGCCGCAGCCGGAGGGGCCGACGAGAATGGTAAACTCACCGTCGGCGATCTCGACGTCGACACCATGAATGATATCGACCGTGCCGAAGGATTTCTTGACGTTTCTGATACTCAAGCCAGACATTTCGTACCCCTTGTCATCTTCTAGCGCTTCCTGCGCACACGCAGCGCCTGGTACGGCTTGCGCGGAATTTTGACGCCGAAGGCTGCGTCCGGCTTGCCACCGCGCACGACCGAGCCATGGCGCGTCGGATGCGGAACGGGAGCCGCCACCTTTTCGACCGGTGTGATCGTCATCTCCCACGTGTCGATGAGATCGACATCATAATCGTCGCTGTCGACCGGCAGACCCGTGGACCAGATCACCGGCTGATGCTCGCCGAAGTAAATCAGGCGGAAATCGCCGTCGCCGTCGCGCGCGCCCGACACGCGGGACCAGGGCCATTCGCCGATGATGCCCAGCGGTTCGAGGCCGTGCTTGACATCGGCTTCCAGGAGGTCGCGGAGGAAGGCGATGCGCTTCCACGCTTCGCCGCGCAGTTCCCCGCCTTTGGCCCACCAGATCAGGTCCTCGGGATGGGAATAGGTTTCGCCATGGCCGGCATAGCCGCCGCGCGCCATGGTGATCCAGAAGCGATGCACGAGCTCCTGCGCATTGAGATTGCCCCATGACTGCAGGATGTCGCCTTCATATTCCGGCTCGTCGTTAACGACAGGCTTGCCGTAAGCATCGCGCCATTCCTGGGTCCGCTTGACGTCGGGGTTTTGAATGCAGGTGTGCGTGACCCATGGCTTGCGGTGATCGAAATTCGCCGTCACGTCGCCATTATGAATGGAGCGCAGGTGCTGGTAGGGGTCGTTCTCTTCCAGGATGTGGAAGTAGCGATCCCACTGCTCCATCGGCTTCGTATCGATGAGGAAATCATATTCATTGGCAAGCGACCACCAGACGTTCCGGTAGGCGGCGAGACGAGCGGCGAGATATTCGACATAGCGAAAATCCTGTTCGGCCGACATGTCGGCATAGCCCCACCGGTCATAGGGGTGGAAGATGATGATATCGGCTTCGATCCCAAGTTGGCAGAGCGCTGCGACCTGCTTTTCGAAGTGCTGGAACGAGGCGGGGTTCGGACGGTCGAAGTCTTCCCTTCCGTCCGCCCCGCGTTCGAAGCAGGCGTGCAGCGGCTCGTTGACGTTATAGGGATAGTCCTTCGGAAACACGCCCATCCGCATCTTGTTGAAGCGGGCCTTCTTGAGGGTCTCGAGGGTCTGCTTCTGCATGTCGAGCGGCTGGTGCGTCCAGGCATAGCAGGTCGTCCCGAAGGACAGGAACGGGGTGCCGTCGGCATAGGCGAAGTGGAATTTGTTGCGCACGCGCACGGGGCCGTGATTGCCGGCCGAGGGCCTAGTCGCAATCAGTGCGCCAGTCTTGCCGTCGAGTACGGTAGTCTTGGAACGGGTCAGAAACGACCATTCGCCTTCGATGTCCGGCATGAAGCGGATACGGTAGGTCCCGTTGCCGTCATAGAAGCCCGGCACGCGGACTTCGCGGCTCTTGTGGGTGAACACGGCATCGAATGCCACGTCGAGATAGGGATTGCCGCCGGAGGGTCCATCAAAGGAGGCCTCGAACACGCCCCATTTTTCGACTGTTGCATCAGACATAGAATATTCTCCTCGAGAATGCTTTTGTGGTCGCTAGCCTTTGACGGCACCTGACGTGAGGCCAGAGACGAAGTAGCGCTGGAAGATGAGATAGACGATAGTCGCCGGCAGGACGGTCATCACGATGGCCGCATTGAGCTGGCCGTAATTGCTCGAGAACTGCCCCTGAAACGACATTAGGCCGAGCGGTAAGGTCCACATGTGCTGATCCTGGAGCAGCACCAGCGCCATGGCGAATTCGTTCCAGGTGGAGACGAAGTCGAGGATGAGCAGTGCGGCGAGCACGGGCAGGCACACCGGCAGAAAGATCCGTCTGAAGATGATGAAGTGGCTGGCACCGTCGATCAGTGCTGCTTCCGACAGCTCCTTGGGAATGCTCTTGAAGAAGCCATGCAGGATGAAAACCTGATAGGGAACGCCGAAGGCGATGTAGGGAAGGATGACGCCGGGGTAGGTGTCGATCAGGCCGAGTGAATTCACCAGGGTGAAGAGCGGCGCAAGCATCACCTGGAAGGGGATCATCGTGCCGAACACCACAAGCAGCAGCAGGGCCTTGGTGATTTTCAGCTTGATCTTGGCCAAGGCATAGGCGGCCATCGCCGAAAGGAACAGCCCGAGCGGCACCTTGATGACGGTTATGATGACGCTGTTGAAGAAGGAGTTTGCGAAGTTGCCGCGGCTCCATGCGGCGCTGTAGTTTTCGAAAGCGAGCTCGGTTGGCGGCACGAAGGCGCCCGTACCCGTCACCGCCGCCGGCGTCTTCAAGGAGGTGAAGACGATGAAGACGAATGGCGCGACCCAGACGAGCGCCACGATGACAAGCGTGATCCAGAGGCCGATCAGAACCGGATCCCGCTTCATCGACGATGGTTCGACCTGCAGATGCACTGCGGTCTGGTCGGTCGGTACTGCTGTCACGATTCAACCTCCTCGTGCTTCTGGGTCCATTTGAGATAGGGAATGACGACGGCCATGGTGATCAGCAGCAGCACGACCGAAATCGCCGCGCCTCGTCCGAAATCGAAGATCTGCATCGCCTGCGTGAATGCCCAGAGCGCCAGCATCTGGGTGGACTGCGCCGGCCCGCCGCCGGTCAGGCCGTAGACGATGTCGAAGGCCTTCAGGGAGGAGATGACGGAAAGAACGAGAACGATCGTGATCGTTGGGCGCAAGGCCGGCAATGTCACGTGCTTGAATACCTTCCAGCGGCCGGCGCCATCGATGCGCGCTGCCTCCACAAGCGTCTGAGAGACATTCTGCAGGCCCGCGAGAAACAGGACCATCGAGAAGCCAACCGTCTGCCAGAGATAGGCGACGAAAACCGAATAAAGGGCGATATCCCGGTTGCCCAGCCAGTCCTTGATCCAGCCCTGCATGCCCCAGGAGGTCAGCAGCTGGCTGAAAAGGCCGAAGAAGGGATCGTACATCCACTTCCACATGGTGGCCACCGCGATCGGCGCGATGATAACAGGCAGATAGAAGATGGCCCTGAGGCCATTGCGGCCGAATATCTTCTGGTTGAGACTAAGCGCCAACAGCAGTCCGACCATCGGCGGAAAGATCAGGCTCATCATGGTCCAGATCACGGTATTGCGGAAGGCCACCCAGAAGACCGAATCTTTGGTGAAAATCGCCGAATAGTTCGCAATGCCGACAAACTGCCGATTGGGATCGAGCCCGTTCCACTTCTGGAAACTCAGGATCACGACGTTGAGCATCGGGTAGAGCGCGAAGACCGCATAGATCGCCAGCGCCGGCACGAGCAGGATGAGCGCTTGTACGCGCGGATCATGTGTCGATTGTCGAAGTGACATGTTTTCCTCCTGGCAGTGAAGCAGCTGCCAGCTGATGAAAGGGGTGCCAGCCGATCGAGATCATGTCGGTCGACCGGCGCCTTGGGAGGAATCAGGTTCTGCTGGCGATGAAGCTCTGCAGCTGCTTGGCCGCCTCGGCCGGCTCGGTGTTGCCGGAAGCAACATCGTTGATGACCCGGAAATATTCCGTCGTGACATCGAGCGGGAACGCCTGGTCGCCGTTCATGTAGACCTTGCCGTATTTCTGGAAGATCCCCAGCCATTCCGCCTCGAGCGGCTTCTGGTTGGCATATTGTACATTCTTGTTGACGGAGGTCGAACTCAACTGGCCGAGCAGGTCCTGCTGGACTTTCGTCGAGAGGAAGTAGTCGAGGAACTTCGCCGCTACGTCAGGGCTCTTGCTCTTGGTGCTGATGTAATTGTACTCGGCAAAGCCATAGAGGCGGTCGGTGTTGGTCGGGAAGGGGAAAATCCCGTAGTCGTCGAGATTGGCGCCGGAGCCGTTAAGCTGGCTGACCAGCCAGTCGCCTTCGAGCATCATCGCCGCGCGGCCTGCGGTGAAGAGGCTGTAGGACTGCTTGTTGTCGATGCCCATGAATGGCTGCAGCGTATAGTCCTTCGTCCACTTCGCAAACTCCGCGAAGGATTCCGTCGCGCAGGGCTCCTTGGTCCAGTCCAGCGTCATCGCCTTCAGCGCATCGTGCTTTTCAGCACCGCACTTCGTTTCAAGGATAACGTCCATGAGGCGCATGACGTGCCAGTTGACCGTGCCGCCGAAGGTGAAGGCAGGAATGCCTGCAGCCTTCAGCTTATCGGCCGCGGCAAGGAATTCGTCGTAGGTCTTCGGCTCTTCCTTGATGCCGGCTTGTTCGAAAAGCTTCTTGTTGTAATAGACGGCCTCACCCTTGAAGGTGAAGGGAACGCCGTGTTTGCCGCCGGGATAGAGGTCGGCAAAAGCCGCTGCCGAGGGCAACAATTCGTCGCTCCACTTATACTCGGCATAGTATTTGTCGAGCGGCAGGGACAGACCGGCCTTCACATATTCGCCGCCGAGGCCGAGGCCCGCCCAGCTGAAATAAATGTCAGGTCCCTTGTCGGAGCCAGCAGCTACGCGCAAGGCGGTCTTGTGCTCGTCGACGGCGCGCTGAACGATCTCGACATGCGTTCCGGGGTTTGCGGCTTCGAAATCCGTCGCCACCTTCTTCAGGGCCGTATTGGCGGCATTGTTGTCGAAGTTGAGGGTCCAGAGCGTGATGTCTTCAGCAAGAACCGGCGTGGCCGATAGCGACGCCACGGCGATCGCAATGATGCTCGCAGTCTTCAATTTCGCAGAAAGGGTCAGCATTACCGTCCTCCTCTTGTAAAGCCGGCCCCTTGTTGCAGATAGTCATCGACATGTCAACTGGTATGATGAGCTAACCATTGTCGCACTGCGCAAATTTTGCCATTGCGGCGATGATGATGACGGCCGAGGCGGCACCGGGATCGATGTGCCCGATCACGCGGTCCCCCAATCGCGAAGCCCGTCCCTTGGCCGCCGTCATGTTGCTGGTCGCTTCACAGCCTGCCCGCGCTGCCCGCTCGGCTGCCTCGAAGCATTGGGGGAGGGGCTTTCCCGACTGCCAGGCATCGAGTGCCGCGTCAGCCGCGGGCTTCCAGGCGTCAACCATCGTCTTTTCACCGGGTTCGGCCTTTCCGCGTTCCTGGATTCCCTGTGCCATTGCCGCAAAGACGCGCAGGAAATCATCATCGCTCAATACCTGCCTGTCTTTGGCGGCCGCTCCGGCACGCATGAAGGCCGTGGCATATAGCGGGCCGGACGAAGCGCCGACCGCATTCAGGAAAGCCTTTGCAGCGACATTGAATGCAGCTGTCGGGGCAATCCCGGCGTCAAGCTCGCCGACCGCTTTCGCCGCGGCCTGGCAGCCCGCATCCATGGCAAGGCCGTGATCTCCATCGCCGATGGCGCCGTCCAACGCGCAGAGATGGTCGCTCTCTGCTGCAATATCCTTTGCAATCGCGGCAAACATGCGCTGCAGGTCTTCGGTCGTAAACGTCATTGATCACCTCGCAAACATCGCGCAATCACAGGGGTAGTCGATCAATTGCTGAAGCTCGTCGTCGAGATGCATGAGCGTGATCGACGCGCCGGCCATTTCGAGCGAGGTGCAGTAATTCCCGACGAGCGACGTATGGAGGATGAGTCCGGCATCGTCGAGCCGGGACTTGACGCGCCGCATCATGATGTAGAGTTCCATCATCGGGGTCGAACCCAGCGAATTGACAAGAACGGCGACACGATCGCCCCGGTCTGCTTTCATTTCGCGAAGAATGCTGTCCATGAGTTCGTCCGTCACCGCGTCGGCCGGCCTCAGCGGCTCGCGCGCCACGCCAGGCTCCCCATGGATGCCCATTCCGATCTCCATCTCCCCTTCTCCGATCAGGAAGTTCGGCTTCAACGTCTGGGGCAGAGAGCAAGGCGAGAGCGCCACACCCATCGTATAGGTTCGCGCATTGGCATGGCGGGCGACACGCTCGACATCATCAAACGAGTAGAGAAGATCGCAGGCTGCGCCGGCGGCCTTGAAGATGAAGACGTTGCCCGCGACGCCTCGTCGCTTGTCCCGCTGATCGGCAGGGGCGGACGCTACATCATCCGTGGTGAGGACGGTGCGCACCTCGATCTCGTCAAGCGCAAGCATCTCGGCGGCCATGTCGAAGTTCATCACGTCGCCGGCATAATTGCCATACATGAACAGCACGCCGGCGCCGCCGTCGACCGCCATGGCGCAGGCGATGATCGGATCGGGTGGCGGCGACGCGAACACGTTGCCGATTGCGGCCGCGTCCGCCAGCCCCTTGCCGACAAACCCCAGAAATGTCGGTTCGTGCCCCGACCCGCCGCCGATGACCAAGCCGACCTTGCCCTTGCGGGGCCCGTTTCTGGCAATGATCGCGCGGGGCATGTTCTCCACGGCGTATAGGTGGCGCGGATGCGTCGCCAGAATGCCTTGCAGCATCTCATCGACGGCATCTGCGCCGGCATTGATAAGCTTCTTCGTCTTCATGCTGATCCTCCCAGTGCGAGCTCCACCTGCATAAATGCGGTTGCACCGCCGAAGGTCAATCCGCCAGTGGGAGGGTTGCGGTCGCCAACGGCGCGAGCAGCAACTCTTTGCCCGCATCTGCCGGCCGGCATGCGCCGCAATCGACCTTTCGTTCTTCGCCCGTCAGATTGACGACGTGAAGCCTGGCGCCTGCGGCATTCCGTGCAACGAAAGACAGGACCTCGGAGGGCGAGGAGGAGACGCATTCCTGCCAGGATGCGCCAGCCAATCGGGACAATGTGTGCACGGTGTTGAACAACGGGCGCCGTCCGCCTTGCTCGGTGGGTTCAGCCGGACCGGCGATCAAACCGAACGGGCCTGATAAGGCCGAGAGCGTCAGGCATTCCAGGCCGGCATCCAGCACCCGTATCGCGTAACCGAGCGCGAAGGCCTCCGCGAAGCGTCCATTGTGGCGCGGGTCGCGATTGGCCATAGGAATGCGTGCGCCCGCCGGATTGTCCATCGTGCGGCTGCCATAGGGGTTCTGCCGCATCGGGATCGTCGACGGGCCGATCCGGTAGGGCTTGTCGCCATAGATCGCTCGAACGGATCGCGTGATGAAGGGCAGCGCTTCCAATGTCTGCATGACGCTGCGATCGTCGGCCGCGTGCACGATCGGATTGGTGCAGTGGCTGACGAAGTCGAGCTGTCCATCGGGGACGCGCTTCCGGTTGAGTTCGGTGAAATAGCTCAGCATGCCGCCGCCGATGCGAATACCGGGAAAGGCGGCGTGGGCTGCAGCATAGACCTCATCCAGGGGCGGGCAATCCGGCCATTTGCTGCCGGGCGGCGTCGACTGTCGGTCGACGGAAGGCGAGATCATAATTGCATCCGGCCGGAATTCCGCCAGCTGCATCTGGCGGGCAATCTCGGAGGTCTCGGTCGCCGGGACTGATTTGCAGGGAAGGGCGATCTCCAGCGCCGAGCGGCCGCGATGGACCGTCGCGATTGCTGCGAACCGCCTGAGTGCTTCGACGCCGTGCCCGGCACCGGGGTCGAAATGGAAGAGGAGTTCCTGGGGAGCGATCTCCGTTAGGACGGACTTTGCCGCGAGGGTCGCATCGGCTTCTTCGGGCGTAATGATAACGCCGATATCAGGCATGGTGCCGGTTCGTGCCCCGAGTTCGAGTTTTATGACGCCGCCTGACGCCGCAGCTGGAGGATGCCGCGTAGCACCGCCGATATCCCTGATAACAAGCGACGTCTTTTGTCGAACGGGCCGATTGGCGGCAATCTCATACGGCCAGGGAAGAGCGAGCGGTCTGACATAGGTCTTGTAGGATGCGTCCGACCAGTTCCTTTGATCTTCCATTTCAAAGGTGTCCCCCTCCATCCGGCATTCCGCCTGAACGCCAGGTATGACCGCGTGAGTGATGGCCCGCATATCCTTGAACGGCTGCCAGGGCTCGATGACATCGGGAAACCGTGTCGCCACGATCTGCCCGTCGATATGCTCGACCGTCGCCGGTGAACCCGCCACGCCGACGATCGGATGCAGGATGCAGAAGCCGCAGCGGTTGGTCTCGAAGCCGGTCGGGGCGATGGCCTCAGCCTCGAAGTCGAGCCGGTCCGGGCTTCCGGTGATACGAACGTCGATGATAAGCCTCGTATCATCAGGTCCCTCGCAGTAGGCGAGATAGGCGACCTCGAAACGATCGTCACTCTGCTCGATCTGGAGATCGGCGATTTCAGGGCTGTAGGTGCCCCAGTCCCGGTCGCGAACGAGATAGGAAATCGCCCTCAGCACCTCGGTTCCATCGTAACGGATGGTGCGGAGGTTACCGTTGGCGAAATCGGCTTCCAGCTTTCCGGCTCTCAGGCGAACCGGCGGCGGATCGACGAGATGGGTGCCATAGAGCTGGAACGCATCGATCGTCATCGCAGCATGGCTCCGACGTCGATCGTCTGTCCCCTGGCCGCACTGTCATAGGCGGCCTCTACCAGGGCGAAGGTCTTCAGATTGTCCGCCCCTGACGTCGAATGTTCGGCGCCGCGCTCCAACTGGTCGACCCAATGCTGCTGGATCGCGTAGACGCTCTCCTGGATGTTGTGCCAGGGCCGCGAGGCCCATGACAGCAGCTTCGGAGATACGTCCGTGGTGGTGGTGCCCTTGGCGTTGGTGATTTCGAGACCGTAACCCCGGGCCAGGCGGATCGTGCCCTCAGAACCGTCGAGTTCGATCAGGGTCTCGGGGAACGACTCCCTGGAAAGCCTGGTGGCGTAGCTGACGTCGACGACCGACGTGGCGCCGTTTTCATGATCGAGCAGAATGGTCGCGACATCCTCGCCCTTGATTGTGGGATTGACCCGCTTGGTGCGGGCCGTGACCGATCGAACGTCGCCGAGGATATAGCGGGCGATATCGAGCGTATGGATGCCGAGGTCTTCGATGATGAAACGTTCGCCTTCGGCCAGATAGGGCTGGCCGGAGAAGACGTCGTAAGCCGAGCGGAAGGAGAAACGGCCCCAGAAGGGCGTGCCGATGACATCGGTCGCCAGCGCCTTGCGCACCGCCTGGATCGGCGTCTGCCAGCGAAAGTTCTCGTGCACCATCAGCGGTACGCCGGCATTGCGACACGCCTCGACCATCGCCTTCGCATCCGACAAGGTCTTGGCGAACGGTTTCTGGCAGATTGCCGGCACCCCGTTACGGGCGGCCAGTTCTACCAGGGCGCGGTGGCTCTGCACTGTCGTGGCGATATCGACGAAATCAAAACCGCCATCGGCGAACAAAGCCTCGGCATCACTGTATCGACGCTCGATGCCGAACTGATCGCCAACGATCTTCAGCCGCTCCGGATCGCGATCGCAGATCGCAACAATGTCAGAGCCCCGAACGTCATTCCAGGCATGCATCTGGTTGATCGCAAAGAAACCGCAGCCGATCAGAGCCCCTTTCAATTCCGTCATCTCAACCTGCCTTTGCCATCTGCATGAGGGTGACGCGCTGCTGCAGGCGGCGTTGCGCCTGGTCGACGACGACGGCAATGATGATGACGAGGCCCTTGATGACCATCTGCCAGAAGGAGGAGACGCCCATCATCACCAATCCGTCGGAGAGGATGCCGATCACGAACGCGCCGATGATCGTGCCGCCGATCGTGCCGCGGCCGCCCGACATCGAGGTGCCGCCGAGCACCGCTGCCGCAATCGCATTGAGTTCGAAGCTTTCTCCGGTCGCCGGATGGGCTGCCATCAGTTCGGAGGAGATGACGACGCCGACGATGGCGGCGCAAAGTCCGGAGAACATGTAGACGAAGATCTTCACGACATCGACCCGGATACCGGACATGCGCGCGGCCCGCTCATTGCCGCCGACGGCGAAGATATGACGGCCAATCGGCGTCGAGCGGGCGACATAGGCGGCCAGCAGCGCCAGCACGATCAGAATCCAGATCGATACCGGCAGACCGAGAATGCGTCCCGCGCCGAAGAAATCGAAGCCGGTCGTGGCATATTCGGGCCGGCCGACAAGGTTCGGAAAGGTCTGGCCGTCCGACGACAGCAAAGCCAGACCGCGGGCGATATAGAGTGTGCCGAGCGTGGCGATGAAGGGCGCGACGTTGAGCTTAGTGATCAGCAGGCCGTTGATCAGCCCGATGAGCAGGCCGATCGACAAGGTGATCAGCACGATCTCGAAGAGGTTGAAAAAGATGGTGTAGCCGATCGGCAATTCGATGCCGTAAAGGATCAGGCCGCCGGCGACCATGCCGCAAAGCCCGACGATCGATCCGACCGAGAGATCGATGCCGCCGGTGATGATCACGAAGGTCATGCCCATCGCCAGGAAGGCGTTCAGCGCCACATGCTTCGACATCAAAATCATGTTCGCCGTCGAGGTGAAGTTCGGGGCGAAGATCGCAAAGAAGATGATGACGGCGAACAGCGCGATAAACGTCCTGAGCTTCATCAGCGTCAGAAGCGCCGAGCCGTTGGCGCCCTTCGGCGCGAGAGTGGTTGATGTAGCCGTCATCATGACGCGAGTTTCCCTTGATGTCCGTGTCCCTTGGCCGAAGCCGCGATGATGGCTTCTTCCGTGGCCTCGTTACGGTCGAAGACGGCGATCAGTTGGCCGTTGCTCAAGACCGCGATGCGATCGGAAAGCGCCATGACCTCTTCGAGGTCGGAAGTCGAAAACAGAATGGCGAGCCCGTTTGCCGCCAGCCGCCGCATGGTGCGAAAGACGTCGGCCTTGGCACCGACATCGATGCCACGGCTCGGCTCGTCCATCAGAAGCACCTTCGGATTGGTCATCAACGCCTTACCGATGACGACCTTCTGCTGATTGCCACCCGACATCGAGGTCACCTCGAAATCCGGGTTCGGCGCCTTGATCGAAAGATCGCGGATCGCATCGCGAACCGCATTCTTCTCCGCACTCCTGTTGATGTGAAAGAGCCGGGTGAAGCGGCCGAGGCTCGCCAGTGTCAGATTGGAGGCGATCGAGAGGACCTGGACCAGGCCTTCGCGCTGCCGGTCTTCCGGAATGAGCGCAAGGCCGCGGCGGATGCGCCGGGTGGTGTCGCGGGCACGAACCTGCTTGCCGTCGATGAAGATCTTGCCGGTCGAATGTGCGTGACGGCCGATCACGCATTCGAAGAATTCGCTGCGCCCAGCACCCATCAGGCCGTAGATGCCGAGGATTTCGCCCGCCCTGACCGACAGGGAGACATCGTTGACCGAAAGACCGCCTGTCGGCCGTGGCAGGCTGATATTTTCGGCACGAAAGACCTCAGCTCCGACGGCATGGTCCACGGACTTCGCAAAATCCTTGACATCCGAGCCGATCATGGAGCGCACGATCCAGCGCATGTCGATGTCGCGGACCATCGCCTCACCGGTGACCTGGCCGTCACGCAGCACCGTGATGTAGTCGCCGATCCGCATCAGTTCTTCGAGCCGGTGCGAGATATAGACGATTGCCACACCCTGGGCCTTCAGTTCCGCGATCACCTTGAACAGGATCTCGACCTCGGCTGCAGAAAGAGCCGACGTGGGCTCGTCCATGATCAGGATACGGGCATTCAACGACATCGCCTTGGCGATCTCGACGAGCTGCTGCTGGCCGATCGGCAAGTCCTCGACCATCGTATCGGCCTCGATCCCGGCATCCAGACGCTTCAAAAACGCATTGGCCTTTTGAACCTGCGCCTTGTGATCGATGCCGAGGATGCCGCGGGTAATCTCACGCCTGGCGAAGATGTTCTCGGCGACCGACATGTTGGCGAAGAGATTGAGCTCCTGGAAGATCATGCCGATGCCATTCGCCTGGGCGTGCGCCGGGCTGTCGAAGGATACGGGCTTACCATCCAGGATGATGCGGCCGAGCGTCGGACGCTCGACACCGGCGATGATCTTCATCAGCGTCGACTTGCCTGCACCGTTTTCGCCGACAAGGACGTTCACTGCGCCGCGGCGAAGCTCGAGAGTGGCGCGCTTGACGGCGACGATGCCCGAATAGACCTTCGACACGTCGTCGAGGCGCAGGATGATGTCGTCCTTTTGTGCCTCTCCTGTGGTCATGGGGCGACCTTCAGTTCCGAAGGCGTTATGAGCGGCAGCTCGCCGCTCTTCGGCAGCGGAAAGGCGCCGATCGCGGTCACCGTCTTGCCAGCGAGGCCCTCGCGCGGGATGGCGGAGAGAAAGGTGGTATTGGCCTTCTCGTTGAAGGCTTTGCCGAACTGGGCCCACTCGATCTGGTTCTTGAATTCGTTGAAATTGACGAACTCCAACGTGTCGCGCAGCGCCGTGCCGCGCAGCGCCGGCCCGATCTGCACCTTCGCATCGGCCTTGCCGTCGCCATCGGCGTCGACATCGAGCGTTGCCGCGCGCGACGCTGTATCGGCCGCGACAACCTTGCCGGTGATCTTCACCGCATAGGTCCATGGCGAACTGCTCTGCTTGCGGGGATTGCCGTATTTCTCGCCTGCGGCGTCGGGGCTGGAGGCTGCCAGTTGCATGACGTCCTTGAGGTCGCCGGCGCGCTTCTCGAAATAGGGCACTGCCTCGGACTGCCAGATCGCCTCGACCTTTGCATTCGGGTCGAAGGCGGTCTTGGCCGCTGCCGCCGCCTTTTCCTCAGCCGTCGGTGTCTTGATGATCTTGCAACCGGGCAAGGCGGCCGCCACGACGGCGGCGAGCAGGGCGCCCTTCATTCTCAACATGCTTTAAACCTCGACGTATTGCGAAATGCATTGCGGAGGGCGAAGCGCTGCGCCCTCCGCAATTCGCTGCTGATCAGTTCGTCAGGGCGAAGGTTTCGAGCTTGCCGGCATTGTCGGCATTGATGAGAACGCAATCCATCAACTGCTTCTCTTCCTTTGGTGTCGTCTTGTTCTTGATGTAGGCGTCTGCCTGTTCCACCGCCAGCTGAGCCTGCGCATAGGCGGGCTGCAGGACCGTTGCCTTGATGCCGCCCCACTTGATGGAGTCGCGCACGTCGTTGGAACCGTCGAAGCCGACGACAATCACGTCCTTGCGGCCGGCCGCCTGCAGCGCTGCGATGGCGCCCATGGCCATGGTGTCGTTCCCTGAAATGACGCCCTTGATGTCGGGATTTGCCTGGAGGATGGTTTCCATCTTCGAATAGGCTTCCGTCTGGCTCCAGTTGGCCGACTGCTTGGCGACGGACTTCAGGTCCGGATATTCGTCGATGACGTCGTGATAGCCTTGCGAGCGGATGCCGGCATTGGTGTCGGACTCCTTGCCCACCAGCTCGACGTAATTGCCCTTCTCGCCCATCAGCTTGACGAATTCCTGCGCTCCGAGCTGGGCGCCCTGATAGTTGTTCGAGACGATCTGGGCGACGGCAACGCCCGTCGCGTTGATTTCGCGGTCGATCAGGAAGGAGGGGATACCCGCATCCTTCGCCTTTTTGACGGCCGCGACGGAGGCGTCGGCTCCGGCATTGTCGAGGATGATCGCCTTGGCGCCGCGCCCGATCGCCGTGTCGATCATTTCGGACTGCTTGTTGGCGTCGTCGTCATGCGTCATGAGCAACGTCTCGTAGCCGAGTTCCTTCGCCTTGGCTTCGGCGCCGACGGCTTCAGCCTTGAAGAAGGGATTGTCATGCGCCGGCGTGATGATGGCGATGAGATCGGCCGAAAAGGCCGGAAGAGCCGTTCCGAGCGCCAATGCGCCGGCAAAAGCCGCAAGTGTCAGTCTGCGCGTCAGTTTCATTTTTTCCTCCCTGTTGTGAATGAAGCCCCGTCTCCCCGGAGCGGCTAGAACCCCGTCTCCCCGGGGCAGTTGAGGGGGGAGGACGTGCCTCCCCAGGCCGGTTCAGGTGATGCGCCGGATGCTTTCGGCGATCTCCTGCGGTTCGAATACCTTTTTCCAGTCGTCGCGCATCAGCGCCGGGATGCCGAACTCGATCGCCTTGTTGCAGGCATCCGAAAACACGCCGTCGACTTCCTTGAAGATGACCGCGCCGAGCACGTTCATATGGCCGAGCAGGAAGTCGCGGGCGGCCTGTTCCGGCACGCCGCGTGTCACGCATTCGTCCATGGCCTGTCGCATGACGACGAGCAGCGATGCGCAGACGGTTTCCGACAAGCCCGGTTCGAGCATGGCAAGCTGATCGACCGTGACCCGGTGCGAGCGCATGACCGGGGCCCAGATCAGCTTGGCGATTTCCTCGCCGAGCGCGTAGGCGCTTTCCGGACCCTGCATCAGCGCCGAAACGATATGCTGCTTGGCGAAGAGGCCGCCGAAGTGGTCCTTTTTCGCCTGCATGTCCGTCTCGTCGTTGAAAATCGGCGGATGGCAGGGATGGGTGACGAAGTAGGTAAGATCATCGCGCTTCGGCAGGTGGCCGGCAAAGGGAGCCGCAGCGTCCAGCGCGATCACCATGGTGCCTGATGCGAGTTTGTCGACGATGCCTGCCGCGACCTTGCCGATCGCCGTATCCGGCACGGCAAGGATCACCACATCGGCGCCGTCGAGCCCGACATCGACGGGCACGCAATCGACACCGAGATCATTCTTCAAACGGGCCTTGCCTGCGTCGCTCACCTCGACATGGCGGACCTCGAAACGCGAGCCTTTGAGATTTTTGGCGAGCCGGTATCCCATTTTCCCGCCTGCGCCGAAGAGGGCAATTTTAGTCATGTTTTCCTCACCTTTTCCGTTCTCAATAGGATCACAAACTGGTATAATGAGTCAATCACCATATCACTACTTAATTTGTTGGAGTCACGTTTTTCTGCGATCGCACGTTTCGGCCGATGCCGAAGGAAACCATCAGTGCTTCCTTCCCTCACGGATCTGGACGAAATAGCCGTCCGTCCCGACCTGGCCGCCTTTGAGCGCGATCTGCAGGCCATTGGTCGGCTGATAGTCGCCATGCGCAAGGCAAAGCGGAGAACCCGGCGTCTGCGGCAGCGGAAGAAGCGTCGTCAGCGCGTCGATCTTCAACTGCCTGAGTGCGTGACTTGATGTGTCGCCGCCGGCGACGACCGCACGTGAAAGCCCCTCATTCTCGATCAGGCGGCGCAAGATCGTGCCGAGCGCGCTCCCGAGCCGGTGACGAGCACCTGGAAGCCTGTCGATGTCGGCGCCGCGGTCGGCGGACGGGCCAAGCGCGGTGTAGAGAATGACGCTCTTGCCCTGCCTGAGCTTCTGGGTGCCTGCCTCGACCGCTGCATTTACCGCGCCTTCGCCATTCTCCGAGACCAGCGCAAGCGGATCGAGCGCGATACTCTCGAAGCCGTTCTCGACAGCCGTCCGGATCTGGCGCTCGGTCGTCGGCGATACGCTGCCGGACACGACGGCGAGGCGGTCGACCGGGCCGATATCAGGAAACTCGGCTTTGCTTTCGCCGATGAAGCCGCTCCGCCGCCATGCGCTGAGCAGAGCATATTCGACCCCGGAGGAGCCGGCGACAAAACTTCCGGAACGGCCGGTGACACGAAGCAGCTGTCGGCCCGCGGCCTCCTGCGTCACCTCGGAGTCGACATCGATGAGCAGGATCCCTTCTGAAGCAGACGCCAGATCGTCGACACGCGCATCGGCGTCCGTCGCGGTGATGGCGACGAGATCGGCGACCAGCACGGGAAGCAGGGTCTGCTTCGACAGGTGGACCGCAAGGTCCGCTTCGTCCATCGGGGTCACCGGATGGCGGCTCATGACGGGATGGCGGTCAATGCGAAAGACCCGGCCCTGGTAAGCTGCAAAGAGATTGCCGAATGCCGTGTAGCGTTTCAATTGCGGCGCGCCGACGATGACGGGCACGACGGGTTGCCCGAATACCGATCGGCCGATTTCGATCGCCTTGCCGATATTGCCGATGTCGGGGCTGGAATCGAAGGTCGAGCAGACCTTATAGTGGCAGATGTCAGCGCCGAGCGAATTCAGCCACTCGAAAGCGCGCGCAAGATGCTCTCGCATCCATGCGGGCGTCTCGCTGCGGCTTGTCCCGGCAATGCCGATTGCGCGGCAATCCCCAAAGCGCGCAAGCAGTTCCGGCGTCGGAACGTCGAGGAAGAGCACGGTCGACACGCCGTTCGAAGCCAATGCCTCCATGACATCGGTGGAGCCGGTGAAGTCATCCCCGTAATAGCTGACGAAAGGTCCACCCATCGCGGTCACGCGCCCTTGCCTTCGCTGAATTTTGCAATCGAAGCGGCGAGCTCCGGATGATCTTTCGCGTAGATCTCCAACGGGATGTCTGCGACGGCTGCCTGCCAGGCCTGCTGCACGGCCCGAACGCCGGCCGCCGGGCCGGCGGGGTGGCTGACAATGCCGCCGCCGCAGAGATAGAGAAGATCGACGGTGCGGCCGGTCCGTTGATAGGTCTCCGGCGCCTGTCCTCCCCACTGGCCCGAACCGGCAACCGGGAGCGAGCAATCGGAGGCATTAAACAGCGGCGTGCTGACGGCCTTGAAAGACGAGACGAAGCTGTCGTCCGGCTCCCAATACTTGACCCTGATACCGTTGATCTGAAACTGGTCGACCCCGAGCAGCCGCCAGAACTGCTGGTAGACCTTGAAATCCATGCCGGCGCCCGGATCGCGTGTCAGCACGTCCCAACCGTTTCGATGCGCGTGCAGCACCAGATTGGAGCGCTTGCGCAGAAAGCTCATGCCGCCGAAGCCAATCGAGTTGATGTTGACGACGGCGCAATTGCCCCCGGCCTTGGCGACGATGTCGTGGTTGCGCATCATCTCGTCGGGATCGGCATGCGAGATGCCGAAAGCATACATCACCTTCTTGCCGGTCTTCTGCTCATGATCGAGGATGCGCGGCATGATCGCCGCAACGCGGTCCTTGAGCGGCGAATAGGCCGGGCTCATCAGTTTTTCGTCATCCTTGATGAAGTCGACGCCGGATGAGATCAGCTCGCCGACGAGTTCCGCCGTTTCGTGCGGTCTGAGACCAAGCGCCGGCTTGACGATCGTTCCGATGATGGGTCGGCCTTCGACGCCGGTAAGGCGGCGGCTTCCAGGGATGCCGAACTGCGGTCCGGGATGCGCACTTTTGAAGGCTTCGGGCAGCGTCATGTCGACGATGCGGATGCCGGTCATGCCCTTGATGGAGTAGACGCCGCCGATCGCAATGGTCATCAATGCCGAAAGGTCTGTCCCGATCGCGTCCAGTGGAAAGGCGATGTCGACATCGGCGCGATGAAGAAGCGTGCCGGGCGCGACCTCGGGCCAAGTCGGATGACTGGCGCCCTCGAGCGGACGGATCGCCAGCACGCGGGCGGCGACACGCGATTTCAGCTCCTCGGTCTCGCCAGGGACGGGCACGAAGGTTCCGGTCGACTGGTCGCTCGCGATCTTTTCCGCCATCGCCTCGACGTTGCCGGGCGTTTCGATGCGGTAGGTCAGGGTAATCATCATGAAACGGACGGTTGCTCCTCTCGCCACGCAGATTGCCATGGCGTCAACTCGTGATCTGGTATAATGAGTATTCCAACTGATGAAAAGTGGAATCTTCAGATCCTCATATTTCCACCGACAGCTTTGTTCTCGACACGGAAACTGTTAGGAGAAAACTTTTGAGCCAGCGAGATGTGATGACCCAGCCCCTCGAACAAATCGTCCGCCGGAAACTCTCTGACGAAGTGTTTGATCGACTTGAGCGAATGATCACCTCGGGCGAGCTTCAGCCCGGCGACGAAATGCCGTCCGAGCGCGTGCTGATGGAACGCTTCGGCGTCGGCCGGCCGGCAATCAGGGAGGCCATGCAGTCCCTTGCCAATAAAGGTCTTGTCAGCATTTCGCATGGCGAGCGGGCGAAGGTCCTCAGGCTGACGGCAAAATCGATATTCCGCCAGGTCGATCTCACTGCCAAGATCATGCTGTCGCAATCTTCGGATTCGCTGGAATATCTGAAGAGCGCGCGCATCTTCTTTGAGCGGGGCATGGCGCGGGAGGCGGCGCAGCGGGCCTCCGCAAATGATATCGCCGATCTCAGGAACATCATCGAACGCCAGCGAATGTCGCTTGGCCGGGCCGAAGAGTTCATCGACGCGGACATGGAATTCCACACCCGCATCGCACAGATATCAGGCAACCCGATCTACGTCGCCGTCAGCGAAGCAATGCTTGCCTGGCTGAAGGAATATCATACCGAGATGCTGATCTGGACCGGCAAGGAAAAATTCACGCTCGCCGAACACGACGAGATCGTCGATCGCCTTGAAGCAAACGACGTGGATGGCTCGGAAACGGCGCTCCTCAAGCATCTCGAGCGGTCGCGAGCGCTTTACGCGAAGTAATCGCCGATTGCCCTTGTGGGCAATGGCTGCTCATCCCCCTGCTAAAGATCTCGATTGTTGACCGCGCGATGGCTGTGGGCGCGGTAGTGCATTTTGTCGGCTGCAGTCGGAACAATGACCTAAGAATGAGGTTCTGAGTGGGTCAAGTATGCAAAGGATCCCAAGGAGGACATCACAATGCGTATGAAACTTGTAGCAGCGTCACTATTGGCTGTCGGCATGGCCACATCCGCCTTCGCACAGTCGAATCCCGCCCCCGCAGGTGCCACCATTGATAAGAGCCAGGCCGACCAGGGTGGCGGCGCAGGCAGCGACACGAAGGCCAAGAAGCCGATGGCCACGGATACCACCACGACTGGTTCCACCACCAGCGGCACGAAGGACAAGGTCAAGTGCCCCAACCCGGTCAACAATTCCGCCAATCTTCAGACGCAGGGCGGCACGAGCAACGCCACCCCGATGGACGAAGCCTGCGCGGCTCACAACAATTGATCGGCTTCTTCACGAAAACTCCGCCTCGTGACCTGACCCCCGAAAGTTGGACAACCAACCTCGGGGGTTTTGCGTGGGCGAACTTCAGTAAAGCAATCCGTCGGGCAGGATCGCTGCCGGCACGACGGCTCCAGGCCGCTAGCCTCCGTTTTGCGATAACGTGATTCACCGACGCGAAACGTGCCGGATCGCGTCAACGACGTGTTTGTTCGATATCGTACGGCAACGATTAGGACGTCCAGAACTTTTCCTTCTCATCCCGGGAGAGAAAAATGGCGTCAGTATCTTCCATACACTCTGCGTCGCACGACAAAAACACGTCCGCAATCGAGCTAGAAATCGTTGCACTGACGCCGGCATTGCGCATCTTTGCCCGAAGGTTCCTGCGCAGCAACGACGATATCGACGATCTTGTGCAGGAAACCTTGTTGAAGGCATTGAATTCGCTTCATCTCTACCGTCCCGGCACCTCCCTGAAATCCTGGCTTTTCACCATCCTTCGAAACACGTTCTGCACCAATTATCGCAGACAGAAACGCGAACCGACGGGAATGGACGTGATGGTGGAACGGATCGCGATCGCGCCGACCCAGGAATGGGCGCTGCGGGAACACGAACTGCAACAGGCACTGACACTTCTTTCCGACGACAGGCGCCGCGCCCTGACACTGGTGGCTGCCGGTACCAGCTACCAGGACGCCGCCAGAATATGTGGGTGCCGGATCGGCACGTTGAAAAGCCGCGTCAGCCGCGCCCGCGAGTCCCTGCTGCTGATGCTCGGAAACCATCTTCGCGACTGATCATGCGCCTGTTCTTTTGATCGTGCTCTTCTCGGAGACGATCACAAGCTCCGGCTAGAACAGGATGATTTTAGGCCGGGTCTGTAAACTCTCCTTTTCCAGTTTATGCGGCGGATTGACGTACAACCCACGCGATGGTATCTATATCTTAATTGGTCAGGCCATTTGACCAGCTGCGCGCTTGAGGAGAAGCCGCCTAGGGAGGCCACGATGTTTTCGCCTGTTGAATCACGCCGCCTGTATCGGCAGGTCGCAGATCAGATTCGCCTGATGATCGCCAGCGGCGAGCTTGCCGTCGGTCTGCGGCTGCCGGCTGAGCGCGACCTTGCGGAGCAACTGTCGGTTTCACGCCCGACCGTCCGTGAGGCGCTGATCGTCCTGGAGGTCGAAGGCCTCGTCAACATCCGTATGGGCTCCGGCATCTATGTGGTGCGCCAGCATGCTGCGACCGTCACTGGGGCCGAGCGCGAGCCGGTGGAAGGCCCGTTCGAGCTGCTGCAGGCGCGCACCCTCATCGAATGCGCCATCGCCGAAGAAGCTGCAGGTCGCGCCAAACCGGACGATATCGCTCTGCTGGATGAAACTCTGACGCGCATGGGTGGGGTGGTCAACGATGCAATCGCAGTGCTCGATGCCGATCGCGCCTTCCACACCGGCATTGCCGCCATCGTCGGGAATGCGACATTGATCCGCGTCACGGGCGAGATGTTCGACATGCGAATGACCCCTTATTTCGCAAGGCTCGCCAGCCACTTCGAGGGGCCGACGACCTGGCGCAGCGCCCTGGACGAGCATCGGGCCATTCGCGACGCGATCGCCGCCGGCGATGCAGCCGGCGCCAAGGCCGCCATGCGCGCCCATCTCACAATGTCGCAGAAGAGGTTTTCCGAGAGCTTCGGGGAGGAGTTTTCGGGGGAAGAGGAGCGCGGACGCAACAAGCGGCCGTCGAAAGGAACTGCCAAGACTTAACCCAAGCTCGGGAGGAGAGAGCAATGAAGAGCAGACTGACAACGATACTTTGCACCGCGGCCGCGATCATGGCGAGTAGCGCGATCGCGCAGGCCCAGACAGTGCTGAAATGGGCGCATGTCTATGAAACGTCAGAGCCCTTCCATACGGATTCCGTATGGGCTGCGGAAGAGATCAACAAACGCACCGACGGGCGCTACAAGATCGAGGTCTATCCGGCGTCGCAGCTCGGCAAGGAGGCCGACATCAACCAGGGCCTCAAGCTCGGGACGGTCGACATCATCATCTCGGGATCGAGCTTCGCGGCACGCGACTACAAGCCGATCGGCGTGACTTACTTCCCCTATATCTTCCGCGGTCCCGATCACTTGATCGCCTACACCAAGAGCGATGTCTTCAAGCGTCTTGCCAAAGGCTATGAAGACAAGACCGGCAACCACATCACCGCCGTCAGCTATTACGGCACTCGGCATACGACATCAAACAAGCCGATCGCCAAATGCGCCGATATGCAGGGCCTGAAGATCCGCGTGCCTGACGTTCCCGCCTATCTCGCCATGCCGCGCGCCTGCGGCGCCAACACGACGCCGATCGCCTTTGCCGAAGTCTATCTCGCTTTGCAGAACGGCACGGTCGAGGCACAGGAAAACCCGCTGACGACAATCGAGGCGAAGAAGTTCTACGAAGTCCAGAAGAACATCATCCTCACCGGCCACATCGTCGATCACCTCAACACCGTGATCTCGAAGACGCGGTGGGCGAGCCTTTCCGACGAGGACAAGAAGATCTTCGGCGAGGTCATGCAGGAGGCCGCCGAGCGCACGACCAAGACGATCGCCGGCAAGGAAAACGGCCTTATTGCGACCTTCAAGGAAAAGGGCCTGAACGTCGCCGAGATCGACAAGGCCGATTTCGAAAAGACCGTGATGGAAAAGGTCAACTTCGAGGATTTCGGCTACGAGAAGGCCGATTGGGAAGCAATCCGCGCGATCCAGTAAAGCCTGCAAACCACCTTTTCGTGGTGCCCCTCACCCTAACCCTCTCCCCGTAAAAACGGGGAGAGGGGACGTGCCCTGCGAGAGGCTGGCGAGAGACGGAGAGCTTGCGGCATGGTCCCTTCGCCCCGCAAGCGGGGAGAAGGTGGCGGCAGCCGGATGAGGGACAGGCGCCGCAATCAACAGACGCCGAGAACAGGACGATGTCGATACACCGAAAGGCGCGCCGCCCGAACACGCCGCGCCCTTCTTCCCCAACCGGAACAAGGCCGATCATGTCGCAAGAAATCCATACGCCAATCACCGCCGAAGAAATCGGTCACGAGTTCGAAGGGCACGCGCCGACCGCAAACGTCTCGGACTATGCCATCGAGGACTGGATCACGCTGGTCGTCTTCTGGTTGATGGCGGGTTGCGTCTTCCTGCAGTTTTTCACGCGCTATGTGTTGAACGACAGCTACGCCTGGACCGAAGAGATCGCCATCAACTGCCTGATCGCCGTGGTCTTTCTCGGTTCCGTCATGTGCGTGCGCACATCCCGGCATATCCAGGTGGACGTGTTCTATCATTATATGCCTGCAGGTCTTGCGCGTGTGCTTGCAACCTTCGTCGATATCGTCCGCATCGGCTTCTTCGCCTATGGTTGCCATCTGATGTGGCGCTATGTCGACATCGTGGCGGAAGAGCAGATGGTGACCATCGACCTGCCGCGCAACATAGTCTTCTACACAGTTCTCGTCGCCTTCGTGCTGATGCTGATCCGTTCGGTCATAGTCTTCATCGCCAATATCCGCCGCGGCTACTCCGTTCTGGAGCGCCCCGAAGAATTCCAGACGATCGAGGGTTGATCTGATGCTCCTGCTTCTTGGCTCGTTCCTGGTGCTGATGCTGGTCGGGGTGCCCGTTGCCATCTCGATGGCCGTCGCATCCGTGCTTTACATCGTCCTTTATGGCGTCGCGCCCGACATCATCGTCGCCCAGCGCATGATCGCCGGCGTCGAAAGCTTCCCGCTGCTCGCCGTGCCGTTCTTCATCCTGGCGGGCAACCTGATGAACTCGGCCGGTGTCACCGGCCGCATCTATTCCTTTGCGGTGGCTCTCGTCGGCTGGATGAAGGGCGGTCTGGCTCAGGTCAACATCATCGGTTCCGTCATCTTCTCCGGCATGTCCGGCACGGCGCTCGCCGATGCGGCGGGTATCGGTACGATCGAGATCAAGGCGATGAAGGATCACGGCTATCCGGTCGAGGCGGCGGTCGGCGTGACGGCGGCGTCTGCCACGCTCGGCCCGATCTTCCCGCCATCGCTACCTTTCGTGATCTATGGCATGATGGCGAACGTCTCGATCGGCGCTCTTTTCATGGCGGGCATCCTGCCCGGCATCGTCATGACGCTGCTGATGATGATCACTGTCGCCGCCTTCGCCTATAAGAAGCGCTGGGGCTCGGACGCGCCGTTCGATGTCAGGCAACTGCTGTCGGCGGGGATGGAAATCGTCGTCGTGCTGGCGGTGCCGCTGGCCATTTATCTGATGATACGTGCCGGTGTGTCGGTGAATGCCGCAGCGGGCATCGCTCTTCTCGTCCTTCTCGTCCTTGACTGGTATTTCCGCTTCTCCGCCGTTATGGCGCTGATGACGCCCGTCATCCTCATCGGCGGCATGACGATGGGCTGGTTCACACCGACCGAGGCCGCCGTCGCCGCCGTCCTCTGGTCTCTGTTCCTCGGTCTGGTGCGCTACCGCACGATGACGCCCTCGACGCTCGCCAAGGCAAGTTTCGATACGATCGAGACGACGGCATCCGTTCTCTTCATCGTCACCGCGGCATCGGTCTTTGCCTGGCTGCTGACGGTGAGCCAGGCGGCCCAGCTGCTGTCCGATGCGATCCTCTCTATCACCGACAACAAATGGGTTTTCCTCATCCTGGTGAACCTGCTGATGCTCTTCGTCGGTTGCTTCCTGGATACGATCGCGGCCATCACCATCCTCGTGCCGATCCTTCTGCCGATCGTCCTGAAATTCGGGATCGATCCGGTCCAGTTCGGTCTCATCATGACGCTGAACCTGATGATCGGTCTGCTGCACCCACCGCTCGGCATGGTGCTTTTCGTGTTGTCGAGGGTTGCGAAACTCTCTGTCGAACGCACGACCATGGCGATCCTGCCCTGGCTGGTGCCGCTGTTCCTGGCGTTGATCCTGATCACCTTCGTGCCCGCGGTGTCGCTGTGGCTGCCGGAGCAGCTTGGACTTTTGAGATAGGGATGGACACGATGCGGACACGTCTGGCACGGCTTTACCAAAAGGGCGATCTCAGGATCGAGACCGAAACGGTTGCGGCCCCTGGTCCCGGCGAGGTGCTTCTCAAAATGGCGGCCGCAGGGATTTGCGGCTCCGACCTGCATTATTATCAGGATGGCGGCTTCGGGCCGGTCAGGGTTCGCGAGCCGATCATACCCGGCCACGAGGCATCGGGAACCGTCAGCCAAGCGGGCGAGGGGGTCGACCTGAAGGCTGGGACGCTGGTGGCGGTCAATCCCAGCCAACCCTGCGGGCATTGCGAATATTGTGAGAAAAACATGCCGATCCACTGCCTGGAAATGCGCTTCATGGGCAGCGCGATGCGCCTGCCCCATGAGCAGGGCATGTTCCGGGAATGGCTGGTGGTGCCGGCCAAGCAGTGCTTTGAGGTTGGAGCAGCGACGACGGCTGCGGAAGCGGCCTGCAGCGAGCCGCTATCCGTCTGCCTGCACGCGGCATCGCGCGCAAGGAATATCACAGGCAAACGCGTGCTGGTCACCGGAGCCGGCCCGATCGGCGCCCTGATGGTTGCCGTCGCCTCCTATCACGGCGCAAGCGAGATCGTGGTGAGCGATCTAGCGGATGCGGCGCTGGACCGGGCCAAAGCGATGGGCGCCAGCCGCACGATCAATGTTTCCAAAAATGCCCAGGCGCTTGCGGAATTCGAGGCGGGAAAGGGCTATTTCGATCTCGTCTTCGAATGCTCGGCCGCCGCCCCGGCCATCCGCGGCGCGATTGCCGCCATCAGGCCGCGCGGAACGATCGTGCAGGTCGGCGTCACGGGAGACGTGCCGATCCCTCTCAACGCCATTGTCGGCAAGGAGCTTCAACTCCACGGAACGCAGCGCTTCCACGAAGAATTCGCAACTGCCGTCGAGCTGATCTCCAGCCGCAAGATCGATGTGCGGCCGATTATCAGTCACAGCCTGCCGCTCGAAGAAGCCACCGCAGCCTTCACGCTCGCCGGCGACCGCGCGGCCGCCTGCAAGGTGCAACTGACTTTTTAGGGCGCGGCACGGGCCGGCCCGTCGGCGCAGTAGAAGATCGGCTCAGGCCGTTAGGCCGCCGTCTGGTGATCGCGTTTTAGCGCCTGCCTCTCGTGCGCGTCGCCAGAACATTGCGGATCGAGAAGCTGGAATGAATCCTGAGGACACCGGGTAAGGTCGAAAGAATCTCCTTGTGGATCCGCTCGAACTCGCCGGCATTGGCGACCTCCACACGCAGCAGGTAGTCCGACCCTCCGGTCATCAGGAAACATTCCCGGATCTCGGGATGCCGGCGGACCGCCGCCTCGAGCCGGTCGAGATAGTCCTCCGTTTGTCGTTCGAGAGTGATGTTGATGATCACGGCGATCATCTCATCCGCATTGCCGGTGTCGACCAGCGCCGTATAGCCGCGGATCACGCCTGATTTTTCCATGATCTTGATGCGCCTGAGGCAGGCTGATGGCGAGAGACCGATTTCGGCGGCGAGTTTGGCATTGCTCATGCGGGCATCGAGGCGCAGCAGTCTCAGGATATTGCGATCGATGGCGTCGAGAGCGGGCATGAGAGATCGTTCCAAATTTTCGTTGATTATGCGGGAAATAGGCAAATCACGCAATATTCGACTACTGAATGATCGGCCATTTCGCTCATTATTTCATAAACTCCCTGAGGTCGAAAAGGGGTGGACATGGATAGCGATATTTTGGTTTCCCGCACACGCACTGCCACGACGATGCAGGGAGCCACGGGCTATCTGACGATCGATCTGGCTGCCCTTGGACGTAACTATCGTAAGCTCGTATCGGTGCTGGCACCGGTCCGCGCCGGCGCCGTCGTCAAGGCCGACGCCTATGGCCTTGGCGCTGACCGGGTCGGAAGAACGCTCTATGGCGAAGGTTGCAGGCATTTCTTCGTCGCCCAGTTTGTCGAGGCCTTGAGACTCCGGCCGGCACTTGCGCACGACGCCCAGATTTTTGTGCTGAACGGCTTGCAGCCGGGTAACGAGATCGCCTGCGCCGAGATGGGCATCGTCCCGGTTCTCAATTCGCTGGCGCAGTGGCGGCAATGGTCGGCGGCGGCGCGCATTCTGAAGCGCTGCCTGCCCGCCGTCCTGCAATTCGACACCGGCATGTCGCGGCTCGGTTTTCCCAGGGAAGAGCGCGCAGGGCTGGCGGCGGCTCTTCGCGACGGCAGCAATGTCGAAATCCTGTTCATCATGAGCCATCTGGCTTCGGCCGATGACATGGACAGCGAGCAGAACGGCGAGCAGTTTACCGAGATGTCCCGCATCGCCGACGAGTTTCCCGGCTTCGATATTTCCTTCGCCAATTCCGGCGGCGTTTTCCTGGGCGACGCCTATCACGGCGTGCTCGCCCGGCCGGGCATCGCGCTCTATGGCGGCGCTCCGAATGCCGGTGAGAAGAACCCGATGGAGCCGGTCGTCAGCCTTGATGTCGCCGTCGTGCAGACGCGCACCGTGCCGGCGGGAGCGAGGATCGGCTATGGCGGCGCGCATGTCACGCAACGGGAAACACGTCTCGCCACCATTGCCGCCGGCTATGCCGATGGCCTGCCGCGTTGCCTCAGCGACCGCGGCGCCGTCTATTTCAAGGGCATCCGTCTGCCGATCGTCGGCCGCGTGTCGATGGACAGCGCGACCGTCGACGTGTCAGCACTGCCCGAAGGGGCGCTGACCTTCGGCAGTCTCGTCGAAGTGCTTGGCCGCCATCAGACGCTCGAAGACATCGCCCGAGACGCGGGCACCATTTCTTACGATATCCTAACCGGCCTGGGCGATCGTTACGACAGGCAATATCGCTAAGAGCCGGCGGCTCCATTATTGGGAACATCATGAAGGTCATCGTTCTAGGAGCCGGCATCGTCGGCGTCACATCCGCTTATCAGCTCGCCAAGGCCGGCCATGACGTCACGGTCGTCGACCGGCAGTCGGGTCCGGCGCTGGAGACGAGCTTTGCCAATGCCGGCGAAGTCTCCTTCGGCTATTGCTCGCCATGGGCAGCACCCGGCATTCCCATGAAGGCCATGAAGTGGCTGTTCATGAAACATGCGCCGCTCATCCTGCGCCCGAAACTCGATATGGCCATGCTTTCCTGGATGGCGAGGATGCTGTCGAACTGCACCTCCGAGCGCTATGCCATCAACAAGAGCCGCATGCTGCGCCTTGCCGATTACAGCCGCATTGCGCTGGCCGATCTTCGCGCCGAGACCGGCATCGCCTATGACGAACGCATGCAAGGAACCCTGCAGCTGTTCCGCACTGAGCAGCAGCTCGATGCCTCGGCAAAGGATGTCAAGGCGCTGGCTGCCGACGGCATTCCCTATGAGGTGCTGGACCGGGACGGCTGCATCCGCTTCGAACCAGCGCTCAAGCATGTGCGCGACAAGATTGTCGGCGGTCTGCTGACGCCGAAGGACGAAACCGGTGACTGCTTCAAGTTCACCAACGCGCTGGCCGCCAAGGCCGAGGCGCTCGGCGTCCGCTTCGCTTACAGGACGACGATCAAGGCACTGGATGTCGAGGCCGGCCGGGTGCGCGGGGTCATCACCGATCGTGAGCGGATGAGCGCGGAGGCGGTGGTGGTGGCGCTCGGCAGCTATTCGCCGCTGCTGCTCAAGCCGCTCGGCATCAGGCTGCCGGTCTATCCCGTCAAGGGCTATTCGCTCACCATCCCGATCACCGATGCGTCACGCGCGCCGGAATCGACCGTCATGGACGAGACCTACAAGATCGCGATCACCCGGCTCGGCGACCGCATCCGGGTTGGGGGCATGGCCGAAATATCAGGCTATACCAACGATCTCGGCCTGGCTCGCCGCAGCACGCTGGAACATTCGGTCACCGATCTCTTCCCCGGCGGCGATATTTCCAAGGCCTCCTTCTGGTCCGGCCTGCGTCCGATGACGCCTGACGGCACGCCGGTCATCGGCGGGACGAAAGTTGCCGGCCTTTTTCTCAATACCGGTCACGGCACACTCGGCTGGACCATGAGCACCGGTTCGGCGCGGCTCATCGGCAATCTCGTCAGCGGCGGCCAGCCGGAGATCGACGCGAAGGATCTCGCAATCAGCCGCTACGGCTAGCCGCCCTGGCAACGCAAACAAGATGTGATTGCGCAAATCCGCTATCATTTGTGTACATCGGAGGTCCCGAATGTCGGTCAATTCTCGTATCCGGAACAACGGCGGCCTCACCCGACAGCTGGCGGAGCAGGGCATGTCGTTTCGGGAGACGGCACACAGCGGAACAGACCCGGACGAGCTCTCGGAAATATTGTCGACGCCGAACTCCCCGATCAAGGTTGCGGCCGAAGGCAATATGCCGATTGCATACCGCTGCAATTTCGTTTCCGTGGGAGAAGAGGTAACCGTAGCCGACTGCACCTACGAAGGCACAATCCTGATCAGGCGGGAGGCGCCCAGCGGCAGGATGATCGTTTTTCTGCCGATGGAAGGAAACGCATCTTTCGAAGGCATGCGGGAGCAAATCTATTCGATTCCAGCCCGTGGCACGATCCTTGAGGCAGGTCGCGCCGCCGGTGCCCGCCTGTTTGGGCCGCGCCGTCATTTCGGCTTGTTCGTCGATCAGGCGAAGATCATCAGTCACCTCACGCATATGTTCGAGAGAACGATCAGCGGCGACATCGATTTTCATCCTCACATCGATCTGACGAGCGGCCCGGGGCTCGTGTTGCAACAAATTGTCTCAAGCCTCCATCGCGGCCTCAGCGGGGACGGACCGCTGCAACGGTCGCCGCTGGCGGTCAGCTCGCTCTGCGACGCGGCGATCTATCTGCTTCTGGAAACCTGCCCCAATCGCTTTTCGAACGAGCTTGCGCTTCCTGCTCCTGCACCGGCTCCACGCCACGTGAAATGGGCGATCGACTTCATGCAGGAACACATCGCCGAGCCGATTTCGCTCAACGATATCGCGTTGGCGGCCAAGGTAAGCGTTCGGACTTTGCAACAGGGTTTCCGGCAGTTCAGGGATACGACGCCGATGTCCTATCTGCATGACCTTCGAATGGTCGCCGCCCATCGCGATTTACTCGAGTCGGACGAGAAGCAGGCCATCGCCGACATCGCGCTGCGATGGGGGTTTACGCATCTGGGGCGGTTTGCTGCCGAATACAGAAAGCGTTTCGGCCAACTGCCGTCACAGACCTTGAGGCGCTGAGCTCCGTCTCGGCGTGCCCGATGGCTCCGTCTAGCGATGGACCAGACATCCGATCGCCGACGGAAGCTGCACGCGGATCTATGCCGCGCGCTTCAGTGCATCGCCGAGTATTGAAACGATCGTGTCTATTTGGCCCTTCTCGATGATGAGCGGCGGAGAAAGCGCGATGATGTCGCCGGTCACCCGGATCAACAGGCCCTTTTCGAAGCAGTCAACGAAGATGTCGTAGGCGCGGGTTCCCGGCGCCCCGTTACGAGGAGCCAGTTCGACTGCGCCGACCAGTCCGAGATTGCGGATGTCGACCACATGAGGCAGGCCATTCAGCGAATGGAGGGCCTCCTGCCAGTACTCGGCCAAGTCGGATGCGCGGGTGAGCAGACCTTCCTCCTCGTAGATCTCCAGCGTAGCGAGCCCGGCTGCGCAGGCGACCGGATGGCCGGAATAGGTATAGCCGTGGAAGAGTTCGATCGCGTTTTCCGGTCCGACCATCAGGCCGTCATAGACCTTGCGGCTGGCAAAGACCGCGCCCATGGGGATCGCGCCGTTGGTGAGGCCCTTTGCCGTCGTGACCAGGTCGGGCACGACGCCGAAATAGTCGGTCGCAAAAGGAGTGCCGAGACGGCCGAAGCCGGTGATGACCTCGTCGAAGATCAGCAGGATGCCATGCTTGTCGGCGGTCGCGCGCAATTTGTCCAGATAGCCCTTCGCGGGCAGGACCACGCCTGCCGAGCCCGACATCGGCTCGACGATAACAGCCGCGATGGTTTCGGCGCCGTGCAACTGCACCAGGCGCTCGAGATCGTCCGCCAGTTCCACGCCGTGGGCGGGAAGGCCCTTTGAAAACGCGTTGCGCTCGACGTCGAGCGTGTGGCGCATGTGGTCGGCCGGTATTTGCGGGAAGACCCGCCTGTTGTTGGCGAGACCGCCGACGGAAATGCCGCCGAACCCGACGCCATGATATCCCTTCTCGCGTCCGATGATCCGTGTGCGGGTGCCTTGGCCGATCGCCCGCTGATAGGCGATGGCGATCTTCAGCGCCGTATCGACCGATTCCGAGCCCGAGCCGGTGAAGAATATCCTGTCGAGCTTGGCTTCTGGACCACCCGGCGCGATAGCAGCCAATTTCGAGGCGAAGTCGAAGGCGATCGGATGCCCCATCTGAAAGGTCGGCGCATAGTCGAGCGTTGCAAGCTGTCGCTCGACGGCGTGGGCGATCTTCTTGCGGCCGTGGCCGGCATTGCAGCACCAGAGCCCGGCCGTGCCGTCAAGCACTCGATGTCCATCGACGTCGGTGTAGTACATACCCTCCGCTGCTGTCAGAAGGCGCGGCGTGGCCTTGAATTGCCGGTTCGCGGTGAACGGCATCCAGAAATTTTCGAGTATGGGCGCGTTCGTATTGCTGAGCTGGTCCATCCTGGCCTCCTTTGGGAATGGCGCCGAGAATGACAATTTCTCCTTTTCAAACAAGTCCTTTTCTTTATCGGTGCAAGTTGTTGAAATCCAACAAATCCAGCGTTATGATTTTAGATATTCTGGACAACATAAACGAACCCCCTCATGTCAGTCGACATCGGCAGCCGCCTTCGCCATCTCCGCATCGCCCATAAGCTTTCCCAACGTGAGCTCGCCAAGCGTACGGGCGTGCCCAATTCGACGATCTCGCTGATTGAATCGAACGCCTCCAACCCGTCGGTCGGAGCCTTGAAGCGAATCCTGGACGGCATCCCCATCGGTCTGGCGGAGTTCTTCGCCTTCGAGCCCGAGCGTCCAAGGAAGGCCTTCTATGCGGCCGAGCAGCTGGTGGAGATCGGCAAAGGCGCCATTTCCTACAGGCAGGTTGGAGAAAACCTGTTCGGCCGCAGCCTGCAGATCCTCAAGGAGTGCTACCAGCCGGGCGCCGACACCGGAAAGGTTCCCCTTGTTCACGAGGGGGAGGAGGGCGGGATCGTGCTCTCGGGAAGGCTCGAGGTGACGGTCGATGACGAGCGGCGGATCCTTGGGCCGGGTGACGCCTACTATTTCGAAAGCCGGCGCCCGCACCGCTTCCGCTGTGTCGGGCCGGTTGCCTGCGAGGTCATCAGCGCCTGCACGCCGCCGACGTTCTAGTTCCTGCCCTCGATCCGGGCAAGTACGCCGTCGAGAGCAGCGGTCAGCGCGGCAAGGCCGCCCTTCTTTTCGAAGTCGGAGAAAACCTGCTCGTTCAGTCCGCCCTTGGTTGCGAATTCGCGGCTCAGGGCACTGAACGGTTCGTTGCCGGGGCTGTTCGCTTTCTGTGCGAGGCTTGCAAAGAGCGGGGCAATATAGGCCTGTCCCTTCGCCTTTTCGAGGCCGCTTCTTTCCAGCCAGACGGAAACCTGCTCCATGATGCCGAAATAGGTCGACATCATTGCGCTCGCTGCCGCGAGAAGATCATATTCCTTCCTCGACTGGCATTGGACAGCCGTTCCGAGCGTATCGAAAAGCGCTGCGACAGCGGTATCCGGCGGGTAAAGGGCGGTGACGCCTTGCCGTCCCGCGACAAAGGGCAGGGGGATCGCCTGCACGAGATGCACGTCGGCGCCGATCCATTCCAAGAGGGCCTGGCGCTCCGTCGCCGCAACGAGGCTGACGACCATTTGGCCATCCCTGAACGATAGCGCGCGCACGACCTCCTCGGCGACTTGCGGCCGTATTGCCAGGAACACCATGTCGCTGCGCTCGACGACGTCCTGGTTGTCCTTGGAAATTCTGACGGCAGCGAATTCGTCTGCCAGCGTCGCGGCGATGTGAGCGCTTCGTGGAGACACGTGAATCTCGGACGCATAGGCCGGCTCAGTGAGAAGCCCGCGAACCATCGCTTCGGTGATCGCGCCGGTTCCGACGAATCCGATACTGTCGACTTTCATTTGACTACTCCGCAGCCCGCAACGGGCCTAACGCGACATCCCTGCGTCGAACCCCATCGCCCACGCCTCGACAAAACCCAGCGGTTGCCGCCTTCGCCCGAGACTATGCATCGGACAAGCTTCGGGTCAATGCCGTATGTCGCAAACCTGCGCCTATGCGCTTTGCGGGACCGATCCGACATGCATGCTGGCGGCCGCGACCTTGGGGGAGAACATCGGTGGCGTGCCGTTGCGTCTGGCGATTGCCCAAGACATTGTCGGCTTGCCAAACATTCGACCAAGCCCATCGAACGTAAAGGCACCGCCCTTCGACGCCACACCTTAATCCCCGACGATCACGCAAACCTATTGGACCGTCGGTCATCCAACAAGAAACTCTCGTGCCCGAGAAACCTGACCTCTTGCTTGTCCCGATTGCCGGTCCAGCTAATTGGAATGTCATCGCGGATATTCGATAAGCGCTCGAACTGCCAGAAAGATGAATTTCTCCAATCAAGCGCCGTGAGGTGTGGGTCAATCTCGGCGCAATTTGACAAGGGGATCAAGTGCGATCTTGCCGCCGCCATACACCATAAGGGTCAGCGCCATGGCGGCCCATGGAAGATGGAAGTTGGCCCAGCCGTCTGGAATAGTGAGTTGGATCACTGCCGTCATCGCGAGCAGGCCAAGAGCCGCATAGCGGGTGAAAAGGCCCAGGACCAGCAGGACGGGCAGGGCGAGTTCGGCAATCCCGGCCGCGGCCGCCATGGTCAACGGCATCGGGTAGGAGAATTGGCTGCCGAATATATGCAGCTTGAATTCCTGTTCGAAAAGAAATCTGGCGCCGGTCGAAAGGGTCAGGAATCCGTCCCACTTCGTCAGCCCCGATTTAAAGAACGGGATTGCCAGGCCGATGCGCAGCGCCAGCAGCGGCAGCGACTGTGGAATTAATGAGAGCAGGTGTTCGGCGCGATGATGAAGCGAGACAAGTGCTATGCCGAGACCGCGGGAGGAAGCACGTTCGACGGTCATGGAAGTTCTCCTTCAACAGGTTCAAAAACGCTGAATGCGCCAAGGCCTATGAGACCGATCAGCGCCGATCCGAAGTCGAAATCGGGCGCGACGGCGAATGCGGTCTGCGCCGCCTCGCCGAGGGTAACGCCCTCAAGGAGGGAGCCGGCGAACGCCGCGTCCCGCGGAGGTAGGACATGTACCTCGACGTGAATTGCCGCTCGCACCACCAGCACGGTCTCGGCCTGCCAGTCGGCTACCGTTGCCACGGTCTCGCCCTGATGGGCGCTCCAGATCGAGCCCACGGGAAAGTCCGACCGGACGAGCCGGGCCGAGGGATGTGGGACGAGCGTCATGTCGCCAAGCCTCTCCGAGGGCACGGCGGCGAGTTGGGCGACATTGAGCGGCAATCTGTCCGCCGCATGATAGGCCCGGGTCCAGGCAACCTCGATCCGGGCGACATCGGGCAGATAGGGGAGAGAAGCCGCGGGGAGAAACGCTGCGATAAAATCGGGGAATTCATCGCCATAGTGCATGATCAGTGGTGAGGCCGGCTTGTGATCTGCGGCGTAGGCGCGGGCCATGCCGGCGAAGAAGTCGGAGCCGACGAGCCGCTTCGTCACGGGGAAGCGCTGGCCCAATGCCGTGGTCAGCCCGACATAGACATTGTTGCGGTAGACGGCGAAGCGCGATGAATCGGCCGCGCCGCGGGCGGTGGTGATGCCTTGGGGAAGCGGTCCGTCCGGGTGCAGCAGGGCGGCCGCGAAGGCATCCTGGCTTTCGGTGAGACCCATGGTCATGCCGCCCGGGTTGTGCCGCGATCCGGGGCCGCGGCTGCCAGCATGGCATCGGCGCGAACTGCTTCGGCGTCAAGGGTGGCAAAGTCCGGGACGTCGTTGTCCCACTCGATCAATGTCGGCAGGGGGCCGCTCCGGAACAGCGTGTGTCTGTAAAGCTCCACCACATCGGTTCTGACGGTGCTGCCATGGGCGTCGATCAGCAGCCGGTCACCCACGCTGTCGACGGTTTCATCATAGCCGGCCAGGTGGATTTCACCAACCAGTTCAATCGGGAAACGGTCGATATAGGCGACCGGATCGAGACAATGGTTTACAGCCGAAACCATGACATTGTTGACGTCGAGTAGCAGCCTGCAGTCGGTGCGGTCAGCGATCTCCGTCAGGAAATCCACTTCGTCGATCGTGCTCTCGGAGAACAACAGATAGGTCGACGGATTTTCGAGCAACATTTGCCGGCCGAGCCATTGCTGCGTCTCATCGACATGGTCGACGACCCGCGCCAGCGTTTCGGCCGTATAGGGCAGCGGCAGAAGGTCATTGAGAAAGCCGGTCTCGTGGGTCGACCAGGCCAGATGTTCCGAAAAGCTCTGCGGCCGGTAACGGTCTATGAGACTGCGAAGCCGCTTCAGATGTTCTCTGTCGAGGTCGCGCGCTGCACCGATCGACAGGCCTACGCCATGGAGCGAGAGCGGATAGAGGTCGGCAACGGCCTCGAGATAGCGGTGCGGCGGCCCGCCAGCACCCATGTAGTTTTCGGCATGGACCTCGAAAAAGCCGACATCCGGCCTGATGGCGAGAATGGTTTCGTAATGTTCCGGCTTGAGGCCGAGGCCGGCGCGTGGCGGCAGGACGGTGGCACGGTCTGCTGAAACGGTCATTGCTGTTCTCCCGGTATCGACGGATGAGGCGGAGGCCCGCCCAAACCGGGCCTCCGGGTCGGGTTCAACCCTTCATCGGCTCCAGCATGCCTTTATGGCCGTTGACATTCATCGAGGTGCAGGTGCCGGCGGGGACGGCCTTCCAGGCATTGCCCTGGTAGTCCATGGTCGAGGTGCCGGCGCAGGTGGTGCCGGGGCCGGCTGCGCAATCGTTCTGCCCCTTCAGTGCGATGCCATAGCACTTCTCATTGCCGACCATCTTTTCCGGGGCGAGCGGTGCGGCGAAGGACGCGGATGCGATTGCACTGGCGAGCGAGCCCGCGAGGGCGAGCGTGAGCGTGGAACGGTTCATGGATGATCTCCTCTTTGACATCCGAGGCCGGTGATCGGCTGCGGTATTTCTGTATTCGTTTGGAAACCACTGATGTTACGGTCCGCCGAGAACACGAGTTCGTGATTGCCCCCAGAGAAACAGCGTGTACAGGCAGCCATCGCACTCAACTTGGGAATATCGTTGTGGGTTGGCCACAGATGAACGCCTCCGATTGCCGTAGCATTGTCGTGGCCAACTGATGTTGCTCGGTCCTCGGCCGCTGATATTTTTCGATTCTCCCAATATTGCCAAATGTCACGTTTCGAATATGCCTGTGGCTTTGCGGAGGGACTTGCATTGACGCAGCTTTCGAACGCCCGCGCTTCATTCTTCGAACTGATCGTTGTGATCGGACTCTGCGTTCCCGTCAGCGCTCAAGCGGCATCGGCGGGCCAGAACGAATGCGCCGGCCGCTCCTCAGACATCATCCGCCTTGCCTATCCCGGTGCCACCAACGCCGACGACGCTTTTCTTTTCGGGGGCGCAACCATCACATTGCCGACAGACGACAAAGTCGACGGCGATCCGCGTCGGGTGATTTGCCGGATTTGGCCAACTCAACCGCAACTGACGCTTGTTGCTGTCCCATTGATGACAGAGCAGTCGGAATCGGAAAACGAGGGTGACATCGAACTACTCGTGGTCGACAGCACCAATCTTCATGTAAAGCAGCGCCTGCGTCTTCAGGGGATTATGTCCGACGATGCCATTCATGTAGAAAGCGTCGCCTTCGATACCGCACGTTATCAACTCGCTCCTGGGAAAACGGCTTTTGGATTGCGTGTTACGCTGGAAGGTAGTTCGCGCGCCAATCCATCCGGCGAGACGACCTTATGGCTCTTCTCAGTCGACGGTGATGGGCTGAAACCGGTTCTCGACAATTTTGTCGTCAGCGAGAACCACGGAGAATGGGATACCGCCTGTGCCGGTGAGTTCAACGAAACCACGCGCACGCTTTCAATGAGTTCACCAGCAAAAGGCGTGTTCGCCGATATAGTCGTAGCCGAAAAAACGACCACTTCCGTCGCCACGCTCGGAAAGGATGGTGACTGCCAGAGCGAAGACAAAACGACGATTGGCAAACATAGGCTGCGTTACGACGGATCGAAATATGACGTTCCCAAAGATCTGAAGCGGGATGAGTAAGAGGATGTTGATCCAGGCCGGGTGACGGCCGCAATGACCACGCTAAAATCGATCACCCACTGCGATAGAGCGCCGCGTGTCCGACAGGACGCTCTATCGCGTGAATTGGCGCGATCTGCCCTTCGCCGCTGTCGGCTCAGAAAGGATAATGCTGGGCGGAATCCTCTACCGTGATCCAGCGCAGGTCGGTGAATTCGGCGATTGCCGCCTTGCCGCCGAAGCGGCCATAGCCGCTGCCCTTGACGCCGCCAAAGGGCATTTGCGCCTCATCATGCACGGTCGGGCCATTGATGTGGCAGATGCCGGATTCGATCCGCGCCGCAACCGCCATTGCCCGTTGGACATTCCGGCTGAAGACGGCAGACGACAGGCCGTATTCGGTGTCGTTGGCGATGCGGATTGCTTCTTCCTCGCCGGAGACGCGAATGATCGGCTTCACCGGACCGAAGGATTCTTCCGCATAAACGCGCATCTCGGACGTGACGTGATCGAGCAGCGTCGCCTCGACCACGGTGCCCGAGCGCTTGCCGCCGGTAACGAGCTTTGCCCCCTTGGCCGTCGCATCGGCAATCAGCTCCTCCATTTTCTTCGCTGCGTCGAGGCTGATTAGCGAGCCGAGAACGACATGGCCGCGCGGGTCGCCGGCCGGCAGCTGGCTGGCGCGGGCGGCCAGTTTGGCGACGAACTGATCGGCGATCGTCTCGTCGACGATGATCCGCTCCGTCGACATGCAGATCTGGCCCTGATGCATGAAGGCGCCGAAAGTGGCGGCATTGACGGCACCGTCGATATCGGCGTCATCGAGGACAACCAGCGGCGCCTTGCCGCCGAGTTCGAGGAGGGCAGGCTTGAGATATTTGCCGCAGGTCTCGGCGATGATCTTGCCGACCTTGGTCGATCCGGTGAAGTTCACGCGCTTGACGGCCGGATGGGCAATCAGCGCAGTGACGATCTCAGGCGCATCCTCCGGCGCGTTGGTAATGACATTGATGACGCCGGCCGGCAGGCCGGCTTCGGTCAGTGCGGTGGCGATCAGCCGGTGCGTGCCGGGGCATTGTTCGGAGGCCTTGAGGACGACGGTGTTGCCGCAGGCGATCGGCATGGCGATGGCGCGGGTGGCGAGGATGACGGGCGCGTTCCAGGGAGCGATCGCCAGGCAGACGCCCGCAGCCTGGCGAACGCCCATGGCGAGCGTGCCGGGTTTGTCGGAAGGAATGATTTCGCCTGATATCTGCGTCGTCATGGCGCCGGCCTCGCGTAGGATGTTGGCGGCGAGCATGACATTGAAGCCGGCCCAGGGCGCGGTTGAGCCCGTCTCCTCGATCATCAGCCGGGTAAACTCGCCGACTTTGGAATCCATGATATCGGCGGCCTTCATCAGGATCGCGCGGCGCTGGCCGGGGCCGGTCTTCGACCAGGCGCCGAAAGCAGCGCTGGCTGCGTCGACGGCCGCGGCAACATCCTCCAGGCCTGCTGCGGCGGCCCGGCTTGCGAGCTTCTCGGTAAAGGGATCGATGCGGTCATAGGTCCGGCCGCCGGAGGCCGCGCGGTCTGCGCCGTTGATGAGGAGGGAAATATTCATCGGAGGTCTCCTTGGGACAAGAACTAGAAGCCGAGGACTTCGGCGTTGATGGAAGCTTCGAGGCCGCCGTCGACGGCAAGATTGGCGCCGTTGATCCAGCGTGCGCCATCCGAGCAGAGGAAGAGCACGGCAGGCGCAATATCGGCGGAGGTGCCGGCGCGGCCGACGCGGGTAATGTCGCTGTCGACCCTGGCGTCGCCGAGTACGGCGCGGAACTGCTTGAGGATCGGCGTTTCCACCGGCCCGGGGCTGACCGCATTCACCCGGATGCCGCGGTTCTTGAACAATGGCTGATGGGCTGCCCGTATGGTCCAGAGCAGCAGCAACTCCTTGGAGAGCGGGTAGCCTTCCTCATCCTTGAGATCGTGCTCAGCGACAACCGCCGCCACTTCGGGAAAACCGTCGATCCCGGCCAAGGATTTTGCCCGCTCGAGATTGGCGCGCCAGCCATAGCCGGCGATCGAGGCGACGTTGACGATGGCCCCACCTTCACGCAGGCGGGGCGCCACGGCTTCCGACAGGGCGCGAAGGCCATAGAAATTGACGGCGAGCGTCGAGACGACACCGGTGTTGCCGGAGAGGCCGGCGACATTGGCGAGCGCGTCGAGGCGCGCCGGAAGCTGCGCGACGATCTCGGCAACGCCTGATGCCGTCGAGAGATCGCCCTTGATGAAGGCGGCACTTCCACTGGCAGGCTCGCGCACATCGACGCCGATGACATCGGCACCCATCTGGCCGGCCAGTTCCGCCGTGCGGGCGCCGATGCCGGAAGCGACACCGGTCACCAGGATTGTTTTACCAAAGAGCATGAACGTCACCTTTCGCGAGAGAATCCGGACGCAAGCCGGCTCATTCTTCCCATTTGATTTTATTCAATTTCAGCCGGTAGCCGACCGGCAGAAGTTGAAAATCGAAGCGGCGCTCGACTTCGCCCCAAAGGCCGCGCGGCAGGTAGAGCGAGAAAATCAAGGCCGTGGCGCCGAGGCCGATCAGGTACCAGACGCCGGCTCCGCCGAAGACGGTCTCGATCGCGAAGAACAGGATGGCGCCGAGGATCGCCCCTTCGAACTTGCCGATCCCGCCGACCAGCACCATGAAGATCATGTAGGCCGTCCATTGAACGCTGAAATAGGTCTTCGGCTGGAAGGTCGTGGCGGTCGCCAGCCACAGGCCTCCGGCAACCGCGATGCCGAAGGCGGCGAGCACGAAGAGCAGCCTCTTGGTTGCGATCACCCGCACGCCGAGCGAGGTTGCCGCCTCCTCATTGTCGCGGATCGCCTGCATGGCCGCACCGGCGCGGCTGCGCATCAGCATGAAGAGGGCGCCGAGCAGAGCGGCCATGGCTATCAATGCGAGCCAGTAGATCGTTGCCCGCCGCGTGCCGCCGTCATAGACGTTGAGCGAGATCAGCGAGGTTCCCGTTTCCCCCTGGATCAGCCGGTCGAGGTTGACGAGCAGATGGGCGAGTTCTGCTATCACCCACATGCCGATCGCGAATTCGCCGCCCTTCAGGCGCAGCATGAACAGCGAAAGCGGGATCGACAGCGCGCCGGTCACGACCGCGGCGGCAAACAGCGCGACGAAGGGATTGAGCCCCGCATCCGCAAGCCGGATGGTGAAATAGGCGCCGAGGCCGAAGAACACCTGCTGGCCGACCGAGACCAGCCCGCCAAAACCGGCAAGCGCATTCCACATGGCGGCAAGGATCACGTAGATGAACAGCGCCGTCATCCGGTCGATCGCGCCGGCGCCGAGCTGGGCGGGGGCAAACATCAGCAGGGCAAGCACTGCGGCCATGCAGCCGAGCGCCACCCGCGACGATTTCGTCCAGCGTTCTATCGATATTCCGTTGGAGGCAAGGGTCGCGTTGGGGCTCATGTCGGGCTCCGGAGACGGGTGCGCAGTTTGCGGGAGGCGGCAAGTTTGTCGAGAACCGGCATGCCGAACCGGGACAGCCTGACGAAAAGCACCAGCAGGAACACGGCATGGCCGCCGATCAGGAAGCCTTGCGGATGCAATTGGGCGCCGAGCGATTGGGCAAGGCCGAGAACGACGCCGCCGGCAAGTGTGCCCCATAGCGATCCCGCTCCGCCGATGACGGCCGCCTCGAAGGCGAAGAGAAGCTGCGGGCCGCCGGAATAGGCGCTGAAGGTTGCCCGCATCCCAAGAAAGGCGCCGGCGATGCCGACCGTGACCATGGTGATCGCGGTGGCAACGGCGTTGACCCTGCGGGCATCGATGCCGACCAACCCCGCCGTATCGGGATCTTCGGCCGTGGCGCGGATGGCGCGACCAAGCGCAAAGCGGCTCAGGAAGAACTGCAGCCCACCGAGAATGAGGACTGCCGTCACCATCATCATGACGGCAAGCTTGCCGACGTAGATGTGGCCCGGCAGTTGCCAGGATGCATAGGACAGGTTGCCGATAAAAGGCGCGAGCGAGCGGGTGTCGGCGCCGAACTGCTCGAACAGCAGATTGTCGATGACGATCGACAGGCCGAAGGTCGTCAGGATCGGCAGCAGCGTGCCGCCGCGGGCGCTGCGCTCCAGAATGAAGCGCTGCAGCAGCCAGCCGGCGGCCGCCATGATGGGCAGCACGATCAGCAGGCCGGCGAAGGGCGGAATGCCGGCTTTGGCGGCGAGCAGCCACAGGCCATAAGCGGCTGCGACCGCCAGGCTGCCATGCGCGAGATTGATGATCCGCATGACCGAGAACATGAAGGACAGTCCGCAGGCGATAACGGCGTAATAACCGCCCAGCAGAATGCCCTGGAGCAGGGTATTGATCACGATGCACTCCTTTCGCCGGCTGTTCGGTGCAATCCGAAATAGGCTTGGGTGACATGTTCGCGCGTGGCGGCGGCGGCCGGCCGGTCGAGGACGATGCGTCCTTCCAGCATGCAGATGACCCGGCTTGCGACGCTCATGGCGCGGGCAAGATCCTGCTCGACGAGCACGATGGTCGTTCCCGAGGTGAGCAAGGCGTGCAGCTGGGCGTAGACGCGATCAACGACCAGAGGCGAGAGCCCGAGCGAGACTTCATCCAGGAGAAGAATGTCGGGATTGCTCATCAGGGCCCGGCCGATCGCGGTCGCCTGCTGTTCCCCGCCCGAGAGATGCCCTGTCTTGGCGTGCCGGCGGGGCTTCAGGTTCGGAAAGGCGTCGAGGACGCGGTCGATATCCCATTCGCCCTTGCGGCCGGAGCTCTTTCCTAGAAGGAGGTTCTCTTCCACCGTCATCTGCGAAAACAGGCGCCGGCCTTCCGGCACCAGGGCGATGCCCTTGGCGATCCGCTTGTGGGAGGGGACGGCGGCCAGATCTTCGTCGTTGAGAAGGACGCGCCCGGAGGATGGCAGATGGGCGCCTGCGATCGATCTGAGCAGCGTCGTCTTGCCGGCGCCGTTTGCACCGACCAGCGCCAGCACCTCGCCTTTGGCAAGATCGAAACTGACCTTGCGCACCGCCTGGAGCAGTCCGTGACGGACGTCGAGGTCGCGGATGGAGAGAAGGTTCATGCGGGTGTCCCTCCGAGATAGGCCTTGACAACCTCCGCATCGCTCATGACCGTTTTCGGTTCGCCATCGGCGATGATCCTGCCGGCATCCATGCAGATCAGCCGTTCGGCCACCTGCAGGAGGATATGAACGATATGCTCGATCCAGACGATGCCGATGCCGCGGCGGCGCAGTTCCAGGATGGTTTCCACCAGCTCGCTCGCCTCGCCATCCGTCAGACCGCCGCCGATCTCGTCGAGCAGCATCAGCCTCGGCTGCGTGGCAAGCGCACGGGCAAGCTCCAGGCGTTTGCGGTCCAGCAGGCCGAGCGTGTCGGCTGGGCGGTTGGCGACTCCAAGCATGCCGCAGAGCGAAAGCGAATCCACCACGCGCTCATAGGCCTCGTCGCGGCTTGCGGCATTGCGGTGCGATGCGGCGACGAAGACATTTTCGAAGGTCGTCATGCCGCCGAAGGGCTTGGGAATCTGATGGGTCCGGACGAGCCCGGACCGGCAGCGTTCCGCCGCCGTCCGGCGCGTGACGTCGACGCCGTCGAAGGTGATGCTTCCCGCATTCGGCGGGAAGGCGCCGGCGAGCACGCTGAGCAGGGTCGTCTTGCCGGCGCCGTTCGGCCCGACAATGCCGATCGCCTCGCCATCGCCCATGGAAAAATCAAGATTCTCCAGCACCACCAGCGCGCCGAACCGCTTGTGGATCCCTTTGGCCGAGAGAAAGGCTGCCCCCGGCCGTCTTTGAGCTTCCCTCTGCAGCACTGTTCGTTACCCGTTATAGGCGGTGAGCTTGGCGCCGACCGGGACGTTGGGGTCGGTGGCGTTTTCGGTGACGACGTAGTCGAGCGCGAATTTCGAACCCTCCGGCGCCTTCACCCATTGCGTGCCGATGATCGGTCCGGGAGAGACGTTGGCGACGGGACCGCTGGTGAAATCGACCTTGCCGGCGATCGTCGTGGTCTTCAGCGTGCTGATCGCCTTGGCGACGGCCTCCTTGCTCTTGACGTCGGTGCTGGCCTTCAGCGCATCGAAGCCGGCGTCGAGAAGGGCAAGGCTGGCGCCGAGCTGCTGCGTCCACTGCTTGCCGCTTGCCGTTTCATAGCCGTCGGCGAGTTCGGTGCCGGAGACGCCCGTCAGCGTGGATTTATAGGGGAAGGCCTTGTGCCAGTAGGCGGCGCTGCCGATGTTCAGGCCGAGGTCGCCGAGCGCCTCGATGTCGGAGGGAAAGAGGCCCGTCTTGGCGATCTGGCAGATCTTGATCTGCTGGGTGAGGCCCTGCTGTGCGGCCTGACGCCAGAAGGCGGCGAAGTCAGGCGGTATCGGGAACGAGTTGAAGATCTCCACGCCCTCCTGCCTGAAGAGAGCGATCTGCGCGGTAAAGTCGGTGGTTCCGGTTTCATAGGCTCCGGGATCGACGATGGTGAAGCCGGCCTTGGCGAGCGCCGGCGCCAGATGGGTGCGGATCGCATTGCCGTCGGCGTCGTTGGGATACATGACGCCGACCTTCTTGTTGGTCTCGATCAGGTTCCACTGCGAAACATAGGCCTTGTGGAACTCTTCGACGCCGAAGCCGAAATGATAGGTCCACTTGAACGGCGAGGGTGCGCCCGGCTTGGCGCCGCGGCCGAAATACCAGGCTTCCCAGGGCATGACGGTCGAGAGGCAGGGAATGCCTGATGCTTCGCAGGCGTCGGCCACCGGATTGATGGTTTCGGGCGTCGACACGGCGAGCATCAGGTCGATCGCCTGGTTGTTGATGAGATCCTTCGCCAACTGGCCGGCGCGCGAGGGATCGGACTGGGTGTCCTGGTCGAGAATATCCACCTTCCAGGTCTTGCCGCCCGCCTGCAGCCCGTTCGCCAGCGCCTTGCGTGCCAGTTCCAGCACATAGCCGTCCGTCTCGCCGAAGCCGCCGAGAGGGCCGGTGCGCGGGCTGATGAAGCCGACCTTCAACGTATCGCCGCTTTGAGCGAAGGCCGTGCGGCCGGAAAGCGCCAGCGCCGCACCACCCGCGACTGTCGATGCGATGAAAGAGCGGCGGCTCAGCGATGCCGCGTTGAATTTTCCGCTGCGGAAAATGCCGTTCATGAAATCATTCCTCCCTCTTGATCGGGCCTCCCAGCCCGTTCCCAGTGTTCATTTCGGCCGATCAAATTCAGATCGGGTAGTGCCGTTTTCCCGAGGCCATGGTGATCCATCTGAGCTCGGTGAATTCATCGATCGCCGCCTTGCCGCCGAAGCGGCCGTAGCCGCTTGATTTGACGCCGCCGAAGGGCATTTGCGGCTCGTCGGAAACTGTGGCTTCGTTGATGTGGCAGATGCCGGATTCGAGCCGCATGGCGACGGCAAGTGCGGCATTGACGTCGGCGCTGAAGACGGCGGCCGACAGCCCGTATTCATTGTCGTTGGCAACCGTCACGGCCTCATCGACGCTGCCGACCCGGACGATCGCCGCGACCGGCCCAAAGCTCTCCTCGCGGTAGATACGCATGGCAGGCGTCACATGATCGATGACGGTCGCATCCATCAGCGTGCCGTTGGCCTGGCCGCCGCAGACGAGCACCGCGCCCTTCTGCAGGGCATCATCGACCAGCGACCGGACGCGGCGGACGGCCTCAGTGTTGATCAGCGTGCCGAGCGGCGTATTGCCATCCTTGGGATTGCCGGCGACGAGGGTTGCGGCTTTCGTGCGGAATTTGCCGACGAAGCCGTCGGCGATCTCGTCCATCAGGATGATCCGCTCGGTGGACATGCAGATCTGGCCCTGGTTCATGAAGGCGCCGAAGGCGGCAGCGCGCACGGCCTCGTCGATATCGGCGTCGGCAAGGACGATGAACGGCGCCTTGCCGCCGAGTTCGAGCAGGCAGCGCTTGAGATGCCTTGCGGCGGATTCGGCAATGATCCGGCCGACACGGGTGGAGCCGGTGAAGTTGATGCGGCGCACGGCGGGATGGGCGATCAGCGCATCGACGACGGCGGCGGCATCGCTCGGCGCATTGGAAACGACATTGACGACGCCGCGCGGAAAGCCGGCGTCACGCAGGGTGTCGCCGATCAGGCCATGGGTTTTCGGGCAGAGTTCTGAGGCCTTCAGCACGACGGTGTTGCCGCAGGCAAGCGGCATGGCGACGGCGCGGGTGCCGAGGATGATAGGCGCATTCCAGGGGGCGATGCCGACACAGACGCCTGCCGGCTGGCGGACGGCCATGGCAAGGCTTCCCGGAATGCCGGAAGGAATGAGCTCGCCGGATATTTGCGTGGTCATCGCCGCCGCCTCTCGAAGAATATCGGCGCCAAGGCCGCAATTGATCGCCGCCCATTGCGCGGTGGCGCCGGTTTCACCGGTCATGGCGGCAACGAGTTCGGGGGTGCGGGCCTCCAGGATCTCGGCTGCGGCATTCAGGAGCCTGCGCCGTTCGCCCGGGCCGGTCTGCGACCATTCCGGAAAGGCAGCTGCTGCCGCATTGGCTGCCCGCGTCATGTCGGCAATGGACCCAGCCGAGGCGATCGTTGCGACATCGCCGGTCAACGGATCGATGCGTTCGAAGGTGGCCCCTTCGGAAGCATCCATCGCCTCATTGTTGATCATCAGCTTTGCCGAAAACACTGTTCCACCCAATTCGCCATGTGTTGGTGCCACGCATTGGCGCCATGTGCTGGCGACACTTGCCGCTTTGCATTGTTGCCATGGGAGAAAACGAGCGGACGCGGCGCCACGAGGGCTGCCAGACCGTTCCTGCATTTGTTGAAGAGCCTCCTCCCAAAGGCTGATGGAGAAAAGGTTACGCCGATCTGGCGCGGATGGAATGCGATTTATTGGGTTAATATTGTAATTATCCGGTGATATCAGCATTGTTTGACTTGGGGAGCGGAGGAGAAGCGTTGGCGACGGACGGAGGGATTCATCACTATGCCAGGGGCGAGTGGCACGCTCCGTCGCTATCGCATCGGCGTATCCGTTTTCAAAAAGGACTCTATGCCGATTTCCACCATTTCCTGCTGCTCGGCGGGGGGAGTGGGGAGCTTCACTTCGACAATGGCGAACATCGGCCGCTGCACGGACCGCTGCTTGCCTTCCTGCCGCCGCAGGCGCGATGCGACCTGTCGATATCAGCCGGAACCGCGGCTCATCTGGTCGGCGCTTCGCCGCAGATCATGGTCGATGCGATCGGCGACAAGGTGGAATCCTATTCGCTGCGCATCTTCACCGAGCAGCGCAAGCTGGTCGAGGCATTGGATCCCTTGACGATCACTGAAATCAGCCCGCTGATCTCGGGCTTCGTGCGGGAACTGGGCGATCCCTCCCGCTCCTCCTGGATGGTCGCTTCCGCCTATATCAGGCTCATCCTGATGGCGCTTTGGCGCGGTTCCGATGGCGAAAGAAGCGAGCAGCGCGGACAGGGCGAAGTGGGATCGATCCTGCAGAGGTATCGGCAACTGGTCGAGGCCGGTTTCCGCCAGCACCGGCCGATCAGCGATTATGCCGCGGAGCTCGGCGTCACAGCCGACCGGCTGCATTCCACTTGTCAAAGGGCGCTCGGCCGCTCGCCGATCCAGCTCCTGCACGAGCGTGTGGTGCAGGAGGCAAAGCTCAGATTGGAGCGGTCGGCCCGCAATATCCAGGAAATCTCCGACAGCCTCGGCTTTCGCGACCCGACCTATTTCAGCCATTTCTTCAAGCGCAAAACCGGCCTTTCACCCGCCGGCTACCGTGAGATCGCCCGCGCCTCGGCCGGCTCGGAAAACAGCATGCTGTCCTCAGGCTATGCCGATTGGCCTTAGGTTCGGGGGCATTGGTCAAAGCTGGAATTTGCCTGTCCTGGATTGCAATCATGCCGACTTGGAATCCCAAGGCGGCGTGGGACTGCAATGCGCCAATTGCAGTCATGGGAACCAGTTGCGGCCTTAGATTGTATTTTGAGATGGGATGATTAAATAAGCGAATAACCGAAGGAGGACACAGGTGGCGCTATTAAGGTACGTTTCAATCTTTGCAGCGGCCTACTTTCTGGTGGCGCTCATAAGCATGGTGATTTTTGGAGAACCGCGGTGGGGAGGTTGCTTTATACTTCTGCTGTTCGCCGAGTTTTCCCATCTCTTTACCGTTTGGTTCAACTTCGCATTGCGCGGAAAATAGCGCCGACGGTATGGCATCTTTGGGCCGAGAGCGGTCGAAGCATCACACCAGCTTTGCGACAGGAGCAGACGTTACTTCAAGTGCATGCTGAACAACATGAGTGCGACGAGCGTCACCAATATTGTGATCACAACGCGCTCTACCCATCGCATAAACTTCGACTTGGATAGGTGACCCGATAACGCGTCGCTCAAAAGCTATTCCAAGAAACAAAAGCAAATTATTCATCGCGTCTCGATCTGGCGGCTGGGCCTAAAGTGCCATCTCCTGCACTCATTACAGCTCCCACAAGGACCGATTTCACAATCCTCCCAAACACCCGGGTTTGATCTCGCTCGTTTGTAACCGGGCATTTACCAGCTTTCAATCTGAACGAACCCTCATCTTGGAAGCTGCGGTTGTTTTGCTTACAATCAAATTACTAACAAGGGTTGCGCTTATTGCTCTTCATTAAGATAGGATTTCTTGTTGCTCATGTTGCCGTGGTCGCAGCCATCTTCACTCTTCGCGACAGCGAGCATCTGTGGGTGCTCGGCTTGATGTTTGCCTGGTATTGTCTCGCCATGTTTGGCTCCATCGCCGCCATACGGCTTCACTGTAAAAGATCGACCCGGCGGGGGAGCCGTTACCCTAGATGCAGAGCCATTCATTTTGGAACCAGTCATCCTGCGCTTATGCTGTTGCCGGGGAACAGCTCTCAGTCTTGCACCTACCCTCGAAGCGCAACGATCTCGGTGGACATCTAAGATGACAATCCTCATTCGGTTGCTGAGGATCGCGCTGGTCACAATCCTGTGCATAGTCTCTTTCGCGGCATTGTTTGAATTCTTGAACGCCGTTCCGACACAACTTTCTCTCCCCGATCATCCTCAGGGAGGCGTCGCAAATCCGAGAGGTTCGCTGGTTGTCGATGCGCTTGTGTGGGGAGTGGTATTCCGTGCGCCGGGCTATCTCTTCAATGGCACGATCCCGTTGCTGATCGTTCTGGCGGTGACAGAATGGAAACCGGCGAAGAGTTGGAGATGGTATCTCACCATCTGGATCATCGCCGGGCTGCTGGCAACGGGTATCCCCGTCAATGATCCCTTAAGGCTTTCAGCCGCGCTGCTTGCGGCTGCTGCAACTGGCTATCTTTACTGGCTTCTCGCCGGAAAATCAGCAGGTGATTGGCTGCAGGCCTGGCGGATGCGGGAACCTAATGCTGGCCGCACGCTGCTGAATTACGCCGCCTATGTCGTCCTGGCATATCTCGGTTACCAACTTTCCGGCTATCTCTACCATGGCGGCAAACTGCTCTGGGTCAGTTCTGGTCCCGAGCCTGACCCCGGAACGCCTCCATTTCATGTCAGATTCGAACGAGAAATGACCGCGTCTCAGAAGGTCGCCATGATGGATTTTCCTGATCCAGCTTCCTGTCTCAAGGAGGCAGAGACGGATGACCTGTCGACAGATCGCCTAAAGGAGATGGACTGGGATCGGATAGACAATGAGGACGAAGCGGAGGTCTGTATGTTCAGACTGCTGGGTTCCTACGAGAACTTATCCTACGCAACCGACTGGTTCGAAGCGCAAGGCTTTGACGTGCCCCCGAACTTCAGTAGCGCTCGCCCTTACATAGAGTCGGATGGCACGCAGCGGGTTACCGGCGGGTATTCGATCCGAAAGAACGGCCCCAAATTTCCGACTAAGGGCGTCATTCGGCGGGCCTTTAGATCAATACCATATGGCATGTCCGTTGATGCGACGTGGTCGAAGGACGGTAAGCAGTTGCTGTGGGTGAAGACGGGGTTCAGCACTCTGTGAGATGAGTGGCAATGATAATTGGGACCTGGCTACAGGGGGAACAAAGAAATGGACAGTTTGCTTTTCTTCCTTGGAGACATCCTCAGCGAGTGGCTAACGGGCAATTCATCGAAATCGGTGTTTATGCGTTGGGTGGAGCGCATAGTTATCGCGGTGGTAATCATGCTCATCACCCTGGTGCTGTTTTACATGTACCGCACTTGACGCCCGGCATTGGCGTTGGGGGCCACAGAGTTGAGCCACAGGTGGATTTACAGCGGACCTGAATAGGAAATTTGATGCCAAGATTTTCTAATGCAATCATATGTCTTTTGGCGCTTTGGGCTGTCTCCGCTGAGAAATCATCCGCAGCCATGTGGCTTGTCAGGGGGCCAGCCAATACTAGCATGGCTGCCGACCCCGCCTGTAAAGGTCGCGACATGGAGCGCAGCGCGCCTGACGACAATCATCTGTGGATTGACTGCTGGATTGGCGAAAAGCATGTCACGCTTTTGATCTCTTCGGTCGCGCCTTTCGTTGCAAAGGACTTCACCTACAAAAATGCCGCCGCGATGTTTGAGAGGATTACCGCCGGAACAGAATGGTCGGCATTCAAGGACAAGGTTAAGTTCATAGGCGGTTCGTCTTTCCAAGGTTTCGAGCCTTTCGCTCAAATGAGATTGATTGGCAGGCTATGTGACGTCGGGAAGCAATGCGCGACCGCACAGGAAAGAATCGTTGCCCTCAAGATGCTTGGAACTTCCAGGGTGACGGTTTCGCTGATTGTGATGGGAGACGTCGAGCAAAAAGACTACATTGTGCATGGAAAGCGCGTTGCAACTTACCGGTATTTCCCAGACCCCATTGCTACCATGGTTGATACCTTTAACTTTGCGACGATTCAAAACCCGCCGTTCTAAATGGATGGTCATCGTCGAACACGGAAATCTCACCTCGCTCTGCAACCGCGGCAGCCGTGACGTCTATCGTGTCAGGCGATAGCGTGGGGCTTCAATCGCATCCAATGATCTGCCTACATGAACGGAGATCGAGCCTTTCCCTTGTATCCGGTCTCCTATCAGCCTTGGTGGTGGATACGAGGGGTCTAAACCGTGCTTCAAGAATGCCTGCATCCATAAGACTCTGCTTCTGAACAGGTCGGGATCGAGCTGCTCCGGAATGATGGGGCACCTAAAGCTCGTAGTACGTCGGGCGGCAAGCGGCTTCTTCCAAGCTGAATGGCGGCTCCGATAGCGAGAGAAGCGAGCAGCTCGGTCAGGGGGAAGGGGGATCGATCGGCCCGCAATATCCAGGAAATCTCCGGCAGCCTCGGCTTTCGCGACCCGACCTATTTCAGCCATTTCTTCAAGCGCAAGATCGGCCTTTCTCCCGCCGGCTACCGCGAAATCGCTGCGCTTCGGCCGGCTCGGAAAACAGTATGCTGTCCTCAGGCTATGCGGATTGGCCTTAGGCTTGGTCAAAGCAATGGCTTGCCAATCTTGGGTCACACAATCATGCTGCCGGAATTGCAAGCCGCGTAGGACTGCCATGCGCCAGGAGCAGTCGTTGCCCCGGCTTGAAGGAATGACCGATTTGGGGCCGACGGCGGACCGTCCGCTGCGAGGACACCTAGCACGAAAGCGGACATGCGAGGCCTCGGTGCGAAGGTCCGGGATCGGCCCGGAGCAGTCGTAGACCACGAGTATGACGTACGGCTCGATTTGGCGCTCATCGCGGACGTCGCGCACCGACGCCTTCTCGACGCGAGTTAACCGGAAGTTCGCGTAACGACGGTGCCTCTCGCTTTCACAGGGAGGGGCCATGGGTGATTAATTTCAAAGCCAAGAGCCCGTAGGTCGATGGACGAACGGGCTTTTTGCAGCGGATTGCCGTCACGAAAGGGCGGCGGTTGAACGATTGCAGTCTATCCAGACGATTTCGACGGGCGTCGCCGAAAGAGCTGATCCCAGATGTCGTACCCCGCAGGGACAACCCCGATCAGCAGTGCAGCGGCCAAATCGAACCGTGGAACAAACGCCAGGATGACCGCGCAGAACGCGACAAGCGTCACGAATGCAAATATCGCAAAAAACCGGCTTCTGTTCATCGGTCTATCCTTTCGGAATGGGCCAGACACTGCGTCATCTCTGTACTCCATAGAGTAGATTCGGCAGCATGTAGACGATGCTCGGGAACAGATAGATGACCACCATGCAGAGAATGACGATCAACATATACGGCATCATGCCGCGGAAGATGTCGGTCAGTTTGACATGCGGAGGCGAGACGCCCTTCAAGTAGTATGCCGACATCGCCATGGGTGGTGATAGGAAGGCCGTCTGCAGGTTGATTGCCACGAGGATACCGAAGAACAGCGGATCGATCCCGAAATGCGGCAGCAGCGGAATGAAGATCGGGATGAAGATGACGATGATTTCAGTCCATTCCAGAGGCCAGCCGAGAATGAAGATGATGATCTGGGCCAGGATCAGGAACATCAGCGGCGACATGTCCAGGCCGGTCACGAAGTCACTGATGAACTGTTGGCCGCCGAGATAGGCGAATACCGATGCGAAGGTCGCCGAACCGACGAACAACCAGCAGACCATCGCGGTCGTTCGCGCCGTCAGATACACCGACTCCTTCAGTCGCTGCCAGGTCAGCGCCCGATAGGCCGCAGCAAGCGCCAGTCCCCCCAATGCGCCGATTGCGGCGGCTTCCGACGGCGTTGCCAGGCCAAAGAGAATGGCACCCAGCACCGCAAGAATCAGAAAGGCGAGCGGCGCGAAGGATGTAAGCATCATCCAGGCGAGTTGGACCGGCGTGTGCTCGCCCACATCTTCTTTCGTTGGCCGCGGCGCCAGTTGCGGCTGCAGGATTGCTCGCACCACGACATAGATGAGATAAAACCCCGCCAGGGCGAGACCGGGCAGGAGCGCCGCCGCATACATTCGGACAACCGAGATCCCGGAGGTGGCCGCATAGACGATCAGCAGGATGGAAGGCGGGATCAGGATCCCGAGCGTGCCGCCCGCGCAGATCACGCCCGTCGCGTAGCGCACGTCATACTTTGCCTTCAGCATCGCTGGTAGGGCGAGCAGTCCCATCAACGTCACCACGGCCCCGACGATGCCGGTTGCCGTGGCAAAGAGTGTGCAGGTGACCAGGGCGGCGACCGCCATCGAGCCGGGCACCTGGCGCGTGACGCTGAATAGCGTCGAGAACAGCCGATCGACGATGTTGGCTCGCTCGACGATGTAGCCCATGAACAGGAACAGCGGGATAGCCGTCAGCACGTCGTTCTGGATGACCGAGTAGGTCTGGTTGACGAACAGATCGAAGATCCGGTTGTTGAAGAAACCGCCGATCCAGGTCTGCGCCAGTGTAGCGGCATCGCCGCCGGTTTCGAGCGCGCGGTCATAGCCGCGCCACATGCGGCCGGCATCGTAATAGGCATAATATCCGAAGCCGACACCCAGAGCCATCAAGGTGAACGCCACCGGGAAGCCGAGGAAGATGGTGAGGATCAGGATGAGGAGCATCCCGACGGCAATATGTGCATCCGTCATTGAGCGTCCCGATCCCGTGGTTCACGTCCAGCGTCAAGTTCCCGTGACGGAAGGAAACCCTCGTCCTCGGACTTGAGCACGTCCAGGCTTTTTGTTTCCAGTAATACCTTTTCCAGTTCTTCGACATCTTCGGCCTGCTTCGGCCATTCGCCCGTCCTTATGCAGAGAATGCAGCGGAAGACCTGCGCCACGCCCTGCAGGAACAGGAGAATGCCGGCAGCGACAATCACGGCCTTGAACTGGAAGATCGGCACACCGGCGGGACTGTTGGAACTGACCTCCAGGTAGCCCCAACTGCGTGCGGCATATTTCCAGCCCGAGAACACCAGCGCGGTTATACCGGGAAAGAAAAAGATGAAGTACAACACCAGTTCCAGCCTGGCCTGGGTGCGCGGTTTCCACAGCCGGTAGATGAAGTCGCCGCGCACATGGCCATCACGCGAGAGGGTATACGCTCCCGCCATCATGAAGATCGTTCCATAGAGCATGTAGCTCAGATCGAAGGCCCAGGGGGTCGGCGCGCGAAAGAGGTAGCGTGCAACAACCTCATAGCCGACGCCGAAGGCCATGATGAGTATCCCCCACGCGAACATCTTGCCGAACCACGCCGACAAATCGTCGGCGAATGCAATGTAACGGAGCATGCAAGCGCCTCCCTAACCTGGATGAGGGACGAGGCCCGGAAATACCGGGCCTTCCCCATCTATTTTCCGAGGTTCAATTTTCCGGGGAAATAGTGCTCATAGGCGAGTGCGAGATCGGCGGAGTTCATCAATTCGTAGTACACGACCCTCTCCACCCACTGCCGCTGACTGTCGAGCACCTTCTTCATGAACGCATCCGCTTCAAGCGTGGGGATGATCTCATCCCAGGCCTTCAGTTGCGCATCCAGAATTTCCTTTGGAGTGCGGTGCACGGTCACGCCATGTTCGGCCTGGAGTTTTTGAAGGTCGCTTGAATAGTTGTCCATCGCGGACGCTGTTATCGCCGTGCTTGCTGCCTCCACGCCATATTCCAGGATCGCCTGCAGATCTTCGGGAAGGTCGTCAAACACATCCTTGTTGAAGAGGAACTCGAAAGATTCGCTCGCTTGATGGTAGGACGACAGCATGTAGTTCTTGGCGACATCCTGCGAACCAAACCGTATGTCAGAGGAGGGATTGTTGAACTCGAAGGCGTCGATCACACCTCGCTCCATTGCCGGCACGATCTCGCCGCCCGGAAGTTGAGCGACGCTCATGCCCATATTCTGCATGAGATCGGCGGCGAGCCCGACCGTACGATATTTGAGGCCGTTGACGTCGTTCACGGTCGCGACCGGGTTCTTGAACCAGCCGAACGGCTGCGCGGGCATCGGGAAGCCATAGAAGCCGTAAAGGTTCAGCCCCATGATGTCCTGGGTGAGTTCTCGGTAGAGATCCTTGCCGCCACCTTGATGGAACCATCCGAGCATGGTGGTTGCGCTGCCGCCAAATACCGGCCCGGTACCGAAGAGGGAAGCTGCCTTGTGCTTTCCGTACCAATAGACTGGAACGGTGTGGGCTGCGTCGATCACGCCATCGTTGACGCCGTCGAGCACCTGAAACGCGCCGACGACCGTACCGGCAGGCATTAGTTCGAACTTCAGGCGTCCGCCGGACATTCGTTCGACCCGTTCGACGTACAGGCGGGCAAAATCCATCCAGATGTCCGACGCGGGCCAGGATGTTTGCATTTTAATGACGGTGGGTGCCTGGGCCAGCACCGCCGGGGCGGCAAGAGCCCCAACTGCGGTTACTCCAACGAGCGTAGAGGCTCCCAGCAACTCTCGACGCGATACAGCCTTTTTGGTCATTGTTCTTCCTCCCTGGATTGTAGTCGAATTCTCCCTGCATTTCCTGGTAGTCTGCTAAGTTGAACAAGAGGCCTCCCAACCTCTTCGCGATCAGTATCAACAACTGATTGTTCTCATTTGTCAATTATGCACACTTTTTGCAATTCTGACAGACGTTCAAGTGTTGTTGATCACAGCTTGGGGCTGTGGTCCAACGTCCAAGGCACAGTACCGCTGCTCCGCGTTATCCGGACCACCTCAGCTTAGAAAGAAAGAGCTGCTTTCGCCCGTCGACGATGAACTGGAGCCATGTGCTGAACTGGAACCATGTGCTCGTTCTTGATCGCCTTCGTCCCAAGTCGATTAAGCCGACGAGAGCCGACGTCCACACATGGCGCACAGACGTCGTCTCGCCAAACCAATGCTATGGCCGCTTTCGGGGAGCGGCAACAATTGCCTCTATGACCGAGAAGAGGCGCGAAGCTGCCGAACGCTGATTGCCTAATGAAAGTCCAAAAAGGGCCGTTAGCGGAAACCGCTCAAGTTGGCTTGACCTCGAAGACCACGCTCACGACAGCGCAAAAATCCTCACCTCCCGCCCGATGCCTTGAAGCTCCGCCATCCGGGAGGCCGAGGTGATGCCGCTGTCGCGCAGGATCTCTGAAACCTGGGCATCCCCGACAATCGCCTCCGTCGTCATGATCACATTGGGATCGGCAAGGCCCTGGACGCGGGAAGCGATATTGACGGTCTGGCCGAAGTAGTCCTGCCGGTCGTTCAGATTGACTGCGAGGCATGGTCCCTCATGGATGCCGATCTTGAGCAGAAGATCGTCGCTGCCGTGTTCGGCATTTAGCCGAAGCATCGCCTCCCGCATCCTGAGTGCCGCCGCCACTGCGCGGTCCGGGCTCGGGAAGGTCGCCATCACGGCATCGCCTATGGTCTTGACGACCGCTCCGGCCTCTGTGGCGACGATCTCGTGAAGAACCCGGAAATGCGCTCGTACCAGATCGAAAGCGGCAAGATCTCCGACGCGCTCGTAAAGCGCGGTCGAGCCCCTCAAGTCGGTGAAGAGGAACGTCAGGCTGGTGATCTTGAGGCGCTGGTCGACGTCGAGCGTGTCGGTCCGATAGATGTCCCGGAAGCTCTGGTTCGTCAGCAGGCGCTTGGCGGTCAGGAAAGCCTGCCTGCGGCCCAAGAGGTCGTGCAGGTCATCGCCTGCGATGCAGACGTTCGGCACTACTCTGCGATCGGTGTGGTTTTCGAGCGTCAGCCGCAGTAAGCCGGGGCGGAGGGTCAGCGTTTCGTTCAGCGCCTGCGTCCGGCTGATGATCATCGAGAGGGTTTGACGTTCGTCGGTGGGCTCGCCCTGCACGTCGATGAACTGCGCCGAGTGTGTGACCGCATCGAAGATGATGACGAATTGCGCCGGCAGTTGCAGGGAGACGAAGGCCTTCTCGCCCGGATCCAGCTCGATCATCTCCAGCTGGATGCGCGCCAGCCTCGCTTCGAGATCGTCAGGCAGGTCGACCCCGGAGCTGAAGAAGATCTGGCGGTAGTACTCGAGCGGCGACAACCGATCGGGATCGTGAGCGGCAATCCTGCGCACGCGCGGGCTGACCGTAAACGTGACCTCGACCATCTCGTCGAGGGTCGGCTCGTATCCGGCCGCGCAGAGCGCGCAATGGTACGTCTCATGGACGACGGTTTTGAGGGTTGCGCCGCTGTCGAGGACGCCGCCGCATCCCGGGCAAAGGACATTCCAGGTCATCTCGAATGCGCCTATGCGGGCTGCATGGAGAAATGCGGCGATGGTTTTCTCTTCATCGAGATCGTGCTTCTCGGCGAAAGCGAGCGCATTGATGCGATTGAGCTCGCGATCCGAGCCATGCATGACGACGTTTTCGATGCACTCGACCGTCTGCGGGTCAGCCGCCTGTCGCAGGGAGGCAAAAAGGACGTCCACTTCGCTCATTAGACAAGTCTCCGTGTGCAGAACCCACGGCGGACGACGCCAGGACAGGGATCATAACACGGGAGTTTCCCAATAGAAATCTATCGGCCTGGGTGCTGCTCGCTTCCGGAGCGAAACGGCTTCACTTCCCCTTGTATATCCGCTTCAGCGCCGTCAGCAGCGCATCCATTTCGTCGCGCGAAAACAGCTCGATGAAACGCTGTTCATGCCTATCGATCAGCGCGCGTGCCCGTGCGAGCATTGCGTCTCCCGCCTTCGTCAGATGAAGTTCCTGGCGGCGGCGGTCCGCCGCGGAGGGCCGGCGCTCGATCAGGTCACGGGCTGCCAGCCGGTTGACGAGGGCCATCATCGTCGCCCGGTCGGTGCCGAGCGTATTGGCAAGGTCGATCTGCGATGCGCCCGGATTGCCGGCGACGAGTTCCATCACCGCCAGCTGCTTCTGCGTCAGCGCCAGCGCCGCCATGGTTTCGGCGAAGTCGCGATAGACTGCGACATGCGCCATGCGCAGATGAAATCCCAGCAGATCGCCAAGCCGGCCGACGTCGAGGCCCGGCGTTGCGGGGGCATCTTCGCCCTCGAAATCGTCCTGCGTTGGTTTTGTGCTCATCGTTCGTTCTCGCCTCATCCAGGGTCATAACCATCAAAATCAGCAGGTTAGTCAATATCCGTCGTGCGGATTTCCCCACGCCATTGGAGCGATCGGATTTGCCTTAAACAGCCTCTTGCATCACAGGAAAAAGATATTAGTATGTGTTACATACAAATTTGATGCCTGCGGCGGGGAGCGGCGGGCATGGGAGGAGAACATGGCGCATTCCTTTTCCGGGATGGCTTCGTCGGCGGATTGCGGACTGGTGACGGATGATCCGATCCTTTACCGCGCCCGCGTCGCACCAGGCCGTCCGGCCCTGTTCGAGATCGCCACCGGCCGGCAGCTCACCTATGCCGAACTCGATGCGCGGATTGCCTGCTGCGCCAGCTTGCTGAGCGATGTGCTCGGAGCGCGCCGCGACGGGGCGCGTGTCGCCATGCTGGCGCGCAATTCCATGGATTCGATCGTGCTTGCCTTTGCCTGCCAGCGTGCCGGCGCCGTTTACGTGCCGCTCAACTGGCGCCTCAACGCCGCCGAGCTGCGACCGATCCTTGCCGATTGCGCGCCGGCCCTGCTCGTTCACGACGAGGAGTTCGCGGTAACCGTCGCCAGCGTCGCGGGCGCCGATCCCGAGATGGCGGTGATATCGACGGCCGACGGTTCGGCCGGGCTCGCCGCGCGGATCGAAGCGAGCCTTCCAGCCGCTCCGGTGTCTGTCGATGCCGATCGCCCCTGCGTCCTTCTCTACACCTCGGGCACGACGGGACAGCCGAAGGGCGTTATCATCACCCGCCGCAACGCCTTCTTTGCCGCTATCAACTTTTCCGTCGTCGGAGAGATCGGACCAAAATCCGTCGCCCTGTGCGACCTGCCATTCTTCCATACTATCGGGCTGATCGCGGTGGCGCGCACCACGTTGATGCTGGGCGGCACGCTTGTCGTCTCCGACCGCTTCACGCCGGCGCGCACCCTTGCTGCCCTTGCCGACCGGCAGCGTGCCGTCACCCATTATTTCGCCGTGCCGCAGATCGCGCACGCCTTGCGCAACGATCCCGCCTATAGCGCCGCGGCTCTGGCCGGCCTGCATGCGCTTTTCGTTGGCGGCGCGCCGCTGACGCAGGCGCTGATCGAAAGCTATCTCGATGACGGCGTGGCACTGGTCAACGGTTACGGCATGAGCGAGGCCGGAACGGTGCTGCACGTGCCGATCGATCGGCGCGCCGTGCAGGACAATCCAGGCAGCGTCGGTCTGCCCGCGCCATTGCTCGACATTCGTATCGTCGGTGAGGACGGCCGCGAGGTTGATGAAGGCGAGATCGGCGAACTCTGGCTGCGTGGTCCGGCAGTGACGCCGGGCTACTGGAACAAACCTCAGGAAACCGCTGCAGCCTTCACTGACGGCTGGTACCGCACCGGCGATCTCGGCCGGCGCGAAGCGAACGGCTTCTATCGCATCGTCGACCGGCTGAAGGACATGTATATCAGCGGCGGCGAGAATGTTTATCCCGCCGAGGTCGAAGCAGTACTCGCAAGTCATCCCGATATCCTCGACGCGGCGGTCGTCGGCATTCCCGATATCCGATGGGGCGAATGCGGCCTCGCCTATGTCGTGCTGCGGCCGGGTGTTGCGGCAACGGGCGATGAGATCGCCGGCCATTGCGCAGCAAGGCTCGCCGCCTTCAAGCGTCCGGCCCGCATCCTCTTCGTCGAGGCCATTCCCCGCACCGCCTCCGGCAAGGTGCAGAAACATGTCCTGCGCCGGTTCCATTCCGACGAAACCCTTCAACGACAGGCCCTGTGAAGCGGCCCCGGCACTCACGCCGAAACCCATGGAGTAACCTCATGACTGAAGACAAATCGCCGGTTCTGGTCGAATTCGACAACGGCATCGCCTTCGTGACCCTCAACCGCCCGGAAAAGCGCAATGCGATGAATCCGGCCCTGAATGCCCGGATGCTCGAGGTGCTCGACGAGCTCGAGGGCGACGAGCGCTGCGGCGTCCTCGTCCTGCGCGGTGCCGGCGAATCCTGGTCCGCCGGCATGGATCTGAAGGAGTATTTCCGCGACAATGACGAGAAGCCGCGCGATGCGACGCTGAAGGCGCGGCGGCAGTCCGGCGGCTGGTGGAGCCGGCTGATGTATTTCGAAAAGCCGACGATCGCCATGGTCAACGGCTGGTGCTTCGGCGGCGCCTTCACGCCGCTCGTTTCCTGCGATCTCGCCATCGCCGCCGAGGAGGCGAATTTCGGCCTCTCCGAGATCAATTGGGGCATTCTGCCGGGCGGCAATGTCACCCGCGCGGTCGCGGAAGTGATGCGCCATCGCGATGCTCTCTATTACATCATGACCGGCGAATTGTTCGGCGGGCGCAAGGCCGCGGAAATGGGTCTCGTCAACGAGGCCGTGCCGCTTGCGGAGCTGGAAAGCCGCGTGCGCAAGATCTGCGCCAGCCTGCTCGAAAAGAACCCGGTGACGCTGAAGGCCGCCAAGGACACCTACAAGCGCGTGCGCGACCTGCCCTGGGATCTCGCCGACGATTACATCTACGCCAAGCTGGAACAGATGCTGTTCCTCGACAAGACCAAGGGACGCGACGAGGGGCTGAAGCAGTTCCTCGACGACAAGACCTATCAGCCGGGGCTCGGCGCCTACAAGCGCGGCCGCTGAGGACGAGCCCGGCTCGCCGGGGCCGTTCGCGAGCCGATCATCGGGAGGAGGAAAGCAATGAAGATCCATGCCGCGGTGGCGCGTGCGCCGCATATGCCGTTTTCGCTGGAAAGGCTCGATCTGGAGGAGCCGCGCGAGGGTGAAATCCTTGTTCGCGTCGTGGCAACAGGGGTTTGCCACACCGACATCGTCATGCGTGACCAGCACTTGCCGGTGCCGCAGCCGGTCGTGCTCGGCCATGAAGGGGCCGGCATCGTCGAGCGCGTCGGGCCGGGCGTTGCCAAGGTCAGGCCCGGCGATCACGTGGTCATGACCTTCAATTCCTGCGGTCATTGCCCAAGCTGCAACGATCACGAGGAGACCTATTGCCACGAATTCTTCCCGCGCAATTTCTTCGGTGCGCGCGCCGATGGTTCGAGCGGGCTCTCATGCGAGGGAGAGCGGGTTCACGGCAATATTTTCGGGCAATCCTCCTTCGCCAGCCACGCGCTGTGCCATGAACGCAATATCGTGAAAGTGCCTGAGGATGCCGATCTGGCGCTGCTCGGGCCGCTTGCCTGCGGCATCCAGACCGGCGCCGGCGCGGTCATGAACGCGCTGAAGGTCGAGCCGGGAAAAGTGCTGGCGGTTTTCGGCATGGGCTCCGTCGGTCTTGCCGCCGTGATGGCGGCGCGGATCGTCGGCGCGTCACGGATCATCGCCGTCGATGTCAACGAGACGCGGCTGGCACTTGCGGCGGAACTCGGTGCGACCGATATCGTCAACGGCAAGGCAAGCGACGCGGTTGCCGCGATCATGGCGCTGACCGGCGCCGGCGTCGATTATTCGATCGATGCCTCCGGCGTGCCCGCGGTCATCGACCAGTGCGTACGGGTGCTGGCGCCGCGCGGCACCTGTGGCATCGTCGGGGCCTCGCCCCATGGCGCGACGCTGACGCTCGACCTCACCCATATCCTGTCGGGCGGGCGCCGGGTCCGCGGCATCGTCGAGGGCGATTCCAATCCCGATGTGCTGATCCCGTTGTTGATCGATCTGCATCGGCAGGGCCGCTTCCCCTTCGACAGGCTCATCACCTTCTATGATTTCGCCGACATCAACCAGGCGGTGGAGGATTCCGAAAAGGGCATCGTGCTGAAACCGGTCGTGCGTCAGCCGGCCGTTTGACACCGTTCAAGGGAGGAAACAATGAACACCGTCACCCCAATCGCCACCGATACCAGCCTTGATGTCATGAAGGCGCTGCTTGGCCGGCAAAGGGCGTCTTTCCTGAGGGACGGGCCGCCAGGTATCGAGACCCGCATCGATCGCATCGACCGCGTCATCGCCCTTCTCGTCGACCATAAGAATGCGATTGCCGCTGCCCTGTCGGAGGATTTCGGCAGCCGCAGCGTCGAGGCGAGCCTGCTTCTCGACGTCTTTACCTGCGTCGGTTCGCTCAAATATGCCAAGGCCCATCTTGCCGAATGGCTGAAGCCCGAGCAGCACGAGGCATTGTTCCCGGACGCGGTGGCCGAAGTGGTCTATCAGCCGAAGGGGGTTGTCGGAATCCTGAGCCCGTGGAATTTCCCTTATCAGCTCGCCCTTGCGCCGCTTGCCGGCATTCTCGCCGCCGGCAATCGCGCCATGATCAAGCCGTCGGAGGTGACGCCGGCCTCGGCCGCCTTGATGGCGGACCTCATTGCCAGCGCCTTCGACGAAACGGAAATCGCCGTCGTTCAGGGCGGACCGGCCACGGGCACGGCCTTTACATCACTCGCCTTCGACCATCTGATCTTCACCGGCGGAACCGCGATCGCCCATCACGTCATGCGCGCGGCGGCGGAAAACCTGACGCCGCTGACGCTCGAGCTCGGCGGAAAATCGCCCGTCATCATCGGCCGCTCGGCAGATCTCGCCGATGCGGCGCGGCGCGTCATGACCGTCAAGACGCTGAATGCCGGCCAGATCTGCCTTGCACCTGATCATGTCTATGTGCCCGAGGAAAGTGTCGAGGCCTTTGCCGCGCACGCGGTCGCGGCGGTCGGCGCGATGTATCCGGCGCTGAAGGAAAATCCTGATTATACTTCGATGGTCAATGCCCGCCATCACGCCCGCATCCAGGGCCTGATCGACGATGCCAGGGCCAAGGGTGCCCGCATCGTCGAGATCAACCCGGCGGCAGAGAATTTCTCCCAGCAGTCGGCCCACCGCATGCCTCCGACCCTGATCCTCGATCCGACGGAAGAGATGCGCGTGCTGCAGGAGGAAATCTTCGGACCCGTGCTGCCGGTCCTTCCCTATCGCGATATCGCCGACGTCATCGATCGTATCAAGGCCAAGCCGCGCCCGCTCGCTCTCTATTACTTCAGTCAGGATCAGCAAGAGGAGGCCCGCGTCCTCGACAATACGACTTCCGGCGGGGTGACGGTCAACGACTGCATGAGCCACGTCACGGCGGAAGGCCTGCCCTTCGGCGGCGTCGGCCATTCGGGCATGGGTGCCTATCACGGCAAGTTCGGCTTCCTCGCCTTCTCGCATCCGCGCGCCGTCTATCACCAGAGCAGGATGGTGGAAGCGGAATACATGATGCGGCCGCCTTATGGCGAGGGGATGCGCGGCTTCTTGGCGGCGGCGATCTGCAAATAGAAGAGAAGTGGCGGACGATGCCGTCGGCAGCCGGCTTGCCGACGGCACGGGATGGCCTGCGGCGTATACCTCATCGTCGCAGTAGTCGCCGCTTTCCTGTCGCAGCATTGCTGCCGGCCGGCCTGCGACGCATTGCGAACGAATATGCCCTGGTGGGTCTTTAGTTTAACGAAGCCCAAACCAGTATTGCCCTATGATTGGTTCGGATGACGTATTGGAAGGTGGATCCAACGCAGTGAATGGCATCTGGACGCAATTCGGTGGCAACCTGTCATTCGTGTGCCTGGCGATTTCGCTCTGGGCGCATTTCTCGATCCAATTTCAGAGTCGTTCGGTCATACAGGAAAAAATCGCCTTCGGACTCATAGCCGGCGGTGCCTCCATCGGGTCCATATTGCTGGCCGTCGAAGTCAATCCCGGCATCTATATCGACATGCGCTTTTCGCCGCTTGCTTTGGCGGGCATGTTTGGCGGACCGATCGCAGCGGCTTTTGCGGCGTCGCTGGCAATGGCCTTCCGCTTTGCTGTCGGCGGCACGGCCATGATCGATGGTCTGATCGCAATTGCTGTCGCGACCGGGATCGGCCTGGCTGCCAATGTCTGGATCCGGAAGAGATCTCCCGAGCTCATGGACGTTGCGCTGCTGAGCCTCGCGCTCGGCGCCGCACTTATTGTTTTGATGGCGGTGCTTCCCACACTGGTGCACGCCCGCGTATTGGCCATCATCGGTCTGCCGATGACGGTATTGAACTGCCTGGCGACGGCGCTGTGTGGTTTCGTTCTGTTGAAGACGCAGCAATGGGAGCTGGAGCGGAGCATCTTGGTGACCGCGTTTTCGCAGTCGCCCGACTATCTCTACGTGAAGGACAGAAACAGCCGGTTCATCACCGTCAATGAAAATATGATCCGCCTTTTTCGTTTCAGAACCACGGCGGAGATGACCGGATTGTCGGATTTCAATCTTATATCGCGGCCGCGCGCCGAAGAATTTTATTATCTCGAACAGCAGGTCATGGACACGGGGGTGCCCCTGATCGACTCCGTCGAGCGTATCGAAGACAGATATCTGCTCGCCTCCAAGGTGCCGCTGAAGGATAGGCAGGGGCGGGTGATCGGCCTTGCCGGCGTCACGCGTGACGTGACGGAGCGGACTGCTCTGGAGCGGGAATTGCGCAAGAGCAAGAACCTGCTGTCGCATGCAATGGCTGGCATGTCCGATGGCATCGCCATGTATGACAGCAAGGGTTTTCTCGTTTTTTGCAACGACCAGTATCGCACCGCCTTTCCGCTATCCGGGGACGCCCGCGTGGTTGGTGCGCATATCAGCGACATCCTTCGCCGCGTCGCCGAAACGGGCGAGCGCACCGGTATCCCGGAAAATGACCGTGAAGAGTGGATCAAGGCCACCGCCGCTACGTTGCATAGCAACAAGGACGAAGAGGTTCAGCTTCACAATGGCGACTGGCGCAGCATCCGGACAAGGCTAGCGGAAGACGGTACGGCAATGGCCGTTGTCTCAGACATCACAGCGACCAAGCAGGCGGAAATCGCGCTCAGGCTTTCGGCGGAACAGCTGAAGAACCTCGCTGAGACAGATGGACTCACCGGCATGGTCAATCGCCGGGCCTTCGACGAAGCTTTCGCACGTGAGACCGCAGGCAGCGCCAGGAAAAACACGCCGTTCAGCCTTTTGATGGTCGATATCGACCGCTTCAAGGCCTATAACGACACCTATGGTCATCCCGCCGGAGACCAATGCCTGCGTGTCGTCAGCAGGTGTCTGCGCCAGTCGGTAAGCCGCCCGGCAGACATCGTCGCACGCTACGGCGGAGAGGAATTCGTCGTTCTGCTCCCCGCAACCAGTGCGAAAGGCGCAATGATCGTTGCCGAGCAATTCGCACGTCTCCTCAGCCAGGAAAATATCGTTCACTCCGGCAGCGAATTCGGGCGGGTGACGGCCAGCATCGGCATATCCTGCGCGACGGGTGCCACCCTGAGGATAAACCCGAACCGCCTCCTGACCGAGGCCGATGCCGCGCTCTACGACGCCAAGATGCAAGGTCGCAATCGCATCCTGGCACATTCGCCCGACGAGCGGCAGACCATGAAGGACGTCGGTTAGACGGATCCTTGATAGGTTTTTCCTATCGAGCCATCGTTCGTGCGCTCTTGATGTTTTCCCCGCTTCGACAATACAGGGCGCATGGACACAAAATTCATTGGTAAGAAATCGGCGGCAGCCGGCGGCTGGGGCGCTTTGAAGAGCTGCGGCAAGCAGTTGCTGCAAAGCGGCATGCCCATTTCAGGGGCGCGGGCGATGCTGAAGGCGAACCAGCCGGATGGATTCGATTGCCCAGGCTGCGCCTGGGGCGACCCGGAGCAAGGATCGTCGTTCGAGTTCTGCGAGAACGGCGTGAAGGCCGTCGCCTGGGAGGCGACGGAGAAGCGGGCCACGCCCGCCTTCTTCGCGGAAAAGACTGTATCGCAGCTTCGCCAGCTGACGGACTATGAACTGGAACTCAATGGCCGCCTCACGCATCCGATGCGCTACGATGCGGCGAGCGACCGTTACCTGCCGGTCGCGTGGGAGGATGCATTTGCCGAGATCGGCAGCATTCTGACAGGCCTCGATAATCCGAACCGGGCGGAATTCTACACGTCGGGCCGGGCGAGCAATGAGGCCGCCTTCCTGTATCAGCTGTTCGTGCGCGTCTACGGCACCAACAATTTTCCCGATTGCTCCAACATGTGCCACGAGGCGAGCGGCATTGCCATGCGTCAGGCGGTCGGTGTGGGCAAGGGTACCGTGTTGCTGGAGGATTTCGAAGAGGCGGACGCGATCTTCGTGATCGGACAGAACCCGGGCACCAACCATCCGAGGATGCTCGGCGACTTGCGCCGGGCGGCGATCCGCGGCGCACGCGTCGTCGTCTTCAATCCCATCCGCGAACGCGGCCTGGAGCGCTTCTCCGACCCCCAGGACAAGGTCGAGATGCTGCGCGGCGGTTCGACCGATATCGCCAGCCTTTATCTGCAGCCGCAGCTCGGCGGCGACATGGCCGCGGTGCGCGGGATGGCAAAGGCCGTGCTGGCTGCGGAAGACGCAGCGGTCGCCGCCGGCCTGCCCTCCGTTCTCGACCACGCATTTCTCGCCGAACACTGTGCGGGTTTTGCAGAATACCGGGCAGCGGTCGAGGCGACGAGCTGGGCTGAGATCGAGGACCAATCGGGACTGAGCCGGCAGGAGATCGAACGGGCGGCCGATGTCTATATCAACGCCGAGCGGGTCATCTGCACCTGGGCGATGGGCGTGACCCAGCATCTGCATTCCGTGGCGACGATCCGCGAGATCGCCAACTTCATGTTCCTGCGCGGCAATATCGGCCGGCCGGGGGCCGGCCTTTGCCCGGTTCGCGGCCATTCCAACGTGCAGGGCGACCGCACCGTCGGCATCAACGAAAAGCCATCGGATGATTTCCTCGATGCGCTGGAGAAGCATTTCCGCTTCACCGTTCCCCGCGAACACGGCCACAATGTCCTTGCCGCGATCGGAGCAATGCTCGACGGCTCGGCTGAGGCCTTCATCGGGCTTGGCGGCAATTTCGCCCGCGCCACGCCCGACAGCGCACTCGTTGAAAAGGCGCTTCGGCGGCTGAAACTGACGGTGCATATCGCCACCAAACCCAATCATTCGCATCTCATGCCCGGCGAGACGGCCTTCATCCTGCCGTGCCTCGGACGCACCGAGATGGATCTGAACGCGGCGGGCAAGTCCCAGCTCGTGAGCGTCGAGGATTCGATGAGCATGGTGCATGGTTCCGCCGGCATCAATCGTCCGGCCTCGCCGCATCTCCTCTCGGAAGTCGCCATCATTGCCGGCATTGCGCAAGCGACGGTCGGCTCCGCCGTGGTCGACTGGGCAGAGCTTGCCGACGATCACGACCGCATCCGCGATCATATCGAGGCGACCATTCCGGGCTTCGAAAACTACAATAAGCGCCTGCGCAAGCCGCGCGGTTTTCACCTGCGCAACACCGCCGCCCATCGGGAGTGGGATACGCCGGCAGGCAAGGCATCATTTTCTTCCGAAGCGCTTCCGGAGGAGACGGTGCATCAGCGTGCGCGAAAGGGCGAGGGGCGTTTCGCCCTGCAGACGTTCCGGTCACACGATCAATACAATACGACGGTTTATGGTCTCGATGACCGATACCGCGGCGTCTACGGGGAGCGGCAGGTCATCTTCATTCATCCAGCCGACCTGGAGGCGATGAATGCCAAGGCCGGTGACCGGGTCGACGTGGTCGGCGAGCATGATGACGGTATCGAGCGTATCGCTGAGAATTTCCGCTTTGTGCCCTATGACATTCCGCGAGGAAGCATCGCGGGTTATTATCCCGAACTGAACGTGCTCGTGCCGCTTGGCAGCGCCGGTACGGAAAGCGATACGCCCACCTCGAAATCCATCATGGTGTCCTTCCGCTGGCGAAAAGCCGCGTGAGCGAAGAGGCGTCCGACGCCGATCGTTTTCTTGCCCTCGTCGCTGCGGCGCAAGGCAAAGATGTCGGGCTGACATCCATACAGGCCGGTCTCCTTGTCGCCGCGGAGCTGGGGATTGCGCGTGACAGCCGCGCCTTTGCGCGCAAGCTGGGGATCGCGCATTCTCTCGTGCTCAGGGAACTCAACGTCCTGGTGGAACGCGAAGGGCTGCTGCGGATCGTGAAGCGGGATCTGAGGACGATGAGAGTGCATTACATGTTGCCGCCGCGGGACGAGGCGTAAAACACCCCTGCACCGGAAGCCACGGTCGCTATCGACGGATTACGCGCTTCCTGGTGTCGGAGGGGTATTCTCCGTATGTGGTTTTATAGACTGCGGAAAACCGGCCGAAATGAAAGAAGCCCCATTTGAGGCAGATGGCCTTCATGGTCTCCTTGCTCTCGGGATCGAGCAGATCCTGGCGCGCGGCGCGCAGCCGAAGCGTCAGCAGATAGGCGGCGGGAGAGGTCCCCCTGAACGCACGAAAACCGGTTTCGAGTGCCCGGCTGGAGACGCCGGCCGCTTCGGCCACCTTCAGCATGGTGATCGGCTGATCGATATTGGCATGCATGAATTCGATCGCCCTGCGGACGTGCCGGGGGGCGATCAGGGCGGGGCCATTCTCCAGGAAATGCGACAGCCGGTGCGGCACCAGGCGCACGACCAGATCGGCCAGCGCCTGCGTCATATGCGCCATGGCGATCGGCGACTGCAGCAAGGGCCCATCGTTGCGCATGCCCAGGATGATCGTTTCCGTGAGATTGCTGATCAACCGGCCTTCCGGCTTGGACAGATCCAGTTCGGGCAGCAGGTCGAGGGAGCCGTTGAACGGCATCTCGAAAGTCTGGCCGATCGTCTGCAGGATGACGGGCCAGTTGATCAGCAACTCGTCGATGACGTTCGATTGCCCATGCATGATGACGCTGTCGGGTTCGAAATTGTTATAAAGAAGCAATTTTCCTTGCCCGGCCTCGGCGATGCGGGACCCATAGGTTACCCCCATGCCGCCGCTGCGCGGCACGACGATCGACAGATACTCCGACGTATCGACGGTCGGCTCGATATTGAACTGAAACTCCGCCTCGTGATAACCCGTGAGCAGGACGGCCTTGTCACAGACGGAGAAATCCAGTCCCCAATGGAAGTCCTGGGCGCGGCCGACAGGCTCGGCATCAAATGCGCCAAAAGCGCCGCCCAGCGTTTCGACCATGTTGTCGAAGGACGAACCACTAAATCGAAATGAAAATGGGGGAGGGCTATTTTCAGTCATGCTGCTCCCATTGTTCGATGTGGCTGTTTCGACATGCCCTTCTTGGCCGCTCTGAGATGCCAGCCTGATGGCGATCCGCGCGGGTGTCGGATTGGTGCACTCTGCCAGTCTTGTCAGTCGTCATGCATCCTCCGCCGCAGGGCTTCATCAGGGCCAGCAGATGGTCTGGATGAGCGGAGCTTACCTGTATATTAGATGATTATAATTTATAGTGAAGCGGCTTGCCGCCGAGCAGGTGGATTTCCGCATGACATCGGCATCGATATCAGCGGCTTTCGGCAGCCGATGCAGGCCGAATTCGGGCGTGGCGGGCGTCGAAAAGACCAACCCGTTGAATGCATTATCGATCGTTCCCATCCAGCGCAGATTTGTCGCCCAGACGACATGAGCTGACAGAACCCGCCGGAATAGGCAAGACGTCACGCTGCCGGTTATGGTGATAACCCCGCTGATAAAACGACTACGCTAAAGGAATGATTTTACAGCTGTATCCGCCACGCCACAGATTTACCCGCGGCGATCTTGCCGGATGCACATCATCTGAAGCTTATAGGGAACGCCCCATTCGAGAGCCGCGCAGTCGCCTGCCGAAGGTTCTTAGTGGACCGCTTAAAGAGGGCCTTCGGCAGGCGACAGGCATGCAGGCATACGCACGGGATGGAGTGCGTATGTACGATCCCTTCCATCCTGTTGGGGGTGATGGGATGGACGGGCTTGGCTTTGGGACCGCAAACCATCATGGTCTTGGTCGGGTTTCATCTTACTGTTCCTTAGCTATGGAGCAATTGTCGGGTCCCGATATTGTCGGCCAACCGGCTTTTCGTGACGCAGTCTGGACTGACCTTGCGCAAAATGTATATGGACCAGCGTCGCCGAAGCCGCCTGTTGCGCGCAATGAACTGCGCGAAGTGGATAGAGATCTTTAGTTTCTCATTGGGCACGAACGATGGGACGCCGGCATGATGCCGCCGCGCGCGATGCGTTCGGTTCTTCTGAGCTGAGCAATGATTTCTCACTGAAGGCACAAGCGACGGATCGTTTCCAAAACGGACGCACGTGCAGCTTCAAAGTGCGACCGAGAGGGCGCTGTCGCGCCGGGGGGCCACCTCCTGCGAGTTCACCATTGCGCCCGCGAGCTGGCGGAAGGTGACAAGACCCAATGCTTCCCCGGATGGTGAAACCACCCTGGCATCGTCGTGCGCCGCCGATGCCAGGATCCGGACGGCGTCTTCGACGGTCGTGCCTGATGCGATCGTCAATCCGCCTGGCGCCGCACCGGAATGCAGGGGTGTCATGACGGCGTCGACCTGAATGACCCGGCCTCGATTGACCTCCTTGACGAAGTTGGCGATGTAGGCGTCGGCCGGACGCAGAACGATGTCCTGGCTGGTGCCCTGCTGGATGACTTCGCCATCGCGCAGGATCGCAATCTGGTCGCCCAGCCGAAGGGCTTCGTCGAGATCGTGGGTGATGAAGACGATGGTCTTCTTGATCTCCTTCTGAATGTCGAGAAGGACCGTCTGCATATCCGTACGGATCAAAGGGTCGAGCGCCGAATAGGCCTCGTCCATCAGCAGAACCGGCGCATCGTTCGAGAGGGCTCGCGCCAGCCCGACGCGCTGCTGCATGCCGCCCGAGAGCTGGTTGGGATATTTGCTCTCGAAGCCCTTCAGGCCGACCCGCTCCAGCCAGCCCATGGCGACGTCGACGGCTTTCGAGCGCTCCATGCCCTGCACTTCGCGGCCGAAGATAGTATTGTCGAGAACGTTCCGGTGCGGCAGAAGCGCGAACTTCTGAAACACCATTGCCGTCTGGTGCCGGCGAAACGTCCGCAATTCGGTCTCGTTCATTTTCACCACATCGACGCCGTCGACAAGCACTTCGCCGGCGGTTGGATCGATCAGACGGTTGATGTGGCGGATGAGCGTCGACTTGCCCGAACCCGAAAGGCCCATGATGACCTGGATACGGCCCGAGGGTATCTCGACATTGATATCTTTTAGGCCGAGCACGTGGCCGTGCTTTTCGTTGAGCTCGGTCTTCGACAGTCCCTTGTGGACGGCATCGACATGAGCGGCAGGATTGGGACCGAAGATCTTGTAGAGGTGGCGGATCTTGATGCCGCCGAAACGTTGATCAGCCATGGACGATCTCTCGATGCTTCTGGAGCCGCTTGCCATACGCCTGGCTGACCCGGTCGAAGATGATGGCAATGCCGACGATGGCAAGGCCGTTGAAAATACCCAGGGTGAAGTACTGGTTGGCGATGGCTTTCAGAACCGGCTGGCCAAGGCCCTGGACGCCGATCATCGAAGCGACGACGACCATGGCGAGCGCCATCATGATGGTCTGGTTGATACCAGCCATGATGGTGGGAAGCGCCAGCGGCAGCTGAACCTTGAACAGCTTCTGCGAGCTCGACGTTCCGAACGCATCGGCTGCCTCGAGCACGTCCTTGTCGACCAGCCGGATACCGAGGTCGGTCAGTCTTATCATCGGCGGGATGGCATAGATGACGACGGCGATCAGTCCCGGTACCTTGCCGATGCCGAGCAGCATGACGACAGGGATCAGATAGACGAAGCTCGGCATGGTCTGCATGACGTCGAGGATCGGATTGATAACGCGCTGCAGCCGGTCGGAACGCGCCATCAATATCCCCATGGGAATGCCGATGGCGATGGAGAGCACGGTACAGACGAAGATCATCGAGACCGTCCGCATCGTATCGTCCCACATGTCGAAATAGCCGATCAGCAGCAGGGTGACGAGACAGCCGAAGACGATCTTCAGGCTGCGGCTCGCAAACCATGCGATGACAAGGATGATCGCCGTAATGATCGGCCACGGCGTCTGCGTCATGAAGCGGTCGGCGGCGATCAGGAAATGCTGCAGCGGAGAGAAGAGGCTTTCGATCGCGTCGCCGTAGGTGCGGGTAAATGCGCGAAAACCGTCATCGATCGCCTTCTTCAGATTGCGAAGGGCATCGTCATCCATATGCGGGAATTCATAAAACCATTCCATTCGGTTCCCCTTTTTCTTCAAAGAGCCGCGGCAGTCTTTTTGATTTTATCGGCAGCGAGAGGCGGTGCGCATTGAGCGCACCGCAGTAGTCGGTGTGAGAGCATGATGCCGAAAAGTGTGATCTGTTTTCGGACGACATCATGCTCTCACTATTTAGCTTAGAACAGGATTCAGATTTTAAGCCGAACAGGCCTAAAATCATCCTGTTCTAGAGAGCAGCTTCGATCTTCGTGGCTGCCTCAGGCGAGACCCACTTGGTCCAGAGGTCCTTGTTTTCTTTGAGGAAGTGCTTGGCACCGTCCTCGCCGGTCGCCTGGTTGTCGGTCATCCAGGCCATGAGCTTGTTGACCGTTTCATTGCTCCAGGAGCGCTTCGTCAGATAGTCCATGACTTCAGGGCCGACCTTTTCCGAGAAAGGCTTTGCAACCAGGGTGACGATCTTGTCGACCGGCCATGCATTCGGCTTCGGATCAGGGCAATCGGCAACGGTATTGCAGCGCTTCCATTCGGCGGCGTCGTTCGGCACGCCGGCTTCCAGCTTGACCATCTCATACTTGCCGAGCAGAGCGGTCGGCGCCCAGTAATAGCCGGCCCAGCCTTCCTTGCGTTCGTAGGCCTTGGAAATCGAACCATCGAGGCCGGCAGCCGAGCCGGTATCGACGAGGGTGAAGCCGGCCTTGTCGGCTTCGAAGGCCTTGTAGAGCTGCGTCGTCACCACGGTGCCGCCCCAGCCCTGCGGCCCGTTGTAGATCGCGCCCTTCTTGGGATCCTCAGGAGCGGGGAAGAGTTCCGGATGCTTCAGCACGTCGCCGATGGTCTTGATATCAGGATGGGCATCGGCCAGATATTTGGGAATCCACCAACCCTGCACGCCGCCATCGGGCAGCGGAGAGCCGACCTGGACGATCCGGCCTTCTTCCGTTCCCTTCTTGACGACATCCGGCAGCAGGTCGATCCATGCTTCCGGTGCGATGTCCGGCTGGCCCTTTTCGGCCATCGAGGTGATCGTCGGGACGGTATCGCCGACGGTGATTTCGGCCTCACAGCCATAACCTTCGTTCAGGATGAACTTGTCGAGGTTGGAGAGAACCTCTGCACTCTGCCAGTTCATGCTGGCGATGGTGACAGTGCCGCATTCGGCGGCGCTGGCGAAAGACGCCCCGCCGATCAGGCCGAACGTCAGACATGTCGATGCGAATAGTTTTTTCATTCTCGTTCCCTCTGTTTAGCGGCCGGTTTTGCCGAGCGGGGCGCCGCAGGACCCGCTCCAACGGTTGTCAGGAAGCCTCTCCCATACTCACCGATTTCTTGAATGCCGCCGATAGTCCCTTCGCGACCGAAGCGTCGAACCCAGCAGCACGCATGCCTTCGATGGCTGCCGCCGTGGTTCCGCGATAGCCGAGAAAGGTTTGAACGACATCGTCAGGAGATTCGTCTTGGCGCTCCAGCAGGCGGCCGGCGCCCGTGATCACCGTGTTGACGGCGCGGCGCGCAATCTCCGCCGACAGGCCATTTGCCACGGCGTCGCTCATCATGGCGGCGGCGAGCAATGCCGGGAACGCCGGTCCTGACCCGGAAAGGCCGGTGAGGTAATCGATGTCGCTTTCCCTTGCGACCTCGTCCTCAGATCCGCATGCCTGAAAAATCGCGCGGACAAGCGCCCGGTCGCCTTCGCTGACATCGCTCGCGCCAATCCACGGCGTATAGGACTTGGCCACTTCGGCGGCGGCGTTCGGCAAAGCGCGGACGACCCGCCTGGTCTTGTGGCGCTCGGAAAGTGCGTCCAGGCGGATGCCCGCCATGACAGATATCACAAGCTTGCCGCCGGCATCGACATCAAGAGCACGCCAGTCATCAGGACGGACGGAGAGAAGGATCACGTCCGAACGGTCGGCAAGCGCCTGATTGTCCGTGGCCAGGAATGAATTCGGGAAGCGGCGCGGCTGCTCGCTGCGATAGGAGAGGGAGAGATTTCGAGGTTCGATCCGGCCGGCATCAAGGATCGAGCCGGCGATTGCGCCGCCAAGCCATCCGCCGCCGCCAATGATCCCGATCCTCAAGGACACGCTCATCCCGGCGTTCCCTAACCCGGCCTGTAGCCATGCCGGGAGAAGAAGCGATCGAGCTCCCTCTGCTGCGGCACTTCGCCGGTGTAGATCGCGATATATTCGGGAATCCGTTTCATGCGGACGGCGAGTTCCTCCTTGGCTTGCATAGAGATGTATCCGATCTGCACGAGGTAAGTTGTTCGCGCTCGGACATCTGATGTCGCTTCTGGTAGCCCGAACCGGATAAACATCCGCTTGAGAGCTTCGAGGCGAAGCTGATCGGCTTGCCGGACCTCGGCGAGAATCTCGTCGGACTGCAGCGCCCAACTGCGTACAGCGAATTCGAACCTGGCGTCGAACAGATCATTGTTGAGCCAGCAATCGAAGACGTTGAGCATCGCCTCGGCAAGCGATTCCGCGTAGGCTTCGGACTGCTTGACGATGTTGCCGGTGTTTTTGTCGCGCCAGCGCGCCACGAGCCCGGCCAGAAGCTCTTCCCGGTCCTTGAAAAACCAGTAGAAACTCGTGCGCGAGAGATTGAGCTTCTTCGCCAGCGGCAGAATTTTCACCGAATCCACGCCGGAATCCAGCAGCGAGTGGTAAGCTGCTTCCAGCCATCCCTCCTGTGATCCGCGCCAGCCAGTGTCGTTCAAAGCCTGATCCATGGGCTATCTCCTATCAAATTATCAAGCCGCGCACAAGAAAAATGTACATCAGTGTCGAAAACAACGACCCAGTTGTTTTCAATGTTGACACATATGTACATTATGCTTAGCGTCTGCCCTGACGTTTTTAATCCGGAACCACGGCCCATGTCGAACGATCCCCTTCTTCAACCCTACCAGCTCAAGCATCTGACGCTACGCAACCGTATCATCGTGACCTCCCACGAACCGGCCTATCCGGAAGACGGCATGCCGAAGGAGAGGTACCGTGCCTATACGGTGGAGCGGGCAAAGGGCGGGGTGGCCCTGACGATGACGGCCGGCTCGGCTGCGGTTTCCAGAGACAGCCCGCCGGTGTTCAACAATCTGCTCGCCTATAAGGACGAGATCGTACCCTGGGTCAGGGAAATGACCGACGCCGTGCATGAAGAGGGTGCGGCGATCATGATTCAGCTCACTCATCTCGGCCGGCGCACGCGCTGGGACAAGGGCGACTGGCTGCCTGTCGTGGCGCCATCGCATCAGCGCGAGGCGTCCCACCGCGCCTTCCCGAAGAAGATGGAAGATTGGGACATCGAGCGCATCATCAAGGATTTCGCCGACGCTGCCGAGCGCATGAAGGCAGGCGGCATGGACGGTGTCGAACTGGAAGCCTACGGCCACCTGATCGATCAGTTCACGTCTCCGCTCACCAACGAGCTCGACGGTCCCTACGGCGGCTCGCTCGACAACCGTTTGCGCTTCTGCTTCGACGTCTTCAAGGCGATCCGGCAAAGGGTGGGGAACGACTTCATTCTGGGCGTGCGCTACACCGCCGACGAATGTCTTCCCGGCGGTACCGGCAAGGGCGACGGCATCGAAATCTCCAAGCGTCTGAAGGCAAGCGGCCTGATCGATTACCTGAACGTTATCCGCGGTCACATCGATACCGATGCGGGTCTCACCGACGTAATCCCGATCCAGGGCATGGCGAATTCGCCGCATCTCGATTTCGCCGGCGAAATTCGCGCCGCAACCGATTTCCCGACCTTCCATGCGGCGAAAATTCCTGACGTCGCCACTGCGCGCCACGCGATCGCCTCCGGCAAGGTCGACATGGTCGGCATGACCCGCGCCCACATGACCGACCCCCATATCGTCCGCAAGATCATCGAAAAGCGGGAAGACGATATTCGTCCCTGCGTCGGCGCCAATTACTGTCTCGATCGCATCTACCAGGGCGGGGCCGCCTTCTGTATCCACAATGCCGCCACCGGCCGCGAACTGACCATGCCGCATATCGTGGCGAAGGCTGAGGCCAAGAAAAAGGTCGTCATTGTCGGCGCCGGACCGGCCGGTTTGGAAGCGGCCCGCGTCGCCGGAGAACGCGGCCACCAGGTCGTCGTTTTCGAAGCGGCGAACAATCCCGGCGGCCAGATCCGCCTCACCGCCCAGAGCGAGCGCCGCAGGGAAATGATCAGCATCATCGACTGGCGCATGAGCCAGTGCGAGAAATACGATGTCACCTTCCACTTCAACACCTGGGCGGAAGCCGATACCATCCAGGCCGAGAACCCCGATGTCGTCATCATCGCGACCGGCGGCTTGCCGCATACCGAGGTTCTCGCCAGCGGCAACGACCTGGTGGTCTCGTCATGGGACATCATCTCCGGCGACGTGAAGCCTGGAACCAACGTGCTGATCTTCGACGACGCCGGCGATCATGCCGGCCTTCAGGCAGCGGAGTTTCTTGCCAAGGCCGGCGCCAAGGTCGAGATCATGACGCCGGACCGGTCCTTCGCGCCCGAGGTCATGGCCATGAACCTGGTGCCTTATATGCGGTCTCTTCAGAAGCACGATGTGACCTTCACCGTCACCTACCGTCTCGAAGCCGTCGAGAAGAGCGGCAACCAACTCGTCGCCCATGTCGGCAGCGATTACGGCGGGATCGCCAGGCAGCACAGCTTCGACCAGATCGTCGTCAATCATGGAACCATTCCGCTCGACGAGCTCTATTTCGAACTGAAGCCCAGCTCGAGCAATCTCGGCGAGATGTCGCACGATCAGCTTCTTTCCGGAGAACCTCAGTCCGTCATTCGCAATCCTGATGGCAAGTTTCAGCTGTTCCGGATCGGCGATGCGGTCGCCGCACGCAACACGCATGCCGCCGTCTATGACGGGCTGCGCATTGCGAAAGATATCTGATCGCAAGAGCGGACCGCTTGCCAGCCGATCGTCTCGGGAGGTGATGACATGAGTTTACGCAATGAAAGCCTGCAGATTTTCCTCGATGCGGCTTTCGTGGCTTTCGACCAGTTCGCCAAGGCCCCGGAAGCCCGCCGCTCGATCCGTCAGATTTTTGCGGCGCTGGAGCGCACGGGGGCTGCGCGCGTGGGGGAGGGAAGCCGGTTGCCCGTTTGCGCTCAGCTTGATGTGGCGCTCTCGATCGATACGGCCTATCCTTCGCTGACGCGATTGATCGACGGGTTCAAAGGCATCGAGCCAATGCTTGAATGGCGTCGGCGCAGCAAGTATGACCACACGGCCAGCGACAATTTTGGCGGTGGGCATGCCAATGCGATGATCATCGGCCCGGGAGGATTGGAGGAGCGGAGCGACCTGCGGATCGGCGTGACGTTGATGGCGCCTCAGGTGCGCTATCCCGACCACGTTCATGCGCCAGAGGAGGTCTACCTCGTACTATCCGAGGGAGAGTTTCAGCAGGGGGAAGGGGAGTGGTTTTCGCCCGGCATCGGCGGATCCTTCTACAATGTCCCCGACATCAAGCATGCTATGAGGTCGCTCGACACGCCGCTCTTCGCCTTCTGGGCATTACTTGCCGAACGGCCAGCAGTTTAGAAATAAAGGGGGTTGCCCATGAAGATACTCGTCCCAGTCAAACGGGTTGTCGACTACAACGTGAAGATCCGGGTGAAGCCGGATGGCACAGGTGTCGAGCTAACCAATGTGAAGATGTCGATGAACCCGTTCGACGAGATCTCGGTGGAAGAGGCGCTGCGGCTGAAGGAAGCTGGCAAGTGCGAGGAAGTGGTGGTCGTCTCGATCGGTCCGGCCAAAGCCGAGGAGACGCTGAGGACCGCCCTTGCCATGGGCGCCGACCGGGCGATCCTGGTCGAGACTGACGATGCTGTAGAACCGCTGACCGTCGCCAAGATCTTGAAGGCTGTCGCCGATGCCGAACAGCCGGGGCTGATCATCGTTGGCAAGCAGGCGATTGATGACGACAGCAACCAGACCGGCCAGATGCTGGCGGCGTTGATGGGAGTTGCCCAGGCGACCTTCGCCTCGAAGATCGAGATCGGTGATGGCAAAGCAATCGTCACCCGCGAAGTCGATGGCGGCCTGCAGACGATCGAGATCAAGCTGCCGGCTGTTGTGACCACCGATCTGCGCTTGAACGAACCGCGCTATGCCTCGTTGCCTAATATCATGAAGGCGAAGAAGAAGCCGCTCGACAAGAAGTCGCCGAGCGACTTCGGCATCTCGACCACGCCGCGCCTCAAGGTGTTGAAGACCGAGGAGCCGTCGGGCCGCAAGGCCGGCGTCAAGGTCAAGTCGGTCGCCGAACTGATCGACAAGCTCAAAAACGAAGCCGGCGTGCTGTAATCAGTTGGAACAGGAGCCATCATCATGACCATTCTTCTTCTGGCTGACCACGACAATGCCAGCCTGTCCGACCAGACCGCCAAGGCGCTGACGGCAGCCGCAAAGATCGCCAAGGAACAGGCAAGCGATATTCATGTGCTCGTTGCCGGCAAGGCTGCCAAGCCCGCTGCCGAACAAGCGGCAAAGCTTGCCGGCGTCTCCAAGGTGCTGCTGGCCGAAAGCGACGAGATCGCCAACAATCTCGCCGAACCGCTGGCCGACCTGATCGTCTCGCTGGCAGGCAGCTACGACACGATCCTGTCTGCCGCCACCTCGGTCGGCAAGAATGTGCTGCCGCGGGTGGCAGCCCTGCTCGACGTCGCCCAGGTCTCGGAGATCATCGAGGTGATCTCGTCCGACACCTTCAAGCGGCCGATCTATGCCGGCAATGCCATCCAGACGGTGCAGGCGAGCGATGCCAGGAAGGTGATCACCGTGCGCACCGCATCCTTCGCCTCTGCACCGGAGGGTGGCTCGGCAACGATCGAGGCGATCCCGGCGGTTTCCGATCCGGGGCTTTCGACCTTCGTCGGCGATGCGCTGTCGGCCTCCGACCGGCCGGAACTGACGTCTGCCAAGATCATCATCTCCGGCGGCCGGGCGCTCGGCTCGGCGGAGAAGTTCAGGGAAGTCATCCTGCCGCTCGCCGACAAGCTCGGGGCTGCCGTCGGTGCATCCAGAGCCGCCGTCGATGCCGGCTATGCGCCGAACGACTGGCAGGTCGGCCAGACCGGCAAGGTGGTGGCGCCGCAGCTTTACATTGCCTGCGGCATTTCAGGCGCCATCCAGCATCTGGCCGGCATGAAGGATTCGAAGGTGATCGTCGCCATCAACAAGGACGAGGAGGCGCCGATCTTCCAGGTCGCCGACTACGGCCTCGTCGCCGATCTCTTCGATGTCTTGCCGGAATTGGAAAAGGCGCTCTAGCGGGGGAGACCGAACGTGGCGCGCGTCGTGGGACGTCCAATCAAACCTGGTGCCGACCTTCTTCTCAACGATGACGAGAAGCCGGCATACATACGGCTGCACGACATCGGGAGGGAGAGGCGCTCTCGGCCGCTGCAGGAATTCCTCAATGATGTCGGCGGGCTGATGCTGTCGGCGGAGGCTCCTGCCGTCGCCAGTTTCGTCGCGGGCAAGGTTCTCCAGAGGCTGCTCAAGACCGGCAAGGTGCGTCCGGAGGGCGGGCCTCTTCCCGGCGCGCCCGACGGGCTGGATGACGCCATCGGCCATCTTGCAAAATCGGGACGGAAATACGAGGCGATTGCCGGCCAATTCCAGAGCCTCGCCGATAAGCTCCTCTGGAGACGCGGCCGCTCCGGTCCGTTCGCAAGCCTGAATTTTGGCAATACGCATTCCCATGCGGTCTTGGTCGGTCCCGGCGGCATGGAGGAACGCGCCGATCTCAGGGTCGGCGTGATTTATATGGATCGCTATACAAGATTTCCCGATCATGTTCAGACGCAGCCCCGCGCATTCATTCTGCTTTCGCCGGGTGAAATCCGCCTTGGCGATTCCGAATGGTTCTCTGCCGGTGTCGGTACGGTCTTTGCGAACGACGCCGGGCAATCCTTCGCGATAAGATGCACAGCCCGGCCGCTGCTGGCGGTCTGGTGCCAGGTTGAGCGGGAGAGGTGATGGGATCCTTGGCAACAATGAGCCTGAGATGAATGAAAAGCGCGAAGGCGAGAGCATGAAATCTCGGCTGTGACGTAGCAGATCGGCGAGAAGCCGGCCCCTTCGAATATGCAGCATCAGAATTCAATTTAAGAGGAAGGATATCAAAATGGACGTTCGCGCAGCCGTGGCCACACAGGCAGGAAAACCGCTCGAAGTGATGACCGTGCAGCTGGAAGGGCCGCGGGCCGGCGAAGTGCTGGTCGAGGTCAAGGCGACGGGCATCTGCCACACCGATGATTTCACCTTGTCGGGCGCCGATCCGGAAGGCCTCTTCCCGGCGATCCTCGGCCATGAGGGCGCCGGCATCGTCGTCGATGTCGGCCCCGGCGTCACTTCGGTGAAGAAGGGCGACCACGTCATTCCGCTCTACACCCCGGAATGCCGCGAATGCTATTCCTGCACCTCGCGCAAGACCAATCTCTGCACCTCGATCCGCGCGACCCAGGGCCAGGGCGTGATGCCGGACGGAACCAGCCGCTTCTCGATCGGTAAGGACAAGATCCATCACTATATGGGCTGCTCGACCTTTTCGAACTTCACCGTGCTACCGGAGATCGCCCTTGCCAAGGTCAATCCCGACGCGCCGTTCGACAAGATCTGCTACATCGGCTGCGGTGTCACGACAGGCATCGGCGCCGTCATCAATACCGCCAAGGTGGAGATGGGCGCGACCGCCATCGTCTTCGGTCTCGGCGGCATCGGCCTCAACGTGCTTCAGGGCCTGCGTCTTGCCGGCGCCGACATGATCATCGGTGTCGATATCAACTCTGACCGCAAGGCATGGGGCGAAAAATTCGGCATGACCCACTTCGTCAATCCGAAGGAGGTCGGCGACGACATCGTGCCCTATCTCGTCAACTTGACCAAGCGCCACGGCGACCTGATCGGCGGTGCCGACTACACGTTCGACTGCACCGGCAACACCAAGGTGATGCGACAGGCGCTGGAATCTTCCCATCGCGGCTGGGGCAAGTCCATTATCATCGGCGTTGCCGGCGCTGGCCAGGAAATCTCCACCCGTCCGTTCCAGCTGGTTACCGGCCGCAACTGGATGGGCACGGCCTTTGGCGGCGCGCGCGGCCGCACCGACGTGCCGAAGATTGTTGACTGGTACATGCAGGGCAAGATCCAGATCGACCCGATGATCACCCACTCAATGCCGCTCGAAGACATCAACAAGGGCTTCGAGCTGATGCACAAGGGCGAGAGCATCCGCGGCGTGGTCGTGTACTGAGCCATGAAGACGATCTCGACAGAAAATTCTCATGGCGGCACCCAGGGCGTTTACGTCGATCGCTCGGACGCCTGCGACTGCGACATGACCTTTGCGGTATTCCTGCCGCCGCAGGCCAAAGCACGGAAGCTGCCGGTTCTTTGGTACCTTTCCGGTCTGACCTGCACCCATGCCAATGTCATGGAAAAGGGCGAGTACCGGCGTCTTGCCGCAGAACTCGGCATGATCATCGTCTGCCCCGACACCAGTCCGCGGGGCGAGGCCGTCCCGGATGAACCTGATAATTGGCAGTTCGGCAAGGGAGCCGGCTTTTACGTCGACGCCACTGAGCCGCCGTTCGCGCAGAATTATCGGATGTACAGCTACATCGTCGATGAATTGCCGAAGCTTATCGCGGCCGAGTTTCCGGTCGACATGGACCGACAGGGAATCTTCGGTCACTCGATGGGCGGACATGGCGCGATCACCATTGCGCTCAAGAACCCCGGACGCTTCGGCAGCTGCTCGGCCTTCGCGCCGATCAGCCATCCCTCGGTCTCCGGCTGGTCAAAGCCGGCATTCCGGAAATACCTCGGCGCCGATGAAGCGCGCTGGCGAGCATATGATGCCTGCTCGCTGATCGAAGACGGGCACCGGTTCCCGGAATTCCTCGTCGACCAGGGGACGGCGGATAGTTTCCTGGAGGACGGATTGCGCCCCGAAGAGCTCAGGCAAGCCTGCGAGACGGCCGGCATCAGCCTGCGGCTTCGCATGCAGGAAGGCTACGGCCACTCCTACCTCTTCATTTCGACTTTCATGGAAGACCATCTGCGCTGGCACGCGCGAAGGTTGGGAGACTGATTGCAGAGCTTGGCCGGGCATATCGCAAACGGCCCAGAAGGGGAGGAGAAACCCATGACCAGCATAGCCATACATCCGGCAGTGGATTCAGGCTTTCGGGCGACTGACGCTGCTTTCGCAGGCGGGACGCTCGTCTGCAAATGCGCAAGCAACCCGGTGAAGGTCAGGATCAAAAGCGATATCGCCCACAATCACGCCTGTGGCTGCACGAAGTGCTGGAAGCCCGAGGGCGCAGTCTTTTCGGTCGTGGCCGTTGCGCCGACCGAAAGCGTCGAAGTTCAGGAGAATGGCGACAAGCTCGCCGTCGTCGATTCCACAGCCTTGATCCAGCGCCACGCCTGCAAGGAATGCGGCGTTCATATGTATGGGCCGGTCGTGCGCGAACATCCGTTCCAGGGATTGTCGTTCGTCCATCCGGAACGCTTTCAGGAAAGCGGCTGGGCGAAGCCGGGCTTTGCGGCCTTCGTGTCGTCGATCATCGAAAGCGGCTTCGACCCCGCGAAGATGGACGCCGTCAGGGCGCAGTTGAGGACGTCCGGCCTCGAGCCTTACGATTGCCTAAACCCCGGCCTTATGGACTACATCGCAACCTGGATGGCCAAGAAGAGCGGCGTCCTGGCCGCGTGATTTGACCCTGGGGAGCGCCGACGCGGCGCTCCCCAGAAAAACCGCCGCTCTCCGGATATCGAGATATTCCGTGATTGCCGCGCGCCGGCCTGCCGGCGGCTCAGGCTAGCCCGGTCGAAGCTGGGGAACTTATAGCGGCATTCTTCCAAACTCGGGGCTGGGCGCGAGTCGTCGAGCACAAACCATTTTCATTGACGACCATGATCCGCGAGCGCATGTCTTTCGATGAGCACGCTCTTACAAGCGGCAGGGGGATGAATATGCGATCCGGGCAGCATCGGCAGGGAGACGACGCCGCGAGGTCGGCTGAGCGGCTCAAGGTGGGCTTCGTTCTGGCGCGATCGTTCACGCTGTCCGCCTTCGCGCTGTTCGTGGATACGCTGCGGCTTGCCAGCGACCAGCAGGATCGTTCCGGAAGGGTCCTTGCCGACTGGCAGGTGATCGGCAGCACGCGGCACCTGATCACCTCGAGTTGCGGCGTCCAGGTCGCTCCGACCTCCGATTTCGTCGATCCGTCGAAGTTCAACTACATCGTGGTCGTCGGTGGCCTTCTGACGGTGGAGAACCCTGTCGACCAGGAGACCATCGCTTTTCTCAAGCAGGCGGACGCCAAGAAGGTGCCGCTGATCGGCGTGTGCACGGGTTCGTTCATTCTTGCTGCGGCTGGCCTGATGAAGCGGCACGATTCCTGTGTGAGCTGGCTGCATTATAAGGAGTTTCGGGAGCGGTTTCCCGACCTCAGCGTTCGCTCCGATCGGCTCTTCAATCTCGATCGCCAGCGCGGATCATGCGCAGGCGGCAGCAGTTCCGCCGACATGGCGGCGTTGCTGGTCCGAAAATGTATCAGCCGCGATGCCGAACGAAACGCGCTGGAGGTCCTTCAGATCGAAAAGGCGCGGGCTCCGGCCGACATACAGCCGCGGCGTCCGCTCTACGACGACTATGACGACGCCCGCGTCAAGGCGGCGATGATCACGATGGAGCAGTTCGTCGATGGCAGCATGTCTATACAGAAGCTTGCCGCCATGGTTGGCCTGTCGAGGCGGCAGTTGGAGAGGATCTTCATCGACAAGACGGGGATGTCTCCGGCCAAGGCCTACAATCGTGTTCGCATGGAGCGGGCGAAATCGATCCTTGTCCAGTCGAAGGCGCCTCTGATCGAGATCGCGCTGGATGTCGGCTTTGAAAACGCCTCGCAGTTCACGAGAACCTTCAAGCGCACATTCGGGCAAACGCCGTCACAGCATCGTGCCGCTTCGAGAGCGCACTGAACTTAAAATTAGAATGCTGAAGGCGTTCGGTGTCATCAGCCCGACTAACGGTTCCCAAGAGTTTGGAGTAGGCTGAACCAATACCGGCCGCGCCATCTTTGAACAATTACAGCAACTAAAAACGAACACTCTGGTCATAGGTCCTTATCCGTTCAACTGCAGAGGCCAAACTTGGTCGTCCACTCCGACACGGTCTGAAACAGGACGTTAATGCTGCGCTCGGCGAGCAAGTCCTTTACGTCGCGTAGATGCAGCGGGGATCTGTAATAGAACGGTGTGGTCGGAAAACGATGGCGTCGGTAGCGGTAAGCGGCTCTTCGGTCATTCTGGTCGATTATCAGCGAAATATACTCCGGAATCTAAGTCGTCGCAAGATTGAGTAATTATCGAAAGATATAAACCACATTTACAAACGTGTATTTTTAGTGTTTACTAAATCTCAACGTGAAATCCGCCCGCGTGTCATCGCTGGCAGGGCGTATACCAAGTACATTCCAGTTTTTTACTCAAAATCATTCTGATTTTGAGCCTCGTTCACGTACGTTGTGTCTCGTCACGCTGGCGGATGAATGCTTACTGCCATTGTCATTGTCACATGGGAACGCCGCGTGTCGGGTTCGTCTACGCTCCGCGCGTGTCGTGCAAAAAGGAGGGACAGTTATGTCGGTATGGGATGATCTGATTGCGAAATATCAAGACTTCAACGATGTGCCAGAAGCTGCGAAGATTGGCTCCCTGGCACAATGGATCCTGGAATCAGGTCGTGGTTCCAGTCCGCTTGCACGCCAGCATCTGAATTTCGGTGGCCTGAAGTTTCGCGAACGCATGGTTGGGTTTGCACAGCCGGTCGACTACAGAGGCAGTGACGGCGAAATGACGACCTACTGCAAATTCTCGTCGATCAACGAGTTCATCAAGGGCTATTGGCACTTCATCGATTCAGGTCCGTACACCGAATGGAGGAACCACTGCTCCTCTCCGGAAGCCTATGTCAGCTATTTAAAATCATCGGGTTACGCGGCCGATCCCGCCTATGTGACAAAGGTTCGGTCGCTCTTCGATGAATCAGCGGAGCTACTGGGTGCCGACGTCGGCGTGAATCCAGGTACCGGTCATCCGGGCTCGGCACCGGGGCGTCCGGCCTGGCAGGAATTGACCGCAAGATACCTCAATGTGCGGACCACTCCCATCCTGGGCATCGTATTGCACGACACTGCCGGATCCGGCACACACAACGACACCATCTATCTTTCAAATCCACAGGACGGACGGAAGGTCAGTGTCGATTTCACGGTCGAGCGAGACGGCTCAATCTGGAAGCTGAATCCCGACTTGCGAACCCATTATTGCAATCACGCCGGCCGAGCCACGCAATGGCGTGGCTTCAGGAATGCGCAGGTCAATGCGGTCACCGTGGGAATTGAGATCGTCCAGAAGTCCGATCTGAGCCTCAACCCCGTCTACACCGACGGCCAGGTGGCATCGGTTGCCCGCTTGTGTGCTTGGCTGTCCCATGAATTTGGGCTTACAGCTTCTGATATCACGACGCATCGTCAGATCATCACGGATGGATCGCGTTCCGATCCTCGAAGGTTCCCATTCGATACGCCAAACGGCTTCTGGGCCAAATACTGGGAATGCTTCGGCAGGCACGAACAATTCGTGGCATCACTCGGAGAGGGTGAAGGGCCTGCATTGGTTGAGGTGCTGACAAACGCCGCCTGAAGCCGCAGATGGATTGCGGACTGAAGCGCCAGGGGGAGGACCATGAGGAAGAGCCTAATCTATATCGCAGTTTTGTCATTCCTGTTCACATTGCCAGGCGGCTTTGCGGCGTCTGCAAACGTCATCGAACCGGAAAAGCTGCTCACTCCGCGGACTTCGCCACCAATTGCGCCGGATGAAGCGACCAAAGTGAGCGGAGCCGCCTGCTCGAGCGATGGGAAGACTTGCCTCCTCGTCGGCGACGAGTACCGATATGCCTTGTCCTTCGATGTGGACGACACGTCTGTCGCCATAAAGGACCGCGTGTTTCTGCTCCCCAAGAAGGCAAAGGACGGACACAAATACAAGGAGACGGATGCCGAGGGCGTCTCCTTCAGCGGCGGCTTCTTCTATATCGTTGGCTCCCATGGGCGTAACAAGGAAGGCGAAAAGCAAGACTCGCGCTATTTCGCATATCGCATTCCGGCGAGTGCGCTATCGGGTGGCGATCTGGGGGAAGAGAACGAAGTCTCATCAGCTGTAGAAAAGAGCGACCACCTGGCCGATCTCCTCGACCAGAGCGATGCCTTCAAAAAAGCGAACGCGTTGGCTCCCGAAAAAGACGGGACGAACATCGAGGGGCTCGCTGTCACCGGAGACAAGCTGTTCGTTGGGTTCCGAGGCCCACTTCCCGACGGCAAGGCCGTCATCGGGGAAACCTCGGTGAACTACCTGTTTGACGATGGGGCTGGTGGGCTTGAATTACACCCGGTGGATTTAGGAAAGGGCCAGGCGGTCCGCGATCTGGCACCATATCACGACGGCTTATTGATCCTGGCTGGTCCTCAGGACAGGAATGGCGGTAAGGCCGCGATCTATACATGGACCCGCGATAACGGTCCCTCTCAGCTAGCCGAACTCGAACCGGTTGGTTCAAAAGATCGACAACCAGAAACGTTGATGGTGCTGTCCGAGGAGAACGGATTGATACGCTGCCTTGTGTTCGATGACGGTGACGCGCCCGTAAATCCACGGATTTACGGGATTCCCTCCAAGCAATAACGGCTGGAAGGAGCACTCGACTCCAAACGATATATCGTCGAGCAGATGTGACAGCGAAGAGTATGCTCAGAAACTTTGTGAGGAGCATCCTGTGAACCGAAGCGAGGCTGAACGCCATGAGCTATCTGCCCGCCAAGCGCGCCGGTCTTTAGCGCGTCGATTATCGACAGGACCATGTTTTTCGGCTTGTCCATTGGGAAAGCCGCGACGGAGGCGTTGAGCTCCCATCATTGGCATAATCTCCATCCATGATCTTACGGGCGATTCCAGTCTTGCCGCCGACATGTCCTTGCTTCTAACCCATAGCCTTGTGACGGAAGATGTGATGACCAACGGCTTGCCAGCGATAAGAATGCGTGAGGCGAGAACTGCTGGCATGCGGTCATCTCTATCGAGGATAAGGTTTTGCGGAGCGAAACGCAGTTTCAATTTGCCAACATTAAGTAACTATTGCGCGCAGTCGAAGACTGCGCTCGCTTATTATCCCCAACCCAAAAATAAATTTTCTCGACCGGTTGTAGAGAGATAAATTAGAAGCGATAAAGTGGTATCCTGACGAGGGAAAATAACGATGGCTAATTTCGATATTCTGCGCGCAGTTTCGGAAGCTTCTCAGGGTGACGATCAAGCTTTGCATCCCGGAATTGTTCGTTTCGAGCTCGAACTAAAGAATGTGTCGTCTGCCGCCGATCTCCGCAAGAGACTTGCGTCCCTGCTTCAACGTGACACGTTCAGCTTAGTACCGTTGGGATCTTTGCTGCCGACATTTTACGTTCTTCAATTCCCCGGAGTGTCCCGAACAATTGCTCCGGACCGCTTATTTGCAATTGCTGACGACCTCGTCGAGGCACTTGATCTCGTGTCATGCAGTCCAGACATCGGTTCGACACTCTATGCCGAACCCGATGCTCGTGCTTTACGCGGAAATACGCCAGAGTCGGTGGCACTGGATGCATTTTGTTGGTCTCAAGCAGCCACACCTAGCGATCACCAATGGTCCGTCAAGGCAGTCAAGGCACCACAGGCATGGGCAATGTCGCCAAAGAAGGGCGAAGGGGTGCTGGTTGCGCAGCCTGATACCGGGGTAGCCAGTCATCCGGATCTTGACCTGGAGGCACTGCGCTTTGATCTTGCGGCTGATATCATCGGGGGTGACACAGACCCGACGGATCCCCTCGATCCGACCTTTGCAAATCCCGGTCACGGCACGGCCACGGGCAGCGTCGTCATCAGCCGCGTGGGCGGTGGGATGGTGGGCTCTGCCCCGGCGGCAAGCCTGGTGCCGATCCGCTGTACGACAGACGTAAAGATTTTCGATGGTACTCCGATCGCCGCAGCGATCCTTCATGCCGTAAAGATTAAGGCAGATGTGATCACGATGAGCCTTGGCGGCATCTATTCGCGCTCCATTGCAGCTGCGGTAGGCGTCGCCATTGATGCAGGGTTGATCATAATGGCAGCGGCCGGAAACTGCGTCAGTTTTGTCGTTTACCCCGCCTCGGACGATCGTGTCATTGGTGTTGCGGGCGTTGATGTCAACGACAAGCCGTGGAAGGGCACCAGTGCCGGACCGAGCGTGACAATATCCGCCCCTGCCGAGAATGTTTATGTCGCTCGCCGTACACCCATCGACGGGGGTGCGGGCATCGTCAGTGGCGGACAGGGCACCTCCTTTGCCGTGGCGACGACGGCTGGGGTGGCGGCGCTTTGGATTGCGCATTTCGGACGCACGAAGGTTCGAGCGGAAGCAAAACGTCGCGGAGTGAGCGTACAAGAATTATTTCGCTCCGCGCTGACCTCGACGGCGCGGCGTCCGTCACGCTGGAACAGCTGGCTGCATGGTGCGGGTATCGTCGACGCAGAAGCACTCCTACGTCTGTCTCTGACCAAAATACCGAATAAGGTGGATACACCAATCGCACCCGAGTCGGTTCCTGACGCCCCAACGAGTATGACAGTCTCCCAGGTTTTTGCCGAAGCGCAGGCGAACGCTGAGAATGGAACAAATTGGGCGCGTATCGGATCAGAAGCAACCTTCCTGGCTGCTGATGCCTGGCGGCGCAGCGATGCCGGACGCTCAGTGCTTCTGGAGTCCGCTGCACGCCCGACCCCTTCACCTGGCCTGGTGGCACATGCGCCGGCGTCGTTGAGGCGGAGCCTCAAGGTCGCGAACGAGGCCCCTCACCTCGTATCGCCGATACCGCCGCCTGCGCCCCTAAGACGCCAGACGCTTGCGATGATTGCACCAACGCAGCCCGGTCGGGAAAGCACGGCCGAAAGCGTCCGAGCCAGCCTCAGCGGGACCGGCATGCGGGATTTGCAGGACCAGATCGAGCGAGCGCTCAACGAGATCGAGGCTAGCTCTGGCACGACGCTCGAAGCGTCGGCTGCCCGCCGCGACGTGCTCAACAGAACCGAGAGCGTCGTTCGTTCGCTCATAACCGGTGGCGAGGCGGCGCTGTCGATCGAGGGGCGGATCGTCATGGAATCGTTGGTCAGACTAAAAGGGCGCCCCGCTTTCAAAGTCAACGATGGCGCGATCTCCAAAAGCCAGGCCGAAATCACCGATTGGGCGCCGGCACTGTTCGCCGCCGAGGAGTATTTGCCGGCCTTATGCGCGACGGTCGGACGCATCGACCTCAACGGAGAGCATGTCGGCACAGGATTTATCGCAGGACCCGGGCTTGTGATCACGAACAGACATGTGGCCGAAGCGATCGCCGACGTTGTTCCGGGCAATGGCGGAGACCGCTGGTTCCTGCGGGAGAATGTAACGATCAATTTCGACGACCGAGGCCGCGGCAATGAAAAGCGTTTTAAGGTGCGAGAAATCGTTTCGGCTGGATTGTCCCAAATCGGCGAAAAGGTCGATTTCGCGCATCTTGATATGGCGATCCTCGACGTCGAAACAGAAAATATGACCGGGAAGCTGCCGAAACCGATCGGTCTGATCACGGATTTCAATGAAGCGGCAAGCAAACAGGATATCGCGGTCATTGGCTACCCGGCCCGTCCTGACCTTGCTGCCCTCGACGATCCGTCAGGAGTGGAGACTTCCGAAACGATTGGACGCCGCCTCGCCATGATATTTGGCTTGGACTATGGACGAAAGTACTTCAGTCCCGGAACAATCGTGCAAGCAGCCGGGACCCTCGGAGGAGATGGCCGAAACTGGATCCTGACGCACGACGCAACTACGCTGGCAGGCTCGTCGGGGTCAGGTGTGCTGCGCTTCAGCGATAGCTTGCCCATTCTGGGGCTACATTTTGCAGGACGTGTCATGACAGCGAACTATGCACACTCGCTTGCTGCTGTCAGGGATTCCAAGATCCTGGCACAAGATGCGATTGGGCGACTGAACTGGGTGTGAGGGCAAGCAATGCCAGAACCTTCCAACAATCTCGACGTCACAAAACTCGCATCGCAGCTGAAGGTGACGCGTGAGACCTTCGAGAAGGCTTTCGACGTTTTTGCCGATGCGCGACCGAGCGAGATAACTCGCTTCAAGGCACTCGCATGGCGACGACAGAAACGCGAAGCGCTCGATTCCGGGGATCTGCGCGACAACGCCGATATGCTGGCGGCTTTGGAATATGCAAAGGACAAAGGGTTCCTCGGCGAGCTGTGCTCTGCGGCCGGTGCCATGCTCTTCGCCACCCCGATTGACGGGACGCAAGGAGATGGCGTCGTCATGGCAGTCGCCCTCAGCTCCGACGAAGCCGCTCGAACCAGCGCACAGATCACGTTTGAAGCCATCATCAACAACAAGGAACGCTTTCGCGATCCAGATGCGGTCAATGCCGGCCTGATGCGTGCACAAAGGTGTACCTGCCGAGTTGTCGTCAAGCAGGGGGCAAGTCGTATCAGGGGCACCGGATTTCTGATCGGACCGCGGCTTGTGCTCACAAATTGGCATGTCGTCCGGACCTTACTCGAAGCGCTGCCGCCTGAGGATGCAGCTGCCGCCAAACTTGGCCCAGCGGAGGCTTGGCGAGCCAAGCCGGGGAGCGCGCCATTGTTGAGCGTCGAGTTCGATTTCACTGCCAGGGCAGCCCAATCAGGCGGCGTAACCTCCATTCCGGCGAGCACGAATTGGTTTGTCGCGGCAAGCAGTGCCGAGGGCAGCGAGCACGCGGCAGACGAGAATACCGGTGTGCCGTGGCCTGAGGATCTGGCAGCCTTCGAGCCGTATGACGACTTCGCCATTTTGGAGTTGATCGAACCCGTCGGCCTCGACAGGCGCTTTTACAACATAATCGATGAAGAGCCACCCGTTCCGCAGGGGAACATGATCCTTCTCCATCACCCCGGCGAATATTCCATGCGGCTGTCCTATGGCAGTTTCAACGTCGACAAGAAGTTTGCCGGACTTTTGGGCAGCACGCAGGCAAGGACAAACGCACGGGTTCTACATGACGCGAACTCGATCAGTGGATCGTCAGGTGGGCCTTGCCTTGACCTCGATATGCGTCCCGTCGCCTTACATCAGGCCGGCGTGGAATTTGACGGGAATTCCGATGTTTTGGACGACAATGGCAAACCGCTGCGGAAGGCAATCATCAATATCGCAATTCCACTGCGCCGCGTTCGGCAGAAGGCAGGTGCTGCTATTAAATTTCGAATGGGCGACCTGCTCGCCTTAAAGCCGATTTTCCTAAACGGTGATCCGCTCATTGGCCGCGGTGAACTGCAAGAGTCCATAGCGGAAGCCTGCACCGGCAAGGTCAAAATCCTGATCGTGCGTGCAGACATATCGAGCGACGGAAAGCCGTTCCGGGCTGTCGGCAAGTCCTTTACCAGGAAAGTCCTCAAGGAACATCTGGACCCCGCGCAGCATGAGGTCGTCGAAATCAGTGCAGCAAGCTTGATGCAAAATGCCTTCAGAACGGCTGGAGCGATCCTTGACGCCGTCAACCTTGGCTTGTCGGCGCAATTGACGCCTGTCGATGACAAGGCTTTGCTTTCAGAACGGCAATCAACAGAGATCAATGACGTCGTCGTTCGCGTTGTTGCGGAACTGAAAGCTGCTCTGATTGCCGCCGCGGGAAATCGCACGCTCTGGATCGTCATTGACGACCTTGAAAAACACTCGCTGCCTGACACGAGCACGCGCGGACTTCTTGATCGCCTCTACGCTGATGTATCGGCAGAGCCTTCGCTGCGTTTGGTGTTGCTCGGCCTCGCCGACGTCGATCTGCCGTCGCTCCAGGGCATCAAGGCGAAGAAGCTCGACAAGCCGTTGACCCATCTTGACGGAGGCCGCGTCGCCCTTTGGATCGGGCACCGCGTCGATGGCCGATTTGCCCTGCCCGACGCTGCGTGCGAGTGCCTTGCCGGGCTCGTGGCATCGGTCGCGGGCGGTCGGATTAATGACAGTTTCAGCATGACTCAGGCCATTGCGGCGGTCGTCAAAAACGATCTTGATCCCCATTTGAAGAAACGGATGGGGCTTTGATGACGGTCGCCTCATCCGAAACGCCGGAAGCCATCGCTGCAACATTGCGAAAACGCGCAGCGGTCGTGGGGACGTTCGACCCGATGCAACTCCTGGCGACGTTCGCTGTCGGAGAGCGTGACGAAACGTTAGAAGATCAGATCCTTAGCGCTCTTTCTGCCTCAATCGAAGAAGTGGTGGATAATAAGGAGGTGCTCTGGCGTCTGCAGCCAGAGGCGCGCCGCGATGCCCTGAGGGAGCTCGTTGGTGGCGGTGAGCTGGATCGAACGATTACCGACACGATCCCGCGGCGAGGCGACCGCTTCGGCCAAATTCTCCAAGCAATCCTCAAAAAGGGAGGCGGCGCTGTCGGCACGTCCATGCGGAAGATGTCAACGGACGAGCTAATGTTTCAGGCGCTCGCACTTGACTTCGCGCGGTCGCTACCGCTGCCCAGGGCAGTTGCACGGGCGCCTGGCATCGACCCGCGAATTCTTCTCGCCCGCCAAGCCGAGCGCCGGCGCCAGGACTATGTCGCTCCCAAAAAGCTTTTTGGACGTGAGCGAGACGCAGAAGCACTCGATCGCTATATCGCCGATGGGGCATTGGTTCCACCTCTTGCCCGTCTGGTTGTCCCCACTGAGAATCCCCCTCGGCTGCGTCCGCTGCTCCTCACAGGCATCGGGGGCTCTGGAAAATCTGCTCTCGTTGCCGATTTGATGCGCCGAACGCAGCGCGCTGATTGGTCAGGGCCGATCGTCGTGTGTCTCGACTTTGACCAGCGGAATGTCGCGCTCGGCGGAGAGCGTGAATGGCTGAACGAACTCACACGTCAGATCGGTTTTGCGCGACCGGAACTCGATGCGCCTCTGTCAAAAATACGCAGTAATGCTCGTCTTGAACTACATAGGCTCAGCCAGCTAAGAGAGGCCATCGATCAGCTTTCGGGCACAGATAACCTCTTTATCATTTCCAGCATGCGCGACGAGTTGCAGAAGGCGTTGAGCAATGGCGAACTCGCCGCTCAAACCCTTGTGATTATTGTGGATACGTTCGAAGAGGTTCTGGTACGCTCCGATATGCGGGCCGTCTCCCTCGTCCAAGAGCCCTTCGGTCTCGTCCTGACATTCATCGATTCATTGACACGGCTCGTCCGTCCAGATGGAACGCCGGCGTTTGGCGCCGTCAGATCTGTTGTTGCAGGACGCGCCGACCCGTTTCCTCAAGACGAATCGATGACCGCACAATGGTTTGACGCCCACCGGGAGGTTGGAGAACTCGATATCGATGCTGCCGTCGAATTGCTTCACGCCTGCGGCGGCCGGCGCAAATTCACCGAAAGCCGCGCCCGACGGATCGTCGAGGTCATCCCGCGCTTTCCACTAGTTCTCACTCTGCTTGCGACATTTGCTCGCGACCGGAACGCACGCGACATCGACGCGATCATTGCAGAGGCCGAGGGCGCAGGGGTGCTTGGCGCGGCTGCGAGCACACGCGTCCTTTATTCGCGCTTTCTTGATCGGCTGAAGGATCACGTCATCAAAGGCGCCGGCGGTGAACGGCTGGTTTCAAGCAAGGACCTTGCGCGGCTGGCTCATCCGGGGCTGGCCTTGAGTATCATCACGCCCGATCTGATCCGGAATGTTCTCGCTGTGCCCACGGGCTTGGGTGAGATCGACGAGCAAAAAGCGCAGGATCTTTTCGACGCTCTATCGCGTGAGGTCTGGCTGGTCGAGCAAGTCGGACCCAATGCGGTTCGCCACATCCCTGTGCTGCGGCGGATCATGTTGCCGATGTTAAATGATGATCTCACGCTGTCCGAAAATGCCAATATCGAGATGCGTGAAACTGTTCGCCAGGTGCATCGCGCAGCAGCCCAATGGTACCGTTCCGGCGGGGGGGGCGGCGACCCGAACGCAAGCGCACTCGCTGCTTATCACGACGCCTTTCTTGGTGAGATCTCGGTTCTGGTCTCTGATCCCAGCCTCGTTCGCCGCGTGCTCGATGTTGCGGGTGACGATATCTCAGCGATGCCGGTCAACGCGCGCGCCGTACTGCGCCGCGAGGCCCGATCGGACGAAGGCCTGTCGGCTGAAGAGACAGCAGCTTTGCCTGCATCCCAGCGCAGCGAGGTCAGTGCTGTGCAGCAATCCCGGCGTGCCAAGTCAGGCATCACCTCTCGATTGGTCGATCTTGAGGATGACAACCTCGAGCAGAAGCCGTTACGCTCAAGTTTCGAACTTGCCCCCGTGCCACCAGGCAACTACCCGAGGGTTGGGCATGTCCCGCGTCGCCAGATCGACGTTCTACGCGACAAGGAGACAGCCGAGCACATTCAAGCGATGTATGTGGAGGCCGACTTCGAAAACATCGTCAAATACGGATCTTCGGCTGCCGCTCTCCTTTGTGAATGCGCCCAAGAAGAGCCGCCATTCGACAAACTCGCCGACACGACAAACCATTGGACCTGGAAATGGGCCTTGTCTTGTTTAGCGACTGGCACCGGCGATGAAGCATTTTTGAAATGGGCTGTGGCGGACGTGCAGAGTGTCAGGGAACTTTCGAACGCTACCCCATTTCGAATTGGAACGCTGCTTTCACTCGCAATTGCGACCGTTGCGCTAGGCCGCGCACCAACTTTCTGGGACGAGCCGCCTTATCGGGATGCGATCAGGACCTATCCGAGGATCGAGCGCAGTCCGGTAACTTCCGTCTTGTCACTGCGTCTTCGGGTCCTGGCAAACTATTGGGACAACGCTAACTCTCCGAATGACTTAGAATCCTACGAACTACGACCGGATATCGTGCGTCTTGTCGCGCTCTTATCGCCTACAACGAACTTCGGGGGCTCAATGCTCGGCAGCCCGTCTTCGGTCGTCAAACTTCCGGAAGAGCTGCTCCGTCGATTGGAAGAATTCCAACGCGCGCCTCCCTTGTCGTCAGACCTGAAAATGCTGGATCAAGTCAATGACAGCATATTCTTTTATGCCAGCAGGCAGAATTCCCGGTCATGGCAGCCGCAATTATTGTCGCGCCCTGTCCTCGGTTCCATTTTGCGCGGACGTTCACCGGAGATTTACGATCCTGTCCGCGCTGCACTCGGCGATGCAATGGCCGTGGATGCATCAAGCTTTGTTGCAGCGGTTGCAGAGGTTTCAGAATTTGCACCCTTCTGGCCGACAGACTGCATGTCCGACCTATTCCAAAATGGAAGAAGCTTGCGCGAAGACGACTATTTGCTCGCGCGCCTCGTCATTTTCATTGATCAGGCAGGCCTGACGTCTGAGATGTTTTCTGCCCTTGCCCGGTATGGAAAATTTGGCAGGCGTTTTCAGGCTGTCGCAAAGCTGGTCCAAGCTTACGATCACCTGCTTCTGGCGCCTTATCGTGATGGCGGTTTGTTTCCATTTACGCATTCAACGGACGAGCCATTTTCAGGAAATGTCATGTCCTAAACATCGGATTGAAAAGAGGGGGATACAGCATGACCATCGATCTTACACACAAACCGCGTCTGGCCGACCTTACCCGGCTTGGCGGTCCCGCGGATATCGACAGCCAGGCGGCACTGAATCAAGAGCTGGAAAGTGTGGAAGCCCGGGGACAGCCAAAACGCACTCCGGCCGCCAGCTTCTCTGGGCGCGCAGGTTACGTAGAGGACTTTCTCGGCTTCACGGTGCCATTGCCAACACCGCTTGGCGAGCTCAAGCGGTTCGTCGCACCTGTGTCGGGATCGAGCGAAGGGCGTCTTGATTACGAGCATTTCAGCGTCGTTATGCATTCGGCAAGACGGCTGGCCATGTTTGTCGCCGTTAACATCGACGGGGCGCATCCGGGAGAGGTCGAGCGGAAGAACGATAAATGGTTCCTGGACGGTCGCATCGCAGACGAGTTTCAGATCGGCGAAGACCTCTATGCCGACAACATCCTGGACCGCGGTCACCTGGTTCGCCGTCAGGACCCGGTCTGGGGCAAAACGGCAGCAACAGCCAACGGCGACACCTTCCATTTCACGAATTGCTCACCGCAAGCGGCAAATTTTAACCAGAAGACGTGGCTGAGCCTTGAAGACTACGTGCTCGGTAACGCCAAAGTTCAGGACACCAAAGTCTCGGTTTTCACGGGGCCAGTTTTCAGAGACAGTGACAGGACTTATCGCGGCGTGCAGATACCTACCGCCTACTGGAAAGTGCTGAGCTTTGTGAACGATGCCGGCCGGCCTTCAAGCACTGCCTATATCGTCGACCAGGTTTCGGAATTGAAGCATCTCGAAGCCGTTTTCGGCGCGTTCAAGACCTACCAGCGCAGCGTCGCATCTATTCAACGTATGACGGGGCTGTCCTTCAATGGTCTTGCTGATTTTGATGGATTCACAAACGAGGAGGCCGCAACCCGGACCGCCATCATTGCAGAGCTCCGATCCCCCGCCGATATAAGGGTCTGAAAACAATCACGTCGTGGGGCCGCGGGCGGGAAAAGGAACGGCGAATTCCTAGATCGCTGCAGAAGAAGGCGTGCGCGCAATCGACCCTGTGATGCTGCGCGGGCAGGCTTCATTCGTCACCGCTTTCTGTCAAAGTCAGAGCTGCGTTGGCGACACCATAATCGTCTCTTGATCTTCAGAAAGGCGTTTCGAGTCCTCACGACGACGTTCCCTAGCACAAGACTAAATCAAAATGCCCTAAGAACAGGAATGAAAATCCCATGGTCAAATGGCTTCTCGTGATGATTTCCATAACGGTCGACGGCTCACTCTCATTCAGTCAGCTCGGCCCATTTGACAATCTTCAAGCGTGCGATGCAGCCGGCAGAATGGTGCAGGGCTCGCTCCATGGCTCCAAGGCCCGCAGCAACTCCTATGATTTGAGATGCATCGCCACCGACACCGGAAGGACACAGTGACCTGTGTGTCCTCCGTCCTAGGGCAGCGAACGGTAAGCATGAAAACCAAGATATTGTCATCTTGTTAAAGCTGATTAGCCTGCAAGATCAGGAAGTCGATAAGGGCGGTATGGAGCAGGTGCGATCGAACCGATCGGCTTCTTGTTACCTGCACTCCCAACCGGGTTCTGCAGCAGTCCTGCGCTCCTGCTCCCCGCAGGGCCTCAGAAAGACGACGCATTCGCGGGACCTATATCGTTACGCCTCTTCAAGCGCGAGATGCCCGCGTTTTTCGCTTGGCTGGTCGCAGCCTCCTATGAGCATCGGGCGGAAATCCTCCTCCGCTTCGTTCCGGCCAATTTTGTCATTGCGGTCCTAGCACTCGCTGGCAAAGCAAGCGTCACAAGCGCACCCGTCTTGACGATCGGCCTTTCGCTGGCCATGGCTGCGATCGAGCACGTCTGGAAGGCAACGACGACTTTAGATTTGCACTCGGTCGCCGACTGATCGCTGCAATGCTCTGCGTTCTGTACTCTCGCCTGGCTGGTGCTTTTGGCCTAGATCTATAGAGCAGGATGATTTAGGGCCGGGTCGGCCTAAAATCGTCCTGTTCTACATTACCGCGCACACTTTTCGGCATCATTTCCGGTTCAGATATCTTCCCACGGAAACGTGTCCAGTCGCTCGGCTCCCCTTGCCGTGATCAGAGCCTGGGTTTCCAGTTTGATGCTCTCGGATCCGGCTTCGGCAATCAGGCTTTCGACATTCAGAACCATGTTCTCCTCGATGATGCCGCTGAAATCGGGGTCGAAATCCGGATGCAGAAGGATCCCCGGCCATTCGTCCGCCATTCCGGTCCCGTGCAGAGCAAGCGTGTATCGATAAGGCTGGTATTTCTCCGGAATCCGCCACGACATTTCGTTGAATTCCTGGAAAGTCATCCCGGGCCTGATGATTGAAAGATTATGCTCGATCTGATCCCTGGCAGCGGCGTAGAGTTCCTTCTGCTTGGCGTTCATCGCCACGTGTCCCGCTGTCCACGAGCGCGACAGGTCGGCGCAATAGCCGTAGGGTCCGATCATATCGGTATCGAAGGATATCATCTCCCCGCGTTTGATGACGTAGTCCGAACATTCCTGATACCAGGGGATTGTTCTCGGGCCTGCGGTCAAGAGCTTGGTCTCGAGCCACTCGCCGCCGCTGCGTGCGTTTTCGAAGTGAAGCTCGGCCCAGATCTCTCTTTCGGTGCGGCCCGGCTCGGACACCTCGTACATCCGCGCCATACCTGCTTCGCAGACACGGATCGTCCATCTCATCAGCTCGATCTCGTCGGCGCTTTTGATGGATCGCGCCCGCTCGGCCAGTTCCTGGCCGTCTAAGAGCATGAAGCCGCGTTCCCTGAGTTCGAACGCGCCGGCCGGTTCGAGCCTGTCCACCGCCACGCGTTTGTTGCCGCCATTGCGGCTTACGAGGTCAGCGACCTCGTCCGCCCAGGCTTTCAGGCGGGGTTCCATAAGGTTCCCTGATGTGAAGAATATCCATGACTTTGCCGGCCGGATCTCGTCGATGCCGGGAAGCCCGTCATTGACGTGGTCGGCGCCTTCGAATTCGAAAAGTATGGCCGGACCATCGGCCAGGATCAGAGCGTAGCGCGAGGCGTTGTGCATCGTCCAAATGCTCATATTCGATGAATCGAAGGCATATCGGATGTTGACGGGGTCATAGAGAAGCAGGGCGCCGCAGTCCCATTCGCGCATCTTCCGGCGCAGGCGCTCCAGACGATAGCGGCGAGCCCGATTGAGCGTCGTGGCCGGCACAGGACTGATAAGAGGCCGGTCGGCTCCTTCAGGATTGAGGTATGCCTGCTTTCGCTCATCCTTGAAGACCGTCGAGCCGGTCAGCTCGGCGGAATCGCTTTCCTCTCGCAGCATCTCAGTCAGTCCCTGTTGTCGGTGAGTGACGGATGTTCAGCGCTCGATGACCAGATCGCTGAGCGGCTTGGAGCAGCAGGGCAGGAAGAAGCCGGCGTCGATTTCCCGCTGACGAATTCCGCCATTGTGGTTCATGTCGACCATGCCTGACGTAAGCTTCGACTTGCAGGTGCCGCAGACGCCATTTGCGCAGGACGACGGGATCCTGACGCCTGACTTTTTCGCACAAGAGAGCACGCTCTGGTCGCCGGAGACGTCGATGCTGCGCGCCTGCTTCGAGAAGGTGACCTGAAAGACCCTCGCCGCTGCCTCCTGAACCGCAGGAATTTCGGGTTCGTCGATGACCGCTGCGTCGAAGCTTTCCTCCAGGTAGTTCGAGCCGGGCACGCCGAGTTCGGCGGCAATGCCGCGCGCGGCGGCCATGAACGGGGCGGGGCCGCAGCACATCACGGTTCGCTCGGCGATATCGGGAACCGCAAGCCGCATATAGTCTTTCGAAATGCGACCGGTCAGACCGGGCCAGGACGGCTCGCCGGCCGCGGTCTCCGGGAGGAAATGCAGGCGAAGGCCTTTCAGCCTGCGGGCGATGCAGGCCAGTTCGTCGCGAAAGATCAGATCCTGCGGCGTCCGTCCCGCGTGCATGAAGACGACATCGGCAGGTTCGCAACTGTCGGCGAGTTCCCGCAGAATGGACATGACGGGGGTAATGCCGGAGCCGCCCGACAGCAGCAGAAGCTTGCGTCCCGACCTCTCGGGCCTGACGAAGTGGCCGAGCGGCCCATTCGCCTTGACGGTCGTGCCGGGAACCAGGGTGTCGTGAAGCCAGTTGGAGATCTTTCCACCGGGGACGCGCTTCACCGTCACGGAGAAGGCGTTCGTCCGATGCGGCGAAGAGGAGATGCTGTAGCACCTGTTTTCAGCCTCTCCATTGTGCTCCAGGTCGAACAGAAAATACTGCCCGGCCTTGAACGCAAACCGCTTGCCCTGATGGGAGGCGAAGGTGAATGTCTTGACGTCGTGGGTCTCCTGCTGGACGTCGAGGCAGACGAGCGCGTCGTCTTCTTCCGGGTTCCAGACGTCGTGAAGGGCGGCCCTGGCTACGGGCATCTGCGGGCTCCTAGTATCCATGAGCGCGCATCCGATCGATGTACCAGCTGGCGAACTTGTCGAGGTTCGTCTCGGAAAAGCGGGAGTAGGGGCCTGGCTGATATGCCGGGTCGAGAGTGCCTGCATGGGAGCGCGCGACGAGATCGGCGTCCTGGTCCGTCGTCGCGACCCAGACATCCGTCAGCTTGTCGAGATCGTAATCCACGCCTTCGACGGCGTCCTTGTGGACCAGCCACTTGGTTCTGACCAGCGTCTTGCCCGCCGAGAGCGGGATGACGGTTGCCACTACGGCATGGTCGCCCATGAAGTGGTTCCAGCTGTTGTGGCCCCAAAGATGCGTGTCGCCGAGATCCTTGCGGGTCATATGCCCAAGAAGCTTGGAGGATGCGGCGGTGGCGTCGTGGGTCTGGGATTCGCCGGCACCCGCGATGATCAGCCTCTGGGTGCGGAAGTTGGTGGCGCAGTCGGCGAGCTGCTCGACCGCAGCCGAGGGAAAGCCGTCAGACTCCCACGCCTTCGTCTGCTCTTCATACAGCCTGAAATGTTCCTCGGCCTGTTCGCGATCCTCCGGGCTCAGCGTCTCGGGGTCGAAGCCGAAGTCGAGATCGACGAAGGAGACGCAGAGCTCCGGGTGGTTCGCGGAGCAATGGTAGCATTCACGATTGTTTTCCATCGTGAGCTTCCAGTTGCCATCCTCGATGACATCGGTTTGGAAGGCAACCTTTGCGTTTCGGATGTCGTAGGGGGCGAGGCGCTCGGTCATGGCCTGTTCGAGGATAGCAATGTCCTCGGGCGGATTGTCGGAGAGACAGACATAAATCAGTCCGCCGATCGACTTGAAAGTGACGGGCTTGAGGCTCCGACACTCCTTGTCGAAGTCCTTGCCCATGTGAGGCGCGTAGCTGAGCTCACCCGTCAGTTCGTATGTCCAGGTGTGGTAGGGACAGACGAGCTTTGAAACGATCGTCTTGCCCGGATCGAGAAGGCGGGAGCCGCGATGGCGGCAGACATTGTGCAGGACGCGAATTTCTCCGTCGTCGTCACGCAGAAGGATCAGGCTCGTCTTGCCGATATCGATGACCGTGGCGTCACCGGGTTCGGGAACATCGCAATCGAGACCGACACAGATCCAGTGATTGTGGAAGAAGACGTCGATGTCTGCTTCGAACACATCTTGCCTGACGTAAAGGCCGGACGGCAGAGAGTGACCGTTGGCACGAGCGTCGAGAAGGGCGGAAATGGAAGATGGGAGCTTGTTTAGCATCAGAACCTCTTATGCGAGAGTTTCCCGAGATTGCCCTTGCAGTTCCGTTGTTTCAACGGCATAAAAAATTAGGTTCGCATAAGTTTTTATCATGCGATGAGGGTTCTGTGATGCACTTTAGAAGACGGATCCCGTCGCTGACGGCCCTGGTGACCCTGGAGGCGGTGCTCAGAAAGAAGAGCTTCACCACGGCTGCGACCGAATTGGGTGTCACCCAGGCGGCGGTCAGCAGGCAGATTGCATTGCTGGAGGAGGAATTCGGCCAGCCTCTATTCGTGCGCAAGCATCGAGCGATCGAGCCGACGGCGGCATGCATCAACCTCGGAGCCACGCTGGCCAAGAGCTTTGCCGATATCGCCGAGAGCGTGGAAGCGCTCCAGTCGCGCAGCCAGGACGTATTGACCATAGGGGCGACCGTTGCATTTTCTTCTTTCTGGCTGCTGCCGCGGCTGGCCGAATTTCGCCGTCCGAACCCCGGCATCCTGGTGCGGGTGATATCCCAGGACAGCCCGATCGCTCTCGATGACGGAGAAGTCGATGTGGCAATTCGATATGGTGTGCCTCCCTTCAGCGATGGCACCGTCATCGCCTCGCACGGCGACGTCATCTGCCCCGTCTGCTCTCCCGACTATCTCAGGCGTCGCGGAGATGGCCCGCTCGGTTCCGGTGACGAATTCATCGAAACGGATGTTCTCGATCGGTCCTGGTATAGCTGGGCACAGTGGTTTTCGCTCACCGGCGCCAACCTCGAGGTAAAGCCGTCGCTTCGGTTCAACCACTATACCGAAACCATCGCAGCCGCGCGCGCAGGCCAAGGTATTGCCTTGGGATGGCGCATGCTGGTGGGCACCTTTCTCGAGGATGGAACCCTGGTGCAGGTCGGCGGCGGCGAGCTTCCCGCGGAAGATCGTTACAACGTGATCGTGCCCGTCAAAGCCAAGCGAAGCAACGCGCGGGACCTTGCCGCCGCCTGGCTGACGGCATCATTGCACGGTTGATCGAAGCGTAGTCACAAGCCCAGTCCCACGGCTGCCGTCCGGTGAACGCCTTTAGGGACGAAGGCGAAGCGATCTGCCAGTCCTAGGAAATCGGCCGCCAGGTGAATGACGGAAAGCCACATTTCCGTTCCCTGCAAGCTCGGCTCGGCACCGTCGGCAAACGGGAATCCCTCGCCATCTCGCCATCTATCCAGCGCCCTCGATATGACCTTGCGAGCGATCGCCTCGCCGTCGGCCCGCCTGTAGTCGGTCTGCCGGGTAATCAGCAACAGCGGATGAATTGTATCGAGCAGGTTGCACGCATTGTATTTTGCAGCAACGAAGCCCTTGTGGTTGCGATAGTTGAGGTGAACCGTTTCGAGTGAGGCGCGCGGGTGGGGAAGTGCCACGCCGAACTGGGCGTAGGTGCCGCGCGTCAGGCGATAAAAGCCGTTCACCGGTTGAAGCCATCCTTCCGCCGCGGTCGGTTCACCCCACAGCCCCGAAACGCTGTTGGCATTGCGGCCCAGCCACTCGAAAAGCGCCTCCCGTGAACGCCTGATGCCAAAATACTTCGCATTGAAGTACATGGCAGTTCCGATCGCATCGACCACGCTTCCGGAGTGCCATGCCCGAGTCGACCAAGGCAGGGCGCTCAGCCATTCATCCAGCTCCCCGGCGCCGAGCTCGACCGCATGGACCGGTTGGCGTGGACCGGAACCGAGCAGTTCAAGCGCATAACCAACCGCAAGGACGTTATAGAGCGCCTTTGAATCATCCCTGAGGGCCTTGCCATGCATTCGCGAATGCTCTTCCGGGAAAAGGCCGGTCTCTCGGTCCTGAAGACTTTGGAGACGCTCGATGGTCTCCGCCGCATCGAGGTCGGGCGGCAGGTGGCCGAACCCGGCTGCGATCTCGACTGCATCGCAGAGATGCCGGATCGCTGGTCGCCGGATGCCGTCTGCCTCCAGTGATTCATAGGCTCCGTCCGTTTTCCAGCGCGCAAGAATATCAGGCCATTGGCCCTTCGCCTTCTGACCGAGCCTGGCCAATTGATCTTCGATGTCGCCAGTCTCGGATTTTTTGGGCGCCGAGCCTCGGCTCCGCAGCACCCGGGCGGGCACGCCACCGGCAATCGCCATGGCGGGAATGTCGCCTGTGACCACCGCTCCGGCGGCGATCACAGCGCCGTTTCCAATCGTGGCGCCATCGAGGATCACGCAATTGGCGCCGATCCAGACATCGTCACCGATCGTGATGCCGACGCTGACGACACCCTGGCGGTGTATAGGAATGGTCGCATCGTCGAAGCCATGATTGAAGCCGACGATCGAGGCATGCGAAGCAATCCGCACGCCATGACCGCACGTCACCGTGCCGGAAACACAGGCATAGGGATTGATGGTGCAATCGTCGCCGAGGATCACATGGCCACGGACGAGCGCGTGCCCGGCGATCCACGACCGCTCGCCCATCGTCAGGCTTTCGGTGAAGATTGCGGCATTCTCGGCGATGTAGGACGTCTCGGCCAGCTCCGCACTGCATGATCGCCTGAGTTCCGCCTTGCGGGCGAGGTGAGCCGGATGACCGAGGTCAGACGCAATGTGTTCCCACGTCAGATATTGAAGCCTGAGCGCTTCGCTCTCTTCGCTTGCCGATGTTTGCTGGCTGTTGGCCTGATCCATCCTGCCCCTCATTTTCAGGTTCAACCGCCGAATATTCACCTGATTCAGCGATCCGTTGTCTCGCTGCATCAGACGGCCGGATCCGTCCAAAAGCAAGACTTCCGGCAATGGCGGCCTTCTTCAAGGTTGGCCGGCGTGATCACAAGCTGATCTTTCGTGACATGGAATTTCCGCTCCATCTTGCGCGGCCGATGTGGCCTCCGAATTCGTGATTTGCAGAGACGTCATGCGCCAACGCACCGATCATCGGCAACGTGCTCAGCCATCTGGAAACCTTGAGCTCGAGCTATGCCGCGTTCAGAAGTTCAGCGCTAACCGGCATTCCCATGTGAAAGCCCTGGACGCGGTCGATGCGAAGATCCTTGAGAAGGGAAAACTGTGCTGCCGTTTCGACGCCTTCCACCAGAATCGTATTCCCGCGATTGCGGATGAGAGCAATCATGTCCTGAAGCATCGTCAGACCGCGTGGGTTCGAGCAGTCGTGCAGGAAGGTTCTATCGACCTTGACCGTCTGAAACTCGATTGCCCTCAGCCAAGAGAGGCCCGCGAAGCCGCAGCCGAAGTCGTCGAGCCAGATTTCGACGCCGAGTGCCCGCAGATCGGCAATGCATTTCAGCACCTCCGCCTGCATATCCATGTCCAGGCCTTCGGTGACTTCCAAGGCTAGTCGCGAGCCGCAGACCCCGCAGCGATCAAGGATTTCAGCGACACTGGCAGCAAAGCCGGGGGAACGCAGTTGTATCGGCGACACGTTGACGCTGACGGTCGCCATGCGATCGGTCATCAGTATATCCCGGCAGGCCGTCTCGATCGCCCACCTGCCCAATTCGAGGATAGCGCCACTTCGTTCTGCAACTGGAATGAATGTCTTCGGGGAAACCGCGGTGCCATCCGGCATTCTGAGGCGCATCAAAGCCTCGACAGCTCTTGCTTTCCCGTTGGTCACGTCGAAGATCGGTTGGTACACGAGCGAGACCAGTTTGCGATCGATGGCGGCCGCCAGCAGCGGGACGAGTCTGCCAGCGTGGTCATCGGGACGGGGTAAAAACGGATCAAAACTGCGAATGCAGTTTCGGCCACTTGCTTTGGCATTGTAGAGAGCAAGGTCGGCTTCACGGACTATTCGTTCGACTTTCTCGCCAACTTTCTCGCGGGTGAAGGCGACGCCGATGCTGACGGTTACGGTCGACATATCATCTGGTCGCTCTTCGTGAGCAATCGCAAGTGACTCGACCTCCATTCTGATCTTGTTGGCGAGGGCCATCGCAACCTTGGGAAGGGCAGCCGGCATGACCACGATAAACTCCTCGCCACCATACCTGCCGATCATGCCATCGGACGATTCTACAACCGCCTTCAGTGCATTGGCGATGACAGTCAGGCATCGGTCTCCTTCCTGATGTCCGTAGCGATCATTGAAGCGTTTGAAAAAGTCGACGTCGATGAGGAACACGGAGAAGTCCCGGCGCTCATCTTTCCAGGCGGCCCAGCATTCGTCGAGCCGCCGATCCAGCGCGCGTCTGTTGCTTATACCCGTCAGGTAGTCGGTATGCGAAAGCTCGAGCAGTGACCTTCCACGTTCGGACGCTTCCCAGTGCTGGTGGCGAGCCTCCGCCGCGTTCAGCAACACGTTTCGACGCTCCACGTTCAATCGCCAATTGACGAACGATGTGAAGGCAAAGCACGAAATATAGAACAACCCGAAGGCAAGTTTATAGGTTTGGCTTGAAGGGAAGAATTCCTCGATCGCGATGAAAAATGCGCATAGAACGAGGCCCGAAGTGATCACCGAAAGCCGAAATGGGAAACTGAAAAAGAGGTTGGCGCCCATCATGAAGATGGCACCGAATATCATGTAGTATGACATGGCGGTGACGTCGCGGGTGGCAATCGCCGGGTAAAGCCAGCCTACATAGCCCACAAGCAGAGCAGCGGCGCAGGTGATGTCAAGCCAGACGGTTTTCGCATTTGCCAGTCGCAAGATTTCGAACGCCAGCAGTGCGATCGTTGCAACGACGAATCGCGCGGCGATCGTCATGGGGGCAACATCGGGGATCAGCCATCGGTCGGGAAGTGCGAAGGCCACATATACGGCAACTGCCATCCAAAGACCATGCCGTGAGCTCCGCCTTCGGACAGCATCATTTTCAGTTTTCAGAGACTTGAGGGCCTCGGCGAATGAAAAGCTGGCGGTTAATTCGTCGTTCTGGACATTAGCGCAAGCCGCGATCATGCAATAACACCGGCCTGACAACCATCTAAAGTATGTTGAAAAGTAAGCCATACTTCGGCGCCCTCCAAAATCGCGTTCGGCAATCTGCAACCGGTTTGTCTTATTGCTGAGCTTTGTTAGAGGGGTAGCATCGGACCCGCAAGAGTAGAATTACCCTTATCCCGTGTAGATTCTAGTCGCATCCTATTTCGAGGTTGATTATGCTTAACGCTATGTCAAGAGGATCTCGAAATGGAACAAAGCCTGGTCTTGGACGGTGAGAGTCTTGTTGCGCCCGGCGAGATTCGTCGGGTAGCAAGGAGGGTTGCTGCTCCAGATCCCGGCCACCTGATCGTTGCCCGGGCCGAGCTTGCCCTCAGCCTTGAGGTGTCGACCCGTCAGTTCAAATCCGGAGTCGAGCCTAGTGCGATCATCGAGCGACTTACCGACGCCTTGCATCAGATACGGCGGCGCTTTCATCCGGAGGTGTGGGACGTCCTCGTTCCGATCGCGCAATCCCATTCCGTTGCTCACTATCTCCATCAAGATCCGTTGACCCGCTGGTCGTTCGAAAAGCCGCGCGGCTATTCTGGCGACGCACGCCTTCTCGACTTCATCTACGGCAGACCTGAGATTGAGGACGATGTCGCATCAGCGAGCGACTTGGGACGTTCGATCTACGCCTACACTCGAATTGCTTCGTCATCCGTCGCGGTAAGGGAGCGTCGAGACATTCTAGCTCGCCGCGTTGACGAAATCGCTTCGGCCCGGCCTGGTTCGACCGAAGTCCTCGCCATCGCCGCCGGGCATCTCCGTGAGGGACCTTTATCGCGCGCGCTCAGCGCCGGCGCGATCAAACGCTGGGTGGCTTTGGATCAAGACCCGATGAGCGTTGGAACCGTCGCCCGCGATTTCGCCGGCACGTCCGTCGAGGCGGTGAACGGGTCGGTCAAATCCCTGCTCGGTGGAAGGCATGCGCTGGGAATGTTCGATTTCGTTTATGCCGCGGGCCTCTATGACTATTTGCCGGACGCGGTAGCCGTAAGGCTGACCAGAAAGTGCATCAGCATGCTGAAGCCTGGCGGTACATTCCTATTCGCAAACTTCTCCCCGGAAACGAACGTCGATGGCTATATGGAGACATTCATGAACTGGGCGCTGCTGTTGCGATCAGAACGAGAGATGGGCTTGATCGCCAGTGAAAGCGTGACCGGGGCGGATGTAAAGGTGTCTGTTTGGCCCGGCTCAAACCGCAACATTGTCTACTGTGAAATTCAAAAGCCGCAGTAGGCCGCACGCTGGCCGACATATAATGGCGTTTGAGCCAGTAACTGGGCGCTGCCGTCCGTTCCGGTAGTCTTCGGGGCAATTCCTCAGTTCAAATCCTGGGTCGACCCTATCAGAGGCTGCATGAGAAAGGTCGTGGCTGCTCTCCTCCACGGCCTTTAAGCTGTTTATCGGCCGGCGCTAATCAGGCGGCTTATGGCTGTGTCCAGCGTGGTCGTGCCCTTCACCGGGTCGCCGTCGAACCGGATCCAGCCTTCGTTGAAACCATCGATCATGCGCATCCGCGGGAGGGGGTTTTGCATGCCTTGGTCGGTGAAAATCTGCTCCCAGGTGTCGCGGGCGACCGGCTCTGCCCGGACGGGTTTTCCGAGGATGGACGAGAGGACAGCGGCGATTTCGTTGGGCGTGACGCCCTCTGGCCCCGTCAACTCGATGACCTGCTTGCCCACCCAGTCGTGCTGCAGCAATTCTGCCGCCTTGGCTCCGACGTCGAAGACAGAAACCATCGGATAGGGCTGATCGAGCGGCTGGAGGAAACTTGAGAGGACACATGTCTCGCGCGCCGGCGCGATATCCCAAGCCGTGTTTTCCATGAACCAGCCGGCACGCAGAAAGGCGATCGGCATTGGCAAGGCAGATAACTTCTGTTCAACGAGACCGAGCTGGCTCAAGAGGTTAGGTTCTCTGGCCTGCGCGCCGATGGTCGAGAGGCAAACGACCTTGGCGGGATCAGCAGAAAGAAGCGCGGTCTCCAGCGCCGCAATGACCGCGCGCACTTCCGTAAAGCCGGGGGTTGGATCGAAGGTGGGCGGGATCAGCAGAAAGACGCCGTCGGCGCCGGCGAAAGCCTTGGTGAGCGCATCGGCGTCGGTCATCTCGGCCAAGGCTAGGTCCGCGCCTTTGTCCTTCCATTCTGCTGCTTTCTCCGCATTGCGCGCGACGGCGCGTATCGGCACCCCCGCCTCCAGCAGACGCGCGGCGACGATGCCTCCGACTTGGCCAGTTACTCCGGTGATCACAAACATGGCTAGACTCCTTTGCTGCTCCGCCGCCAGCAGGTTGGCGGTTTGTTATGCCGATCATGTCCTTCGGAAGCCTTTGACTGAAGCGCGCTTCTGTCACATGATTGGTGACTAAAAATCACGGATACGCGATGTTTGACGGACGATTATTGAATGGCGTGAGCGTATTGGCCGCCGTTATCGAGAGCGGAAGCTTTGCGCGGGCAGCGGAGCTAATGGGATTATCGGCGTCGGGTGTCAGCCGCGCCATTTCGCGGCTGGAGGGGCGGATCGGTCTGCGGCTGCTCGATCGGACAACACGCACGATGCGGCTGACCGATGACGGCGCGCGATTCTACGAACAGGTGGCCCCACTCTTGAGCGGCATCGAAGAGGCTGCGCAGACTGCTGTTGGCGCCAGACAGGCGGTGCGTGGGCGACTGCGAGTCAATGTCGACCCATATTTTTCACGCCTTGTGCTCGGCCCGCGGCTCGGCGCCTTCCTCGATCGTTACCCGGATATTCAGATCGAGATCTTCACCCGCAACGAGATCGGTGATCTTGTTGCTGATGGCATGGACGTCGCGGTGCGCTTTGGCGAGCCTGCACAGAGGTCGCTTATTTCGCGCCTGTTGATGCAGACGCCCGTGATCACGATTGCGGCTCCCGCTTATATCGAGCGGCATGGTTGGCCGAGCCGTCCACAGGATTTGAGCGAGCATACCTGTATCCAGTTCCAGGATCCGCTGACCGCAAGGCCTTTCGAATGGGAGCTTCGGTCGGGTGACGAGGTCGTCTCGATCGAGACCCGCAGCCGCATTTTAGTCAACGATGCCGGCACGACCTTGGCGACCTGCCTTGCGGGGATCGGCATCGCGCAAGTCTTCACACTCGGGATGGCGGATTATCTGAACAATGGGCAGCTCGTGAACCTCTTTCCCGACTGGTCGGACGAGACATTCCCGCTCTACGCCTTCTATCCCTCGCGTCAGCATGTTCCGGCTAAGGTCAGGGCCTTTATAGATTTCTGCGTCGAGATCATCGAATAGACGGAGGCACCCCGTCGAGCGCCTCTGCTGGCTTGAGCCGGCCGCGGCTTTCTAGTTTCCGGAAGTTTATCGTCTGTTGGGTTCTTTCATGCTTGGGAGGAAGGCGTTCACATCTCCGGCCATAAAGCACCGTGTCAGATGCGTTCTATGCGGACCGGATACTCGCCGCGCACCAGCAACGGCTCGAAGCCATTGTCGAAGCGGCCGAGCCGGATCAGCCCGTCCCAGCAGCGGTAATCCGCGTAGAACAGGGCCAGGTTACCCCACGGTTTGAAGTAACAAAGGTCGCCCGGTTGCTCGTTTCCGAAAGCACCGCTGCCTTCTTCGGTCAGCTTGCGCGGCAGATGGACGATCTTTTCGTTCCTGCCGTAGTCTTCGATCTTGAGGTTCAGGGGCAGCATGGAAATGAGATCGCGCGCCGTCGGATTGTCGAAGAGTGTCGCGGTCAGGATCAGATTGTTGAAGCCAATCCTGATCCTGAGGTCTGTCGCCCCGTGACCCGTCGAGTTGTGCTCGTCCTGCCCGTGCGCCACAAGAGGGAGAGCGGCGGCGGCCAAGGTTCCGCCCAGCACCGCGCGACGGCTCATGAACTTGGATGTCATCGACATAGCGCGCCTCGCGTCAGACAGGTTGAGCCGTGGGCCGGAACAGGATTTCGTTGATGTCGACATCGTCCGGCTCGTTCACCGCGAAGGCGACCGTTCGGGCGAACGTGTCCGCGCCGATGGCGATGTTGCTGACGAACTCCTTGGTGCCTGCCTGGATGTCCTTCTCACTGATGTGCTCGAGCAGTTCGGTGCTCACCGCGCCGGGTGAAATGATCGTGGTGCGGATGTTGTACGGCTTCACTTCCTTCCGCAGCCCTTCGGAGAGGGCGCGCACGGCGAATTTCGTCGCGCAGTAGACGGTGGCACCCGGATCGACAACATGACCGTAGACGGAGGACACGTTGATGATGTGCCCCGACTTCTGCGCTTTCATGTGCGGAAGCGCTGCTGCGATGCCGTAGAGCACCCCTTTGATATTCACGTCGATCATGCGATCCCACTCGTCAACTTTGAGCCGTTCGAGCGGCGCAAGTGGCATCAGGCCGGCATTGTTCAGCATCACGTCGATGCGACCGAACGCGTTGACGGCCGTGTCGACGAGCTTCTTGACTTGATGTTGATCCGTGACGTCGGTTTGGACTGCTTTGGCCTTGTAGCCCCTGGCGCAAAGCTCCTCGGCCAGCTTGGCGATGCGGTCGCTACGCCGCGCGCCGAGGACGACGGAAGCGCCGCGCTCAGCAAGGTGACGCGCGGTGGCTTCGCCAAGCCCGCTGCTTGCTCCGGTGATGACGACCACTTTGTTTTGGATTCCTTGGGACATGATGATTTCCTGTTTTGAGGTTTCTAAAGGTTCAGGAACGGCGGCCGGCGAGCGCGGCGAGGACAGCCGAACCGGCGAGAAGGCAGGCGGCCAGAAGGAAGGTGCTCCACCATCCCGCGGTGTCGAACAGCATGCCGCCAGCGAAAGCGCCGCCTGCAATGGCGAGTTGGATCAGCGCCACCTGCAGTCCACCTGCCGCTTCCAATTCACCGGGAACGATAGCGGCCATCCAGGTATTCCAGGCGACCGGAATCGGCGTCGAGAAAAATCCCCACATGACGAGCAGGAATGCCGTAACCGCCGCGAACGGCCCGAGAGCGATCAGCAGCAGGGCTAGGAATGCAAGAGCGGCCGGCAGGCCTACGAGAACGCGGAGGAGGTGGCGTCGGGCGACGAAGCCGATCACGGAGGTTCCAGCTAGCCCGCCGACGCCGAGGCCGAGAAGCACCATGGACAGGACATTCAATTCCAGCCCCGTGACGCCTTCGAGGAACGGGCGAAGATAAATAGACAGTGCGTTCTGGCCAATGAAGGCCAAGCCGGTCGCCGCCATTCCTATCGCGAATGTGCGATTGCGTAGCAGCCCGAATATTCTGGCCACCGAGACGGTTGATGTCGCCGGCATCCTCGGCAGAACGACCAGTTGCCAGACGAGTGCGGCAATTCCGATCGGCACGGTAATGAAGAAGGTTCCGCGCCATCCGATCAACCCGCCAAGAAAACTGCCGAGCGGTGCGGCAAGGACGAGGGCGAATGCGGTGCCACCTTGAAGAAGCGCAATGGCCTTGGGCAGGTCGCGATCCGAAGTCAGGCGTGCCAGAATAGCCGTCGACAGCGACCAGAAGCCGCCGATCGAAACGCCGACCAGGGATCGTCCGAAGAGAAAGACAAGGAAGTTGGGTGCGAGGGCAACCGCCAAGCTCGATGCGACAAGGACCGCCGTATAGAGCAGGACGACAGACTTCCGGTCGATCTTCGCCAGGAAGGCATTGCCGAAAAGGCTGGTGATAACCGCAAAGACACCCGACACGGTGATCGCCAATCCGGCTTGCCCCTCTGAAATAGAGAGGTCCCTGGCGATTGGGGTCAGAAGGCTCACAGGGAGAAATTCCAGACCCACCAGAAGGAAAGTGAGAAGTGAGAGACAGGTCACAGCAGACCATGAGGTCGCCGTGTCGTCCGTCAGTGAGGTCTCATTCAATGTCAACTCGACGGTCATTCACGTTCTCCTGTCCGTTGCCAGATAGATAGCCGCACTGGTTTTGCGCGACTAGAAGCTATAATCTGAACGTCGTGATGAAGGAGATTCAACAATGCGGCGCGACGAGTTCACGGAAATGCGTGCGTTTCTGGAGGTGGCTCAGGAGCGGAGCTTCACGCGCGCTGCATCAAAGCTGGGAGTCACGCGCTCGGCGCTGAGCCATACGATCAGCGCGCTCGAAGCCCGGCTCGGCGTCCGGCTTCTCTCCCGCACGACGCGTGACGTCGCCCCGACGGCGGCCGGTACGCGCCTCGTGGAAACTATCCAGCCGCATTTCGAGAGCATCGCCGCCGGGATCAGTGCCCTCGGCGCGTTGCGCGACAAGCCTTCGGGCACAGTCCGCCTCGTATGTCCCGATGATGCCGTGGAGCTGGTCTTCCGTTCGAGGCTGCCGGCATTTTTACGGGATTACCCCGATATCACCGTGGAACTCATCGTCGACAATGGTTTCACAAATATCGTGGAGCGCCAATTCGATGCCGGCGTGCGGCTCGGCGAAGCGATTGCGCGCGACATGGTGGCCGTTCGCATCGGGCCTGATATCTCTTACGCCGTGGTTGGATCACCCGAATATTTTGCTGTCCACACTGTGCCTTCGACCCCGCATGGCTTGACGGACCACAATTGCGTCAACCTGCGTCTTCCGACGTCAGGCGCTCTCTATGCTTGGGAGTTTGAAAAGGATGGCCGCGAGTTCAGCGTTCGTGTGGAAGGCCAGCTCGTGATGAGCAACATAGGGCCGGCGATCAATGCCGCTCTCGATGGGGCGGGGCTGTCTTATGTGCCGAGGGACCTCATCAGGCAATATTGTGACAGCGGTCAACTGCACGAAGTGCTCGCGGACTGGGCGCCTACATTCCAGGGGTATCATCTCTATTACCCCAGCCGGCGCCATCCATCCCCTGCTTTCTCTGCCTTCGTTGAAGCTTTCCGCTACCGGTATCGGTAGCGGAAAACAGGCCGGGCGAAGCAGCGCAAACCGTCGCGCCTCTTGCTCATCGACAATTACCGGGCGCTGTCGATGATGGCGCCGCCGTCGGGGGTAAGGCTGTAGCCCGTGATGAATTGGGAATCCTTGCTGGCCAGGAACAGCACTACCGGGGCAATGTCGTCTTCCGGCGAGCCAAAACGAGCGAGCGCGTTTGTCGGGGGAGGGATATCCTTTTTCTCGGCACCCCAGGTGTCCGCGATCGGCAGAACGTTGTTCACGGTGATGTTGTCGGCACCCCATTCGCGTGCCGCCGTACGGGTCAGCGCGCGCACAGCCTCCTTGGCCATGTTGTAGGGGCCGTAACCAGCCAACCCCACAGTGCCGGCCATCGAACCGAAATTGATGATCCGCCCTTCTCCGCCTTCTCTCAGGTGAGGATAACAAGCCTGCATGAAACGTAGATAGGCGATCGGCCCGGTGTCGAAGTTCCGTTGCAGTTGCTCGATCGAAAGGTCGCTGACTGAAGACAAGACGGCAGAACCATCGAAAGCATTGTTCACGAGAATGTCGATGCGGCCGTACGCAGCGACAACCTTGTCCACCGCGGCCGTGATCTGATCGGCTTCACCGACGTCGCAGACGACGCCGAGCGCGGTGCCGCCGGCTTCGACGATATCCGCGACAACGCGTTCGACGCCTTCGGAGGTCCGCGAAAGAACTGCGACCTTCGCGCCTTCGGCCGCAAACAGTTTTGCGGTGGCGCGGCCAATGCCGCGGCTTGCGCCAGTGATAACGGCAACTTTTCCATTGAGTCGACCCATGTGTATCTCCATTTGATAAGGCTGGGGAATCTTCGAGGCGTCAGAGGACGGCAGCCTGGACGTAAGGCGAAGGGGCGTCGCGGGCGTCGTTCTGCGTCATGAACGAGGCGATCAGCAGCGCCAGGCCGATCGCCGCCGGCAGCGCGCCCACAGGTTTTCGAACGCCGATATGTGCGAGGCCCGACAGCAGCAGGTGAAAGAAGATGCCTGCATAGGCGAGGTCGCTGAGCGGGACGCTGACGCGTGAAAGGATCGCGACCGGGCCGAGGATCTTAACAATGATCATGAACGGAACGAGGTTGTTCGCCCTATATCCGAGTTCCGTCAGCGCCTCGCGAACCCACTGTTACTTTGTGGCATACATGTAGGCTGAAGCGAGATGGAGCGCGGATAGAAGTGCCGTGCTGATCCAGTATCCGTAAAATTCAAGCATAAGTTCATCCTGTCGCTGCTCACGCAGCAACATTCCTCTCGTCGAGTCTGTCGGTTTCTATGTGAGAGGCGCTCCTTTTACTGCGCCCCTGATGCACGGATGGAAAATGTCGTCTAAGGTCTATCTTTGCAAGTAGGATGAATTACTTACAGCTAGTATGGAAAACCAGACTATGGCCGATGGCGAAATCAATATGCATGAGGAGATGCGTCGCGCATTCGCGCTGCTCTCCGGTAAATGGAAGCTGGAAATCATGTGGCTGCTCCATCAGCGGATCCACCGGTTTGGCGAACTGAGAAAGGCTATTCCCGGCATTACTCAGCACATGCTGACGGCGCAACTGCGCGAGTTGGAGGCGGACGGCCTCGTATCCCGCACCGCCTTTGCGGAGGTTCCCCCGCGCGTCGAATATGCAATCACGCAGAAGGCGCGGGGCCTCGGCCCCACGATGGAAGCTCTGACGGCATGGTGGAACGAGTACGGCAAAAGCGTGCCGGCGAAGCCGAGCGCACGCGGGCGTAAAGCGAAAGGTGGCTGAACTGCTTCGGGTCGATAAACGACATTACCCTCACGAAAGACTGGAACCGAACTTGTCCCAGCTTTCCTTGACCGTTTCCATCGCGACGTTGGTCGAGGTGTTGGCAACGTGGGGCAGCGTCGAGATGCGCTCGCCGAGGACGCGGCGGTAGCGGCCGATATCGCGCGTGCGGATCTTCAGGAGATAGTCGAACCTGCCGGCGATCATATGGCACTCTTCGACTTCGCTGATCTTCTTGATGGCATCGTTGAAGCTTTTCAGCGCGTCCTCGCGGGTATCGGAAAGCTTCACCTCGACGAAAGCGATATGGTCGAGCTGCATTTTCGACGGATTGAGGACGGCCTTGAAGCCTTCGATATATCCGTCGCTGATCAGCCTTTTGAAGCGGATCTGGCACGGCGTCTTCGACAATCCGACACGCGCGGCCAAGTCCGTGATCGACAGCCTTCCGTCCTCGGCGAGTGCGGTGAGGATCTTTCTGTCGAACTGGTCCAATTCACTAAAGATGTCGGTTTCAGTAGCCATTTGAATTCTCGCGCGCGGATTAATAAGTTCATACAGCCTGGAAACTGTTGAAATCAAGTGAGATTGCGATTTGCGATTATGATAGATTATCCGCCGGGCAGAAGAGTGCTGAAATCGGGATCGGTGCCGCGCTCAAAACGGGGATCATACATGCATAACAAAGAAGCGGATGACGATCGGACGCAGGATTTGCTCGCTCACTACCGGCCGCTGGCGATCAGGGCTGTGGCCGCGGCGCTCACCCTCAAGCGCGACAGACCGGATGCGCGCCCGCTGCGAGAGACGGAATATTCCGGCCCCGCCTTCACCGACGATGCGCAGTGGGACGACGAGCCCGGCATCTCGTTTATCCGTTAAACCACACCTCGATTGATAGGTACTTTCATGTTGAACGCAGCGATCGACCCCGCCTCTTCCAATGATCCGACCGACGGCGCGCCGTTTTCCGGCTTTGCCCCACCGATCCGGCCGCAATCCGAACTTCGCCAAGCCATCACGGCAGCCTATCGCCGGCCGGAAACCGAATGCCTGCCGCCGCTCGTTGCAGCAGCGCGCGTCTCCGAGGCAAAACGCTATGACATTCGCAGCACGGCCCGCAGCCTGATCGAGGCGTTGCGCGCCAAGCACAAGGGAACCGGTGTCGAAGGGCTGGTACAGGAATACTCGCTTTCCAGCCAGGAAGGTGTGGCGCTCATGTGCCTTGCCGAAGCGCTGCTGCGTATTCCCGATACCGAAACCCGGGATGCCTTGATCCGCGACAAGATCGCCGAGGGCAACTGGACCTCCCACATCGGCGGTGGAAAATCCATGTTCGTCAACGCCGCCACCTGGGGGCTCGTCGTTACCGGCAAGCTCACCTCGACAGTCAACGACCGAAGCCTGTCGGCAGCGCTGACGCGGCTGATCGCGCGCGCCGGTGAGCCGGTCATCCGTCGCGGTGTCGATATGGCGATGCGCATGATGGGTGAGCAGTTCGTCACCGGCGAAACGATTGCGGAGGCGCTGAAACGCGCCCGGCCGCTGGAAGCACGCGGCTTCCGTTATTCCTACGACATGCTGGGCGAGGCCGCGACGACGGGCGCCGACGCCGAGCGTTATTACCGGGATTACGAAAAGGCGATCCACGCCATCGGCAAGGCGTCTGACGGGCGCGGCATCTACGACGGCCCGGGCATTTCGATCAAGCTTTCGGCCCTGCATCCCCGTTACGTGAGGTCGCAGGCCGGCCGGGTGATGAGCGAGCTGCTGCCGAAGGTCAAGGCGCTGGCCGTTCTCGCCAAGACCTATGATATCGGCCTCAATATCGACGCCGAGGAGGCCGATCGGCTGGAGCTTTCGCTCGACCTCCTCGAGGAGCTTTGCTTTGCCCCTGATCTCGCCGGATGGAGCGGGCTGGGCTTCGTCGTGCAGGCCTATGGCAAGCGCTGCCCCTTCGTCCTCGACTACATCATCGATCTGGCACGCCGCTCCGAGCGTCGGGTCATGGTCCGTCTCGTCAAGGGCGCTTATTGGGATGCGGAGATCAAGCGCGCCCAGCTTGACGGTCTCGACGACTATCCAGTCTATACCCGCAAGATCTACACGGATGTCGCCTACGTCGCCTGCGCGCGCAAGCTGCTCGACGCTCCGGATGCGGTCTTCCCGCAATTTGCCACCCATAATGCGCAGACGCTCGCCACGATCTATCGTCTGGCGGGTCCTGATTTCACGGTCGGCAAATATGAGTTCCAATGCCTGCACGGCATGGGCGAACCGCTCTACGACGAGGTCGTCGGAAAGGAAAAACTCGATCGGCCCTGCCGCATTTATGCGCCTGTGGGAACGCATGAGACGCTGCTGGCCTATCTGGTTCGACGCCTTCTGGAAAATGGCGCCAATTCCTCCTTCGTGCACCGCATCTCCGATCCGAATGTCTCGGTCGAGGCGCTGATCGCCGATCCCGCCGAAATCGTCGCGGCCATGCCCGTTATGGGCGCGCCCCACGCGCAGATCGCCTCGCCGAAGGCTCTTTACGGCAACGCCCGGACCAATTCCGACGGTCTCGATCTCTCGAACGAGGCCACGCTTTTGGATTTGTCGCAGGCGCTCGCCTCCACGGCTGCGGCCCCGTGGCATGCGCTTCCCCTCCTTGCCGACGGCTCTACGGAGGGGGTGACGCGCGATGTTCTCAATCCTGCCGATCACCGGGATGTCGTCGGCACGGTGACCGAGGTGAAGGTCGAGGAGGCAGCGCGCATCGTTCGCATGGCTGCGGATCATGCGCCGCAATGGGCCGCCGTGCCGCCGGCCGAGCGTGCCGCCTGCCTGGAACGGGCCGCCGACATCATGCAGGCCCGCATCAAAGTGCTGATGGGCATCGTCATGCGCGAGGCCGGCAAATCCGCGGCCAATGCCGTCGGCGAGGTGCGTGAGGCCATCGACTTTCTGCGCTACTATGCCGAGCAGGCGCGCAAGACCCTCGGCCCCTCACATGCGCCCCTCGGCCCGATCGTCTGCATCAGCCCGTGGAATTTCCCGCTGGCGATTTTCACCGGGCAGGTCGCCGCAGCCTTGGTGGCCGGCAATCCCGTGCTTGCGAAACCGGCCGGTGTCACGCCGATCATCGCTTCGGAGAGTGTGAAGATCCTCCATGAGGCGGGCGTGCCTGTCGGTGCCCTGCAGTTCGTGCCCGGCAGCGGCCGCCTCGGCGCCGGTTTGGTCGGAGCGGAGGAGACGGCAGGCGTCATGTTTACCGGGTCGACCGAAGTTGCCCGGATGATCCAGGCGCAACTGGCCGAACGGCTGTCAGCAGGCGGCAAACCGATTCCGCTGATTGCCGAAACCGGCGGCCAGAACGGCATGATCGTCGACTCCTCGGCTTTGGCCGAGCAGGTGGTGGCCGACGTCATTGCGTCTGCCTTCGACAGCGCCGGTCAGCGCTGCTCGGCGCTCAGGGTTCTCTGCCTTCAGGACGATGTCGCCGACAGGACCCTCGCCATGCTGAAGGGCGCCTTCCGCGAGCTGACGATCGGCCGTACCGACCGGCTGAGTATCGATGTCGGCCCAGTCATCAACGACAGCGCAAAGACGGAGATCGACCAGCATATCGAGCATATGCACGGCTTAGGCCGCAAGGTGGATCAGCTGCCGCTGCCCGAAAGTGCTGCGGCGGGGACCTTCGTTCCGCCGACGATCATTGAGATCAAATCCCTGGCAGACCTGACGAGGGAGATCTTCGGCCCGGTGCTGCACGTCATCCGTTTCAAGCGAAACGGGCTCGACCGTCTGATCGACGACATCAACGCATCGGGTTATGGTCTCACATTCGGGCTTCACACCCGGCTTGATGAAACGATCGCGCATGTGACCAGCCGCATCAAGGCTGGAAACCTTTATGTCAACCGGAACATCATCGGCGCCGTCGTCGGCGTGCAGCCGTTCGGCGGCCGCGGCCTGTCGGGAACGGGTCCGAAGGCCGGTGGTCCGCTCTATATCGGCCGGCTGGTGCAGCGTGCGCCCGTGCCGCCGCAGCAGGATTCCGTTCATACGGACCTTGCCCTTCGTGACTACATCGTCTGGCTCGACAAGCAGGGGTTGTCGAGTGAGGGGGAGGTGGCGCGTGGATATGCGAGCCGCTCGGCGCTCGGATTGGAACGCGAACTCACCGGTCCGGTCGGGGAGCTCAATCTCTACGCGCTCCATCCCCGCGGCCGTATTCTCATTGTGCCGCAGACGGAAGGCGGGCTTCATCGCCAGGTCGCCGCAACCCTTTCAACCGGCAACCACATCGTCGTGGACGCGGGTTCCCTATCGAAATCAGTCCTGGCGGATCTTCCGGCGGCTGTCGCCGGCCGGATTTCCTGGACCTCGGATTGGGAGAAGGACGGGCCGTTCTCAGGCGCGCTCGTCGAAGGGGATCGCGACAGGGTTCTGGCCGTCAATCGGAAGATCGCCCACCTGCCCGGTCCGCTACTGCTGGTCCAGGCCGCGACGCCCGAGGAATTGGCGAGCGATCCCGAAGCCTATTGCCTGAACTGGCTGCTGGAGGAGGTGTCGACGTCTATCAACACCGCCGCTGCCGGCGGCAACGCAAGCCTGATGGCCATCGGCTGAGTGACAAGACGAGGGCGCAGAAAAAACGCCTTCGTCTGAAGAAGCCCGTTCCAAGGATGTTCATAGGGCAAAGGCGTGTTCCGGCGTGCGGTGCGCGTAAAAGCCGCTTGACAAAACGCGTTCGCCGCGATTATTGGGTAATCGATCACCCAAGGAGGATGGTGCGGATCGTGGCAATATCTCTTTCTGACATCGCGGAACGTGCAGGAGTCTCGGTAAAGACGGTTTCCGGCGCATTGCACGGCGGCTCCGCCCGCATGTCGGACGATACGCGCCAAAAGGTCAAGGCCATTGCGGAAGAGCTCGGCTACGTGACCAACCTTGCGGCGCGCGGCGTGCGACAGGGCTGGCTGCCGCTGGTCGGCGTCGTCTCCGACGGCCTCATCACGTCGCCCTTCGCCACCGAGATCGTACGTGGCCTCGACGGGGCGGCCCGCAGCGCCGGCATGGCGGTCTTTGCGGTCAACCACCGCAGCGGCCAGTCTATCGGCTCGGTGCTCGACGAGGTGCAGCAGTTCCGGCCGCGCGCCGTTGCTTATGCCGCCATGTACCACAAGGATGTCGCCCTGCCGGACAGGTTGGCGGGCGCCGTCGGCGTGATGATCAACTGCCGAGAGGCTGCCGGCCGCGTCACCGCGCTGGTCCCGGACGAAGAGGGCGGCGCGCGGGAGATCGTGCGTTATCTCCTCGTCGCCGGCCGCCGGCGCATCGCCTTCATCAATTTGCCGGGCATTCTCGCCGGCACGCTACGCGAGATGGGGTTTCGTGCGGCGCTTGAGGAGGCGGGCATCGACCCCGTCGGCTTGTTTCCGGCGGTGCGCCGCAGCGTCTACAGCGACCGCGCGCCAAGCCTTGTTGCCTCTCATGTGGAGGCGCTTCTGAAATCCGGTCAACGGCCGGACGCCATCCTGTGCGGCAATGACCGCGTGGCGATGGAAGTCTATGCGGCGCTTGCCCGCGCCGGCCTTCGCATCCCGGATGATATCGCGGTGGCAAGCTTCGATAACCAGGTCGAGATTGCCTCGCGGCTGGACCCGCCATTGACGACGATGGCCCTGCCGCACCGCGCCATGGGTCGCCTTGCCATGGAGATCCTCCTGGCCGAGCAGCCCGAACCGCCGCGTCTGCGGAAACTGCCGTTCCATCTGGTCGAACGGGCATCCGTCTGAAACATCGAGTGTCTAACAGGAGGAGAATATCATGAGCACGTCAATGGGTAATCGTTTACTTTCCGGACTCCTAGCGTCCGCCGCGCTGGTCGCGACCGCCGGTCTCGCCGAGGCGAAGACCGTCATCCACGTCATGCACCAGGGCGATCCCGGCTGGATGAAGGCCTATGGCGACGTTGCCACCCGCTTCGAGGCCGCCAATCCCGATGTCGACATCGAGATGATCTACGCGCCGCACGATGCCTATAACGAAAAGTTCAGCGCCGCCGTCATGGCCAAGCAGCTGCCCGATATCATGGAACTCGATGCTCCGTTCCTCGCCAATTATGTCTGGTCCGGCTATCTACAGCCCGTCAAGCCGCTCATTGACAAGGACCTGCTCGATGACATGACGGATTCGAATATCGCCCAGGGCACCTATCCGATCGACAAGGACCTCTATGCGATCGGCCTCACCGACTCCTCGGTCGTGCTCTACGGCAACAAGAAATACCTTGAAGCCATTGGCGCCCGCATTCCGAAATCGGTCGATGATGCCTGGACCCGCGAGGAATTCGAAGGCTATCTCGAAAAGCTTTCCAAGCTCGAAGGCGTGAAGTGGCCGATCGACACGTTCCGAGGTTACGGCATCAAGACCGAGTGGATCACCTATGCCTACGGCCCCCTGCTCGAAAGCGCCGGCTGCGACCTGATCGACCGCAAGACCTGGAAGGCCAGCGGCACGCTCGATGGCGAGGCCTGCGTCAAGGCGCTGACGATGATGCAGGACTGGGTGAAGAAGGGCTGGGTCGTGCCGACCTCGTCGGGCACCAACCAGTTCTACGCCGAGGGACAGCCGGCCGCGCTCGCCATGGGTGGCCACTGGTTCTACGCGGAGGCATCGGCAGCGATGAAGGACAATATCGTCGTCATGCCGCTGCCGAAGATCGGCGACAAGGGCGTGAGCCCGAACGGAACCTGGATCTGGGGCGTTTCCGCGACCTCGGAAAACCCTGAGATCGCCGGCAAGTTCCTGAGCTTCCTGCTGAAGGACAAGGAGTACCGGGAGTACGCCAAGACCCAGTCCGCCTATCCGGGCCTGAAGAGCTTCGCCGCCGAATCCCCGCTCTATGCGGAAGGCGGTCCGCTCGCCGTCGCCTTTGAGCAGGCTTCCAAGACCGCGATCGCCCGTCCGCCGCACCCGGCCTATCCGACGATCACCTCGGCCTTCATGCAGGCCGTCGACAAGATCTTCAACAGTGGTGACGCACAGGAAGCGCTGGCGGCCGCTGCCAAGAAGATCGACGAGGATATCGAGGACAACGCCGGCTACCCGCCCTTCGACGAGCAGCAGTAAGGGGTTTTGACGGGGCCGGTTCGTCCTGCCGGCCCTGGACCATCTCGGGAAGGATGACCGATGAGGAGGAAACAATGACTTTGCAACAGACCTCCACGCCCGCTCTGCGGCGTCCGGCGAAACGCCGCGACAGGCAGCGGCTCTGGCAGGAAATGGCGATGATCGCGCCTGCCTTTCTGCTTCTGGCGATATTTCTGATCACGCCGTTCCTCTTGTCCTTCTGGACGGCGATGACCAACCAGCCGCTCGTGCCGCGCCCGACTCCGGTGCGCTTCGTCGGTCTGCTGAATTTCGAGCGCGTCTTCACCGATCCGCTGTTTTGGACCTCGCTGTGGAACGTCACGCGCTTCACCGTCTGGGTGCTGCCGCTGCAGTGCGGCCTCGCCTTCCTGACCGCGCTACTCCTGCATCAGAAGCTGCCGATGCAAAACCTGCTGCGCGGCCTGTTCTTCCTGCCGGCGATTACCTCCATGGTGGTGGTCTGCGTCATCTGGGGCACGCTGTTCCAGTATCCGAGCGGCCCGCTCAACCAGATCGTCGGTTTCCTTTCCGGCGGCACGATCCAGCCGATCGACTGGCTCGGCGACCCCAACTGGGCGATGTTTTCCATCGTGTTGCTTTCAGCCTGGCAGGCCTATGGCTTTCAGATGATCATCTATCTCGCCGGCCTGCAGGGCATTCCCGAAGAACTATACGATGCCGCCCGCATCGACGGGGCAAGTGCGCTGCGCCGCTTCTGGCACGTCACCATGCCCGGCCTTCGCCCGACCCATGTCTTCGTGCTTGTTATCACGACCATCCAGGCCTTCAAGCTTTATACGCAGGTGGCGATCCTCACCCAGGGCGGCCCGAACGAAAGCACCGAAACCGTTGTCCACTACATGGTGCGCGCCGGCTTCGAGGAGCAGAAACTCGGCTACGCATCGGCCGTTTCCGTCATCCTCTTCGTCATCGTTCTTCTGATCGCGCTCCTGCAACGCAAACTCCTGAGGCGCTTCGATGTCTGATCTCGCTTTGAGCCAGCCCGTCCCGCTGGCAATCGCAAGGGGCAACGGCAAGAGAAACCTGCGCATCGTGCAGAGCCTCTGCATCCTGGTCATCGCGCTGGTGATGATCTCGCCGCTGTTCATGCTGCTGATCGCCAGCCTGAAGGACGACCGCTTCCGCATCCTCGCCGACATGGGCAGCTTCCGCGCCTTCTGGGTCAGCGACCCGACGCTGTCGAATTACAAGGAGATCGCCCATTTCTCCGGCGAGCTGGCATACGGCCGATATCTCTTCAATTCGCTGGTGATCCTCGCCGCCACAGTCGTCTCGGGTCTGGTCGTCAACTCTATGGCGGGCTTCGTTCTCGCCTGGGGTTCGCTGCGCGGCAAGGCGGCGCTCTTGGCGCTGGTCGTCGCGCTCTATGTCATCCCGCAGGAAAGCATCATCATGCCGCTCGTCGTCATGATGTCGCGGGCGGGGCTGACGGATACATTCGCGGTGCAGATCCTGCCCTGGGTGGCAAGCCCGCTTTATGTCTTCCTCTTCTACCAGTTCTTCGCGCAGCTGCCGAAAGAACTCTATGAAGCGGCGGAAATGGACGGCGCATCGGCCTTCCGCATCTACCGGTCGATCTACATGCCGCTCAGCCTGCCGGCGCTCGCCACGGTCTCGATCCTCATGGGCATCGAAAGCTGGAACCAGTATCTCTGGCCGACGCTGGTCACCCAGACCGACTATGCTCGGCCGATTGCCGTCGCCATCGCCACCTTCTTCGGACAGGACAGCATCTACTGGGACCGCGCCATGGCCGCCTCGGTGCTGATGATGATCCCCGTCCTCATTCTCTATCTGGCTTTCCAGCGCTGGTTCGTCAGTTCATTCGTCGGCTCCGCCGTGAAAGGTTGATCATGTCTCTGCAGGCAAAATCCGAAACGTCAGCACCTGAAACCATTGAAGCGGAACTGCCCGAAGGCACGGTGCTGCATCTCTGGCTGAAGGCGCGCCATGCCGGCGGCGAGGCGAAGCTCTTCGTCGCCGTTGATGGCAACGACATCGGCGAGCCCTCGACCCGCCGCACGGGGGAATTTGAGTTCTTCGCTGTGACACTCGCGAAGGGCGGTCGTGCCACGCTGTCTTATGATGCGACAACCACCGCGCTCTCCGTCGTTTATGCCTTCCGACCAGAAGCCGTAATGAAGGAGGGCATCCGCGTGCTGCACAGCGATGCCCGCACCGCCGCCCCCGACGTGCCCAACAGCTACCACTTCCGCCCGCCCTTCGGCTGGATGAACGATCCGAACGGTTTTGGACGGTTCGGCGGAAACGTTCACCTCTTCTACCAGCATTATCCTCATGAGCCGCGCTGGAACACGATGCACTGGGGCCATGCCGTCTCGAGGGATTTCGTCCGCTGGAGGCATCTGCCTATGTTCCTCTTTCCGGCGGCGCATCTATCGGAAAAGGACGATGGCCGCGGCGGCGCCTTCTCCGGCTCGGCGATCCCCGGTGCCGACCCAGAGGAAATCCGCGTCTTTTACACCGAGCATGTGCGTGACCGGCAACCGGAAGAGCAAATCCAGCTTTCCGCCGTCAGCCGCGACGGCATCGTCGCCGACCCTTCGGAAATCGTGATGCCGCTGCGCCCGGAAGACTTGAACCTCACAACCGATTTCCGCGACCCCTATGTGTTCAAAGGCCCGGACGGCCGCTGGAAGATGCTGCTCGGCAGCCGCGACAGGCAGGGCGGCGTCGTACTGCTCTATGAAACCGCAGACGCGCTAGGCGCCGATGGCTGGACCTTCCTCGGCATCATCCATCGCGAGGACGGTTTCGGCATGACAGCGGCGGAATGCCCCTGCATGGTGCCGCTTTCCGGCAAAAACGCGGAAACCCGCTGGGCGCTGATCTTCGGTCTGCTCACCAGCCGCGATCCGGCCACCGGCCGCCGCAACCTCACCTCCGTCACTGTCGGCGGTTTCGATGGCCGCACCTTCACTGCGGAGTTCGAGCAGGAGTTGGATTTCGGTTCGGATGCCTATGCCTTTCAGGCCTTCGTTGATGGCGACGAGCCGGTCGGCATCGCCTGGCTCGCCAACTGGACGGATTTTTCCAAGAAGGACGATTTCCCGACGGCCATGACCCTTCCGCGCCGGATGCTCCTCGCTGGCAACACCGTGCTGACCCCGCCGGTCGCAGCCGTCGAAAGCCTGCGCCATCAGTTGCTGGACGACACCGCGCTTGCCGCCGGCAAGACCGTGCCGCTCGGCACCGGCGCCGTCGAGATCGTACTTGATCTCACCGAGCCGGGCGCCGCCTTCGATCTCACCTTCGATCATCCGGACGTCGATCTAGGAGTGAAAGTCGATGCCGATGGTCTGGCGATTGTCTTCGACGCCCGCACCGGTATGACGCCGCCACGTTACGTCGCCACCGGCGCGAAACCGTCGAGCCTGCGCATCTTCCTCGATGCCGGCTCCATCGAGGTCTTCGCTGACAACGGCCGCTGGACGGGATCCAAACGGATTCCGGGCTTTGCCGCCGCACGTTCGGCAACGCTCACCGGCGCCGTCGCCGGGGCCGGCGTCTGGCAACTGAAACTGTGAGGAGGGACAGATAATGGCATCAGTAGTAATCGACCGGGTTCTGAAGCAATACGGCGCGGCCTCCGTTATCCACGGGGTTTCCGCGGATATCGAGGACGGTGAGTTCGTCACGCTCGTCGGTCCGTCCGGCTGCGGCAAGTCCACGCTTCTGCGCATGCTGGCGGGGCTAGAGGATATCAGCGGCGGTGAAATCCGCATCGACGGTCGCGTCATGAACGACGTCGCGCCGAAGGAGCGCGATATCGCCATGGTGTTCCAGTCCTACGCGCTCTATCCGCATATGACGGTGCGCGAAAATATGGGCTTTGCCCTGAAGCTGCAGGGGCGCGATAAGGCGACAATCAACAAGCTGGTGAGCGAAGCCGCCGGCATTCTCGCACTTGAACCCCTGCTGGAGCGCCTGCCGAAACAGCTTTCCGGCGGCCAGCGCCAGCGCGTCGCCATGGGCCGCGCCATCGTACGCCATCCGAAAGTGTTCCTCTTTGACGAACCGCTGTCCAACCTCGACGCCAAGCTGCGGGTGACCATGCGCAGCGAGATCAAGGAGCTGCATCAGCGCCTTGGCACGACCATTGTTTACGTCACTCACGACCAGATCGAGGCGATGACCATGGCCGACAAGATCGTCGTCATGCGCGCCGGCCGCATCGAGCAGATCGGCAAGCCGCTCGATCTCTACGACCGCCCGGATAACACCTTCGTCGCCGCCTTCATCGGCTCGCCGTCGATGAACCTCTTCGAGGGCGGCATCAGCGACGGCGGCTTCCGTATCGAAGGCGGTGTTTCCCTGCCGCTTCCGCCGCAATTGAGCCACTGCGCGGCACGCACCTACGGCATCCGCCCGGAAGACCTCGACATTGCGGAGACGGGCATTCCGGCCACCGTACTGACTGTCGAGCCGACCGGTGCGGAGACCCATCTTTCGGTGCGCGTCGGCACGCAGACGGCAACCATCGTGCTGCACCGACGGGTGGATTTAAAACCTGACCAGCAAATCCACCTCGCGCCCAAATCCGAGAAAATCCACCTCTTCTCCGCCGAAGGCAATCGGCTAGGCTGATCCCCCGGCGCCTCCCGCTGAGCCGCGTCCGTCATTTGACGGGCGTGGTTCGGTGCCGGTGCCATCCAGCCTTGCGACATCTTAGTTTTGGGTGTTCGGCCCTTCAGTTGATCGAATTAGCCAATTGCACGGCGATCTGTTGCCACGCGCCTGCCAAACGTGCTCCGCGGGCGGTGCAGGCAGCAGCGACCGGACCGTCCCGCCCATCACCAGACGTTCAAGAACCGTCCGCTTTTCGTGGATACTCATTTCCGTGTCGTCCACCTCGACGCCGTCGGTCACAAAGAAGGATTACGGCTCGATGGAGGTGGAGATCGCCTGGATATTACCTCTTACGATTTGTTGACTTACCTGCGGTTGAACAATAACTTGCTAATTTTGTCATTAGGCTTGTCCTCACATGACGGACCAATCTATTCAGCGTCGCCTTGCCGCCATCGTCGTTGCCGATGTGGTGGGTTATACACGCCTGATGGAGGCTGATGAAGTCGCAACGCTGGCGAACCTCAGGGAACTCCGTTCTGGCGTTATCGAGCCGGCTGTAAAGCGCCACAAGGGTCGCATCTTCAAGGTCATGGGCGACGGATTCTTAATCGAATTTGGTAGCGCGGTGGACGCGGTCGCAGCAGCATTGGAAATGCAACGGGCCACCACTGCTGTTGAGGCTTCCGGAGACCGGCGCCTGCTTTTGCGTATAGGCGTCAATCTGGGAGATGTCATTGACGACGGTTCAGACATCCTCGGCGACGGCGTCAATGTCGCGGCGCGACTCGAGACGCAGGCCGCACCGGGAGGTATATGCATTTCAGCCAAAGTTCACGGCGAGATCGTCGGCAAGATCGGCGACCGGTTCTTTGATGCAGGCGAACGCTACCTAAAGAACCTGACTCGCCCGGTCCGCGTGTGGCATTGGCCGGATGCGCTGCAGAGCACATTGCCGCTGCCCGAATGTCCCTCGATCGCTGTATTGCCGTTCACGAATATGAGTGGGGATGAAGCGGACGCGCCTTTCGTCGACGGCTTGACCGAAGACCTGATCACCGACCTTTCCCGTACGGCTGGCCTGTTCGTCATCGCGCGCAATTCCGTGTATTGCTACAAGGGCAAGCCGGTCGACGTGCGGCTGGTCGCCCAGGAACTCGGCGTCCGCTACGTCCTGGAGGGGAGCGCCAGACGCACAATGGGCCGTGTCCGCATCAATGCCCAATTGATCGACGCGCTTGGCGGCCAGCACTTGTGGGCCGACCGGTTTGACAGGACGGTGGAAGATGTTTTCGAATTACAGGATGAAGTTAACGCCAAGATTGTTGAAGCCCTCGTCGGCCGGTTGACCATCCCGAAGCAGCGCAATCGGCCGAAGAACCTTGAGGCGTACGATCTGTGTGTGCGCGCGCGCCTCCTGACGGAAGAGTCGCCGCAAACTGAACGTGAGGCCTATATGCTGCTCCAACGCGCGGTCAAGCTCGAGCCATCATATGCCGAGGCGCTCGGTCTGCTCGCCTATAACCGTTGGCTTGCCTGGACTCATTTCGGCGAGCCCGAAGATCCTAACCGTCGGATGGCGGTGACGTTCGCGCAGAAGGCGGTCGACCTAGATCCCAACGATGCCGGCTGCCGTTACGTTCTGGGGACCATTTTGGCTTATGAGCGGCGATGGGAGGAATCGGAGGCCGCCTTCGCCAAGGCCCTGGAGCTGGACCCCAACCACGCCGACACCTGGGCCGCCATGTCGGACATGTCCGTGCTGGACGGCAGGGTTGCCGACGGACTAGCGCAAATCGAAAAAGCTCTGCGGCTCAATCCCCATCCAACCTGCTGGTATCTTTGTCATCTTGGGCAGGCGCAGTACGCCGCGCGTGACTATGAGGCGGCAGCCGCGACACTCCGCAGGGAAGACACGTATCGTACCAACTCACGCAAATTCCTGGCTGCTACGCTTGCGCAGTTGGGCCACCTTGAGGAGGCGCGGCGAGAAGCAGAATTGTTCCTGATCGCCCACCCTCATTTCACGATCGGCCATTGGCTCAGCTCCCAGCCGCTGCGCGATGCATCTGTACGAGATCACTTTGTCGACGGCTTTCGAAAGGCCGGCCTGCCGGAGATGTGACAGCGGGTGGGAACAATCGCGACGCGTTCGAGGACTTTATCAACGGATATGCGCTGCGCGAGAACGGTGGTCTGGATCGCAGTGCCAAGCTTCGTCAGACGCTCCACAAAACGCGTCAACCAGCCCGAGTCTCGCATGATTTTTCCGCTGGACCGCTTGCATCATGGTGGCGACGAGCCCGTAGCCGCGAATTCATCATACCGTAAGGTTGTCGTTACCATCGAGGGCCTCAGGCCTACTGAGCGAATCCGAGGCTCGCGATCCCAATTCCCCCCACCAGGATCAGGCTCGCGGCCCACACGATATCGAGATTGAACCAGCTTTGTGAGATGAACTTGGGTCCGAGCCATCGATAGACGGCAATGGCGATAACGCCGCCACTTACAATCATAGCGGCCGCGTGGACCACGGAGACGGCGGTGGCGGTGATCAGATTACCGGTCATGAGCGTGGCAGCCGCTCGGTGTCCGACATCCGGTTGCGCGGCCAAGCATAGGCCTAGATAAATCGGCACCAGCATCAGCCCGGCGCCATGCGCGGTGGCAGCCGCGAAGGACCACAACGCCAGTTGCGCCGGCGGGATACGGGCAAGAACACGCGGGTGGCGCCGGTTGATCAAGAGATAGATTCCGGCTGCGATCACGATCAACCCGGCTGCGATGCGGATCTGTCGTTCCCAGACAATTAGCGTCAGCATCGCGCCGAAGGGCAGCAGGATGCCAATCATCGCCACAAAGTGGCCCATTGCCAAAAGGCCGAGCGCCCGGAACAATTCGCTGGCACGTCTGTCCAACAGTCCGGCCGAGACGGCCAACGGCCAGCCCATGCCGGGGTTGACGCCATGATAAATGCCGCTGGCGATGACGGCCAACCAGAGAGACCCGGCAGTCGTCCACTCGCTCATCACTTCATTGATCCGAGCAGTCCGTTACACCGATGGATAGCAAAATGAATCCGTTGAGCAATCGCCGCCTTCCAAACGAATCTGGTGCGAGCGATACCCCTCGGGGAACTTGACAAAAAAGTCCTTGTCCAGGGTGATCCCACCGTTCTCGCCGACACTGCCCTTGACCATGGCTGCCGGGATGCCATCGGGATAGAATTGGTCATCCCAGGTCGAATACAGGGAGTTGGTCCAGTAAACGCGTTTGCCGTCGCGGCTGATCTCGACCATCTGCGGTCCGCCCCTGTAGTCGCCGCCGCCGGGATGCTTGGTCTTGCGCGTGATGCCGCCAATATGGACGGACCCTGCAAGCTTAGGCTTCATAGGATCGGTGACGTCATATTGGCGCATCTCACCGGTCCCCCAGCAGGATACGTAGAGGAAGCGGTCATCGAGCGATAGGTCTATGTCGGTTACCAGCGGCGGGACCGCCTCGAAGCCCTGCAAAAGCGGGGGAAGGTCATCTTTCGCGGCTGCCTCGGGCGGGATAGTCGCCGTCTTTTCGCAATGAAATTTGCCGTCCTCGCGCCACCATGTCCAGATCGATCCCTCAAGGTTTGTCGTGTCAACGACCACTCCAAGGAAACCGTATTCTTTTACCGGGTCATGGGCGGGGCGGACTTCCAGTGCCATCTGGTGATTGGCTCCCAGATCAATGGTCTGCACGTTCCTGCGTTCGCGCAAATCCCAGAAATGCACCCGGTGTCCATATTTGTTCGACAGGAGATCTTCCGGGATGATGCCCTTCTCGAACTGCGGCGGAAGTGCCCACTCGCTCGATACCATGTAGTCGCGTGGCAGGTTCCACCAGAAATCATACTGCTTGTCCTGTGGCCCACGATCGATCTCATAGCGCCCGATGACATCGAACGTCTCGCAATCCATGACAAAGATGCCGGGAGGTCCGTCGGTGCCCTCAGGGCCACCGCCCCCAAGCGTCGAGACATAAATACCTTCCGGACCGCAGTGAATCGTATGAGGCCTAGAATAGCCCGTCTTGGCAAACACTTCTTCTGGCTCGATGACCTTGTGGATTTTGGCTTTGGTCGGTCCGCCCTTGGTGTCTATTACGTAGATGCGCGAAGATCGAATACCGGGAATGATCAGAAACCGGCGCTCGAGAAACGGGTGACCGTTCAGCGGCGAAAGGGCCGAAGAGCACGCGTTCCAGCCGAAGTGGTGAAACTCGTCGCCCTTGTTTGGCATTATCACGCTATGGACGACCTTGCCGTAGTCCTTTGACTTCGGGTCTACGTCAACTATTGCTAATCCATCAGGCCGAGAGAAGTCGGGACTCAACATCAAAGTGTACGCAAAATTTTCGACTGGCGCCTGCATTGCGAGCTTGGCAGTCGCGTGGAAAGTCCGGTCTGGCCGTACAGTCATCGTCGTCCTCCCTTGGCGGGTTAAGCAGCCCGTCAGACAATCAGGGCACGACCTGCGTTTGGACGCCCGGCGAAAACGTCGAGACGCTTTGTTGTTCGCACGCTATTTTCATCCGACTTTGAAGAATCTCACGGATTCTAGAGAACTACAATCTCGATTTGCACCGGAAGAGGAATCAATGACATGGACTACAGATTCTACGAGGAGCTTGGTTGGCTTCAAAAAATCGATGCCCGGCGGCCGTGCGAAGCCATCGTTACGAGTGATACTGTTATCCCAACATTGAGCGGCCGGCGAATTCAGCATTGCCAACATGCGCACACAAGGGTGGCGAGATCATCGAGGTGACTGGCCGCTAGGTCCTGTCGGTCAATGACGCTCGGAAGTATGTGGCGGCGGCGCTTCGCCCGCCGATGTCCCTGATCTCCTGAGGGGATGTCTCCTGAGTGGACGCCTTCGGAAATCCCTCCGATATGCAAGGGAACCTGGTGCTCAATGAGAGCAGGCAGAAGTGATTGCTCAGGCGTAAGGCGTGGCCTGCCAGTGCAGCGTTCAGGCGGCGGGTTCCCTTATCGACCGCGGCGAGAATCGGTTGGTATTCATGCCGCCGCGTGCCATCCATCGCGGATATGGCGGTAGCCTTCGCGATAGACCGCTTCAGGTGTCTCGGAAAAGTCGCGCCAGACCTTTGTCGCGGCGGCGAGTTCCTTGAGCGCCCGACCGAAGGCCTCGATTGTCAGCCACCCGTCGTAGCCGCTCGCGCGAAGTGCCTTGAACGTCTCGGCCCAGGGAATGTTGCCACGCCCTGGTACGCCGCGGTCGTTCTCAGAAATGTGGACATGCACGATGCGGTCACTGTTTCGCGTGAAGGCGCCGATGGGATCGGCCTCTTCAATATTGCTGTGGAAGGTGTCGTACATGGCGCGGATATTCGGATGTCCGACCGCGTCGATATGGGTCGCAAGGTCGTCCATCGTGTTGAACAGATAACATTCGAAGCGGTTGAGCGCCTCAAGTCCGATCGTGACGCCGTGCTTTGCTGCATGATCGCCGATCGCGCGTTGCGAGGAAACCGAGCGCTTGAGTTCCGCCGCGCTCGGCCCGCTTCCGGAAAATTTGCCGAGCGTCGAATGCAGCGGCCCGCTCAGCATCGTCGCCCCAAGCGCATCGCTGCAGTCGATTGCCCATTTCACGAAGTCGATGCCGCGCTTGCGGGTCGCGGCGTCGGGGGCGATCAGGTTCATCTGCGGGTCGCCCATGGCGGAAACGGCGGTCCGTTCTAGGCCGATCCGGTCGAGCAAGGCCCCCAGCCGCCGGTAGTCGTCGGGTGCGCCCGAAAAGATCGGGATCTCGACACCATCAAACCCCGTGGCCTTGATATCGCGCAACAATGCCTCGTGTTTGCTGCCGACAGTTGTCGTCCAGAGGAACATGCACATCCCGATCTTCATCTCTCCCCCCTTCGCCTTGCGGCCATTGCGCGGCGGCTTAAGCCGATCAACATCCTCAGATCTGGTCATACCAAATTTGCGCATCAGGTCAAGCTGCGGTGCTCGCCGCTTGGAGCTAGGATTCCGTGCGTAAGTGGTGAAATGTCGTAATAGACAGCCGAATGCGCCAGATGTATTGGTGTTTCAAGGCCGTCTTGCAGAGGCTCTGGAATTGGGTTAGATCTTTCAGACAACAAGAATTGGCCAAACCAGATTGTAGCAGCAACGGGATTGGCCAGCGATAAGGTGACGTTTCGATGCCAAGCGGCTGTCGAGCGTGGCCGCAACAGCCTAGGAGGAACCTCATGCATCTTTCCACGCACAACTGGATGCGGGCGGAACCGCTCGCCGTCACGCTGAAGCGCATCAAGAAATATGGCTACGAGAGCATCGAGATATCCGGCGAACCGGCACAGTACGACGTCAACGAGACGCGTGCGCTGCTGAAGGAGCATGGCATCCGCTGCTGGGGCGCCGTTACGCTGACGCTCGGCGAGCGCAATCTTGCTGCCAGGGATGAAGGCCAGCGCGCCAGGTCGGTGGACTATGTCAAGAGCGTCATCACCATGGTCAGCGAACTCGATGGCGAGATCGTCACCCTGGTGCCGGCCACCGTCGGCAAGGTGGTGCCGGATGGGACCGAGGAGGAAGAGTGGACATGGGTGGTGGACGCTACCAAGGAGTGTTTTGCCCATGCGCAGAAGAGGGGTGTGCGCATTGCCGTCGAGCCGCTCAACCGTTTCGAGACCTATTTCTTCAACCGTGCCGCCCAAGCGCTGGCGCTCGCCGATGCCGTCAGCCCCGAATGCGGGGTGTGCCTGGATGCCTTCCACCTGAACATCGAGGAGGAAGACATGTATGAAGCGATCCGGCTCGCTGGAAAGCGCCTGTTCGATTTCCACGTCGCCGATAACAATCGTTTTGCCGCCGGCCTCGGCCATCTCGACTGGCCCAAGATCATCGGCACGCTGAAGGAGATTGGTTACGACGGCGCCGTCACCAACGAATTCGTCGCTCCGGTCGACCGGACGCCGGCCGCCAAATTTCCGGACATGGTCGAGAGAAACCCTGTCGACATACCCCCGGAGCAGCTGAAATTCATCCAGGATCACGGCTCGAGCCTTCTCACTGAGAAGTTCTACGACGATCAGATGCGGATCACTGCCGAGACGATCCTGCCGCTGATCAAGTAACGAACGGAAAGACATATGCCATGCGGCTCGCGGGCCGTGAGGGGCAGGGGATCCGAGACATGCGCATCAAGACCGTAGAGGCCTGGTGGATCAAAATTCCCATCGAGGCCAGCCGTCAGCACCGCAGCGACTTCGGCCGACTGACGACCTTCGATAGCGCGATCCTGCGGATCGAAACGGACGACGGCATCGTGGGCTGGGGAGAGGGCAAGAATGCCGCGGGCAGTGCGGGCACCTACGGCACGCTGGTCCACATGATCAACCACGAGGTGGGGCCGAAGCTCATCGGCCGCGATCCTGCCGATATCTCCACCATATGGGAGATGCTTTACAACGGCGTACGCCACGAGACGGCGGCGCGTTCGGGTCACGCCATGCCCGAGATCGCGCGGCGCGGCCTTTCCGTCGCGGCGATCAGCGCGGTCGACATAGCGCTCTGGGACATTCTCGGCAAGTCGCTCGGCGTTCCCGTCTGGAAGCTGCTGGGTGGCCGCAAGGCCGACAGGTTGCCCGCCTATGCCTCGGGCGGTTGGGAGAGTGCGGAGCGGATCGGCGATCAACTCCGGTCCTATATCGCGGCCGGCGGTTTCAAGTCAGTCAAGATGCGCGTCGGCGCGATGGATCGTGCGCCGCATGTCTCGGCATCGCGCGTGCGGGCGGCGCGCAAAGCGGTCGGGCCTAACGTCGACCTGATGGTCGATGCGCACGGGACGTATACTGTTGCCGATGCGAAGCGCTTCATCCAGATGGTTGCCGATTGCGACCTCGCCTGGTTCGAGGAGCCGGTGATAGCGGATGACAAGCCGGGCATGGCGGAGGTGCGCGCGGCTGGGAACGTGCCGATCGCTGCCGGCGAGAGCGAGGCGACGCGTTTTGCCTTCCGAGATCTTGCCATGCTTCGGGCCGCCGACATATTCCAACCGGACCCTGCCTTCTGCGGCGGCATTACGGAGGCGATGCGCATCAGTTCGCTCGCCAGCGCCTTCAATCTCCGTTTCGCGCCGCATCTCTGGGCCGGTGCGCCCTGCTTCTTTTCCGGCCTGCACTTGTGCGCGGCCTCCCCGGCAAGCTTCATCATCGAATATTCGCTCGGCGCCAATCCGATGATCCATGATCTAGTCGAGGACACTGTGTCGGTGAAAGACGGTATGATAGAGATCCCGGACAGGCCTGGCCTGGGCTTCACGATCAATCAGCGGGTCCTGGAGACTCACGCGCAAAGACAGTGACGATGAAAGAAAACTCCCTCCTCTCCGATCTCGCGGCCCATCTTTTTTCGAACTCGAGCGGCAACGGCCGTACGCCTTCGGAGCGAGAGCTTGCGGAGCATTTCGGTGTCAGCCGGGGCCAGGTTCGCGAGGCACTGGCCATTCTGGAGGCAATGCGCATCGTCGAGCGCCGGGCCAAGTCGGGCATCTATCTGACGACCACGGAGGCGAGCGTGGAGGCAATGGCGCTTTTTGCCCGCGCCGGCGTGCCGCTCGATCCCATCCTGATCTATGAGACCGTGGAGCTTCGCAAGATCCATGAGATCAAGGCCGCGGAGCTCGCCTGCGATCGGGCGACGGAGGAGAATTACCAGCACTTGCGCGATATCCTCGCGGCGTCGGAGGCGAAGCTTGCCGCCGGCGAGGGGCTGGCGCGCGAGGACCGGGATTTCCATTTGGAGATCGTCCGGGCCACCAAGAATAGCGTCTTCCATCGGGTGTGCAGCGTCTATTACGTTATGGGCGAGCACCGCCTGCCGATCTATTTTGCCGATCCCGCCCGCAGCCGGCGCTCGCATGAGGAACATATCCGCATCTACGAGGCGTTGCTTGCCCGAGACGGCAATCTTGCCCAGGCGCTGATGAGCGCGCATCTTCAAGGTGCGGAAAGCTATTGGAAGGGTCTCATCGGCGGTCCAGCTACGGCAGCCGAATAGGCGCAACCGGCGGGAGGGCCGATGAGCTTCATCTTTTCCACACATCCCCTGCACCCCGCGGCCAGGTCCATGCTTGAGGCTGCGGGTGATCTGCGCGTCGCTTCCGCGCCCGATCCCGAAACGTTGCTTAGAGAAGGCCGCGGCGCGGGCATCGTCGTCGTACGCGCGCCGATCCCGCCGGCCTTCTTCGAGGATGCGCCGGCGCTTCGCGCGGCGATCCGCCATGGCGCCGGGCTCGACATGGTGCCGATGGATGCGGCAACCCGCGCCGGCGTGCTTGTCGCCAACGTCCCGGGCGCCAATGCTTCGACTGTCGCCGAGCACGTCTTCCTCGTGACAATGGCCCTGCTTCGGCGCTTCCGGCTGATGGACCGCGAACTGCGTCAGAACGGCTGGGCGGTGGGCCGCGCCCAATCGGACACGGCCGTCGACCTCGCCGGTCGCACCATAGGCATCGTCGGTATGGGCAATGTCGGCAAGGCGATTTTCAAGATCGCGAAGTTCGGCTTCGGTCTGGAGGTGGTCGCCACGAGCCGGTCGCCGGAAAACGTGCCGGACGGCGTGCGTTTCCTGGCGATCGATGAGCTTGTTGCCACGGCCGACATCGTGGTGCTCTGCTGCCCGCTGACGCCGGAGACGACCGGCTTGCTCAATGCCGGTCGCATCGGGCGCATGAAGCCCGCGGCCATTCTGGTCAACGTCTCGCGCGGCCCGGTGATCGATGACGCGGCGTTGATCGATGCGCTACGAGATGGCCGCATCGGCGGAGCCGCGCTCGACGTCTTCGCAACGCAGCCGCTGCCGCTCGATCATCCCTATTTCGGCTTTGACAACGTCATCGTCACGCCGCATCTGGCTGGTCTGACCGAAGAGAGCATGATGCGCATGGGAACAGGCGCGGCGAGCGAAGCCCTGCGCGTCATCAAGGGCGACTTGCCCGTTAATTTGCGCAATCCCGAAGTGGTAGAACACTACCGCCGGCGCTTTCCCGCATAGCGCCCCGTCGCGACAACTTGAAACGCTGGCTGCCCCTGCCGTGCCGCCGAGACCGCTGGCATCTTTCGGACCGTTGAGGTCAGCCCGCGTGCCGCAGGCTGACACCGCTTCCGGCGTCAAACAGCACGACCTTTTCCGGATTCCATGAAAAGCGAACCTCATCCTCGATCCGAAGCGCCGTCTGTGTCGGCACGGTCGCGTGGATGAACTTCTCGCCGGTGCGCAGCGTCACGATCTTTTCGACACCATGGTTTTCCACGTCGTGGACCCGTGCTTCGCCGGGCGCGCCACTATCGAGAAAAATGTCCTCGGGACGGATGCCGAAGGTGAGCGGGCGACCATCTGTCGCGATCCCGTGTCCGTTGCCGAGGGGCAGCCGGTAGCCCTCGCTGGCCACTGCCTCGCCGCCGGCAAGCGTGCCGGCAATCAGGTTCATCGGCGGCGAACCGACTGCGCGCGCGACGAAGGTGTTGACCGGGTTTCGGTAGATCTCCTGCGGCGTACCCATCTGCACCAGTTGACCATTGTTCAGGACACCGATCTTGTCGCCCATCGACATGGCCTCTATCTGGTCGTGAGTGACGAAGAGGAAGGTCGCGCCGAGGTTCATCTGCAGGTTTTTCAGCTCGGTGCGAAGTGCTTCGCGAAGCTTGGCGTCGAGCGCCGAAAGCGGTTCGTCCATCAGGAAGACCCGCGGCTTGCGCACGATGGCCCGGCCGATCGATACGCGCTGCATCTCGCCTCCCGACAGCCGGTCCGTCTTGCGGTCGAGCAGATGCTCGATGCGCAGGGTCTTCGCAACGCGGTCTACGCGCTCCTTGATTTCTCCGGGCTCAACGCGACGGATACGGGATTTCAATGGAAATTCCAGGTTCTCCCGCACAGTATAGCGCGGGTAAAGCGAGTATTGCTGGAGCACCAGGGCCACATCGCGCTCGGCGGCACCCCAGTCGGCGACGTCCTGCCCGTCGATGAAGATCTGGCCTGCGGTCGGCTTCTCGAGACCGGCGATCAGGCGCAGCGTCGTCGTCTTGCCGGCGCCGGTCTGCCCGAGCAGCACGAAGAACTCGCCGTCAGCAATGTCGATGTTCAAGTTTTTCAGCGCCGTGTGGTTGCCGAAGGTCTTGGTGATGCCCTTGAGTTCGATATGCGCCATCAGAGTCTGATCCCCAGCGACGAGCCGGTCGCGGTGTTGAAGAAATGTGCCTGGGCGGGGTCGATGCGTGCCCAGACGGCTTCGCCGGGACCAGGCACGAAACCGCTTTTGGTGCGTGCCCTGATCATCTGGTGACCAACCTTCAGGTCCACGATGTCGTGCGAGCCGAGAGGCTCGATGATATGCGCCTCGACCGGCATGAAGCCCTCGCGGGCCTCCCGTGAGACGAGCACGCCCTCAGGCCGGACCCCGAGTGTCAGCTTGCCGTTCTCGGCCCTTGCGTCGGAGAGGCGGTTCGCCAGCACGGCGGGGAACTCGAAGCCCGTCGTCCCGTCGCCGACCTGCACGCTGGTATGGCTGCCCGTTGCGCTGATGATCGCCGGCGCCATGTTCATGACCGGGCTTCCGACGAACTGGGCGACGAACGTGTTGGCGGGTTGCGCGTAAACCTCTTCCGGCGTGCCGATCTGCTGGAGGATGCCCTCGTGCATGATGACGATGCGGTCGGCGAGCGACATGGCCTCCACCTGGTCATGCGTCACGTAGATGGTGGTTGAACCCTGCTTGATATGCAGGCGCTTGATTTCCGCCCGCATCTCCTCGCGCAGCTTCGCGTCGAGCGCACCGATCGGCTCATCCATCAGCATGGCCTTTGGCCGTCGCACCAGCGCGCGGCCGATCGCGACCCGCTGCATGTCGCCGCCTGACAGCGCCGACGGCTTGCGGGCCAGCAGACCGGTGATGCGCAGCACAGCGGCGATCTCGCGGACCGACGCATCGACATCGGCACGGCTCATCCGGGTGGCGCGGAGCGGGAAGGCGATGTTCTCGTAGACCGTCATGTGCGGATAGAGCGAGAAGGATTGGAATACCATGGCGATATCTCTGTCGGATGCCTTGATATGCTGCACCGGCTGCCCGTCGATCAGAATGTCGCCTTCGTCGATCGTCTCCAGCCCCGCGACGGCGCGCAATGTCGTCGTCTTTCCGCAGCCCGATTGTCCAAGCAGCACGATGAATTCATTGTCGGCGATGGCGAGATTAAGGTCCTTGATGACCTGGACGGCACCGAAATATTTCTGAATCCCGCGAAGTTCGATCTGCGTCATGAATGGTTGCCTTCGTCTGGTTGCGCGTCGCGGGGGATTTTGGTCGCCACCATGAAGGCGATCAGTCCGACGAGCGTCATCGTCATGCCGTAGCGGTGCAGAAACAGGTTCCAGGGCTGGCAGAGCGCGACGATGCCGAGGATCATCAGATACTGTGAAGCGGGTTCGAGATATTTCTGGTTGAAGGCGCGGAAGGTCATTTGCGGATCGCTCCGAAGCTCATGCCGCGCAGGAGATGGTTCCTGAGCAGGAAGGTGAAGATGGCGACCGGTAGCAGGAACAGGAACGTGCCGGAGGCGATTACCGTCCAGTCCGGCAGGCCTGAGCCGACCTGGCTCGGAATGAAGGGTGGAGCCGTTTGCGCGCGCCGGTTCGTCATGATCAGCGCAAAGGCATATTCGTTCCAGGCCGTGATGAAGCAGAAGACCGCAGTCGCGGCGATGCCGGTGGCCGCTTCCGGGATGACGATCTTGAAAAAGGCCTCCATCCGCGTATAGCCGTCGACGAGTGCGGCCTCCTCGTATTCCTTCGGGATCTCGTCGATGAAGCCCTTCATCAGCCAAACGGAGAAGGAAAGGTTGAAGGCAGTGTAGAGGATGATGAGGCCCCAATGCGTGTCGTTGAGGCCGACGACGCGGTACATGAGGAACATCGGGATCGCCACGACGACAGGCGGCAGCATGCGCGTCGACAGGATGAAGAAGAGAAGGTCTGCCTCCCCCTTCACTTTGAAGCGCGAGAAGCCGTAGGCAGTGAAGGTTCCCATGCCGACGGCCAGCACCGTGGACGTGATGGCGACGATCAGCGAGTTCATAAAGCGGTTCGGATAGCCGGAGGGCTGCACCTCGCCGCGCCCGGACCGGACGATCTTCTCGCCGCCGTCGAACACCATCCGCTCCCACCAGGGGGCGGCGGCATATTCTTCAGCAGTTGGCGCCCCACGTAGTTGCGAGCGCTTGGTGAAGAGCTTCACGAAGGGCGAGAGTTCCGGCTCGAAGAGCACCGTCGGTGGAATGGTGGTAGCGAGATTGCGCGGCTTGAAGGCCGTCGAGGTGATCCAGTAGATCGGCGCCAGGAAGATCAACGTGATGACCAATACGGCGGCGATCGCCACCCGGTTCAGCGCGCGTTCGGAGCGGGTTTGGACGGCAGCCATCTCAGCGCTCCTTCACTTTGTTGAGGTACTTGACGTAGATGTTGGTGATCGCAAGAACCATGATGAGCACGATGTAGGCGAGTGCGCAGGAGCGCCCCGTCTGCCATTCCTGGAAGGCCATCTTGTAGAGCCGGATGGAGATCACCTCGGTCGTCGGTTGGCTGGTCAGGATGTAGGCGAGGTCGAAGGTCTTGAAGGCCTCCATCGTACGGAAGATGATTGCGATCATCAGGATCGGCGCCACCAGCGGCAGCGTGATGCGGAAGAAGGTATAGAACGGTCCCGCCCGGTCGATCGCCGCTGCCTCGTAAAGATGCTTTGGCACGGCCGAAAGGCCGGCAAGCGACAGCAGCATCACGAAGGGCGACCACATCCAGATGTCCGTGATTGCGACCGCATAGAGCGCCATGTCCGGATTCGACAGCCACTCGAAGGAGCCGAGGCCGAGCGCGTAGTTGATGATGCCGAAGGACGGGTCGTAGAGCAGCTTCCAGAAGAGGCCGACGACGGCCATCGACAGCATCATCGGCAGCAGCAGTAGCGTCGTCAGAAGACCCTTCAGCGGAATGTCACGGTTGAGCAGCATCGCGGTGCCGAAGCCGACGATCACCTGCCCCGTCACAGAGACGATCACATATTTCGCGGTGATGGCGAAATTCGACCAGATGAAAGGATCGTTCAGCAATTCGCGATAGTTCTGCAGGCCGACAAAGTTGGCCGGCGCGTTCGTCGAGGCGCGAAAATCCGTGAAGGAATAGCCGAGCGAATAGATCAGCGGAAAGATGTTGAAGATGATCAGAAACAGGATCGTCGGGATAATGAAGAGATTGCGAATGCGGATGTCGCTCATGCCGCGGGATGCGGCACGCGATTTCGTGTCCAGCGATGTCATGACTGCGGTTGCCAATCCTCTCCTCCTCCGAGAGTCGGCGCCGGATGCCGGAAAAGGCATCACGATGCGCGAAGTGAATTCCGGGCGCCGCGCCCTCTCGAACCGCGCCTTTGGGCGCGAGATGCAGAATGCAAACGGAGGGGCGACGGAGCCCCTCCGCTGATCGCGTTTGCTATTTATTGCGTCCGTATTTCTTGAACGTCGCGTTCCAGTCCGCTGCCAGAGAGTCGAGCACTTCCTTCGCCGTGCCTTGCCCGGCGGTGACGAAGGGGTAGATGCGCTGGTTCATCTGGATCAGCAGTTCGGCATATTCAGGCGTTGCCCAGAAGTCCTTCACCTTGAACATGGTCTCGTAGAAGGCCTTGTTATAAGGTGTCGCGTTCTGAAATTCCGGCGATTCAAGCACCTTGGCGCTTGCCGTGTAGCCACCGAGTTCGGCCCAGCGCTTCTGGGTCTCGTCCTTGATGAACCATTCGAGGAATTTCATCGCCTCTTCCTGGTTTTTTGAGTAGGAGACGACCGATATGCCTTGGCCGCCGAGCGCTGCGAATTGCTCGCCGTTCGGCCCCGCCGGATTGGCAAAGAAGCCGGTAACCTTGGCGTTCGGGTTGGACGCCTCGTTCACCAGGGCCGGGAAGAAGGCGAAGTAGTTCATGCTCATCGCCGCCAGGTTCTCGGTGATCGCCTGGTTGTTCTCGACGAAGAAGGACTTGGCCCAGCCCGGAGGCGTAAAGCCGTAGAGCTCGCGATACAATTCGAGCGCCTTGACGTTCTTGTCAGAGTTGATGATGCCGTCGACCTTGTAGCTCTGGTAGTCGCCGAGTTCGCCTCCAAAGGAGAAGATCGCGTTCTCGACACCCATGACGAGACCGTCATAAGAATTGTCGGTGTAGATGGCGATTCCGTAGCGCTTCTGGTCGGGACGGTGGAAGAACTCGGCGATGTCGCGCATCTCGGCCCATGTCTTCGGCGGGGCGAGGTCGTAGCCGTATTTGGCCTTGAACGCCTCCATCTCCTTGGGATCTTCGAACCAGTCCTTGCGGTAGGACCAGCCGACGGCGTCGCCTTCGGCCGGAACTGACCAATACTTTTTCGAGTTCGACGGATATTCGGCGTAGTATTTCACCGTTGCCGGAGCCATCACCTGGGTCAGATTGTGCTTGGTGAAGAAGTCGGTCAGATCGACGTAATGGCCGGCTTCTGACGCCGCTCCAATCCACTGGCTGTCGCCGACGACCATGTCATAGGCTGAACCCTTGGCGTTGAACTCGGTGAATGCCTTGGTCTGGAAGTCGGCCCATGGTGTGGTCTCGACCGTGACCTTGACGCCGGTTTCAGCCTCGTATTCGTTGGCGAGTTCCTGAAGGTAATTTGCCGGGTCCCACTCGGCCCAGAAGATCGTCAGTTCCTGGGCCTGTGCGGATGTTCCGCAGGCCCACATCAATCCGACACCGGCAAAGAGACCGGCCATAGTTTTGCGCATAACATTTCCTCCCATTTATGCACGCTTCCCGCGTCATCGCGGGCCTCCCGATCCGGCTTCCCGATCCTCCTGGGTGATTTTCGTGCTGGGGTCCTCCCCGACCCTGGCGCGTTTCAGATCTCAAGCCTGAATGTTATTCCCTAATCTGGTAGTACCAAACGCCATTATCGTCAAGAGTGAGCCTCGGAGAGCATTTAGCAAAGGTTCATCTTCCAGACTTCTGGATACCTTCCCACAATTGCGGCTCCGCTCATGCGGTCTTGTTAGGCAAACTCACGTTCCTGCTCGCCAATCCCGACCACATTTGCTTCATCTGGTCCAACCAATTGTTGGATTAATTTGAAGGTTCCCCACGTCATGCTTTGCTCTCCGCCTGCCGTAACGCTGTATCAACAAGCGCCCTGGCGGCCCATTCGGCAACAGACTGCGCGCTTTCGGAGGTCAGGCCCCAGATATCCTTCAACACGATCAGCACCTCGACGCCGAAGACAAGCGAAAGCGCCTGCGCAAGGCGTTCCCGGGATTCGGGCGGCACGGTGCCCTGCAGTGGGGCCGTCACGCACTTGAGCAGGTCGACCCGGTGGCCGCGCGTGAACAGCGGCTCGTTGCCGAGCGTGCCGGCCTGGCGCTGCGCCCACTGGTCCAGCGAAAGTTTCAGTGCCGCCTTGAAGGTGGCTTCGAACTCATCGATGCGGGGCATTGCGGTCGCCAAGAGGTCGGCAACGCGAGTGCGTGCATCCGGACTGTCCGACGACCAGCTGAGTATCGGCCCCAGAGCCTCATCTACCACGGCATGCACGAGCGCGGCCTGGCTCGGAAAGTAACGGTAGGCCGTCGCGCGCGAGACTTCGGCAGCCTCGGCGACTTCACTTACCGACGGAGTAATGCCGGACTGCATGAGCCGCGTTGCCGTTTCGAGCATCAGTTTTCGCGTACGGGCCCGTGGGCCTCGCTCGGTCCTGGCTGTTTCGTTCTGTTGACGTGAGACATCCATGTCTTTATGATACGCACGTCTCACAAATTTGCAAGGGCCTACCGCTTTGCCCCGGACGTGGGATATGCCGGGAGGAAACCCAACCGGTCTCGGAGGGGAAATGAAGCAGATCTACGTGGTCGGCACGGCTGACACGAAGGGCGAGGAGCTTGCTTATCTGGCCGCTTGCATCAAAGCGGCGGGCGGGGCTGTCGTCCGTGTCGACGTCGGCATCCGCGAGCCTCAAACCTCCGTCGATGTGAGGGCCGACGCAGTGGCGGCATGCCATCCGGATGGGGCTGGAGCCGTTCTTGCCAGCGGCGACCGCGGAACGGCGGTCGAGGCGATGGGCATTGCCTTCGCGCGCTTCCTCGTGGAGCGCCAGGACATCGCCGGCGTCATCGGTATCGGTGGAGGCGGGGGCACTTCGATCATTACCGCAGGCATGCGCCAATTGCCGCTCGGTCAGCCAAAGATCATGGTCTCGACGCTCGCATCCGGCGATGTTGCTCCCTATGTCGATGTTTCAGACATCTTGATGATGCCCTCGGTCACGGACATGGCGGGCCTGAACCGGCTGAGCCGCGTCATCCTTCACAACGCCGCCCAGGCGATCACCGCCATGGCCCGCCGGCCGGCTGAGGTGACTGCATCCAAACCAGCCCTCGGGCTTACCATGTTCGGCGTTACGACACCTGCCGTATCCGCCATGGTCGAGCGCCTCCGAGCGGACTATGACTGCCTGGTCTTCCACGCGACAGGCACGGGCGGGCGTGCGATGGAGAAGCTTGCCGACAGCGAGCTCATCTCTGGCGTGCTCGACATCACGACGACCGAGGTCTGCGACCTGCTGTTCGGCGGCGTCTTGCCCGCCACCTCGGACCGTTTCGGCGCCATTGCTCGCAAAGGCCTGCCCTATGTCGGCTCGGTCGGTGCGCTCGATATGGTGAACTTCTGGGCGCCGGAGACCGTCCCGGAGCGTTATGCCGGCCGGCTGTTTTACCGGCACAACCCGAACGTCACTTTGATGCGCACGACGTCGGCCGAATGCGCGCAGATCGGCCGCTGGATCGGCGACAAGCTCAATCTCTGCCACGGCCCCGTACGCTTCCTCATTCCCGAAAAGGGCGTTTCGGCCCTCGACATCGAAGGCGGTCCGTTCTTCGATCCGCAAGCCGACGCCGCGCTTTTCGCCGCGCTCGAGGCGACGGTGAAGCCGACGGTGTCGCGACGTATCATTCGCCTGCCGCTCCATATCAACGACCCGCATTTCGCCGAGGCCGCCGTCGCGGCCTATCGTGACATCGCCAACCCTTGAGAGACAAATCGATGCCAGTCATACCGCGCAACACCATCCTCGAAAAATTTCACGGCATGATCGCAGCCGGCGTGCCGATCGTCGGCGGCGGTGCCGGCACCGGCATCTCCGCCAAGGCCGAGGAGGCAGGCGGTATCGACCTCATCATTATCTACAATTCCGGGCGATATCGCATGGCGGGCCGCGGTTCGGCGGCCGGACTGCTCGCCTATGGCAATGCCAACGAGATCGTCAAGGACATGGCGCTTGAAGTATTGCCGGTCGTGAAAAAGACGCCGGTGCTTGCTGGCGTCAATGGCACGGACCCCTTCGTACTGATGCCGCGCTTCCTCGCAGACCTCAAGGCAATGGGCTTTTCCGGCGTACAGAACTTCCCCACAATAGGCCTCTTCGATGGGCGGATGCGGCAGAGTTTCGAGGAAACGGGCATGAGCTACAATCTGGAGGTCGAGATGATCGCCACCGCCCACGGGCTCGACCTACTGACGACGCCCTATGTCTTCAACGAGAGCGAGGCTATCGCCATGACGACCGCTGGCGCCGACATCGTCGTGGCGCATATGGGGGTGACGACCGGCGGCACGATCGGCGCCACATCCGGCAAGTCCCTCGATGACTGCGTCGACGAGATCGCCGCGATCGCCAAGGCGGCACGTTCCGTGCGCGACGACGTCATCGTGCTCTGCCACGGCGGCCCGATCTCCATGCCGGCGGATGCGCGCTACATTCTCGAACGCTGCCCTGGCTGCCACGGCTTTTATGGCGCAAGCTCGATGGAGCGTCTGCCGGCAGAGGCGGCAATCCGCAAGCAGACGGAAGATTTCAAGGCGCTCGCCATCGGCGCGGTCGTCTGAGGAAGGGCATGGAGGAGGCCGTTTCATGGTAAAGAACAAGTACTTCATCTATCCTGAGGATGTGATCGCCTTCGGTTTCGATTGGGGCAAGCTGTCGCTGACTGTGGCGCCCGAGGTCAACGGTGCCAGCCGCTTTTCCGGTGGCGTCGTCGAGCTGCCAAGCGGCGAGGGCCATTCCCGCCACAATCACCCTGGCGCGGAGGAAATCATATTTGTGATTTCCGGCGAAGGCGAGCAGATGGTCGAGGACGAAAATGGTAATCCGATCACGCAGAAGGTCGCCAGCGGCTGCACGATCTATATTCCGGAAAGTCGCTTTCATTCGACGAAGAACACTGGCGGCGGGAAGATGCTCCTTTTCGTGGTCTACTCACCGGCCGGGCCGGAGCTTGCGCTTCGCGATTTGCCGGACTTCCGCCTGCTGCCGCAGGGCTTCTGAGGCGGCGCATCCATTTTCTGGGAGGAAAGACGATGAACGACAATGCAGGGCAAACAAGGCAGGCCGCCGTGACGCCGTTCGATACGGCCAAGCTCGACCTTCTCATGGAGGAAGTCGGTATCGACGTCATCGTCGCCACCTCCAAACACAACACGCAATATCTCATGGGCGGCTATAAGTTCATCTTCTTCGCCGCCATGGATGCGATCGGGCATAGCCGCTACCTGCCGATGGTGATTTATGAGAAAGGCGCGCCTGATCACTCCGCCTATGTGGGGAACCGCATGGAGGGCGCAGAGCACCAGAACAATCCATTCTGGACGTCCGCCGTGCATACGGCGAGCTGGGGCACGCAGGATGCCGCAGGGCTCGCCGTCGAGCACCTGAAGAAGATCGGCAAGGCCGGTGGGCGCATCGGCATCGAGCCGGCCTTCCTGCCATCCGACGCCCGCGACCTGTTTGCCTCTCGGCTGGATGGCGCTCGATTTGTCGATGCCACGCATGTGTTGGAGCGGCTGAGGGCCGTCAAGACGCCGGATGAACTGGCCAAGCTGAGACGCGCTTCCGAACTGATCACCGACTCGATGCTGGCGACGATCGCGGCGGCCCGCGCCGGCTTGACCAAGATGGAGATCATCGAGCAGCTGCGCCGGGAGGAAACGAACCGCGGCCTGCACTTCGAATATTGCCTGCTGACGCTCGGCTCCAGCCACAATCGCGCGGGCTCACCGCAGGCCTGGGCCGAGGGCGAGATCCTGTCGATCGATTCCGGCGGCAACTATCACGGATATATCGGTGACCTCTGCCGCATGGGTGTGCTCGGCGAGCCGGATGCGGAGTTGGAAGACCTTCTGGCCGAAGTCGAATGCATCCAGCAAGCGGCCTTCGCCAAGGTCAGGGCAGGGGCTGCGGGCAGGGAGATGATCGTGGCAGCGGAGGCCGAGCTCAAGGCCTCGCCGTCGGCGGCCTTCACCGACTTTTTCTGCCATGGCATGGGCCTCATCGCCCACGAAGCGCCATTCCTCATGACGAACCACCCTGTCACCTATGATGGCATCGATGCCGACAAGCCGCTGGAAACCGGGAGCGTGATCTCGGTCGAGACGACGATGCTTCACCCAAAGCGCGGATTCATCAAGTTGGAGGATACGCTTGCCATCATCGATGGCGGCTATGAAATGTTCGGCGACCGTGGCCGCGGCTGGAACCGCGGCGGAGCGTGATTGCAGGCCCAACCGCAAAGAAGGCCCGGCAGATGTCACCTGCCGGGCCTTTGTTCCTTGGTACCGTCGTCTCAGCTGTGGTGGATCTCTGTTCCCAGCACCTTCAGGCATTCGCGCATAAAGGCGGCGAGCGCCGTCCAGCCCTTGGCCGAAACCATCGTGCCATCGACATAGGCTTCGGTTGGCGACAGGTCGATATAGGTTCCACCCGCCAGGGTGACCTCCGGTTCACAGGCCCCAAGTGCACCAACCTTCTTGCCGCGAACGACACCGTCGACTGCGATCAGGATCTGGACTCCGTGGCAGATGGTGAAGATCGGCTTCTCCTGCTCGTGGAAATGACGCACCATCGCCTGCACCCGCTTGTCGGTGCGGATATATTCCGGTCCACGCCCGCCGGCGCAGTAGACAGCATGATACTGATCGAGCTGGTTCTCGGCCTCGGAAAACGTCTTGTTGATGGTGACGTTGTGCCCGAGTTTTTCGGTGTAGGTCTGGTCTCCCTCGAAATCGTGCAGCGACGTCCTGAGGATGTCGCCGGCCTTCTTATCCGGGCACACGATATGCACCGTGTGCCCGACCGCCTCCATCGCCTGGTGAAAGACGAAGATTTCGTACTCCTCGGTGAAATCGCCGGTGAGCATCAGGATTTTCTTGCCTGGCATGGGTTCTCCTCCTCATTGTCAGATCGGGCAGGCACGACCTTGCCTGCCCGGGGTTGCTCAGATTTCGTCGAAGGCCGGCAATAGCCGGTCGCGCGAATGTTCGATATGGATGCGCATTGCCTTCGCAGCCGCGCCGGGGTCGCGCGCCGCGAATGCATCAAGCAGCGTCTGATGCTCGCCGAGTGCCTCCTCGGTGACGCGGCGATGGAACATCAGGCGGAAGATGTGGAAGTGTGTATGCTGGAATGTCAGCATCTCGCGGATCAACTCGTTGCCGGCAAATTCCATGATCCGGTCATGGAAAATAGCGTCCTGGCGCGCGAAGGCCGAATAGTTCGCTCGTTCGTCCCTGTTGTCGCTGCGTGTCATCACGCCCGCGGCCTCGGTGAGAATGGCCAGCTTTTCGTCGTTCATCGCCTCTGCCGCCTTCGCAGCGCCGGCAGGTTCCAGCAGCAGGCGCAGTTCATAGAGCTCGTCGAAGCGGTGGCGCGTGATTTGCGGCGCGGCACGATAGCCGACCAAATGCTGCTTGACGACGAGGCCTTCGCCTTCAAGCCGGCCGAGGGCTTCGCGGATAGGGGTGTGTGAGACGTTGAATTCCCTGACCAGGTTGTCGACCGTAATCCGAGCCCCCGGCGCGATCTTCAACGACATGAGCTGGTTGAAGATTGCCTCGTAGACGTCGCCCGCCAGGCTGTTGGCGCGCGGTATCTGGGTTGTGCCCGTCGAGGGTTCCTTCGGTCTCGTCGAAATCATCTGCTGCCTTGCCTCTTGACAGGTTCAATCGCTAGCACGATGCTGCGGCCAAGGCAATCCTATATCCTATACGATTTAATATAGGGAGGAAAAATTATGCGCATATCTGAAGCAGCAGCGCTTGCACTTGCCACCCGCCTGCTGGAAGAGCATGGCGCACCGCGTGACCATGCGGCCCTGCAGGCTCGCATCCTGGTCACGGCCGATATGAAGGGGCACCCTTCGCATGGCCTGTACCGGCTTCCGCGGCTGGTCGAGCGCATCGAGCGCGGTGTCATTGACCCGCAGACGAAGGGCACGCAGCGCTGGCGCGCGGATGCGGTGCTGGAGGTGGAGGGATCGTCGGGATTTGGCCCCGTCGTCGCCATGGCCGCGATCGAGCGGCTGGCGCCTCACATTCCGGATCTTGGTATCGGTCTTGTCGCCGTGCGCAATGCCAACCATCTCGGCATGCTCGCGCATTATGTGGAGGCCATCGCCGCACTGGGTTTCGTCGGCATCGCGCTCTCGTCGAGCGAGGCGCTGGTCCATCCCTTCGGCGGCACCCGGGCGATGCTCGGCACCAACCCCATCGCCATCGCCGTGCCAACGGCCGAGGAACCGCTCGTGCTCGACTTGGCCACCAGCCTCGTGCCGATGGGCAGGATTCATCATCACGCGGCGACCGGCAGGCCCATTCCCGAGGGATGGGCGCGCGATGCGGCCGGCAAGCCGACGACCGATCCGGGGCGTGCGAAGGCCGGCGCGATTGCGCCCTTCGGCGACGAGAAGGGCTACGGCCTCGGCATCGCTTTGGAACTGCTGGTGGCAGCCCTTGCCGGCTCGGCGCTGGCGCCGGATGCGCGCGGCACGCTCGACAGCCAGTCGCCGTGCAACAAGGGCGACGTCTTCATCTTGATCGAGCCCAGTTTGGCGCCGGGACTGCCGGAGCGGCTGTCGACCTATCTCGATGCCGTGCGCGCTTCACCACCCGCCAGCGCCGGCGAACCGGTTCTCGTCCCGGGCGATCGTGCCCGCGGGCGGCGAGCGGCGGCAAGTCGCAACGGGTTCGAGATCGACCAGCGCCTCTGGGAGGACCTCAACGCGCTTTCGCGCCCGCGCATTCTGGCCTTCGAGGGACAAAGATCATGAGCCTGTTTGCCGCCTTGAGGCTGCCGCGGGAAATCCTGTTTGGCGTCGGCCAGCGCCACGCGCTCGCGAGCGTCGCCAGCAGGACCGGCCGGCGCGCACTCGTCTGCACGGATGCGCGTTTTGTCGCAACACCCGTCTTCGCGGAAATGATCGCCGCGCTTGAAACTGCCGGGATCGTCGTCCTTGTGCATGACCGCACGCTGCCGGACGTGCCGCAAGATACGGTCGCGGTTTGCGTTGAAGCCTCGCGCGGCTTTGAGCCCGATATGGTGATCGGCATCGGTGGAGGCAGCTGTCTCGACATGGCCAAATGCGCTTCGCTCCTGCTCGCTCACGGAGGCGCGCTCGCGGATTATTACGGTGAGTTCAAGGTGCCGGCGCCCGTCCTGCCGGTCATCGCCGTGCCGACGACGGCAGGGACCGGGTCCGAGGTGACGCCGGTTGCGGTTGTTTCCGATCCCGATCGTATCCTGAAGGTTGGCATTTCCAGCCCATATCTCATCGCCACGGCGGCGATCTGCGACCCGGAACTGACCTTATCCTGCCCGCCTGGGCTCACGGCGATTGCCGGTGCAGATGCGTTGACGCATGCCATCGAAGCCTTCACGGCCATGCGCCGCCCCGGCGACCCGGAACTTGCGCAGCAGCATGTCTTCATCGGCAAGAGCGATCTCTCCGACCAGTTCGCGCTGCATGCCATCCGGCTCCTCGGCCGGAGCCTGGAAAAGGCCTTTGTCGACGGCGCCGACATCGATGCACGCGCCGATGTGATGATGGGTGCGCTCGCAGCCGGCTGCGCCTTCGGAACGGCGGGCACCGCTGCGGCCCATGCCGTGCAGTATCCGGTCGGTGCCTTGACTCATACGCCGCACGGCCTCGGGGTTGCGACCATGCTGCCCTATGTCATGACTTATAATCGCCGCGTCGCTACGGCGGAATTCGCCATCGTCGGCAGGGCGCTCGGCCTCGATCCCACCGGAGTGGAGGACGACGAAACGGTAGCCGATGCCGCGATCGCAGAGGTGAGCCGCCTCTTTGCCGCGATTGGCATCGCTCCGACGCTCGCCAGCCTCGGCCTGCCGGAAGACCGGATCGACTGGGCCGCAGAGCAGGCGCTCGGAATCGGCCGGCTGATCAAGAATAATCCACGCTCCTTCGATGCCGCCGCCATGCGCGGCCTGGTGCGCGCCGCCTATGACGGCGATCTGGCCGCTTCCGCCCTCTGACTTGGAAATCATCATGAACGTCAACCAGCATTCTTCGCATCCAGACCATGATCCCTTCGGGCTCAACTCGTTCTCCCGCGGCCTCTATATTGGCGGCGCCTGGAGGCCGGCGGCTGGCGAGGGCCGGATCGAGGTGATCGACCCCTCGACCGAGGCGGTCATTGCTGTCGTGCCCGATGCCACCGTCGCGGATGCGGCGGCGGCCGTGGAGGCTGCCGCAAGCGCGGCGGAAGGCTGGCGCGAGATGCCGCCGAGAAAGCGTTCCGAGATCCTACACCGCTGCTTTGAACTTATGGTGGAGCGTTCCGAAACGCTCGCCGGGCTCATTTCGCTCGAGAACGGGAAGGCGTTGCGCGACGCGCGCGGCGAGGTCGCCTATGCAGCAGAGTTCTTTCGGTGGAATGCCGAGGAGGCGGTGCGCATCTCCGGAGAGTTCGGCATTGCCCCGGCCGGTGGAAATCGCATCGTCGTCGATTACCAGCCTATCGGCATCTGCGTTCTCATCACACCATGGAATTTCCCGGCCGCGATGGCGACCCGCAAGATCGCGCCTGCCCTTGCCGCAGGCTGCACCGTCATCCTGAAGCCGGCGAGCGAGACGCCGCTGACGGCCTATGCGCTTGCGGCTCTCTACGAGGAGGCCGGCGTGCCGCCGGGCGTCGTGAACGTGATGACAACATCGACGCCGGGCCCCGTCATCGCCGCCATGCTGGGCGACCCGCGCGTGCGAAAACTTTCCTTCACAGGTTCGACCGGCGTCGGCCGCACGCTACTGGCGGAAGCGGCCAAAAATGTCATCTCCTGCTCCATGGAACTCGGCGGCAACGCGCCATTCATCGTTTTCGACGATGCGGACATTGACGCGGCGATCGACGGTCTGATGGTCGCGAAAATGCGCAATGCGGGTGAGGCCTGCACGGCTGCAAACCGCATTTATGCCCAGTCTGGTATCCATGATGCCTTCGCGGAAAAATTCACCCGACGCATGGCCGCCCTCAGGGTTGGCCCGGGTGCGGATCCGGATACGGAATGCGGTCCGATGATCACACGCAAGGCCGTGGAGAAAATCGAGCGCCTGGTTGCGGACGCCGTTTCGCGCGGCGCGCACGTCCTCTGCGGCGGACGAACACTAGCGGGACGCGGCTTCTTTTATCCGCCGACGGTGCTTGTCGATGTTCCCCCGGCCTCCGATATGGGCTGCGAGGAGATTTTCGGTCCCGTCGCGCCGCTCTACCGTTTCGAGACCGAGGCCGAGGTCATCGCTGCCGCCAATGATACGGAATATGGCCTTGCCGCCTATATCTATACCCGCGACATTGGCCGCGGCATGCGGGTCGCTTCCAAGGTCGAGGCGGGCATGATTGCGCTTAATCGTGGACTGGTCTCCGATCCCGCCGCCCCATTTGGCGGTGTGAAACAGAGCGGCCTAGGACGTGAAGGAGGGCAGCATCACGGTATCGCGGAGTTCATGGAAGCCAAGTACATTGCCACAAGTTTCTGAGGGAGGAACCTGTGGCCGCCGATCCGTTCCGCATTCGTGACCATGTCGCAGATTTCGACGCGATCGTCGGCGATATCCGCGCTCGCAGCCTTGCAACGCGGCGCACTGTCGCCATGGAGGCCAACATCGCCTACGGGGCTGGACCTGGCGAGACGCTCGATATCTTCCTGCCAGATAGCGCCGGCTCGGACATGCCGATCCACATGTTCATCCATGGCGGCTATTGGCGGATGTTTTCCAAGGAGGACTACTCCTGCGTCGCCGAGACCATTACCGGCGCCGGCGCGGTCGCAGCCATCGTCGATTATTCGTTGATGCCCACGGCGAGAATGGACGTCCTGGTTGGTCAGGTCCTGAAAGCCAAGGCTTTCCTGCAGGCGCATGCCGATCGCTTTGGCGCCACGTCAAAGCGGTTTTCCGTCAGCGGCCACTCCGCCGGTGCACATCTTGCAACCTTTCTCTTCCATCGCTCGCCAGCGCCTTCGGGCGTCGTCGCTGCTTTCCTGCTCGGCGGCCTGTACGATCTCGAACCCCTGCAGGCGTCTTTCCTGCGTGAAGAGATTGCCTTGAGCGACGAGGAGGTGCGACGGTTTGCGCCCATGCGTCACGAGCACGATCCTGCAACGCGTGTCGCTATCATGACCGGCGAACTGGAAACTGATCCGTTCAAAATTCAGGCAAATGCGTTCAGGGACATTCTTGCCGCCCAAGGGCTTGGCGTGCGGGCATCGCAGGTCGCAGACGGCAATCACATGAGCACGGTACGCGATCTCGCCGTCGCTGGCACAGCTGTGGCGGCAGCATTGCACGCCTTGATTGCCAACGATGCCGGTGAAGAACCGAAGCGATCACCCTTCCTCTGATCGCCGATTTGTCGTGGTGGTGGCAATCGAAGCGTGATGCATCGGCTCCTATGGCCGATACCAAGTCGTGCCGATCCGCGTCGTCGAAACGTCGCGCAAAGGCCGACCGCGTCCTAAAAATCGGCAACTTTGCCCCAAGCGGATGTCCCGAAGCGGTCGGGGTGGTAGGGCCTGGGATCAACGATCGGCTCATCGCCCGTGATGATATCGGCGATCAAATGGCCGGCGCCCGGCCCGATGCCGAAGCCGTGTCCGCTGAAGCCGGCAGCGAGGATGAAACCCGGGAGGGTAGGGATCTCGCCGACCCCCGGCACGCCGTCAGGTGTGCTGTCGATATAGCCTGCCCAGGCCGCGCTGATGTCGGTTTTCTTCAAGGCGGGAAGAAGTTCGAGCGCCCGCGAATGCGTGAGGGCAATGGTGGCTTGGTTTACCGCCGGGTCGAGGATGCGCATGCGCTCCATCGGTGTCGGCCGGTCGAGCCGCCAGCGTGCCAGAGATTCATGCCCTGAGCGAAAACCTTCCAACCCGCCGGGTGCGAGACTGCGCCAGCGCCGGGCAAACATCGGCAGGAACTGTGGCGCGAAGCGGAGCTGCTGCGGCGTCGGATCGACGCGGCCGCGGCCGCTGATTGCCAGCGTGTAGCCGCCATCGCAACGTCGCGTCACCGACACGGCGGATGTATGCAATGCATCCGGCAGGCCGTCGGCACCTGCCGATAGGGAGAGGATCGACGAGCGTATCGAGGCTTGCGGAAATCGAAAGCCGAGCTGGCGGCAGAAGGAGGAGGCCCAGGCGCCACCGGCGAGGATCGCGATCTTTGTCCGGATCGTGCCATGCTCGGTGACGACGCCCGAGAGCCTGCCGCCTTCGACGTCGAGGCCGCGGGCCGCACAGGACTGATGCACCGTGCCGCCGAGCTTGAGGATCGCACGCGCGACGGCGGGCGCAGCGCTTGCCGGATCGGCGGTGCCGTCGGTCGGCGAAAACACCCCGCCTTTCCATGAGGTGCCGGTGGCATGCCCGCGTTCGGTTGCCTCTGCGCTGCTCAGCATATGCGTCGTGACGCCGACCGAGCGGGCGAAATCGCGCCAGCGCGCCCAGCCGGACAGTTCCGCGTCGCTATTGCTGAGGTAGAAGAGGCCGCAACGACGGAAGCCGGTGTCCTCACCGGTCTCAGTGGCGAAGCGCTCCCACAGATCGAGGCTCTTCGTCGACATCGGCAATTCGCGGGCGTCGCGGTTCTGCTGCCGGCACCAGCCCCAATTGCGGCTCGATTGTTCGGCGCCGATCAGGCCCTTCTCGACGAGGGCGACCTTCAGTCCGCGCCGGGTGAGATAATAGGCCGCAAAAACGCCGACGATGCCGCCGCCGATGACCACGGCATCAGCGGTGGAAGGCAGTTCCGGCGTGGTGTCGACGCGATTGAGCGGTGCGGGCATGGGAGAGTCTCCGTTTTAACCGTAGTGTAGCGGATCCGACGCCACGGCTTTGCCGGAGATCGGTTGGTAGCAGCAGAAGATTCCGTGTTGGGAGGATGCCAGCAGCCGTTTGTGCTTCGGCCTGTCTCGCAACGCGATCGACAGGTCAATGTCATGTGTTAAGGTTGGTGTCGGGAACAAGCAGCATAATCTGCTGCGTCATTGGCGATCTCCAACAAGTGAGGGCGTGTGAGGTGAAACTCGACCGGATCGACGTAAAAATCCTTTACGAACTGCAGAAGAATGGCCGCGTCACGAATGTGGAACTCGCCGAACTGGTCAATCTGTCGCCAAGCCCCTGCCTGATGCGGGTGAAGAAGCTGCAGTCGGAGGGCTATATCGAAGGCTATTCGGCCCAGATCAACGTCAGCAAACTGGGGCAGACGCTGACGGTGTTCACCGAGATCACCCTGAAAAACCACCGGCAGATCGACTTCGCCCGCTTCCTGGCGGCGATCGAAAAAGTCGACCAGGTGATCGAATGCCATCTGGTTTCGGGTGGCTACGATTATATGCTGAAATTCGTCACCGCCGGGATCGACGAATACCAGACGATCATGGAGCGGCTGACTGACCTGGATGTCGGCATCGACAAATATTTCAGCTTCGTCGTCCTGAAGTCGCCGATCATCAAGGCCCACATGCCGCTCACCACCTTGTTTCCGCATTAGTCGGCGAGAAGGACCGCACAGGGAGCCGCTCCTGATATCACGGCTGGATGTCCTTTCGTCCGCCCCCGTGGCCGAATGTCCCAACGCACTCTGTCAGGGCTCCAGATCGACCTTACCCAACTGCACCTCCTCGACTCAATCGAGAGGCCGATTTTCTCTGTCGCAGGTTGTTCTCCCTATAATAAGAGTCCCATACTGGTTGGAAGGACTTGCGACAGGATGTCGGGCCTGTTCTCTAAAGCCATATTCTTTGCCACTTGCTGATCTCCACCGCGAGGCCGGAGACGTTCCAGCACGACCTGACCGGGTGCGCGCCGTGTCTGGCAAGCGCGCAGGAGATCGGCAGTCAGTGCCGGCAATAGGCCCGCACCAGTTCCGGATCCTGCTGGAGCCCGTCGAGCCAGGCCGGATCGAGCGTCGGCACCGATGAGAAGAGCAGTTGAGAATAGGGGTGCTCCGGCGCCTTCAAGGTCGAGGAGGTGATTTCCTCGACCTTACGGCCTCCATACATCACGACGATCTCATCACAGATCGCTTCCACCACCGAGAGGTCGTGGCTGATGAAGATATAGGAGAGGCCGAGTTCGCGCTGCAATTCCTTGAGCAGGTCGATCACCGCGGCAGCGACCACCGTGTCGAGCGCCGAGGTAATCTCGTCGCAGAGGATCAGTTTCGGATCGGCGGCGAGCGCCCGGGCGAAGTTGACACGCTGCTTCTGGCCGCCCGAGAGTTCGCCCGGCCGGCGATGGCGCAGGTTGCGGGGCAGGCGTACCATGTCGAGCAGTTGATCGATCCGGGCGTTCCGGGCCTTTCGATCCATGCCGTGGTAAAAGACCAAAGGTCTGTCGAGGATGTCCTCGACCGATTTTGCCGGGTTGAGTGCGGTATCGGCATATTGGAAGACGATCTGCATCTCGCGCAACTCATCACGCGAACGCTTGCGCGCGTTGCGATGCAGTTCCGTGCCGTCGAAGGTGATCTTGCCGATCGCGGCCGGCAGGATGCCGGCGATGGTACGGGCGAGTGTCGACTTGCCGCAACCGGATTCGCCGATGATGCCGAGATTGCGGCCTTTTTCCACCTTCAGGCTGACGTGCTCGACCGCGCGCACGAGCGGCAGGCCATCAGCCTGACGCTGTCCATAGCCCGCGACGAGATCTTCGATGCTCAGCAAGGGAGTGATCGCAGGTTCGGCCGGGCCTGCCGCGCCGCGCGGCTTCGGCTCGAAGGCTGCGAGCAGCTCCCTGGTATAGGGGTGCTTGGCATTGTTGAGGATCTCGTCGGTGGTACCGGTTTCCTGGGTCTCTCCGCCTTTCAGAACCAGGATGCGGTCGGCGATCTGCGCGACGACGGCAAGGTCGTGCGAGACATAAACGCCAGCGATACCACCCTTCTTCATGACCGATTTGAAAGCCCGCAGCACTTCGATCTGGGTCGTGACGTCGAGCGCCGTCGTCGGCTCGTCGAAGATGACGAGGGTCGGGTCGCCGATCAGCGCCATGGCGGCGGCCAGACGCTGCAACTGGCCGCCGGAAACCTGGTGCGGGTAACGGCTGCCGATCGTCTCGGGCTCCGGCAGGGATAGCGACCGGAAGAGCTCGACGGCCCGGGCACGCGCCTCGTCCGGCGACATCAGCTGGTGAATGCGGGTGACTTCGATCACCTGGTCCATGATCGATGTGGCCGGGTTGAAGGCGGCAGCCGCCGATTGCGGGACATAGGCGACTTCGGTGCCGCGCACCTTGGCGCGCTGCTTCTCGCTGAGCGTGACCATGTTCTTGCCGCCGACCGAAACGCTGCCGCCGGAGATACGACAGCCCGCACGGGTGTGGCCCATCAGGGTCAGGGCGATGGTTGTCTTGCCCGAGCCGCTCTCTCCGATCAGCGCGACGATCTCGCCCTCGGCAACATCGAGGCTGACACCTTTGATGATTTCGACACGCCGGCCGGAATCGGTGGTGGCCTCGACCTTCAGGTCACGGATTTCGATGAAATTGCTCATGACACACTCCGGTCGCGGATTTTCTGCGGCAGGTTGTCGATCAGCAGGTTGACGCTGATCGTCAGGCTGGCGATGGCAAACGAGGGAAACATCACCGCCGGCGCACCGAATGGCAGGCCGCCGATATTCTCACGCACGAGCGCACCCCAATCGGCATAGGGCGGCTGGACGCCAAGGCCGAGGAAGGAAAGCCCGGAGAGCAGCAGAACGATGAAGACGAAGCGGATGCCGAGATCGGCAAGCACCGGTCCGACGATATTGGGCAGGATCTCGGAGCGAATAAGATAGAGGGTGCTTTCGCCGCGGATGCGCGCGACCGTGATGAAATCCATCGCATTGATGTTGACGGCGAGCGCCCGGGCGAAGCGGTAAGCGCCGGGGATGTAGATCACCGACAGCGTCATGATCAGCACCGGGACCGAGGAGCCGACGGCAGCGACGACCACCAGGCCGAACAGTTTGCTCGGGATGGAGTTGAGGGCGTCGAGGAAGCGGCTGAGGATCGTGTCCGGCCAGCCGCCGGCGACAGCTGCGATCATGCCGAGCACGACGCCGCTGAAGCATGCGATCGTGACCGCAGCCAACGAGATACCGACCGTGTAGCGCGCGCCCATCAGAATCCGCGAGAGCATGTCGCGGCCGAGATAATCGGAGCCGAGCCAGAGTTCCCGGCTCATCGGGCCGAAATAGTCGAGATCGATAATCTCGCCGACGGGGTAGGGAATGACCCATGGCGCGAAGATCGCGACGAGCGCCCATAAGAAGATGACGGTGAAGCCGATCGCGCCGACGATGTTGAAGCGATAGCCAAACCGGGTTTCGGACAGCCGGCCGGAGGTGGTTTCGGAACTGGTCATGGTCATCGGAGCCTCGGATTGGAAAGGATGGCGATGATATCCGCGATGGTGATCAGCAGCAGGTAGCCCAGGCAGAAGATCATCGCGCAGCTCTGGATTAGCGGCAGATCGCGGGTGGCGACGGCATCCAGCATCAGCTTGGCGATACCGGGATAGTTGAAAATGGTCTCGACGATGATGACGCCTCCGAGCAGATAGGACAGCGAAAGCGCGACGGCATTGACGATCGGACCCAGCGCATTGGGCAGCGCATGGCGAAAGACGATGCGCGGCCGGGAGGCGCCCTTGAGCAATGCCATCTCGACATAAGGTGTGTTGAGCGTCTCGATGACAGCCGCCCGCGTCATGCGGATCATCTGGGCCGAGACGACGAAGGTGAGGGTGATCACCGGCATGGCATAGACACGCAACAGGTCGGCCAGACTGTGGACTTCATTGGCGAAGGACAGCGCCGGCAGCCATTTCAGATAGACGGCGAAGATGAGCGCCGCGGAGGTCGCGACCATGAACTCCGGCACGGAGATGACGCCGATGGTGATCACGGTGACGATCCGGTCGTAAAGGGTGCCGCGCAGCATCGCCGCAGTGATCCCGAGCGTCAGCGCGATCGGTACGGAGAAAAGCGCGGTGACGCCGGCAAGTTTCAGCGTATTGACGAAGCGGCCGGCGATGAGAGCGGCGATCGGCATGTCGTTGGCATAGGACGTGCCAAGGTCGCCTTGCAGCAGTCCGACTAACCAGCGCAGGAAACGAAAGAGCGCCGGTTCGTCGAGATGCATGGCCTTGCGCAGGCCTTCGACGGCTTCCGGCGTGGCGGCTTGGCCGAGCAGGATCGTCGCCGTATCTCCAGGCAACAGCGTTGTCGCGAAGAAGACGGCGAAGGAGACGATCACCAGGGTGATCGCGGCGACGAACAATCTGCTCAGTACAAGGGATAAGACCTGGCGGTTCACGGGCGTCTTCCCTTTGCGTTCGAGTTAAGTTCCATCAATGCAGATGGAGGAACTGGGGCGCGGCTGCAGCCCCAGTCTCCTTTGCTGTATCAGGCTTCAAGCCAGACATATTCCGCGAAAGCGTATCCCATCTGGCCGCCGAGCGGGTTGGCTTCCAGGCCCTTGAGCTTGGCGGTCGTGGCATCGACGTTCGAGATATAGGCCGGAATGATAGTACCAGCTTCCTGGGCGACCATGCCCTGCATCTCGTTATAGATCGTCTTGCGCTTGTCTTGATCGAGCGAGCCGCGCGCCTCGATCAGCATCTTGTCGAACTTCTCCGACTTGTAGTGGCTTTCGTTCCACGGAGCGTCCGAGGTGTAGAGCAGGGAGAAGAGGATATCGGGGGTCGGCCGCGGGTTGATATTGCCGAAGTGGATCGGCGCCTTGAGCCAGTAATTGTCCCAATAACCATCAGATGGCACTCGCTGCACATCGAGCTTCATGCCGATTTCGGCGCCGGCCGCCTGGATGATCATGGCCATGTCGATCGACGAGCTCGCCGCATCGGAAGCGATGATCGGGATGGATTGGCCAAGCACGCCGGCCTTGTCAAAGTGGAACTTCGCCTTCTCAGGATCAAAGGCTCGCGCTTTCAGCTCTGCGTCATGATAGAAGTTCGCCGGTGAAACGGGTTGATCGTTGCCGACTTCACCGAGGCCGCGCAGCGCCGATTTGACAATCTGTTCGCGGTTGACGAGATACTTCATGCCCTCGATGAAGTCCCGCTTGTTGCCGGGCTCCATATCCAGTCGCATGTTGAGATTGGTATAGTTGCCGGACGTCGTCTTAGACAAGGTGAAGCCGTCGCCCTGGGCCTCGACGAGGCGCATAGAGCGCGGATTGATCGTGGCTGCGAGATGGATGTCGCCCGCAAGCAGTGCGTTTACACGGGCATTGTCGTCGCTGATCGCGAAATATTCGAAGGAATCGACATTCGGGCCGGATTTCCAGTAATTCTTGTTCTTGATCCCGACGGACCGGACGCCCGGCTCGAAGACTTCCTTGACGAAGGCGCCGGTGCCGTTGGCCTTGGTGAAATCGGTCGTGCCGTCGGCGACGATCATGAAATGATGCATCGACAGAATGGTCGGCAGGTCGGCATTCGGGCTGGCGAGCGTGATCTCGACGGTTTGTTTGTCGACCGCCTTGAAGCCGGTCATCTGGGCAGCGATCTTGGCGACCTTCGAGCCAACGGCCGGGTCGAGATGGCGCTTCAGCGAGAAGACGACGTCATCGGCGGTCAGCGGCTTGCCGTCATGGAAAGTAACGCCGTTCTTCAGCTTGACCGTCCAGGTCTTCGCATCCTTGGACTCGATCGCGTCGGCAAGCTCCATCTGCGGCGTGCCTGATTTGTCGAGGAAGGTGAGGCGGTTATAGAAGGAGCAGCACCGGACATAGTCGGTGGAGAGCGACGCCTTGGCGGGGTCGAGCGTATCGGCTGTGGAGGACGACCAGCCGGCCGCCTTGAGCGAGCCGCCGGAAACGGGCGTGGCGGCAAGCGCCTTGCCGGCACGACCAAGCACGAGCCCGCCGGCAGACAGGGCCACGCCGCCCGCAAGCATCATATGCAGCAACTCGCGACGAGTGGCGCCACGACGGATGGCGCTTTCGACCATGGCATCGTCGGATCTGGTCCAATTGGTGATCTTGTCGTTCATCTCATTCCCCTTTTCTTCTGTGGCGGGCTGCCCGTTGCGGGCAGGCCCGATCTGCTTTCAAAGTCAGGCGCGCGCGGCGGCCACGGCATCGGCAAGGCCGGCCATGGAGGTGAAATGGTAATCGGGTTTGGTGAACTCAGCCGGTTCGATCGTGCCGCCGTAACCCTTCTCGGCATGTCGTCGCTCGATCCAGCAATTGGTCAGCCCGAGTTTCCTGGAAATCCCGATGTCGTGGTACTGGCTCTGGGCGACATGCAGGATGTCGTCCTTCGAATGTCCTTCCGAGGCGACGTAGTCGAATACCTTCTCGAAGAATGCGGGATCGGGTTTCTCGGTCCCGGTATCATCTGCGGTGAAGGCGGCATAAAAGGGATTGCCGAGTTCCTTCTCGAAGAAATCGAAGGCCCAGCGGCGGGCATTGGTCATCGCCACGAGGCGGTAATCCTTCGCAAGACTTGCCAGCGCCGCGGCGCTGTCTGCAAAGCCCTTCCAGCTCTTCGCCGAATCCCGCAGGCGTTCGCCATGTTTTTGCTCAGTGGGCAGGCCGAGCTTCGGCGCGATCGCAAGGTAGACGCGCACGAGGTCGTCCGGAAAGAGATCGGCATGGTCGGAATAGCGGGCTGCGCGGTAGAGGCTAAGCGCTTGCTCGCCGTCGACTGTGCTTCCGACTTCGGCCGCGATCTCGGCGAAGCAGGTCTTGAGGCCGCCCTCGAAGTCGATAAGCGTGCCGACGACGTCGAAGGTCATGTATTTGAATTCCGAAAGGCTCTTGCTCACGTGAATTCCCCAGTGTTCGGCCCCGATGGGAGCTCGGCTTCTCGAAGAAGAAAATTCTGTTCCGCTGGCGGGGTCATTGTCCCGCTCTTTTATGGGAAGGCCCGCATCTGCCGGGATCCAGGCCTTTCGTTGACTTCAGTTTGTCACCTGCACTGCGCCGGATTCGCCGAATAGACCCCATGAGGCGGCACAAAATACCGAATCTGACGGTTTCCCGATATTCTCAGGCCTGCAGCGCCCGACGCACATCCGGATCCTCCAGCGTCTCGTCCAGCGTGATGCGGGTGCGCTCGATGATCGCGTCTATCTCCGTGTCTGTGCAGCAAAGCGGCGGAGCATAGCCAATTGCACCATTGCCGAAGGCGCGGATGACGAGGCCGTTTTCCCAGGCGCGATCGAAGATGCGGCGGGCGGGTTCGGCAGATGCCGGCAAGGGCGTTTTGTTCACCTTGTCGACCACCAGCTCGACGGCGGCCAGCATGCCGCGGCCGCGGACATCGCCGACGAGCGGATGATCCCTCAGCGATTCCAGGCCCCGCATCAGCCGTGCGCCGGCCCTGACGCCGTTTTCGAGAAGCCCGTTTTCGTAGAGCTTCAGGACTTCGAGGCCGACCGCGGCGCTGACGGGATGGGCCGAATAGGTATAGCCATGGCCAACGGCGGCAGCACCCGCGCCCTCGGCGATCGTTTGATAGACGTGATCGGCCATCAAGACGGCACCCATGGGAACGTAACCCGAGGTGAGGCCCTTGGCGGTCGTCATGAAGTCGGGCACGACCTCATCCTCGATGCAGGCGAAAAGCGGGCCGGTGCGGCCAAAGCCGGTGATCACCTCGTCCGCGACAAAAAGGATGTCGTGCGCCCGGCAGAATTCGCGCATGGCTTTCATCCAGCCTTTCGGCGGCACCAGAACGCCGCCCGATCCCTGGATCGGCTCGACGTAGAAAGCGGCGACGCGTTCCGGCCCGATCGCCTCGACCTTGCTTTTCAGCGCCGCAAGCGAGGCGTCGATGATCGCCTGCGGATTGTCGCCCACCGGGTTGCGATAGGCGTAGTGAGACGGAATCTTATGCTGCCAATCGAATGGAACGCCGAAGCCGGCATGGAAGGCAGGTAGCGCGGTCAGACCCGCGCCGACCGTCGAGGAACCATGGTAGCCCTGTTCGACGGAGATGAACTGATCGCGCTGAGGCTGTCCACGGGCATGCCAATAATAGCGGATGAAGCGGATCGTGCTGTCCACCGCATCGGAGCCGCCGAGCGTGAAATAGACGTGGTTGAGATCGCCCGGTGCGCGGTCGGCGAGTTCGCCGGCAAGCCGGATCGCGGGCTCTGAGCCGAGGCCGAAATAGGCCGTCGCATAGGGAAGCTCGCGCATCTGCCGGGCCGCCGCCTCGACGATGCTCTCGTGGCCGTAACCGGCATTGACGCACCAGAGGCCGGCGAAGCCGTCGATCAGCTGCTTGCCGGAGGCGTCGGTGACCGTCGCGCCCTTGGCCGAGGCCAGCACTCGCACGCCAAGCTTTTCATGGCCTCGATAGGAGGCGACAGGATGAATGAGGTGGGCGCGATCGAGTTCGATGAGAGAATTGCTGTACATGGAGATCTCCGGATCAGCCGAGTGCCTGGCTGGCGAGGGCAAAGGTGGTGACGGCCGGTTCGGCGGCGTGGTGGACGAAGGGCTTTTTCATGGTGATTCCGCCGCCGACATGGGCGAGCCCGTGTTCGGCGAGCCACGGGGAAAGCCCGGTCTCGGCCGTGGTGTCGACCCTGAGGAACCGTCCGGGCCGTCTGGCGATGAAATGTTCGATGAGTTTCCTGGCCTGCCCGAGGTCGGCGGCCACCACGGGTCCGATCACTTCGCCGCGGCCGAAGGGACGCAGGCAAGCGAACCCGGAAACGTGGCCGTCGCGGCGAATGACGGCGAATTCGCCGATCCCGGCAAAATAGGAGAGCAGTCCTTCGCGATCGGCGCCGAAGGCACGGCGATCGAGTGCCGCGATATCAGGCAGGTCGGCGTCGGTAGCGGCTTCCATTTCCGCCGGCGCGGCAATTTCTCCGGCAAGGCCCTGGTGCTGCAGCACGGTTCCCGTCTCGTGGAAGCCAAGCTTTTGGTAGAGCGGCAGGCCTGCCGTCGTCGCCACCAGCCTCAGCGGCCGGTCTCCGGCGGTCAGCAATGCGGCGTCCATTAGCTTGCGGCCGAGGCCGCGGCCGCGCATCGTCTCGTCGACGATGACCATGTTGATCGTCGCACAATCTCCCTTATAGGGCGTGACGAGGACGGTGCCGACGACCCTGCCATCCTCGACCGCAACCATCCCTTCGCTCAAGGCGAGCGCCAGCTGCCAGTCTTCCGTCCGATGCGGCCAGCCCGCCTGTCTTGAGAGCGCGACAGCGGCTTCCAGATGGTCGGGGCCGAACGGGACGATTTCGATCTGACTTGCTTCCATGGGGGCGTCCTTCATATCGTGCCCGCCAGTCTGCCGGAGCGCCGGCGGGCAGATCGTCTGAAGGCCGTGGTTCAGGCAGTATCTTATGGCTTTGCTATCATCGGCCGCCGCATCTTATGCTAGAACCAACCGATGTTCATCGGATCCAGATCCTGTCAGTGCATCATCGCCAGCGCTGCCGCAAAGAAATCTTCACCTCCGAAGTTTCCTGATTTCAACGCCAGCAGCATATCGCCCTGGGCATTGCCGACTGTGCGCAGCACCGGCACGCCGGGCGCAATCTCCGGGCCGATCAGAAATGCCGGAATGGCGAGCCTGTCGACCGCCGCGCCCGAGGTTTCCCCGCCTGCGACCACCAGGCGCCGCACGCCTCTCTCCACCAGTTCGGCTGTGATGATCGACGTTGCGGTCTCGATCGCGTGGCCGGAGGCTTCTCGTCCATAGATCGATTGCAGCCGGGACACGGTTTCAGGCGCAGCACTCGCGGCGATGACGACGGGGCCGGCGGAGATGCGTTCTCCGGCCCAGGTAATCGCCGCGGCGATCTCGTCGGGACCGGCAAGCAGACGCTCAGGGTCGAGCCGCAGGACGGGCATCGATCGTTCGGCGATGTCGAGCTGATGGAGCGTAGCCTTGGAGCAACTGCCGGCAACGATCGCGGAAAGCCCGCCCACCGGGCGAATGGCGTCCGCCGTCGTCGCGCCCCCGGACGATATCCGGCCGGAGCGGACGAGCGCGCGGGCAAGGCCGAGTCCGAGGCCGGATGCACCGGTGGATACCGGCGTTTCCAACGCGACCTCGCCGAGCGTTTCAAGATCGCGTTCGAAAATTGCATCGGCGATAACAGCAGTGCAGCCTGCAGTGCGAAAGGCATCGAGCCTCGCCTTGACGGCGCCGGGTCCGGCCGTGATGGTCGTGAGATCGAGCAGTCCGACAGCATTGCGCGACTGGCGGGTCAGAACCCGCACGAGATTGGCGTCATGCATCGGATTGAGGGGGTGGTCCTTGAGCGGGCTTTCGTTCAACGGTTGTCCGCCGACGAAGAGATGGCCAAAATAGACGGTGCGTCCCGTTTCCGGAAAGGCGGGCGTCACCAGCACGACGCCGCCGCCGGCAGCATCGCTCAAGGCCTCGGTGACCGGACCGATATTGCCGGCATCGGTGGAATCGAAGGTCGAGCAGATCTTGTAAAGCACATGGCCGGCACCCCGCTGGCGTAGCCATCGCTCGGCGCTCGTCGCCGCCGTCACGGCCTCCGAGGCCGGGACGGAGCGGATCTTCAGGGAAACGACGACGGCGTCGACATCCGGCAGGGCGAGCGACGGATCGGGGATGCCGACCGTCTGCACCGTGCGCAGGCCGTTCTTCGTCAAGGTGTTGGCGAGGTCGGAGGCGCCCGTATAGTCGTCAGCGATTGATCCGAGCAAAATAGCCATCGTCTAGCTCCGTGCAAAAGGTTTGAACCAGCCAAGACCGTCCAGTGTGTGGCCGCGCGGGATGTATTCGCAGCCGATGAAACCGTCATAACCCAGGCGATCGATTTCGCCGAACAGGTAGGGATAGTTCAGTTCCTCCCCATCCGGCTCATTGCGTGACGGCACGCTGGCGATCTGGATATGGCCGGTGATCGGCAGCAGGCGCCGCAACGCGATAGTGACGTCGCCATGGATGATCTGACGGTGATAGATGTCGAACTGCAGCTTCAGGTTCGGCAGACCGCATGCGGCAATCAGCCGCTCGGCGGCGGCGAAGTCGTTGAGGAAATATCCAGGCATGTTGCGCCCGTTGATCGGCTCGAGCAGCAGATCGATGCCCTTTTCCGCAAGCCGCCCGGCGGCATAGGTGACGGAGCGCCGATAAGAAGAGGAGGCGTCTTCGTCATCACGGTCGGCTATGCCTGCCATCAGGTGCAACCGTCTGACGCCCGTTGCCGCCGCATAGTCCAGTGCCTGCTCGACATCCGCTTTCAGCGCATCGAACCGTCCGGGAAGGGCGGCGATGCCGCGCTCGCCTGCTGCCCAGTCGCCCGGCGGCAGGTTGAACAAGGCCTGCTGCAGATTGTTGCGGGCAAGCCGTTCGGCGATTGCCTCGGGCGTGGCTTCATAGGGAAAGAGGTATTCGACGGCGGCAAAGCCGGCCTCGGCTGCGGCGTCGAAGCGGTCGAGGAAGGCCCATTCGTTGAACATCATCGTCAGGTTGGCGGCGAAAACCGGCATGTCTGGCGTTCCTTCTACAGGCTCTGCGGTTCTTTGGTGGAGCTGGGCAATTCAGCGCCGGAAAGCTTGGCATAGAGCCGCGCCAGCGAGGAATCGTCGTCACGGCCCATGCCCGCCCCGGAGGCGGCCAGGTACATCTGCAGAGCTGCTGCCGTCAGCGGTACGGGATAACGCTCGGAGCGGGCCATGTCTTGGACGATGCCGAGATCCTTGACGAAAATCTCGATGCTGCTGAGCGGCGTATAGTCTCCGGCCAGCACATGCGGCACGCGATTTTCGAACATCCACGAGTTGCCGGCCGAAGCGGTGATCACCTCATAGACCTTGTCGAGGTCGAGGCCCTGCTTGGCGGCAAAGGTTATCGCCTCGCAGGCGGCCGCGATGTGCACGCCGGCGAGAAGCTGGTTGATCATCTTGAAGGCAGCACCTTTTCCCGCCTCGTCGCCAAGCTCGTAGACCTTGGCGGCCATGGCGTCGAGACCCGGGCGCGCCGCGCCGAAGGCCTGTCTGGAGCCGGATGCCATGACCGTCAATTCGCCACGCGCCGCCTTGGCCGCGCCGCCTGAAATCGGCGCGTCGAGATAATGCAGGCCGAGAGCTTCCACCCGCTGTGCCAGATCGCGTGCGACGGCGGGATCCATGGTGGCCGACGAGACGAAGACGGCGCCGGGCTTCATCGCATGCGCAACGCCTTCAGGCCCGAACAATACGGCCTCGGTCTGCGCGCCGTTGACGACCACGGAGACGACAATGTCGGCGTCCTTTGCCGCAGCGGCAGGGGTCGCCGCGCCACGTCCGCCATCGGCGATGAAGCGGTCCACCGCCGCCGGCGTGATATCATTTCCAACGACATCGAAACCTGCGCGCTTCATCGACTGGGCCATTCCAAGCCCCATGGAACCAAGACCGATGACGGCTGCGACAACGGCCGAGCCCGAGTTTTCAGCAAGCGGTGGCATGAGGGAGTTCTCCAGTCTTGTGAGGAAAAGTCTGCGCCCCTCCGGGTGCCATCCCGGAGAGGCTGTTGTTCAGCGATTGACGCTTTTCGCCGGAACCGTCAACACCGCCAGCGAACCAATGACCAAGGCAGCCGCCAGCAGGTACATGCCGGCGCTGTTGGTGCCGGTGAAGTCTTTGAGATAGCCTACCAGAAACGGTCCGAGAAAGCCGGCGAGGTTACCGACCGAATTGATCCAGGCGATGCCGGCCGCAGCGCCCATGCCGGCGAGAAAAGCCGTCGGAAGCGACCAGAACAGCGGCGCGCAACTGATGGCGCCGGCCGCGGCCAGCGAGAGGCAGACGATCGAGACCGTCGTGCTCGTCGCCATCGTCGCCGCGACGAAACCACCGGCGGCGATGAGGGCCGGGACGACGAGGTGCCAGCGGCGTTCGCGCAGCCTGTCGGCGGAACGTCCGAGCGCCAGCATCACGACGAATGTGCAGATATAGGGGATCGCGGAAATCAGGCCGATATTGAGGTTTCCGTTGACGCCTGAGGCCTTGACGATGGTCGGCATCCAGAAATTCAGTCCATATTGCCCGAGCACGAAGCAGAAATAGATCAGGCACATCAGCCAGACGCGGCGGTCGGTCAGCGTTGCGCCGATGCTGTGCGGGCTTGCTGTCTTGGCCCGGTTCTCCGCCTCGATATTGGCCGTCAGCACGCTTTTTTCCTCATCGTTCAGCCATTTCGCGCCCTGGATCGTATCATCAAGGTAGAAGAACGTCGCAACGCCGAAAAGAATAGCCGGAATGGCTTCGATCAGGAACATCCACTGCCAGCCGGAAAGTCCGTGCGTGCGGTGGAAACTGTCCATCAAGAGACCCGAAAGCGGATTGCCGAAAATGGCGGATATCGGGATCGCCGACATGAAGGTGGTGATGATCCTGGCGCGGCGATGGGCCGGATACCAGGCGGTCAGATAGAGAATGATGCCGGGAAAAAATCCGGCTTCGGCCACGCCCAGCAGGAAACGCAGCACATAGAAGACGGTTTCCGATGAGGTGAACATGAAGGCGGCGGAAATGATGCCCCAGGTGACCATGATGCGGGCGATCCACATCCGCGCGCCAACCTTGTTCATGATGATATTGCTCGGCACTTCAAACAGAAAATAACCGATGAAGAAAATGCCTGCGCCGATGCCATAGGCGGCTTCCGAAAGGCCGAGCTCGCTCGACATCTGCAGCTTGGCGAAACCGACATTGACGCGGTCGAGATAGGCGACCACGTAGCACAGCATCAAAAAGGGTACGATGCGCCAGAATACCTTGCCATAGGCGCGGTCTTCGAGCGTCTGGGCGGGATGTATGCCAACAACTGGCGCTTGCGTCTGCAGCGTCATGATTTTCTCCTCCGATTGTTGCCGCGGTCTCCTTGAGGCCCTCCCGCGACGCGCCAATCCGTTTTGGCAGCGCTGCCATTCTCATTAATCCATTTTGGCAGCGCTGCCAACAGCAAATTGGTAGCGCTGCCAAAAAAGCCTTGCTTCTTGGCGGTAGCGGTGAAAAATGGGGGGGCCGGACGGTGGTCATCGGGCGGGCAGGCCGGGCACCGCCTCAACAGTCGGGTTCAAACGTAACGATGGAATTCAAACATCAACCGACGGTGACGCTTGCCGAGGTTGCGCAAGCGGCCGGTGTTGGCGAGAGCACGGTGTCGCGCGTGCTGCGCAACCACGGTTCGTTTTCCGGCAAGACGCGCGAGCGGGTAATGGCTGCCGTCGAACGGCTGGGCTATGTGCCGAACCGGATTGCGGGAACGCTAGCCTCCACCGGTTCGCGTCTTGTCGCCTTCGTCATTCCCTCTTTGTCCAACATCGTCTTTCCCGATGTGCTGCGCGGCGCCAGCGCCGTTCTGGAGGAAAACCGGTACCAGGCGGTCTTTTCCGTGACCGATTATGATCCGGGCAAGGAGGAAGCGCTCGCCGCCGCGATGCTCGCCTGGCGGCCGGCGGCGGTCATGCTGGCGGGATGCGAGCATACCGAGGGTACGGTGAAGATGCTGCGCGCCAGCGGGTGCCGGGTCGTCGAGCTGCTCGATCTCGACGGCGATGCTCTCGATATCGCGGTCGGCTTCTCGAACCGCGCGGCCGGGCGGGAGAGCGCTGCCTTCCTGCTCAAGCGGGGCTATCGCCGGATCGGCTATGTCGGTCACGACCTGAACCGCGATACCCGTGCCGGCAAGCGGTTTTCCAGCTTTTGCGAAACGCTCGATGCGCATGACACCCCGCTCGTCGCCCACGAAATTCTCGCCGGCGCCTCGTCCGTGGAAAACGGCAGATTGGGGCTGGAGCGGCTGCTTGCCCGGACGAGCGATCTCAATGCGGTTTATTTCTCCAACGACGATATGGCGCTGGGCGGCTATTTTCATTGTCTGGCCGAGGGAATCGCGATCCCCTCGAAGCTCGCCATTTTCGGCTATAACGGCCTCGATATCGGCCGGGCAACACCGCAGCCGTTGTCGACCATCCGAACGCCGCGAGTCGCGACCGGGGAGATCGCCGCGCAGCTGGTCGTCACTAATGCGCCGCCGCAGGCCGTCGATCTCGGCTTTGAACTGATCGAAGGGGAAACCGCCTAATATTGGAGGAACTGTCATGTCCGACGCGCGCCTGCGTGAGGAAATCTGCCGATACGGCCGCTCGCTGTTCGAGCGCGGGCTGACGCCCGGTTCGTCGGGCAACATATCGTTGCGGCTGGAGGATGGCGGTTGGCTGGTCACTCCGACCAACGCTTCGCTCGGCTTTCTCGACCCGGCACGGATCTCCAGGCTCGATGCCGAAGGCCGGCTCCTGTCCGGCGACAAGCCGACCAAGGAAATTCCGCTGCACACCGCCCTTTACGATACGCGCGGCAGCGCCCGCGCCATCGTCCATCTTCACTCCACCCACGCAGTGGCATTGACCATGCTGCCGGAGATCGATCCGCGCGCCGCCCTGCCGCCGATGACGCCATATTATCTGATGCGCGCCGGCGAAACCGCGCTGGTGCCCTATTATCGTCCCGGCGATCCGGCGGTGGCCGACGCCATCCGCGGGCTGGCGGGCAAGTATTCGTCGGTGCTTCTGGCCAATCACGGACCTGTTGTCGCCGGCGACAGCCTGGAGGCGGCGGTCTTTGCGACCGAGGAGTTGGAGGAAACGGCGAAGCTCTATCTACTGTTGCGCAACCTCAATCCCCGTTTCCTCAGCCCGGCGCAGGTGGCCGATCTCGTCGACACCTTCGGCCTCGACCTTCCGTCGCATCACGATCACGATCACGACGGCGATTGAAGGCGTCACTCCGCCGGCCGTTGACGGCGGGCAACCGCACAACCTTCTGCCAAACCCTGCTTTCGATACGATAGATTCTGCTTCCGATGGCGGCAATTCAGGCGAGCGACCGATGAAGTGGTGCCTATGATTGTGAAACGTCCCGGTTCCAATCGTTCAAGGATACGCAGATGACGACCTTCCGTCCGAAATACATCACCTTCGACTGCTACGGCACGCTGACCAACTTTCAGATGGCGGAGGCGGCGCGCGATCTCTACGGCGAAGAGCTCGACGAGCCACGCATGGCGGAGTTCATCAAGAATTTCGCCGCCTATCGGCTCGACGAGATCCTGGGCGACTGGAAACCCTATGCCGAGGTGGTGCACAATTCGCTCGAGCGGTCATGCAAGCGCAACGGCGTGACATTTCGCGATGAAGCCGCCCGGATGATCTATGAGCGGGTTCCGACCTGGGGGCCGCATTCGGATGTCCCGGCCGGTCTCGCCAAGGTCGCCAAGGAAATCCCTTTGGTCATCCTCTCCAACGCGATGAATTCGCAGATCATGTCGAACGTCGAAAAACTGGGCGCGCCCTTCCATGCGGTCTATACCGCCGAGCAGGCGCAGTCCTATAAGCCACGCTTCAAGGGCTTTGAATATATGCTCGATATGCTGGGCTGCGGGCCGGAAGACGTGCTGCATTGCTCGTCCTCCTTCCGCTACGACTTGATGTCGGCCCACGATCTCGGCATCAAGAACAAGGTTTGGGTCAATCGCGGCCATGAGCCGGCCAACCCCTATTACGGCTATGTCGAAATTCCTGATATCTCGGGCCTGCCTGGCGTCGTCGGGCTCTGACGAGGACACACGCATGCAGTTCGAATCCTACTGGCACGACACGGCCCAAGCCTTTGCCGGCGGCGCCCAAGGCCCCGTCGAAGGACATTACGACGTCGCCGTCATCGGCGCCGGCTTCACCGGGCTTGCCGCGGCGCGACAGCTTGCGAAAACGGGCGTCAAAGTCGTGGTGCTGGAGGCCGAACGGATCGGCTGGGGGGCGTCCGGGCGCAATGGCGGCCATCTCAACAACGGGCTCGCCCACAGTTTCCTGTCCGCCAAATCAGCACTCGGCCTGGAGCGGGCCGTCGCCCTCTACAAGGCGTTCGACGATTCCATCGACACGATCGATGCGATCATCGCCGAAGAGGGGATCGACTGCAATTTCCGCCGCGCCGGAAAGCTGAAGCTTGCCTCCAAGCCGCAGCATTTCGACGCGATTGCCCGCAATTTCGAGGCTGTTCACAAAGAGGTCGATCCGGACACGGCACTTCTGACCGCGAGTGATCTGAAAAACGAGGTCGGCTCGCCTTTCCATGGCGCCATGCTCTCGAAGAAGAGTGCAATGATGCATATGGGCCGCTATGTCGCCGGGCTCGCCACTGCGGCCGCCCGTCATGGCGCCGTCATCTTTGAAAGCGCGGCGGTGACCGCGCACCGGCAGGGCAATAGCCGCCACAGCCTTACGACCGCACGCGGCACCGTTACCGCAGACCATGTGCTGGTCGCGACAGGAGCCTATACGCCGTCGCTCTTCAGCTATTTTCGTCGCCGGATCGTTTCCGTCGGCAGCTTCATCATCGCCACGCGCCCGCTGACCAACGCCGAAATCGCCGCTACGATGCCGGGCAACCGGACCTGTGTCACATCGATGAACATCGGCAACTATTTCCGGCTGTCGCCCGACAGGCGGTTGATCTTCGGCGGTCGCGCCCGCTTTTCCGCGACGTCGGATCAGCGCTCGGACGCAAGGAGCGGCGACATTCTGCGCGCCAGCCTGGCTGAGATCTTCCCGCAGCTTGCCGGCGTCGAGATCGACTATTGCTGGGGCGGGCTCGTCGACATGACCAAGGACCGCTATCCCCGCGCCGGCTATGTCGATGGTGTCTGGTATGCCATGGGTTATTCCGGCCATGGCGCCCAGCTCTCCACCCATCTCGGGATGATCATGGCCGACGCCATCCTCGGCAAGGCCGACCGCAATCCGATCAAGGGCCTCGACTGGCCAGCCGTTCCCGGTCACTTCGGCAAACCGTGGTTCCTGCCGCTCGTCGGGCTCTATTACAAGACCCTCGATCGCTTCCAGTAACGGACCGGATCAGTCCGATTGCAGCCGAAGCGGCTCGATGGAGTCAGGATTGAGATGAGCACCTGCGCCGCGGTCAACTATCTGGCCTCGCTGACTGGATAGATCCTGAGAATCCCAAGGCGGTTATCAGTCGTGATCACTGCAATACCCGCTTCATATGCCGCGCGGACGATTGCCTCATGCAATTGCTCGGGTTCGCTCTCTCCGGTAAGGACCTCCAAACAGATTCTCACCGCTGTAAGGAATTCCTCACCATCGTCGGTGGGCCATTCCTTCAGCAACAGTTGGGCAGCCTCGTGAGCGGTACGGATCACCTTGCGATCTTTCCCTTCGGCAAAAACAAGAATTATCGTTGGGAACTTTCTCACCATATCGAATCTCATTGCCCCTGAACTCCGCGGGACGGCCAATGCCGAGTCATGGTTTGGACCGGGATTGGCCACACATGCTCGTCAACCATCTTCCGTGTCGTTTCGACAATCACGTCGCCTTTCCTCCGGTTGATGGGAAGCAAGATTGGCTTTCAGCTCACGGGCTGTCGCTTCAAGGAGTTGCTTGAATTCTTCGGAGGTCACGCCATCCGCTCGCATCACGATGGCGATCAGCGGATCACGAAGGGCTTCGGTTATCGTCAGCTCATCGTTCTTTCCGGCAGTTGCGCCAACGGAGCAACAATATTCCGAGGAAAATAGCGCGATCATGGACATACCTTACATTTGGGGTGTTTTAAGAGAGCACAGCTCGGCCTGATCGCCTTTGAGGTCCAATATCCATTGGCGTCCCCGGGCGACCGAGTGTCTCGAAAGGCAGTTTTGGGCGATCTGCGACACGGCAAGGCCGGCGACCAATGGGTTGTCGACGGTGGCCGGCGGGGTGCGAAAGCTATCGTCGGTTGCGACTTGGGTGGCGCAATGGCAGACGGAACATGCGTCCTCATGCACCAAGACAAAAGGACCTGCCATGCAATAGTTTGCCGAGCGGCCCACATGCAGATGCGGCGGCAGGCCGGCTTCCAATGCTCGGCAGGCCGACAGGAGATCTTGGGCTGGACGAGAATCGTCGCCGGCGAAAATGAAGAACGGGTTATTAGCGTAGTCTGCGATTAACCGCAGCGCCGAGGCGCCTTCCGCAAATTCCGGCAGCGCGAAGACATAGGCCGAGAAACCCGCGGCCAGATGGGTCGCCAGCCTGTCCGTCTTCAGCCAGCCGAGATTCGCCTCGCTTGCCCATGGCAGACGGTTCAAATCCTTCTCGTCGATACGATCCGCATCCACGAGAAGGAAATGGCGCGCGCCGAGGGCCGCAAGCTGGATGGCGATCTGCGAGCCCAAGTCGCCGCATCCGATGATGACGAAGTCGATATCGCCAAACCGTGCGACGTCGTGTTGATGGCAAAGAGGCGTCAGGATGGCGTCGTGGTGATCGATTGCGGCGGAGTCATATTCGTCCCCCGCCGGCATATCGGAAGCCTTCAACGAGACGACGAATGCAGACCGGGTAACATAGGGGCTCTGTTCCTCGACAGAATCGGCACTATTGCCGGTGAACAGAGCCCCCCGGCCGCCCCGCCCAAGGCTGTGGGTGACGAGGTTCGGGAAGTCGACGGACGCCGTGGCGGTCGCTGACAATCGTTTGGACCGATCATTGACCATCACATCGCCTCCATCTCGCTGGGCGCATATCCGCGGATGGTCTCGGCATAGCGACCGTAGTCCTTGCCCATCGCATGGTCGGCGGCCTTCGCGATCACGTGGAATTTGCCGTCGTACCAGAGGCTGACATTGTCGCCGCTGTCATCGATCTCTCGCCGGCCCATCCGAGGATCGACCGGCTCTTTGCCGCGCAGCAGCATCTGTCCGATATCCCAGGCTTGGCGATCGAGAACTCGCTGGCGCTCGGCAAAGTGCGCCTGGCGGTGCGCAATGGGCTCTTCGGCAAGCAACTGGCCCACGAGGAACAGGATCCGGCTACTCCAGGAAGGAATGGCGGCGATGTCTGGGAGGTCGAGGAGGACATCGCCGCCGAGACGTTCGATTCCTTTCCGAGCGATATCGATGAGCGGGACCTGCCGCGCGGCATAGGTAATTATGAATGCCGTCTTCCAGGCGCGGCGCTCAGGATCCGCCTCGTTGGATAGGCATGCCATGCCGAAGGCGCACTCCCAGGGAATGGTGTACACCACGTGCAGGATGCTCTCGAGCGTCTGTAGATCCTCCTTGTATGGGGAAACGTATTGGAACTCGCCAGGCAGGGATGCCGCCGCCGAGGTCGTATAAAACCCCAGCAGGATATGCCCCGCTTGGTGAAGCAGTTGGGCCGCGGTCGCGGCATGATCGCCGTCGCGCAATCTTTCTCTGGAAAGGACGATGATCGCGCTGCCCGGCAATTCGTTCGAACTCGAGAACGAACACGGCGGTTCGCGTCGCACGCCAATGTAAAGCGTGTGCAGGCCGGCGATCATGCGCTGATAGCCGTATCTGTCCAATTCGGCTACTAGCGCGAGGGCGCTCTCCAGATGATCGGCAATGTGATCCAATTCCGCGTTGTCAGTGGTGGGGTCGTCGGAACCGCGATAGTTCGGCATGCATTGGCCGAGGAGGGCTTGCATGACACGGCTCCGCGCCAGGCTTTCGATGCGGGCGAGGCCGATGCCGCAAGAGAGCCGGCGCGCCGGCTGACGTTCGAGTTCAAGATCCGATGCGATCAGATCCGACTGCAGATAGCCGCTGACGATCTGCGCATCGGGGCCTCCCGCCTGCCATTCCAGGCTCCGCGCGAGCCCACTCATCCAGGCTGCGAGCACGGACGAACGATAAGGGTCGGAACTGACCGGTTCCGCGATCGTTGGGGGAAGTTCCAGCAGGCGAGTGTATCCGCCACCTGCAAGGCCGGGAAAATATCGTGACAGCGCCTCCACCCCGGCCGAACAATCGGTAAGCTTCGAAGCAGCTGCAAGCGTGCACCCATATTGGAAGCGTCGTTTTAACAGGTTGCGAGTTGCGACGCGCTGCAGGGAGGCAGTGCTTGCCATCAGGGGATTGCCCCTGAGCAGGTAGCGCGCCTCATCTGCCAATTGTTGAATGCGAGACGCGGACATCGAGGCCTCCGTGGGTTTGTCTTCTGGTGGATCAAGGTTGCATGTCGGGCGAAGATGCCCCGGTTCGGGCCGGCTTCGTCGAGCATCGGAACGGTATGTGCCGTCCGTTGAGAGGCACTATTGCCCAAGGGCGTCATTCGCCCGCCAGTACCGCGTTAAAAATCCGTAAAAAGGAGGGTAACCAAAGAAAAAGCCCCCTCGATAAAGGGGGCTTGGAATCTCGGAATAGCATCCCCCGGGCGTTCAGATGGCCAGGGCTGCCTGCACCGCCGCCCGCGCATTTGGCAGTCCCGATCCAAAGAAATAGGCCATCTCGACGGCGTCCTCGCTTTCGGCGTTCATGCAATCCGCCGTCAATTTCCTCGTTCCGGGCGCGACAATGGCGTCCAGGCGGGATGCGGTCTTCAGAATTGATTTCACTTGAGGCCCCGAGAGGCGGTCGCCGGGATTGTGGCGGCTTTTGTAGGCCCGCTGTATAAGGGCACATAGCCCGCCCACCTGCGCCGACGCGCCTGATGTGCCCCCGAATGTGGTATAGTATCCGCCCCCGATGCCGAGATTGGTTCCGAACGGCACGATGGCCGACCACGGATCGGAGCCACGATCATAGCCGAAAATCCCCGATAGGTCCGTCGTCAGCAGCGAGAAGTGCGAATAGTAGTATTCCCGCGTTCGAAAGGCGCTGTAGTCGTGCTGCGCGGCAAATGGAGAAAGCCGGTCGAGGCGCAACTGATGCCTGTTGAACACCTCCCCGTCGTCGGAGGGGGAGACAACCGTCAATCCTTCGCCGTAATTGCTGTAGCCCGAACGGAAACCTTCGACGGTAACGGCTCCAACGGCTATGATGCCGTTGTCGTCGGCGGCAAGACTTGCCGGATAGATCAGCTGGCTCTCGCCGCTGTTTCCTGCGGCGCAGACAATCGGGATGTGCCGGCTGATGGCGAGGATGAGTTGTTTGAGGACGTGCCATGGGCGATCCGGATTGGAGCCTTTCTGCGCGGCCTTCGGCTCAAGTTCAGGCCCACCTTGATCAGCAACGGCAATGCGCGTGAACAGATTGGCGGCATCCTGGTTTTTCCATAATTCCAGGTCGGCCTTCAGCTCGTTCTTCGGATCAACGATGCTGCGTTTCGGGTCGGGCAGACCGCGTGGCAAGACGATCACGTCTGCTTTCTGAAGATAGGCATAAAGGAAGGCCGCAATGAACTGCCTGACATCGTCTTCGAAGGATGTTTTGATCGAGATGAGCTTTGAGAAAGGATCAACGCCGAAATAGGGGATGACATTGCGATTGCCGCTCGTACGCAGCTCGTCGCCATTCCCGTAGAAGGCTCCTTCCGGCGGAAGGCTTGGCGTGCCTTCTTCCGCAACAACGGCAGGTTCGCCGACGATCAGCCCTGCGCAGCAGGTACCATGCGACGCAAACAGCGATTCCGGATTGTAGAGCCGCCGGAGAACACCCTCCGACGCGGCGTATTCGGCAACCAGATCACCGAGATAGTCCCGGTCGTCGTTGGAAAGGCCGATATTGCCGAGCGGAGCGATGTCGAGCCCGGCAAAGAAGGCATGTCTTTCCTCGCGGTCAAAGGACGTGGTCGTATCGAGAATTTCGCGCACGCGCGCGCCGTAACGATGGGTCGTCAAATCGATTGACGCCTCCCGGTCAAGCCGGGTTGCCAGATTGGGATGATCCGGAGATACGCCGACATCGATCAGCGCGACCCGTGCGGGTCGCAGCGGGCCGGCGGAAGCGCCGGCGGAAGCGATGGTATCCCAGACCGTGCCGGTGATGAGGGGATCGGGAAGCGCGCGTGTGGCACTCGCATCGAGCGCTGGAGGCGCCGGCGGAGCCGATCCGTATTCCGCGTCGACTACGCCAAGAGCAGTCAGGTGCCAGAGATAGTAGTAGTTGATCGGCGCGGGCTCAGGCATTCTTATTTGATCCGTCATGGTTGTAACCCTGTTGAGCAGCAGCTGGAGAATTCAGACCCATTCGTCGTGTACGGCCTGGAACAGAGGACCGAACGCGTCGTGGAGGTAGGGAGCGAAGCGCCGGGCGAGATCTCGCCCTGCCTGCGTGTCGCTCGGATAGTGCAGGCCGGCCCATTCGCGATTTTCGGCGACGTTCTGGGCGATGCGGGCGAGCTCGTCGGTGGCCGGATGTTCCGGCAGGATCGTCGCAAACGCCAAGGCGATCGAAAAGCACTGGAACGAATGATTGCTGGGATAGGATTCGTGGACCGGCACGGCCAGCAACGGCCGTAGCATGGGCTCAAATTGGTTTGGCCGCAGCCGGTTGAACTGGCTTTTGTAGATCAGTCCGACATATTCGCAGGCTGCCAGGATCGCCTGGAAAAGCCCTTCCGTCTGCTCGAAACCGCCGAGATCCTCGATATGCAATGCCCGGGTGAATTCCCCCACGGAGATTGTCGACTCGATTTGGATGTCGGGCAGGCGCCGCACGCGTTCGCGGTCGCGGCGTTGCATAGACAGCAGCACCGTCGTTTCGAGGCGGGTATAATCGGGGCCGGGCGGCGGAAGTATATCCAGCATTTCCCATGTGAAGCGCCGCGCCGCGGTATAGGCGTTTCGTGACGGCTGCTGGTGCAGCCTGCGTAGCTCGAAGGAGGGGATAAGCTGCGATGCACCGAGGCTGGCGCCGTCCATCGTCGACTTGTTCTTATTCTTGTTCTTATTCTTATTTTTGTTCTTGTTTTTGTTCAGCGACGCCTTGTTAAGCACCGACTTGTTCGCCACGCTCTTGTTGAGGACCGAGGCTACGGCCATCGTCGCCATCATGGGCCCGGCCAGAAGCGATGCATCTTCACCCGTGCCGGGGAAAAGCGCGGGTTCGGAGGCTGCATCAGGTGCAGCCGGCGACGCACCGGCGAGAGGATCAGCACCGGCATCGTCCCTCGGTTCGCATGGAAGGACCGTATCCGGCTCAATCCTGAATTTATAACTGTTTAGAAATAAAACTAATTTTGATTGCGATTCGTGGGCAGTGTCCGCTTCCATTGCAGCCTCCTTGCGCGATGATGTGAAGAATGTCCGGGGTTCAGCGCAGCTTGGCGCCGGCCTTGAGCAGACCGTCGACCAAGATCTGGCCGCCACCTGTGTCGAGCAGCGGATAACCGCTGCCGCGGAAGGCGTTGATGGAGAAGCCGCCCTCGACCGCTTCAAGACGCTGCAGGTAGTGTCGCGCGCCGACGAGATCGTTGGAATGGGCATGACTGGAGGCAAGATAGCGCAGCAGACTGTTGAAGTTCGGCCGTGTCCGCAGGGCTTCTTCGCCTGCCGCTATGGCTGTGGCATGATCGCCTGCAAGCGCTGCGGCAATGCATTTGGTCGTATCGAAGTAATATTTATGCGGGCTGTAGACGCCGAGCTCTTGTACCCAACGCGCCATGGCCACAGCCTTGTCGGGCTGGCCTGCATAGCAATGCAGCATCGCGTAGAGGTCCCAACTGAGTGGCAGGGCCGGGTTCAGGCGGATCGATTTTTCGAACAGGTTGGCCGCATAGTCGTATTCGCCGAACAGGAACGAATGGACGTGGCCGACGAGCGCGAGCGACACGGAATTCTGCGGATCGAGTTCCAGCGCCTTGCGTGCATAGGCCTGGGCTTCCTCGATCAGATGCGCGTCCAGCGCGTTGAAACGCTGGCCGACCTGGAAAGTCCGAATGAATGACAGCCAGGCAAAAGTCGATGATCGCGGCTGATACTGGATCTGTTCTTCCAGCCGCCGTTCCGCGTTATCGAGGTCGTCGCGCGACAGCCGAAAGATCGCATTGACGGCGTCGATCAGGAGACCGTCTTGCGACAATCGGCTGTCGGTTGCCTGGATCTCCTGGAAATAGGCCAGCTGATCGACGGCCTGGCTGATCAGCGCAGCGGCGATACCGAACTCGCCCCGCTCGAACTGCGTGCGGTTGATAGCCTGGCTGCCCAGCCAATGAATGCGGTTGTTGATCAGGTGCTTCATCACCAGCTCGATCAGCACCATGTCACCATCAAACGTCAGGCGAAGCTGTAGGCATATGGGAAGGCTGATCTGCTGTTCGTTCTCTTCAATATGCGGCAAGGTGAAGGAGAGGTCGGTGACGCCAAAGCCCAGCCCATCGATGATGGCTTTTGCAATGAGGTTCTGGAACCGTGTCGCAGCAATTTGTCCGCCCTCTCCGGCACCCACTATGATGGGGGACATAAGAGCCATCATCCATTGCCAGTCACCGCCAACCCGCCGCCCATATGGGGCGCTGCTGGCGATGTCCACGGGTTTGCCTGTTCTCGATGTATCCGGGGCGCCCGTTAAAGGCAGCAGGGCGGATTGTTTGGCGATATCGCGGCTCGGCTGCTGTCGCGGCTCGAATACATCGTGGACTTGTCCTTCATCGAGGCGGCGATACCAGTTTTGCCGTTCCAGCGCCAACCAGTCCTCGAATTCGGGATCGCGGATGTCGATGCCTTCGAGCAATTCGTCGGTGACTTGATCCGGAGACCGCTCCGTCTGAACCACCAGGTCGGTATCGAGCACGAGTCGGTCCGTATCTAGCCAAACGGTATTCTTATCCGCAATCAAGAGATCACGTGCCGGCCCCAGACTCTTATGAATGTCCAAAAGCGCCTGGCGTAGGCTGGCTGCCGCCTGGTCGTCGGAGCGATCGCTCCATAACTTGTCCCTAAGCCAGATTCTCGAGCGCGAGCCCCGGGTGGACAATGCAAGCATCGCCAGAAGAGCCTGTGCCTTTTTGGATTTCGGAGTAACAGACCGCCCCCCGGCGTCCACAAGGGCAAAAGGCCCGAGCAGGAACATCCGAAACGGATCGTGCTCCTTGTTCATGCGATCCACCGGCCCCGCCCCCGTTGCCTCCGATACGCTCGTTTGGCGGCCGGAAAATCTAGCATCCGGGGACCAGTCTGCCACAACTGCGGCGTCTGGCAAGCAACCGGAAAGGGAAACCGGAATTGCGAGATGTAAATCCATGCTATGACGGTGATCGAGCTGAAGCATAACCGGCTGAAATCCCTCTGCGTAACTTCGCAAACCGGCCGTAGCATCCTGCCGTCAAAGCAGCGTCAAAGAAATGTTGTTTAAGCACCGTAATTTTGCAGGCATCCGCCAAAGGCTGCGGAGTACTCGAAACGACGTATGACGGAGTTGCTCCAAAAGGAGCATCGACCGTCGCTCCGATCGTCCAGCGCCGGGATGATGTCCCGGCGCTCTTTTATTTTCCTTTAGTCAGGCGAGCCCACCGATGTGGAAGCTCTTTATTTCGAGATATTCCTCGATGCCGCACTGCGCGCCCTCGCGGCCAAGACCGGATTGTTTGACGCCGCCGAAGGGAGCGACCTCGGTCGAGATCGCCCCAGTGTTCAGGCCGACCATCCCGAATTCGAGCGCTTCGGCGACACGCCAGGAGCGTTTCAGGCTTTCGGTGTAGAAATAGGCCGCAAGGCCGAAGGGCGTGGCGTTGGCGATGCGGATCGCCTCGTCCTCGTGGTCGAAACGGAAAAGCGGGGCAACGGGTCCGAAGGTCTCTTCGCTGGCAAGCTGCATTTCGGTCGTCGCATCGCCGAGCACCATCGGCACCGCATATTGATCGCCTTCAGGCACGGAACCCGCGGTGGCAAGGATCTTCGCTCCCTTTTCCACCGCATCGTCGACATGACGCTTGATTTTCTCGATCGCCGCCCTGTTGATCATCGGCCCAATATCCGTGCCTGCATCCGTCCCGGCCCCGACCTTCATGGCCGACACGCGCGCGGAAAGTTTGGCGGCGAAGGCCTCGTAGACGCCGGACTGGACGAGAAGCCGGTTGGCGCAGACGCAAGTCTGCCCGCCATTGCGGAATTTCGAGGCGATCGCGCCTTCCACGGCAAGATCGAGATCGGCGTCGTCGAAGACGATGAAGGGCGCGTTGCCGCCGAGTTCGAGGCTGAGCCGCTTGACGCTGTCGGCCGCGCCGCGCATCAGCAGCGAGCCGACGCGGGTCGAGCCGGTGAAAGAGATCTTGCGGACGGTCTGGTTTGCCATCAGTTCGTCGCCGATGCCGGCCGGCATGCCGGTGACGATATTGATCACCCCCTCGGGGATGCCGGCGCGCTCCGCCAAGACGCCGAGCGCCAGCGCCGAAAAGGGGGTCAGGTCCGATGGTTTGACGACGACGGTGCAGCCTGCGGCGAGCGCCGGCCCGACCTTGCGGGTGATCATCGCATTCGGAAAATTCCACGGCGTGATGATCGCCGACACGCCGACGGGCTCCTTCAGAACGACGATACGCCGGTCCGCCGTCGGCGAGGGAATGGTCGTTCCGCCGATGCGGCGCGCCTCCTCGGAAAACCATTTGATGAACGAGGCGCCGTAGCGGATTTCACCGCGCGCTTCCGTCAGCGGCTTGCCCTGTTCCCGGGTGAGGATCAGCGCCAAGTCCTCGATATTGTCGAGCATCAGATCGTGCCAGGCTTCCAGCAATGCGCCGCGCTCGGCATTGGTCTTTGCGCGCCATGGACTAAAGGCCTTTTCCGCCGCCACGATTGCCGCCCGCGTATCGGCTCCGTCCATGTCGGGCACAGTGCCCAGCACATGCTGCGTCGCCGGATCGATCACCTCGATCGTGCGCCCGGTTTCAGCCCCGCGCCATTCTCCGTCGATCAGTCCCTGCTGACGAAGCAGGCTGCTATCCCTTAATCCGTTCATTCTGTTCTCCATTGATCAGCCGAGTGCCGAAAGCACCGATGCCGTGATCGCGTCGGTCTTGTCCTTGCCGGGAGTTGCGCCGATGCCGCGTGCCGTCGTCGCCTCGATTGATGCCATCACCCTTGCGGCGGCAGCCGTTTCTCCGAGATGCTCCAGCATCATCGCGCCCGACCAGATGGCGGCGATCGGATTGGCGATGCCGAGATCGGCGATATCGGGCGCCGAGCCGTGGACCGGTTCGAACATCGATGGCGCCGAGCGATCGGGATTGATATTGGCGGAGGCTGCAAAGCCGAGCCCGCCCTGGATGGCGGCACCGAGGTCGGTCAGGATATCGCCGAACAGGTTGGAGGCGACCACGACGTCGAGACTATCAGGCGCCATGACCATGCGGGCGGCCATGGCGTCGATGTGGTAGCTGGTCACCTCGACATCGGGATATTCCGCTGAAAGCCTCTGGGTGATCTCGTCCCAGAAGACCATCGAATATTTCTGCGCGTTGGACTTCGTCACCGAGGCAAGCTTGCCGCTGCGCGCACGCGCCTGCTCAAAGCCGAAGCGCAGAATGCGCTCAACCCCCTTGCGGGTGAAAATCGAGGTCTCGACCGCCACCTCATTATCGGTGCCCTGGTGGACGCGGCCACCGGCGCCGGAATATTCGCCCTCGGTGTTTTCACGAATGCAGAGGATGTCGAAGCCATCGGACCGCAACGGCCCCTGCACACCCGGCAGCAGCCGGTGCGGACGGATATTGGCGTATTGCACGAAGGCCTTGCGGATCGGCAGCAGAAGCCCGTGCAGCGACACCGAATCCGGCACTTTACGAGGCCAGCCGACGGCGCCGAGCAGGATGGCATCAAAGGATCTGAGCGTTTCGATGCCATCGGCGGGCATCATGCTGCCGTTCTCCAGATAGTAGTCGCAGGACCAGGGATAGCTGGTTGCGTCAAGAGAAAATCCGTTCAGGCGAGCTGCCTTTTCGAGCACGGCCCAGGCTGCTGCCGTCACGTCACGGCCGATGCCGTCTCCGGGCAGAAGGGCGATCTTGTAGGTTTTCATCGCAGATCCTCACAGGCTGATGAGCACACTCTTGCTCTTGCGGTTGGCGAGATAGGCGTCGCGGCCGAGATCCTTGCCGATGCCGGACTGCTTGTAGCCGCCGGTCGGCAGGATATGGTCGCGCGAGCGGCCGTAGCGGTTGACCCAGACGGTGCCGGCCTGCAGGCGGCGCGTCACGCGGATGGCACGCGAGAGATCGCGGGTGAAGAGGCCGGCGGCGAGCCCATAGGCCGGATGGTCGGCGAGCCCCAACGCTTCCTCCTCGTCCTCGAAAGTCTGAATGGTCAGCACCGGTCCAAAAATTTCCTCAAGAACCGCCGGCGATGTTGCCGTCACGCCCGAAATCAGGGTCGGTGCGTAGAAATAACCTTCGCGGTCGAGGCGGCGGCCACCGGTGAGGCACTCGGCGCCACCGTCGATCGCGGCACGGATGATGCCGTCCATGCGGGCGATCTGTCGTTCGGAGATGACGGGCGAATAATCGGTCGCTTCATCCCAGGTGGGGCCGGGGCGGATGGCGGCCAGCTTCTCGATGAGTGCGGCTGCGAGCGCGTCCGCCACCTTCGCTTCGACGATCAGGCGGGATCCGCAAACGCAGGCCTGACCGGCGTTGGAGAGAATGCTGCCGGCGATTGCGCCGGCTGCAAGCTCGAGATCGGCATCGGCGAAAACCAGTTGCGGGCTCTTGCCGCCGAGTTCCAGCGTCATCGGCTTCACGCCGGTGCGGGCGATGTTGGTCATTATTGCCGCGCCGGCCGCAGTCGAACCGGTGAAGCTGACCTTGGAGATGCCCGGATGTCCGGTGATCGCATTTCCGGTGGTCGGGCCGTCGCCGAGCACGATGTTGACGAGACCTGCCGGCAGGCCGGCCCGCACCGAAAGTTCGGCGAGATAGAGCGTGGAAAACGGCGTCATTTCCGATGGCTTCAGCACCACCGCATTGCCTGCCGCCAGCGCCGGGCCGAGCTTCCAGCCGGCCATGGACAAGGGAAAATTCCAGGGTGTGATGGCGCCGACGACGCCATAGGGTTCCGTCATGATCATACCGAAGTTCGCATCGTCGGTCGGGACGAGGTCGCCGCCCTCCTTGTCGGCGAATTCGGCAAAGAAGCGGATCTGTTCGGCGGTGACGGCGATGTCGCCGGCGACGAGATGACCGACGGGCCGTGTCGAGGAAAGCGCCTCGAGCTTGGCGAGGGTCTCCGCCTCGGCTTCGATCAGGTCCGCCCAGCGCTGCAGCGCCACGGTGCGCTCGCGCGGCCGCATGCCGCCCCAATTGCTCGTCTTCAATGCGGTCCTGGCGGCTTCGACGGCCTGGTCGACAAGCGCCTCGTCGGCCAGCGGGCAGCCGGCATAGGCCTTGCCGTCGGATGGGCGATGCATGTCGATGACGGCCTCGGCCGGAACCAGCCGGCCGCCGATGAAATGTCCGACGGGCAGGGAAATCGTGTTCGGATCGAAGCTGAGTGTCATCGCATGTCCTCGGGATGGGCTGAGACAAGCCTAACTGGAGAACGCGAGCAGCATGCGTCGACCGGTGATGCCGCAGCGGCGATAAATTGCGTTTTCGCCGCCGCCGCAGTCAAATCTACGGCGTCGGCTTCACGACACGGTGACGTAGATCTTGCGCACCGTCTCGATCGTCTTCCAGACGCCAACGAAGCCCGGCTTCATGACGAAGCTGTCGCCGGCCTTGTAGACCACCGGTTCGCCACCTTCCGGCGTGAGTTCGATCAGGCCGGAAAGGATATGGCAGAACTCGAACGTCTCGCCCTTGATCGAGCGCGTCTCGCCGGGTGTCGCTTCCCACACGCCGCTATGAACCGTCTCGCCGCGGGCGACATCCTGCGCCCAGGTCTTGAAGGCAGGATTGCCCGAGATCAGTCGTTCGGGGAGGGGGCCGGATTCGCGCGGGGCGAAGGATGGGTTGGTGTCGATCGTCTTGAGGAGGGACATGATTTTTGCTTTCCTGGATTGAGAACTCAGTAGCCGCGGTTGCGATCGACCAGGCCGATCGGATCGACGCCCGCCTGGTGCCGTTTGATGTTGCCGATCACCGCCGCCGCGGCGGTTTCAGGCTGGGTGACGCTCGCAATGTGCGGCGTCAGCAGGATCTTCGGATGGTTCCAGAAGGCGTGGTCCGCAGGCAGCGGTTCCGGATCGGTGACGTCGACAACGGCGCCGGAGAGATGCCCGGCGTCGAGCGCGTCGACGAGCGCCTGATGATCGAGATGAGGGCCGCGGCCGACATGGACGAGTGCTGCGCCGGCCGGCAGTCCGGCGAAAAGCTTGGCATTCAGGAAGCCCCGCGTCTCGTCCGTCAGCGGCAGCAGGCAGACCAGAATGTCGGTGGTTGCAAGCAGAATGTCGAGGCCGTCCCGGCCGCTCAGGCATCGGATGCCGTCGATCTCGCGCGGGCTGCGGCTCCATCCCGAAAGCGGAAAGCCGAAGGGTTGCAACCGTTCGAGCACGGCGCTCCCAAGCATGCCGAGGCCGAGCACGCCGATGCGGCGTTCCGAGGCCTGCCTAGAAGCGATTGTCTGCCAGGTCCGGCGCCGCTGCTGGTCGAGATAGGCCGGCAGGTCGCGATGCAGCGCAAGGACGGCCAGCGTCACATATTCCTGCATCATCCTGACGATGCCGTCCTCGACCATGCGAACCACCTTCACCGACGCCGGCACCGCATCGATATGGAACTGGTCGATGCCGGCGCCGATCGAAAACAGGATTTCGAGATTGCGATAGCGCGCGAGATCCTCCGGTACGGTCCAGGTGATCAGGTAGCGCACAGCGTCCGGTTCGACCGACTGGGGATCCATGGAAAAAAGAATGTCGGGCAGTTCGCGCGCGAAGGCTTTGGCGAATATGGCGCCGCGCTTCGCATCCGAATTGAAGAGAAAGGTCATGGCGTCGGCTCCTTGATCCGATGTCATCAGGCGCAGCGGCGGCCAAGCGCCTCGACCATCGCCTGGCAGGCCAGCAGTTCGCCGGCGAGGATGAATTCGTCCGGCTTGTGGGCACGGCCGATGTCGCCCGGTCCGCAGATGATCGCATCGATGCCGGCGCGCTCGAAAAGGCCGGCCTCCGTTCCGTAGCTGACGGCGGCGAGCGGCTCGATGCCGGTCAGTTCGCCGAGCAGCGCCGCAAGCGGCGCATCGGCGGCCAGCGAAAGCGCCGGATAGGCGCTGAGCTCGCGCCACTCTATCTGGAAGCCTCGCCGCGATAGCGCTTCGGCCGCCGCTCGGAGTGGGGCAAGCAACGTGATCGGATCGACGCCGGAAATGGCCCGCGCTTCGAACTCGGCCTCGCAGGTGTCGGGAATGATGTTGACCGCCTGGCCGCCCTTCAGCGTGCCGACCTGAAGGGAGGAGTAGGGCGGTTCGAAGACAGGTTCGAATGGGCCGGAGGCGAGCCGTTCGGCTTCGGCGCGAGCGCAGGCCAGAACATCGGTGATAGCATGGATTGCGTTCAGTCCCTGGTCTGGACGCGAGGAATGGCCGGACCGGCCCTTGACCGTCAGCCGGGCGGCGGCCTTGCCCTTGTGAGCGCGGATTGCCCGCATGCCGCTCGGTTCGCCGATGATCGCGCCAAGCGGAGTTGCACAGAGCTCCGGCAGGCGGGCGATCATGTGCGGCACGCCGCGGCAGCCGGCCTCCTCGTCATAGGAAAAGGCAAGATGGACGGGGCGGCGAAGCGGTGTTTCCGCCAGCGCGGGGACGGCCGCGAGAACCGCGGCCAGGAAGCCCTTCATATCCGTGGCGCCGCGACCGTAGAGGCGGCCCGCTTCGGCGCGCAGGCGGAACGGGTCGCTGGTCCAGCCGCCTTCGGCGGCGGGAACCACGTCCATATGGCCTGAGAGGATATAGCCCGGCGTCTCCTTCGGGCCGATCGTGGCAAAGAGGTTCGACCGGTCGCCCTCCGGACCGGGAAGCTCCGTGACGATAGCGCCGTGTCTTTGCAGATAGTGCCGGATCCATGCGACGATCTCGCCGTTCGGCGTGCCGACGACGGAGGGGAAGCCGACGAGCCTTTCGAGAATTTCAATGGCCTGCATCGGGGACCTCACAAGCATGCCCTGCTTGTCGAGACGGCGGCGATGCCGCCGACGGAAACGACAATTCGGCCCAGCGAGATGTTAGAGGTGTTTGCAACTGGACTGAGGGAGGTGACATTTTCCGGGCTCTCACAGTGAACAGCGACTCCGGCCGCTGGATCTGTCAATGAGTCTAGAGGGAGGCGCAGGCGTTACTTGCCGAAAGCGCATCGGGATTTGGTCGATTGTTGTGTTTGCGCAGGCTTCAGCAGTGAATTGTATCGAACGATCTGTTCTAGTCTTGGCGGAGAAGTTTCCGGGCGCAGACTTGGCCAAAAATGCGGCAGGAGGGCGGGAGTGAGTGAACTGATATCCGAATCCAGGTTCGTCGATAGTTTCGAGACGCATATCGCCGGGATCGACAGCGTTGCCCTCGACCAGTTGCATGCACTGTCGATGACCGTCGCCTGGCCGCATCGTGGCGAAGACTGGCAGTTCCTGCGGGAGTTCGGACAGGGCATCGTGGCGATCGATGAAATCGGCCGTATCCTGGGCTCTGCCATGTGGTTTCCCTATGACGCGCAATTTGCCACGGTCGGTATGGTCATCACCTCGCCGCGTCTTCAAGCCAATGGCGCCGGGCAATGGTTGATGGGACACGCGCTGAATCAGGTCGCCGGCCGGAACCTCGGGCTGAATGCGACGCGCGCAGCGCGCCGTCTTTATCGGTCCCTGAATTTTGTTCGGGAGGCGCTCGTCTTTCAATGCCAAGGCGAAGCGATCTTGCCGCCGGATGTGGCGCCGCCATCCGGCACCGTGATACGGGCCGTCGAGGCTGGTGATCTTGAAGCGATCGCCGAATTGGATTGCGTTGCTTTCGGCACGGATCGCAAACTGCTCCTGGCCCGGCTTCTGGCAAATTCCAAGGGCATCGTGTTGAGCCGCGCCGGTCGGATTGAGGCATTCTCGCTTTGCCGGCGGTTCGGGCGTGGCCATGTCATGGGTCCCGTTGTGGCGCGCAGTGACGCAGACGCGATCGCCGTCGCCCGCCCGCATGCAGCCGAGCACGCAGGAGCGTTCCTGCGCCTCGACACACGCGAGCAGGGCGGAGCCTTTTCCGATTTCCTCTCCCGCTGCGGTCTTCCTGTCTACGATATCGTGACGACCATGTCGCTCGGTGGCCCTTGGCTTCAGGTTGCCGGACGCGCGGTGGCGCCGGAGCCGAAGACCTACGCACTCGTCAGCCAGGCGCTCGGTTGACGCAAGCCTACCTGGGGATCGTTATCGGGTTTTAAGCGCCGGGACAGACCGGTATGTCGGTTAGAGCCTGCCGGCGTTCAACCTCGGGCCGGAACGAACGATATTGCCAGAGACCTTCCGGGCTTTCCCTTCGGTACACGGTCTCGAGCCAGAACACTGTGTCATCGATCGGCAAGACAGGATGCCACGCATACCACTCCGACCAGATTTTTCCTGCCGGGTCGCTCTCCATGATCGCCACTCGCCTCCTCATCATCGGCGTAACTCGAACATTCGTGCGGCACGGGAGCCGCTGCGATCCCGGCGTGTCTCGGAAAATGTTCTACGATGGAGAATAACAGCAAGTGAATATTCTTCAATGGAGATCATTTCCCGTTTTGCGCGAAGTCTTCCTCGTCCCCCGTCGGGAGATGTTTCAGGTTGTAAGATTAGGTTCTGTTGACGATGATTTCGTCGGTGAACGCAACGCCTCGATTGGGCTTCGACACCGGCGATGAGCTGTGGTGTTCAATCACCACCGATCTGTTGCGTGACGGTTTGGATGGCTTAGCTAATCGAACGCAGCCCGAGATAGGCCGCCAGACTGATGGCGGAGAGGGCAATCGTCAGCCTGGGTCTCGCATCGTCGAACATCGCCGCCAGCGAAAGGCCGAGCATCAGAATGACGGATTTGGCCCAAAGATCCTGATCAGAGACGGTGAAAGCGATTGCCGCCAGAAAGACGGCGCTTGCGACGATCGTAACTGGGGCGGATTTCTCGGCGAGATCTCCGCCTGCGAAATACGGCAGGAGAAAACGGCGCATGCTCAAGCCTGAAGCGACGCTCAGAAGAAGACAGGTCAAGACAAGATGCAACATAGGGTCGTCGCCGATCGATCTGCAGATGGCCTTGCGGATGCAAACCTCATGCCAGCCCCAAACCCGCAAATCCCCATCCGACAGAGGCATGTCGCCGCTTGCATGGCTATTTCCTCGGCGTCGCGATCCTTTTTTCGGCAATCGCTTGCTTGTCCGGTCCCCGGCTTGCGTTTTTTCGTCCAATGCCGAAACCGGCTTGAGTTGGCATAATGATTTTTATATAGAGAATTATCTACCGTCTTAATTCCGGAAACGAGATCTTTTCATTGGACCTTTCATCGATCGAGATATTCCTCGCTGTCGCCAGCGACCGCAGCGTGACGAAGGCTGCCAAGGCCGTAGGGCGGGTTCCGTCGAATGTGACGACGCGTATCCAGCAATTGGAGGAGGACCTCGGCGTTTCCCTCTTCAGCCGTGACGGCAAGAAGATGACATTGACGCGGGAGGGTGAGACGTTTCTTGGCTATGCCAACCGGCTTATGACGCTTGCGCTCGAAGCGCGCCAGGCCGTGCGGCCTCTCGCCCCATCGGGGACGTTGCGGGTCGGCACCATGGAGAGCACGGCGGCAAGCAGGCTGCCGGCGGCGCTAACGCAATTCAATCAGATGTGGCCTGATGTGTCGCTTCATCTGACGATGGGGGCGTCCCGCGATCTGACCCGCGACGTTCTCTCCGATGTCCTGGATTGTGCGCTGATTGCCCGCCCGCCGAAGACGATGCGGGAGGAAGACTCGAGCTTCGATGCCGAACTCAAGGCACTGGAAATGGAGCCGGTCTTCGTCGAGGACCTGTTGATCGTGTTGCCATCCGGGCATCCCTCCATCAAATCCGCCGCAGACCTGCGTGTCGGATCGCTCGCCGCTCTCGAGCCCGGCTGCACCTATCGCAGGATCGCCGAAAACTGGGCGCGCAAATCGAGCGCCCTGCCGACGAGCGAGCTCGGCTCCTACCACGCGATCCTGGCGAGCGTTGCGACCGGCAACACGGCGGGTGTCATGCCGCGATCCGTCCTTGATCTCATGCACTGGCCGACGCCTGTCCAGACCCATCAGCTAGGCCCTGTCGAGACGCTGCTCGTCTACCGCAGGAATGATTGTCCCAGCGCGTTCAACGCATTCCACGAAGTCCTCAGCGCGACAAAGGGCAGAGATGTCAGGCTGGCGACAAACTAGCTCTCACATTTCCCGTTCGCCCTCCACCTAATCCTCGCTTAATTGGTCTTGTCATGCAGTATCCCGTTTCCCCGAAGGTGGGACCGAGCCGCTTCCGCCGCTTCCGTTTGTTTTCACCTATTCTGGCCGGTGCGACCTTACGAGAGCGATTGATTGCATGTATCGGCGCTTTGCTGGCCATTGGTTTCACCGGCGTCATTAGCGGCTATCTGTTCGGGCAGGGGCCGCATCTTCCCTTGATCGTCGCGCCGATGGGGGCGTCCGCGGTGCTTCTTTTCGCGGTGCCGGCAAGCCCGCTGGCGCAGCCATGGTCGATCATCGGCGGCAATACCATTTCCGCTCTGATGGGAATCATTGCCGCCTATTTCATTCGCGATCCGATCATCGCGACCGGCGTCGGCGTTTCGCTTGCCATCGGCGCGATGTCCTTCACGCGCTGCCTTCATCCACCCGGCGGAGCCGCCGCACTGACCGCCGTGCTCGGCGGCCCTGTCGTTGCCGGCTGGGGGCTCCTCTTTCCCTTCGTGCCCGTCGCTTTGAACTCCTGCATTCTCGTCGGCCTTGGCCTGCTGTTCCACAAGGTGTCCAGGCGGAATTATCCGCATGTCGTTCCGAAAGCGGCAGAGAACACCCATCAGACGATCGACCTGCCATCCATGGTGCGGGTGGGTTTTCGCGAGGAGGATGTCGATGCGGCCCTCGAAGCGCTTGACGAAACCTTCGATATCGACCGGGCAGACCTTAGCCGGCTGCTGCAACAGGTCGAGCTGCAAGCGGCCATCCGCTCAAACGGCAAGATCACCTGTGCCGATATCATGTCGCGCGACGTGATCGCCATTGGCGAAGCCTCGGAACCGGATGCCGCACGGCATCTTCTCTTGAAGCATAATATCCGCACCTTGCCGGTGAAGGACCCAGAGGGCCGCCTCGTCGGCACCGTCGGCTTGCGGGAATTGTCCATGAGCACCGAGACAATCGCGCATGCGATCGCGAGACCGGCGGTAGCGAGGCCCTCGGACCCCGCTCTGTCGCTATTGCCGGTTCTGACGGACGGGCGCACGCATGCCGTCATCATTGTCGATGACGATTACCGGATCCTCGGCCTGATATCGCAGACGGATCTGCTGAGCGCAGTGGCGCAGCTACTGCCAAAGGAAGACAATGAGATCCCGGCGGTGGCCTGAGTGGTCGGCGTGGAACGTAGCTGGAGAAAAAGTCGGTGCTGATCGAGCGCGATGCAAATGGCGATTTCATCCTGGAATCATCGGAATTGGCGGAGCGGTTCGGGCTGTCGCTTGCCGATCTTCGCCGCCACATGCGCCATGGTTCCGTCGTCAGTTCCGTGGAAATCGGGACAGCTGAACACGAGGGGACGAAACGGGTGTCGCTTCGGCTCGGCAACAGGCTTTGGCAAGCCGTTTTGAACGATGAAAATGAAGTGCAGCAGGAGCAGATAACCGTTCTTCGGGGTAAATCCTCCGGACGGCGCCCACGCTGACACCATCATTATGTGTGGTCCCGCGCGGTACTTATGACGCGCAGGCGCGGCATTCCCTACCGCTCGCTCGTTTCGAAGAGGCCGCGGGCCGCCTCGACCATCGACTGCAGGTGATTGGCGTCGCGCACACCCTGCCGGTAGAGTTCGATGACGATGCTCGCCATTCGTTCGGCTTCGTCGCTGTCCTTTGCCACCTGGTAATCGGATCTGATCTTGTCGAAGACCTGCTGGCAGATTTCGAGATCGCGGGAGTCCAGCGGTACCTGCGATCGAGTTTTGATCGTTTGAACCATCTCTATTCCCTCCGAAAGGGCCCGCCGGCCAAGCCGGCGGGCCGGTAGCGGTCTTAGAAGTCCATGCCGTGGCCGGCGGGCAATGGCGGCGGCGCGTCCTTCTTGGGTTTCTCGGCGATCATGGCCTCCGTCGTGACCAGAAGACCGGCGATGGAGGACGCATCCTGCAGCGCGGTGCGCACCACCTTGGCCGGATCGATAACGCCCTGGGCATAGAGGTCGCCATATTCGCCCGTCTGAGCGTTCCAGCCGTAGGAGAACTCGGTCTTCTCGCGCAGCTTGCCGACGATGATCGAGCCTTCCGCTCCGGCATTTTCGGCGATCTGGCGAGCCGGGGCCTCGACCGCGCGGCGGACGATCTCCACACCGACGCGCTGGTCCTGGTTGGCCGTGTTGAGATTGTCGAGCGCCTTGACGGCGCGCAGCAGCGCCACGCCGCCGCCAGGCAGGATGCCTTCCTCCACCGCCGCGCGGGTTGCATGAAGCGCGTCGTCGACGCGGTCCTTCTTCTCCTTCACTTCGACTTCCGTCGAGCCGCCGACGCGGATGACGGCAACGCCGCCGGCGAGCTTTGCAAGGCGTTCCTGCAGCTTCTCGCGGTCGTAGTCGGACGTGGTTTCCTCGATCTGGGCGCGGATCTGGGCAATACGGCCTTCGATGTCGGACTTGGCGCCTGCCCCATCGACGATCGTGGTGTTTTCCTTCTCGATCGACACCTTCTTGGCACGGCCGAGCATGTCGAGCGTGACGGATTCGAGCTTGATGCCGAGATCTTCGGAGATCACGGTGCCGGCGGTCAGGATGGCGATGTCTTCCAGCATGGCCTTGCGGCGGTCGCCGAAGCCAGGCGCCTTGACGGCGGCGATCTTCAGGCCGCCGCGCAGCTTGTTGACGACGAGCGTCGCAAGCGCCTCGCCTTCGACGTCTTCAGCGATGATGAGCAACGGCTTGCTGGATTGGACGACGGCTTCGAGAACCGGCAGCATCGACTGCAGGTTGGAGAGCTTCTTCTCGTGGATGAGGATATAGGGGTCTTCGAACTCGACCCGCATCTTGTCGGCATTGGTCACGAAGTAGGGGCTGAGATAGCCGCGGTCGAACTGCATGCCTTCGACGACTTCGAGTTCGGTTTCGGCGGTCTTGGCCTCTTCGACCGTGATGACGCCATCATTGCCGACCCTTTCCATGGCTTCCGCCAAAAAGCGTCCGATTTCGGCATCGCCATTGGCAGAGATCGTGCCGACCTGGGCGATTTCGGAATTGTTGGAGATCTTGCGGGCGTTGGCCTTCAGTTCCGCGACGATGGCGCCGACCGCAAGATCGATGCCGCGTTTCAGGTCCATCGGGTTCATGCCCGAAGTAACGGCCTTGGCGCCCTCCTTGACGATTGCCTGGGCCAGCACCGTTGCAGTCGTGGTGCCGTCGCCGGCGATGTCGCTGGTCTTCGAGGCGACTTCGCGGACCATCTGTGCGCCCATGTTTTCGAACTTGTCTTCGAGTTCGATTTCCTTGGCGACCGAAACGCCGTCCTTGGTCATGCGCGGTGCGCCGAAAGACCTTTCGATCACGACGTTGCGGCCTTTCGGGCCGAGGGTCGCCTTCACGGCGTTGGCCAGGATGTCGACGCCACGCAGCATCTTCTCACGGGCTTCGGTGCTGAATTTGATTTCTTTAGCAGCCATTGTCCTCACTCCTTCATAGGCAGCCAGAGCAATTCCTGGAAAAGTGCGACGTGGTTTTCCGTTTGGAATTGCGTCAGAAATAAAAGGTTGGAGCGGTTCTGCGTTTCCATGAAAAGCCGATGCGCTCCTGCATCGACGGATGCCCCGCAGGAATCTCAGGCGGCCTGCTTCTTTTCGCCCCGGGTTTCGATAATCCCCATCACGTCGCTTTCCTTCATGATCAGCAGATCTTCGCCATTGATCTTGATCTCGGTGCCGGACCATTTGCCGAACAGGATGCGATCGCCGGGCTTGACGTCGAGAGCCTGAATCTGTCCGGCGTCGTTGCGTGCGCCGGGGCCGACGGCGATAACCTCGCCTTCCTGCGGCTTCTCCTTGGCGGTGTCGGGAATGATGATGCCGCCCTTGGTCTTTTCCTCTGAATCGACCCGGCGGACGAGAATACGGTCATGAAGCGGTCGAAACGACATGTCTTCCTCCATCGATGAACAATGATGACGTTGTTCCCGTGGCCGGACCGGATAACCAATCCGGGCGGGTGCAGGTTCGCGCGCGCCTTGCGCGAATGATCTGGTTCGAGGGTTCAGCAATTTCAAGAGGCGACGAAAGAAAAATTAGCACTCTCCGCCGAAGACTGCTAACGCCCAACAGGGAACAGACAATCGGCTCCTGCGTTCGAATAAAAGGGCGAACGGCATTGAGGCTTGAATTCGTATTTCGGCATTCCTAGTTCTTTGGTGGCCGAGGCTTGATGAGCTCGGTCACCGTCCCACGTCTTTAGGAGTGAGTGACATGGAAGAGAACACCAAACTAATCAAAGACCTCAGTATCGAGGAACGCGAGGAAATCCTCGTCGATATCGCTCGTACGCTGGAGGACACGGCGCGTGAGGCCTTTGTCGAAGGCAATACGCAATTTGCGGCAATCTCCAACAACATGGCTGAAGCGATCCGCGTCAACGCCGATGAGCTCGCCCGTGATGATCCGGAAAATGCCGAGCTCGTATTGCAGCAGGCAACGGCGATGATCTCGCAATTCGAAGCCGTGCACCCCTATCGGATGGTGAGCATGGCCGTCCATTGATCGCCGGATGCGTGGCTCCGCCTCGATCCCCCGCTCAAATCAATCGCCACCCACGCGGAACTCTCACTGCTTGCGAAGGTTATTGGATCACAACATCGAAAGGTGATCCATGATGACTTTCAGATCCAACGTGCCGCCAGAGAGCGGCACCGACGATGCGCGGTCCGCCGATACCGAACGGGCCGAAACCGATCGCAAAAGGGCATTGGAGACCGCCCGGCGCAATGTGAGTTCGGTATTAAGTCGCGATAGCGGCACCGAAACCCCAAGCCTGAAGCTTGCGAAAAAATATCTCAGTCTCGGCGGCCACCGCCGGTCGATGATCGATGACAATATCACCGATGTTCGCCACTGGGACAAGGATCCGCCGGAGGCCGAACGGTTCTGGAAGGAACGGGTGGAGACGCTTCCAAAGGATCAACGCAAGCAGGTGGAGGATTTTCTTCCAACCATCAACACGCCCTGAAAAGGGCGGCCGAGCCGCTCTTCGGGCGGCTCGTTCCAATGCGCTTGGAGGCGATCATGGCTATAGACAAGCACGAGCAAATCCGTCGCCGTGCCTACGAAATCTGGGAGGCCGAGGGCCGCCCGGATGGCGCTGACCAGCGCCATTGGCTTCAAGCCTGCGACGAACTTGCCGGCGAGGATGAGCATGAGACGCTGCAGAACCTGCTCGATGAAGACGACAGGGATGATGCGGCATTGCTTCAAGGGGCGGGCGAGAGCGGCGATTTCGATCGGCCAAGAACGTGGCCTGTTGAGGCCGCCAAGGCTCCCGTGCCTGACATCGAGATGACGACGGGCGAAAAGCCTTCCTGGCGGAAGATCAGGAAGACCGAAGGGCCGTGATCGCCATGCAGCATCTCGACCATGCCATCCAGATCGCTCTTACGGCCCACGAAGGCCAGGCGGACAAGACCGGCCGGCCGTTCTTCGAGCACTGCCAGCGAGTAGCGCTTCTCGTTTCCGGTGAGGAGACGCGAACGGTCGCCTACCTTCATGACGTCGTCGAGAAGGGCAGCGGCTGGACGCTCGACAGGCTGCGGGAAGAAGGGTTTCCGCCGGCGATCATCTCCGCGGTGAATGCTCTGACACGGCGGCCGGACGAGCCGGATGACGATTTCGTCAGACGTGCGGCATCAAACGCGCTGGCCTTGCCCGTCAAACGGGCCGATCTCGAAGATAATCTCCGACAGGCCGAACAAGCTGGCAAGAAAACGGAAAAATACCAGCGCGGCCTGGATCTCTTGCGCGACATCAGGAACGGACAATAGGACCGCGGACGAATTTGCGCAGTTCGCCTGCAACTGCCACCAAAGGTCGGCAATCGGCGCAAGGGCGCACTCCTCGGCTTCCATGTCACGTGCAGAGCGCGACCGCAACCTGGCCTCCGCTTGCAGCGGCGGAGGCCGTTTGGCGGCATTTCATGCTTTGTTGGCAAACCACACCGTCGGCGCGCCGAGCACGCCTCCCGTGCGCATCGCCGTCTTCAGCTCGTCCAGCTTGCTAAATGCCTGCGCCGCTTCAAGCGTGGCAAACTCGTGGGTGACGGTAATATCGTTCGGATTGTCGTTGGCGCGATAAACGGCTTGCGCCGTTACCCCATTGACCTTCTGCACCGGCGAAAAGCCATCATATATCTTGCGCCAGGCGGCATAATCGGAGACCTCGTGCCTTACGAATAATGTCGTCATATCATCCTCCCGCGTTGCATTTCCAAGTCTCGTCGAGATGTGTGTTACGATTGAACGAGGAACGTCATGGTCTCGGGCAAGACGCCGTCACTCGCCATCGCATCGGCCGCTGCCTTGGTCTGCATGAAGGCCATCAACTTTTCCATGTCTGCAACGTCCATGACCAAGCCGACGCGGTTGGAGTTTTGAGGGTCTGTAAACGTGCGAATGTTCGTGACGCCAACGGGTTCCAATACCTGCTTGCGGATCGGTGAGGCGAGCCAGTGTTTCGTGTCTTTGACGTCGTGGTAGATCATTATGGTAGGCATTGCGTCCTCCTCTCAAGATCTCGGAAACTGAAAGCTGAGTATGCTGCTGCGCTTTGCCGGATTTCATTACAGCAATGTTGCGAAGAGTGGGTTTTTCTTATTCATTAGTTGAGGGTGTAAATATAATTATCGAGTAATTCGAAAATATTATGCGGCGGCGGCGTTGGGCGCGCATTGGCTTTTCGAGAATAGCTTTGGTGACGGTTCCGAAGTCAGCGAGCGTCATTGGTGCTAAGATATGATCGTGATGCCCGCACGGCGCCCATAGTCCCGCAGTTCGAGAAGGAGATCGGCGTCCGCACCGGCGTCAATGGATTGAACGACGTCGAGCCGGTCCTCTGCCAGGCGATCCTCGAACAGGATGATGCATTGCTCGGGGTCGCACTGGCGGGACGTCCAGATCAACCCGTCGACGTCGGCGCGCGTCCGATGAATGGCTTCGGCCCACAGGACGGTCTCGCCATATGTCGTCTTCGGCGTTTCGATGAGATCCGTTCGATTGAGTTTCCAGGTTTTCAAATCGGGTGCGAAAAGGCTTGCCAACCGTAGATCACGCTTTGGCGCGATGACGCTCACCGTCCGCGCTTCGACGACGGCAAGCCGGACGGTCTTGAAAGCGGCGGCCGGTTCGATGTCGTGAAAGATCGACTCGAAGGCGGCCGCCTCTCTGCTCGTTGCCGCATAGAGCGTCGCGACACAATTGCCGTGCGCGTCGTTGAACGGTGCAAAGCGCGTCGGCTGTCCCTTGCAGGGATTGAATTGCCCTGCCCGGAACGAAGACAGATGGGTCCGATGAAGCGCCGTACCCGCCTTGATCGTCCGGATGTTGATCGTTTGGAAAAGGAGATGGCGGGCATGGCAGAGGAGGGTGGCTCACCCAATGACCTCTTGCCGTTCACGGGCCGCGGCAGCAGCCACCGCGTCGATATCGTCAAGCGCATCCATGGGCGCCTTGTCGTCCAGCCAGCCGTTCGTTGAAACGAACCAGAATGCGCGCTGCCATGGAGACAGGTTTTCCGGAAGCGCCACAAGCGCCTTCTTGATCGCAGGATGCGGCCGTCCGTCCCGGAGCTGAAACGCCGGAAAATATTCGGTGCCGCGATGATGTACTGAGAAAATGTCGCCGGCTTTCTTCCAGCGCGCCGCAGTCGCGTAGAGGTTTCTCGCGCTTGAGCCGGCGCGGTTTCCGATCTCCGCGCTGGTGAGCTGCGGCACCTCAGCGATGAAGCGATCCCTGAGCTCCAGATTGTCCGCTGCGAGCACGCCGCGCGCCTCGCCAAGCTCATCAGGCACCACGTGAGATTGGTGATAAGCATCACAATATCACCTAAATCATGCAAAGTCGATTGCAATGGGGAGTGTCAGGACCATCACCTCGCATATGCGCCAGTGGACAGATTTGATGGCAGGATCGATTTGACTTCCCAATATCGGTTGTCGCACCAATTTGACGATCGGATACGCCTCGGCGCGTGAGACGACAGAGGTTTAGAATGATCGAACGCCAACCATTTGATCTCAAGGCCTATGTGCACGACATCGGAACAAGGCCATGCTTTATCTGTGGCTTGGTCAGGAATGACCCTGACTTCTTTCATCATCGCGTTTTTGAAGACGACGAGACGATCATTTTCCTGAGCAAATACCCCACTCTACCGGGCTATTGCCTCGTCTGTCCGAAGGAGCACCGGGAGGATCTGGCGCGGGACATGTCGACAGATGAATATCTTCGACTACAGGAGAAGGTGCATGTCTTGTCGCGCGCCCTCAAAAGCCTGTTGGACGCCGAGCGAATTTATGTGCTTTCGCTCGGCAGCCAACAAGCCAACAGCCACCTACATTTTCATGTCGTTCTCTTGCCCTCAGGTGTGCCGCTCGAAAAGCAGCAATACCATGCACTGATGGCGGAGTACGGGGTTTTACAGATACCCGACGATCAAATGGCACAGCTGGCGCAGCGCATTGGTGAAGCATACCGTTCAGAGTTGACCGCACGATAATCAACCGTCTGGCCGGCGGTCGAAACCCGGAAGCCAGTGCCTCCAAGCTACGTCCCGAGGGCGAATGCCGGCACGCGTACGCCTTTTTCGCGAAAGAACCGCTCCACCTCGTCGAGGCGAGGACAGGCCGGCGGGTTGTCGAGCGCCTTTGCCCAGTTTTCACGGCGGGGCAGGGCCATCGCGGCGGTCACCAGCACGGTGGTTCCGGGGCCGCTTTCGCCGCGCAGCTGCGGCAGCAGGGTCTTGGCGTGGATGAGATTTGTGTTTGGTATCGGGCTCATCGCATGGCCGGCCCTTCGATTTGGCGATAGATCGACGATCGCGCTGATATCAGTCTGTCCGTACCAGACGGACCGACCATCGCTTACATCGGAGCGATCGGCATTGAAATCCGCGCGTTCGATCGCAAAGCCGCCCTCGATGGTGCCAAGGGTGCGCGGCGTGGCGATGCGGTGGATGCGAATGTGCCACGGGTTTTCGGGAAGCAGCCAGGATTCGATGGTGACATCGCTCCAGGGGCGCCAGCGCGAATAGAGCAGGTCGCCAGCGATCAACGCCTCTTCGAGAGATTCCCGCATCCGGAAATGGACGCCGTCATCGGAGAGGCCGAGCATGCCGTCGAAGCTCGCGGCGGAGAAATTCCGGTCGTCGGCTTCGATGTTGAAGGCGTAGCGCGTGGAGTAGACGAATTTCGAATATTTCTCGTTTGCGCCGAGCATCTTGTCGTGCTGCTGCCCTGAGGAGAGTACGACCACGTTTCCCGGCGTGTGCATGGCGACCATTCCCGCCGGCTTCAACGCAACCGGCTCCGGAAATTCCGGCTGCGGTGCCTCCTCGGCCGCCCAGAACGGATGATCCCCCGGAAGGGCGAGCGGCAGGAAGAATTTCAGCGCCCAATAGGGCGAGCCGGGAGAGTTGTAGCTCTCGCTCATGAAGAGGTTCGGATAGCCGTAGCCGACCGAAAGAACGCCGTCGCGATCGGCAATCGGCATCGCCGACCACCAGCGGATATGGCGCATGTAATAGCCCTTGATCTCCGCCCAGGGCAGGGCTTCGACGCCGGCAAAGGCAAGCGCGCCCCAGAAACCTCCCGCCGCGAAACGGTAGGTCTGACTGCGGCCGAAGGCAAGGGCTGCGCCATCGGGGCCGAACCAGTGGCGGATATCGCCGGCAAAGGTCTGGGCACGATCGCGGAAGAGATCCTTGCGCGCCTCGTCGCCCTTGGCCAGCACCGCATAGATCAGGCCGTAGAAATGCATGGCGAAGGGAATGTAATGATCGACCCGCCGAACCGGCCCGTCGCGATACCAGCCTTCCCCGAGGTCGAAGGCCTCCAATTCGTCGAGATAGGCAAGGGTTTTCCGGTGATCGAACGCCACGCTCACGCGTTCCAGTCCGAGATCGATGAGCACACGGAAGAACTTCCAGTTGTTGTCGATGAATTCCAGCTCGCGCGCGCTGACGAGATAGGCGGCGACCGTCTTCTTCTCGCTATCGTCAAGCGGTTCCCAGATGTGCTCGGGCACCAGCGCCAGGGCGAAGCCGACGGCGGCGAGTTCGACCAGCCGTTGATTGCGGTCGGCAAGATCGCCCCAATATTCGGGATGAGCGGGATTGGTCCCGTTTGCCAGCCCGCGGCGATAGAGATCCCAATGTGAAAATGCGCCGCCGCCCGCAACGAGCGGAACGATCCCCCAGAGCGGCCGCGCAAATCCCTCCAGATCCGCTGCCGCCCGATCGAAGATCGCGCCGGTCGCGCCGAGGCGCACACGGGCGCCGCCTTCGGAAAAATACGGCAGCAGCGGCTCGAAGAGATCGATGACGGCCCTGGCGAGGTCGTCGCGTGTCTTCAGGGGGTTGCCGAAAAGCGGATTGGCCCGGGCGGGATCATATATCATTGTCAGGCTCGAAATTCATGAAAAACAGGATCGGCCGCGGGCAGACATTGCCCGCGGCCGTCGATATTTCTGGACGCTTACTTGATGGCCTTCACGCCTTCGGTCATTTCCTTCAGCCCGTCATCGACGGAGGTGCTGTCGGTCATGATCGCGTCATGCGCGCGATTGAGCACGACCTCGATCTTGGCGGCGTTCGGGTTGACTGCCATCTCCAGGTAGGTTTTCGACGGCTTCAGCGCCTCCTTGCTGGCCGCATCCTCAGGAAAACCGGGTGTTGCCGCGATCTTGGCGCTGACATCATCCGTCTTGAGCGCAGGGAAAGTGCCCGTCGACGCGATGACTGCTGCGCCCTCAGGACCGGTGACGAACTTGATGAAATCGAGAGCGGCATCCTTGTGAACGGAGTTGGCGTTGACCGCCAGGCCCGAGATCTGCGCAGCGGTCGTGCCGGTTGCCACACCGTCGGGATGCGGGAACTTGACGATGCCCCAGTTCTTGCTCTTCGATTCACCCGATTTCACCTTGGTGATCTGGGTGCCGACGAACCAGGTTCCCATCGGCAACATGCCGATCGTGCCATTAAAGAAGAGCGCCGAATAATGCGTGTTCGACGTCTTCAGGAAAGCATAGGAGGGAATCGCGCCATCCTTCTGCAGGGTCAGCGCCCGCTCGTACCAGGGCTTCAGGAAGCCGTAGTCGCCGTCGACCAGCGTGTGTTTTCCATCGAGGATGCCGGGCAGCTGAACGGTCGACCGCCAGGTGTGCAGAAGCGCGCCGTAGGTCTTGTTGGTGCCCATGCCGCCCGAAAGCTTCTCGGCGGTCTCGTCGAACTGCGCCCAGGTCATGTCATTGGTGGGGTAGGGGACGCCTGCCTTGTCGAATATATCCTTGTTGTAATAGACGACCCAGAAATCGGAGCGGAACGGCAGGGAGTAGATCTTGCCGTCGATGGTCAGTTCCTCGATCAGGCCGCCGTAGGGAGCCGGGTCGATCTTCTGCTCGGTCACGAAGCCGCTGAGATCGGCGATGTTGCCGGCGCGCACCAGATTGGCGTAGCCCGGCACATCCTTGACGGTGACGATGTCGATGTCCTTGGAGCCGCCGGTCAGCTGGGTCGAGATCATCTGCTGGTAGTCTTGCGAGCCGAGATCCATCGGCTCGAACTTCACGTTTGGGTGCTTGGCCTGATAGGCCTCGATCAGCGGCTTGTAATAGGCGGTCTTGTCCCAGTCCCACAAAGCCCATTTGAGCGTCACGGCGTCCTGGGCAAGCGCTGCCCCGGCCGTCATCGCCGCCAAGGTGAACCCCGCCACGGCAAGTTTCACCGTCCCCCCGAATTTATCCAAATACATTCCCGTTCTCCTTCCCTGGATCATCTCTGGATCAGTTGTTTTATAAAGCGTCTCGTGCATGCGGTTCGCGGTGCGGCTGCGTTGCGTTTGGCAGGTCTAGAACCATCACCGCCGCCCGATGGACGCCGAATGCGACGGCGAACATTCCGAGTGAAAAATTGAAGGTTGCCGGCATGAACACCGAAACCGGATAGAAGAGGATGTGCGCCAGCCAGAGACCGGCGGCGAAGGCGAGCGCGGCAAGCGCCGGGAGCGGACGGATGACCGAGGCGAGCGCGGCGAGGCGCAGCAACCTCAGAGCCGGCAGATCGCGCATCACCATCAGAATGACGAGATGGCAGGCGAGGACCGCGATGAAAGCGGTGGCGACGAGCACAATCATCAGCGGTGCGCTCAGCAACAGATTGTCGCGTGCGCCCGCGGCATAGGTGACGATCGCATAGAGGCCGATTGCGACGGTTCCGCCCAACGCCAGCCCCCAGGCGGTGGCGCGCCAGAAGTAGCGCAGAAAGGCTTCCGTGAAGTCCCGCAGCAGATAGGTGTTGCGATCTTCGACAAAAGACACCGAGACCCGGGCCATGGCGGCGAGCGCTGCCGGCAGCGTCACGACGAAGAGGGCCGCCAGGATGAAGAGGATGTTCAGCTTGACCATCTCCCACCACTCGCGGACGAGGATCTCGGCGAACAGGGCAAGGCCGGCCTTCTTCGGCGCATCCTTCGGAATGCCCGGTCCCTCCCTCGTCCACATGTCCCGCAACCACTGCATAGCCGTCTCCCGCAGGCGTTTCAGTATAGAATCGAGCGCTCCGTTTCCTTGTCGAATAGCTGCGCATTGGTCATATCGGCGACCAGCGTCGCTTCCTCGCCGATATCGGGCCGGTAGCGCGGTGAGACACGGGCGATGAGATTGCGCCCGCCCGCCACCATGTTCAGGTGCACTTCCGATCCCATCGGTTCGGCAAGTTCGACGATCGCCTTGAGGGGCGCCAGGTTCTCCGGTGCGATGTCGGCAGGCGGCAATTCGTGAAAATTCTCCGGACGGATGCCGAGCACCAGTTCGCGGCCCTCGTAGGGGGCGATCCTGTCCTTATCGAAATGGGCAGGCAGTGGCAGTTCCCGGCCGTCGAAGACAGCGACGTAGCCGTCGCCCCGGCGCAGAATGGTTGAGGGCAGCATGTTCATCTGCGGTGCGCCGATGAACCCAGCGACGAACATATTGACGGGCCGGTCGTAAAGGTTCTGCGGCGTATCCACCTGCTGGATGTGCCCGTCCTTCATGACGACGATCCGGTCCGCCATGGTCATGGCCTCGACCTGGTCGTGGGTGACGTAGATGAAGGTGGCGTTGAGGCGCTTGTGCAGCTTGGTGATTTCGGAGCGCATCGTCCCGCGCAGCTTGGCGTCGAGGTTGGAAAGCGGCTCGTCGAGGAGGAAGACCGCCGGATTTCGCACCATGGCGCGGCCGAGCGCGACGCGCTGGCGCTGCCCGCCCGAAAGCGCCTTCGGCTTGCGGTTCAGCAGATGAGAGATGTCGAGGATCCTTGCGGCATCCTGCACCTGCGCATCGATGAAGTCGCGCGACACCTTCCTGAGCTGCAGGCCGAAAGCCATGTTCTTGTAGACGGTCATATGCGGATAGAGCGCATAATTCTGGAAGACCATGGCGATATCCCGATCCTTGGAGGGAACGTCGTTCATGACGTCGCCGCCGATCCTGAGCTCTCCGCCCGATATCTCCTCGAGGCCGGCGATCATCCGCAGCGTCGTCGATTTGCCGCAGCCGGAGGGGCCGACCAGAATGATGAATTCCTTGTCCGCGATCTCGAGGTCGATGTCATGGACGACGGTGAGCGCACCGTAGCTCTTGTTCAGCTCTTTAAGCGAAATGCTGGCCATCGGGTTCTCCTGAATTCACCAGTAGGAAGACCAGTTGCGCGAAAGGCGCGTCAAAGCTTCCATGTAATAATAATCTCCCCAGGAGACGCATTCATCGACACCCTCGCCGCGGCAGGTGTTGAACGGCGATTTCTTCGAATAGGTGGCGTGCAGCACTAGGCCGTTGGAGACGGTGGGGTCCTTGACCGCATAGTGATCCGCAAGGCTCTTCATCATGCGGCGCGCCAGCATGCGATAGCGTGCTGCCGGTTCCGGCTCGACGAGATCGGCCATCTCCAGAAGGCCGCAGGCGGTGATCGATGCCGACGAACTGTCGCGCGGCTCGCCGTCGCCGTCCGAAAAGACGAGATCCCAATAAGGCACCATGTCGGCCGGCAGCCGGTTGAGATAGAAGGCGAGCAGCCGGTCGAAGGTCCGGCGATATTCCTCGATCCGCTCATAACGATAGGACAGCGCCATTCCAGCGATTGCCCAGGCCTGTCCGCGCGCCCATGCGCTGTCGTCCCTGTAGCCCTGCTTGGTGGCGCCGCGCACCGGCGCTCCGGTGACCGGGTCCATATAGAAGGTATGATAGGTGGAATCATCCGGCCGAACCGAGTTTGCAAGCGTGGTGCGGGCGTGAATGAGCGCGATCTCGCGGTATTTCGGATCGCCGGTCTCGCGGCTCGCCCAGTAGAGAAGCGGCAGGTTCAGCAGACAATCGATGATGTAGCGGTATTCCTCCGCCACCCCCTTGCGGCCCCAGGCCTGGATGAATTGGCCGACGGGCTGGAATCGCTCGATCAGCTGGTCGGCGGCGAGGATCGCCGCCTTGCGGCCATCCTCGTCTCCAACGAGCTTCCAGGCGGCGATGCAGGAGGGCGAATAGAGAAAGCCCATATCGTGATGATCCGTCTCGATGCGGTTCTCGATCCGATGCAGGAACGACTGGACCTGGACCTGCGCGGCATCCCGGAAAACCGCCTCGCCGCTATGCTCGAAAGCGAGCCACAGCTCACCGGGCCAGAAACCTGCGGTCCATTGGTCGTTCGCCACCGCGCGATAGAAATTTCCGACACTCGAATGGTTCTGCGAGGCATGGGTGAATTGGGGGAGGTTGCGCCTGATCTGCTCGACGGCAAGATCGAGCGCAGCTTTGACCTCCGGATCGGCGATCGGCTGCGGGGCGACGGACGAGACGGCGTTCATGGATTTAACCCTTCAGTCCCGTCGAGGCGATGCCCTCGACGAAGAAGCGCTGGAGAGAGAGGAAAACGACGAGAACCGGAATGAGGGCGACGACCGAGGCCGCCATGATGAGCCCGTATTCGGCCGAATATTGCGAGATGAACATGCGCAGGCCGATCTGGACGGTCTTCAGCTCGGTCTTGGTCAGGTAGATCATCGGCCCGAGAAAATCGTTCCAGGTGGTGACGAAGGTGAAGATCGTCAGCGTCGAGAGCGCGGGCTTGGACAGCGGCAGCATGATGCGCGCCCAGATCTGGTACTCGTTCATGCCGTCGATGCGGGCCGCCTCGCAGAGCTCGGTCGGGATCGACATGTAGAACTGCCGCATCAGGAAGACGCCGAAGGCGGTGAAAGCCTGCAGGCAGATCAGCGCCAGATGGGTGTTGTTGAGGCCGAATTCACGCATCAGCAGGAATTGCGGCACCATATAGACCTGCCAGGGCATGGCGATGGTGGCGATGTAGCCGAGGAACAGGGTGTTCTTGTAGGGGAAATTCAGCTTGGCGAAGGCGTAGGCGGCAAAGCTGGAGGTCAAAAGCTGCAGCAGCGTGACGATGATCGTCAGCTTCGACGTGTTGTAGATGAACAGCGCAAGCGGGATCTTCGTCCAGATATCCACGTAGTTCTGCCATTGCGGCTCGGACGGTATCCACTCGATCGGGAAGGCGAAGACGTCGCGGCTGAGCTTCAGCGATGCCGAAAGCATCCAGGCAAAGGGCATCAGCATGATGAGCGTGACGGCGATGACGATGGCGTAGATCGCGACCGATCTGACGGTCACCTTGCGTCCTGCGATCCTCATGCCTCGTCCTCCCTCTGGCGCCGGAACTGGAAGACAGTGACGGCAAGCACGAGGAAGAACAGCACGAGCGAAACCATGCTCGAATAGCCGAGATCCCAGGAAATGAAGGCCTCGTTGTAGATGTGGTAGACGAGGACGAGCGTCGAGGTGCCAGGCCCGCCCTGGGTGATCATGTAGATCTGGTCGAACACCTTGAAGGACTGGATCGTCAGCATCACGGTGACGAAGAAGGTCGTCGGCCCGAGCTGCGGCACGGTGACATGGATGAACTTCTGCCAGGCATTGGCCCCATCGAGATCGGCGGCCTCATAGAGCTCCGAATTGATGCCCTGGAGGCCGGCCAGATAGATGACCATGTAATAGCCCATGTTCTTCCAGATGCCGAAGAGGATCACCGTCACCATCGCCCAGTGGCGATCGGCCGCCCATCCCGGCATGTTCTTCGGGTCGAGACCGAGTGTGTAGAGGATCATGTTCACCGGTCCCATCTCGGGATTGAAGATCATGTTCCAGACGACCGCGACGGCCACCAGCGAAGCGACATAGGGAAAGAACATTGCCGTGCGGAAGAAGTCGCGCCCGGCGATCTTCTGGTTGAGGAGAACGGCGAGGCCGAGCGCGCAGATGAGCGTCGCCGGCACGGAGGCGACCGTATAGATCACCGTGTTCCAGAACGCCGCGATGAAGGCCTTGTCCTCGAAGAGCCGCCAGAAATTGTCCAGCCCGGCGAATGTGATCGCATTCGAGCCGTCCCAATGCATGAAGGCGAGCGCGAAGGCGAACAGGATCGGGCCGAGCGTGAAGACGGCAAAGCCGATGAAATTCGGGGCAATGAAGGAGTAGGCGACGAGCGCGCTGCGTATCCTGCGCTGCCGCTTGGACAAGACCGCGACTTTTCGGCTTGAGATTGCCGGAGCGCCATCCGTCGCGATGACCGAATTCGATATGGACACCGATGCCTCCTCTTCCTCCCGCAACCACATAGCACATATCCGGTATTGGTCAAACAAGTTCTGAATAGGTCATACGAATTTCATGGAAAGCGCAGAACACATATGATAGGTGAGCATGAAGACCAAGCGCTCATCGATGCTTTTCCAGTGCGGGGAGGGACATGTTCAGCGAGATTTCAAAGGAGCTGCCGGATGTGCTGGGCGATTTCACGCCCGGGGCGGTCGCCTCCGATCGCTCCAGATGGAGCTCCGTGCCGCAGGCGGTACGGGAACTGGTCATTGGCGAGGCCGAAGAGACGCTTGAGCGCGCCTTTCCGCTGATCACGGCGTCGGACTACCGGGAATTCACGGCGACGGGCAACCGCGCGCGCTTCGAGGCACTCTATTTCACGCGCCGCCGGATGCTCAACAATCTGGTGCTCGGCGAACTCATCGAAGGCAAGTCGCGCTTCCTGCCGAAGATCGTCGACGGCATCTTCCTGATCGCGGAGGAAAGCGGCTGGCAGCTTCCGGCGCATAACGCCTATGAACGAAGCGGCGCACGCTTGCCGCTTCCCGACAATTCGCAGCCGGTCGTCGATCTCTTCGCGGCCGAAACGGCGGCGCTGCTTGCCACCATCGTCGCATTGCTGGGCGACGAGCTCGACGACATCAGCCCCGAGATTACGGCACGCGTCGAGCGCGAGATCGAGATCCGCATCCTCTCGCCCTATCTCGCCCGGCATTTCTGGTGGATGGGCCGCGGCGAAGAGCGGATGAACAACTGGACGACATGGATAAGCCAGAACATCCTATTGACGGCCTTCTCCCTGAAAACAGATCAACCCACGCGTCACGCCGTCGTCAAAAAGGCGCTCGGCAGCCTCGACGCCTTCCTGACAAACTATGCCGAAGACGGCGCCTGCGAGGAGGGCGTGCTCTATTACCGCCACGCCGCGCTCTGCCTGCATGGTGCTTTGACCATTCTGGATAGGGTGGCGCCGGGCCTGTTCGGCCGATTTTGGCAACAGCCGAAGATCCGCAACATGGCTGAATATATCGCTCACATGCATGTGGCCGGCCGCTATTATTTCAATTTCGCGGATTCTTCCGCGGTGGTCGAACCCTGCAGTGTGCGGGAATATCTGTTCGGACAGGCGGTCGGCTCTGAGATGCTGGCTAAGTTCGCAGCGGCCGACAGGGCCGCTTCCGGCAATCCGCACCTGCCGGGGGAATGGAACCTCTGGTATCGCGTGCAGGAACTGCTGGTCGGCCCGACGCTTCCCGCTGCCGCCGGGCCGCATCCCGCATCCCGACGCGATATCTTCTATCCCGGCATCGGCCTGTTCATCGGCCGCGACGAGCAGTTTTCGCTTGCCGTCAAGGGCGGCAACAATGGCGAGGGCCACAATCACAACGATGTGGGGAGCGTGACGCTCTACAAGAACGGACATCCGTTCCTGATCGATGTCGGCGTCGAGACCTATGCCGCAAAGACCTTTTCGGCGCGGCGCTACGAGATATGGACGATGCAGTCGGCGTTCCACAATCTGCCGACATTCGCAGGCGTCATGCAGTCCGCCGGCGAAGCTTTTGGCGCGCGCGATGTCGAGGTCGGGTTCGACGAAGGGAGCGCGCGCATATCGCTCGATATTTCAGACGCCTATCCCCCCGAAGCGCAGTTGCACAGCTATCGGCGCGTCGTTTCCCTGCTGCGCGGCCGCCATGTCGAGATCGTCGACACCTATGACGGGGGCAAGCCGGCGGTCCTGTCGCTGATGACATGCCTGGCGCCGACCGTCAGCCCGGACCGGATCGATCTGGCAGATCTCGGCAGCATTTTCGTCGACGGCGCCGGCGAGATCGAAATCGACGAGATCGTCGTGGAGGACGCCCGGCTGAGATCGGCCTGGCCCGAGAAAATCTATCGGCTGCGCGTGAGCTTTGCCGGCAGGCTGCTGAGATTGCGAATCGTCTAGAACAGGATGATTTCAGGCCGGGTCGGCCTAAAATCTGAATCCTGTTCTAAATTAAATAGTTAGAGCATGATGTCGTCCGAAAACCGCTCACACTTTTCGGCATCATGCTCCGGGGAGGGCGAGCATGGAATTGACACTGAAGATCGTGGATGCCGATGGGGCGGTGCTGGCGCGTTCCACAGGCCGGGACGAGACGTTCCTGGTCTATCGCCAGAGCTATTGCGAAGGCGATCGCGTGGTCGTGGAGGTCTCCGAGCCCGGACATGTCTTCCTCTCCCTTGATGGCGCGATCCAACCCGGCCTGGTCTATATGAAGGAATGCGCCTATTCACTCGCCGTACCCTTCGGCGATAAGCGCAAGCCCTATTCGCCGAATGCCTTCAGGGGCGATATCCACCGGCTTTCAGCGCGAAGCATACGCCCTGACGAGATTGTCCATCGGCGCAATCTCGCCCTCAACCCCTGGGACGATCACGCCAATCGAGCTCTGTTTCCGCATGCGCGCGCCAATGTCGAGACCCGCGGCGAAGCGGTCTTCGCCGCGCGCAACGCGATCGACGGCGAAAAGGCCAATGACGATCACGGCTTCTGGCCCTATACGAGCTGGGGAATCAATCGCGATCCGCAAGCAGCACTGACGGTGGAATTCGGCAGGCCGGTCAGGATCGACGAGATCGTTTTCTATCTTCGGGCTGACTTCCCGCATGATTCCTGGTGGGAGGAGGCTAGCGTCACCTTCTCGAACGGCAGGACCTCCTGCTTTCCGCTGGTGAAATCGGGCGCCGCCCAGGCCTTTCCGATAGAGCCCTGCATCATCGAATGGGTGGAACTGCACGGCCTGATCAAGGCCGGGGACGCCTCGCCCTATCCGGCGCTGACCCAGATCGAGATCTGGGGAACGGAAGTGCCGGAGACCGGGCTCAGCCGGTCCGCCCTTCCTATCGCGCTATGAGCCTGTAGACAGCCTTGCCCGTGCCGCGCTCGGCGGGCCGTCGTTCAGACGGTTCCAGGCGCGGCGGAGCTGCCGCGCCGAGCCGAAGCCGGCGCGCATCGCGACGGCCTCCATGTCCAGCCTTGAACCGGCGAGCATCTCGCGGGCAAGGGCCACGCGCATAAGGTTGACGAAATCCGTCACGCTCATGCCCGTCTGCTCGTTGAACAGCCGTGAAAGGTTGCGCGGGCTGGCGCCGCTGAACCGGGCGAGCGACGCCACCGACCAGTCCTCAGACGGATTGGCGGCCACGGCATCCTGTGCGCGGTGAATGACTGGGTGGATATGGTTGCGACCTTCGAGCCAGGGCGAAAGCTGCGGATCCGAGCCGCCGCGCCTGAGATAGACGACAAGATATCGCGCCACCGCAAGCGCACACGCGTGCCCCGCCGCTTCGGCAACGATATGCAGCATGAGGTCTATGCCGGCGGTGATGCCGGCACTCGTGAGGCGATCTCCATCCTCGACATAGAGCCGGTTGTCCCGGATGCGCGCGGTGGGAGCGAGCCTCGCCAGATCCTCTATGCAGCCATGATGGGTGGTGCAATCACGGCCATCGAGCATGCCTGCCTCGGCAGCGAGCAATGCGCCCGAGCAGATCGAGACCAAACGAATTCCCGGAAGAATGGCGCGCTTCAGCCATGCGACGATGGCAGCCTGGTCGGCGCGTTCCTGTTCGTCCCACGGGCGGTTGTTTTCCATAGGTGCATCGGCGCTGCCGGCAATGACGACAAGCGCAGCATCGGGCAAGCGCTCCGGTAACGCGGCGACGCCCGTAACGGCAAGACCGATCGAACTGCCGACCGTCGCTGATGGGCCGATATAGGTGACGGTAAAACGCACCGTGCGCTGTTCGAGGTTCGCCTTGCGCAGCACTTCGATCGGGCCAGCGACATCGAGCAGCAGCACGCGCGGCGGCACGACGACGAAGACCGGAATATCGATGGGCTGCGCGGCGTCGGTCATGCGGCGAGAGCCTTTCCGCTCCCCGCCAGGGCCTGTTCGACGGTCGCGATCCGAGCGAAGCGGCCCGCCAGGACCAGCTCGGTCCGGTCGCGGATTTCCTTGGCGCTCCAGGTGCGTCCTGCGGTGTCGGTCATCGGGAAGGTCAGGGTCGCCTCGCCGATATAGTCGACTTGATAGCCGAGATCCGAGGCATGGCGGGTCGTGGTCTCGCAGCACTGTTCGGTGCGGATTCCGGAGACGAGGATATGACGGACGCCATTCTCGGTCAGCCACACGTCGAGACCGGAGCCGACCAGGGCGCTATGGCGCCTCTTCCTGAACGTCGCCTTGGGAGCGATCCTGAGTGGGGCGAGTGTGCTGACGAACCCGGATGCTTCCGAAAACGGCCCGTTTTCATCGACATGGAAGATCTGGATGATGGGTATTCCATCGGCTTCCGCGCCATCGATCAGAGCCTGCTGACGATCGATATAGGCGGAAGCGAGGTTTTCATCCCAATAATCGCGGTGTCGGAAGGATTCCTGGGCGTCGATAACGAGAAGGACTGTATCATGGCCGGACATTTTTTGCTCCATGCAGGTTGATCATGAAGTCATATTCGACGATGTGAAGACAGGGGAAAATGCGCGCGCCGGACAAATAGCGGACAATTCGCGCCAATAGCTGCCCTGGGGGCGGCCTTGCGCCAAGAGCCTCGGGCCACATCCGTCGCCTGCCGGCCGTGCTCACATAATCGGTCCGACTTCCACGCAATTCCGGTTCGGATGTCAGCTCGTAAAGCTTCGCAGATCTCTTAGCAGGTTGCGGTACCTGGCCTGGCTGCCGACCAGATGGTCGCGCATGGCGTTTCGGGCGGCCTGATCGTCTCTGTCAGAGATGGCGACGACGATTGCCTCGTGCTCCCTGTGGATCAGCTTTCGATAGGCGGTCTGTTCGGCCGTCCTCGATTCCGGAACGAGCCTCGACTGCGGGATGATCGCCGAGCCCTGCGATTCCAGGAACTGCCTGAACAGCGGATTGTTCGTGGCTTCGGCGATCGCGGCATGGAGTTCGAGATCCGCATCGCGAATGGATTGATCAGTCTCGATGCATTGGAGGACTTTCCGATGACATTCGAATATCGCCTCCTCCTGTGCCGGCGAGCGGCGCAGGGCTGCAAGGCCCGCCGCCTCGATTTCGACAGGTGTTCTGATCTCGAGTACCTCAAGATCGGAGGCGACGCGGGCTTTGTCGACTTTCCGTGCGGAGAGCGCCGGATCGGCACCGAGCACGAAAATCCCCGCTCCCTGGCGCACCTCGACAAGCCCGTCGGAGCGAAGTGCGGCCACCGCCTCGCGCACGACGGTGCGGCTGACGCTGTGCGTTTCGGTCAGCTCGTGTTCACTTGGAAGCTTGTCGCCGGCGGAATACTGACCGCTCAATATAGCTTGCCGGAGGCTTTCGCCGACCTGTGAGACCAGCGACCCTGAGCCTTTGCTGCGATCCTTCACCTGCATAGCCACGCCTAACCCCGCATCGGCTCTTGATCCGCAATGCCGTTCGAACGCGCGGCATTGCGAAATTCACGATTCATCACACATGTATGACAAATTTCTTCATCGTTCAATGGACGAACGACCGGCCGCTTGTTTCTTGATTGATTTTGCATATGACCAGTATTGGCAGCTATGATCCGGGAACGACGACGAGGAAGCTTCGATGGGGACCAATTTGCCGGCCACACATATTCCGCTGCCGCCTGCGCAGAAGCAGCGCCGGCGTATGACGCTAGAGGCGATGGCCGATGTGGACGAGGGCAATGCCGTCGATCACCGGTCGGTCCAGGCTTGGGCCGATAGCCTCGATGGCGACAGGCCGGTTTCGCTGCCTCTGTGATGAAGTTCAGGCAAACACTCAGAGCCGCCTGGTCGACTCTCCACGCACGAATCTCGGCGTCAGAATGAAGTCTTGCGGCGGCGCGGCGGCGCCCTCCGGGCTTGCTATTCTTGCCAGGAGGCGCTGGGCCGCCAATTCCCCGAGCTTCTGCGCATCCTGCACCACCATGGTGATGCGCGGCGTGATGACATTGCTCCAGGGCACGTCGTCGACCATCGCCAGCGACACGTCGTCAGGGCAGCGGAAGCCCATCTCCTGCATCACCTGCAGTGCTGCGAGGCCCGTCATGTTGTTGGCGCCGATGATGGCGGTCGGCCGGTCGCGGCGCGTGAGCAGGCGCATGGCCTGCACATGGCCTCCGGTTCTGGTGTAGCCGCCTTCGACCACCAGCGAAGGGTCGATGTCCACGCCGGCGCCGGCCATCGTGTTGATGAAGCCCTTCAGGCGTTCGTCGGCAGTGTGCAGGCCGCTCGGACCGGAGATGAAGCCGATGCGCCTGTGACCGAGCTGCAGCAGATGTTCCGTCAGGATGGTGGTGGTCAGCGGGTTGTCGGAGCCGACAAAATCGCGTTCGGCGCCTTCCAGCTTCTGGTCGAACATCACGATCGGGGTTTTGAAGTCGCGCAGGAACGTGGCGTACTCCTCGCCGCGCCCGTTTGCCGCCAGCGCAATGCCGGCGATCTTCTGCGCCTCTAGCCGCTCCAGCAGCGCCCGTTCGAGATCAGCCCTGCCGGAGGAGTCGGCGATCAGGACGAAATAGCCGTGATCGAGCGCCTGGTGCTCGATCTCTCGACGGATGTCGCCGAAGAACATGTTGCCGAGATTGGCCGAAACGAAACCGATCAGCGAGCTGCGTCCGCGCGCCAGCGTCTGGGCCACCGGGTCGATGCGGTAACCGGTCGATTTTATCGCCTGCTGGATGCGGTCGAGCGTCTCGGCGCCGACCCGCTTCGGGCTGTTGAGCGCAAGCGAGACGGTCGAGATGGAAACTCCCGCAAGGCGCGCTACGTCTCGTATCGTGGTCATGTCTGTCGAACCGGTTCTAATGCCTTGTTATGTCCGATTTTATTGGTTGGCGCAACATTCATGCTTCAAATCAGTTGTTTCGTCGGGTTTCCTTAGTGATTTTGTGGTCGCGAATTTCGACTTGACAGACATTGGATCAGGCGAGATGATCATTTACCGAACCGGTTCGATATGATGTTGAACCGGCAAACAGGGAGGAGAAACCTGTGACGAGTTCGGAACGCCAGCCGGAAAATCCGGCATCGGGAGGGGCGGAGAAACACGCCTGGTTCAGCCAGGATCGCCTGGGCATGTTCATCCATTGGGGCCTCTATGCTTTAGGAGCCCGGCACGAGTGGTTGAAGAACCGGGAAGAGCTGACCGACGACCACTACCAGCGTTATTTCGACAATTTCGATCCCGATCTCTACGACCCCAAGGAATGGGCGCGGCGAGCCCGTCTTGCCGGCATGAAATATGTCGTGGTGACGACCAAGCATCATGAGGGCTTCTGCCTGTGGGACAGCAAGGTGACGGACTACAAGGCGCCGAACACGCCCTGCGGCAAAGATCTGCTCACGCCGCTGGTCGAGGCGTTCCGCGCCGAAGGGCTGAAGATCGGCTTCTACTATTCGCTGCTTGACTGGCACCATCCCGATTTCCCGATCGACGTTCACCATCCACTGCGCAACCATCCCGACGCCAAGGCGCTGAATGCCGGCCGTAACATCGCCAACTACGCTGCCTATATGCGCGAACAGGTGCGCGAACTTCTGACCGGCTTCGGCAGCATCGACATCATCTGGTTCGATTTCAGCTATCCCGGGCGCGACTATCATGGCCTGCCCGGCAAGGGGCGCGCCGATTGGGAGAGCGAGCGGCTGGTCGAGCTGGTGCGCGAGCTGCAGCCCGGCATCATCGTCAACAACCGCCTCGATCTGCCGTCCGGTACCCTGCCCGACGTAACGACACCGGAGCAGTATACGCCGCGTGTGGCCCCCGCCATCGCCAGCCAGGGGGTGCTCTGGGAAGCCTGCCATACCTTCAGCGGCTCCTGGGGGTATCATCGCGACGAAGATACCTGGAAAAGCCCGGAACAGATCATCCAGCTGCTCATCGATTCCGTCGCACTCGGCGGCAACCTCCTGATGAATGTCGGCCCGACCGGCCGCGGCACGCTCGATGCGCGCGCCATCGGGGCGCTCGAGGTCTATCAGAACTGGATGGCCGTCAATGGGCGTTCCATCTACGGGGCAGGGCCATCCCGCTATCCGGCGCCGGCCGGCTGCCGCTACACCCAGCGCGGCAACCGCCTCTATCTGCATGTCTGCAACTGGCCCTACCGCCACATCCATATCGAAGGTCTTGCCGACAGGATTGTTTATGCGCAATTCCTGCATGACGCCAGCGAAGTGCGCTGGCTCAGCCAGACGAAGGAAGTGGATTCCAACATCGGCGTGATGGTGCCGGAAGGCATGATCACGCTCGAACTGCCGGTCCGGCACCCGGACGTTACCGTGCCGGTGATTGAGATCATCCTCAAGGCGTGAGCTCGATCGCACTCGCGTGTCCTTTGCGTTCATGGAGGGAGGAGAAACCCATGAAGGTTCTGAAGAAAACGCTTTTGCTTGCCGCTATCGGCAGCAGTCTTTTTGCCACAGCCGCATCGGCCGAGCAGGTCAACTTGACCTGGCAGATGTGGACCGGCTCCGAAACCGACACCAAGAGTTGGCAGCACCTGGCGGAGATGGTGAGTGCCAAGTATCCCGATATCAAGGTGAAGCTGACGACGACGGGCTGGGTCGACTACTGGACGCGGCTGCCGGTGCTGGCGGCATCGGGACAGCTCGCCGACATCGTGTCCATGCAGTCGCTGCGCATGCCGAACTTCTATTCGCTGCTCGAGCCCCTGAATGACCGGATCGAGGCCGATAAGTTCGACGTCGCCGCCTTCACACCCTCGATCATCGGCGGCATGTCCGTCGACAAGCAGCTTTACGGCCTGCCTTATGACGTCGGGCCGTGGGTCATCTATTATAACCAGGACGCGCTCGAAGCCGCCGGCATTCCGTTGCCGAAGCCAGGCTGGACGCTTGCTGAGTTTACCGATGCCGCCAAAAAACTGACGAAAGACGGCAAGTACGGCTTCGGCATCACCCCGACGAACTATTCAGTCCTGGCCGCGGCCTGGGGCGATAAATACGTCAACGACGCCGGCGAGCTTGACTTGACCAGTGCGAGCGCAGTTGCTGCCGCCGACAGGCTGATCGGCTTTGCCGCCAAGGATAAGATCGCGCCGCTGGTTCCATCAGGTGGCGCGAATCCCGGTGATGTCGTCCAGGGCCGGTTCAATTCGGGCAATGTCGCCATGTATATCGACGGCCCCTGGTCGATCATCGGCATGAAGGGCCAGGCGAAGTTCAAGATCGGCCTCACCACCCTGCCGCGCGATGAGGGCGAACTTTCGGCCGTGACCGCAGGCTCCGGTTTCGGCATTTCCACGACGAGCAAGAACAAGGACGCGGCCTGGAAGGCGATCCAGGTGCTGACCAGCACGGAAGCCTTGTCCTATCTCGCCGAGCAGGGCCGTGCCTTGCCGGCGCGCACGGCGTCGCAATCGGCCTGGTACAAGGTGGCGGCCAAGGACATCACCAATGGCGGCGAGGCCATCGACTATTCCCTGGCGCACTCCGTGCCTTACGTGATCACCAACAACTGGGCAGCGGTGGAAAACCTCTTCAACCAGTACTTCCCGCCGGCTTTCGCCGGCAGCGTCGAGGCCAAGCAGACGATGGAGTCCATCCAGAGCCTTGCGCAGCAATAGAGCCAGCGCGTCCGGCAGGACGCGCCGTCGCCTTGAAATCTGCGCATGATCCTTTCGGAAAATCGATTCCGATCTTCGGGTCATGCGCCAGCTCTCGCTGCGGCAGGACCTGTCGTGCATGGAGGAAGACATGTCGCAAAGCGCTGTTGCCGAAGTTCCCTTGCAGCCCGGTCAGCCACGGCGCTTCCTGAAGCCGGAGACGCAGACAGCCATGCTGTTCCTGCTGCCGAGCTTCCTCGGCTTCATGGTCTTCATGGCCTTGCCGATTTTGGCGTCGCTGGCGCTCAGCTTTACCAATTGGCAGCTGATCTCGACGCCATCCTTCGTCGGCTTTCAGAATTACATCAGGCTCTTCACTGTCGATCCGGCCTTCTACATCGTTTTGAGCAACACGCTGTTCTTCGCCGTCGAGTATCTGGCGCTGAATATTATCGTCTCGCTGACGCTGGCGGTCTGGATATCGAGCCTGAAGCGCGGCAAGGCGATCTTCCGGGTAATCTTCTTCCTGCCGACCTTTACACCGACCATCGCGGCGTCGGTGGTGTGGTTGCTGATCTTCACGCCGGACGGCCTGGCCGACACCATTATCCGCGCGCTCGGCCTCGGCCTGCCGAATTTCCTGCTGAGCTCGAGCTGGGCCATGCAGGCGGTCGTGCTTGTCACCCTGTGGGCGAATGTCGGCTATAATGTCGTGATGTTCAACGCCGCCCTCGACCTGGTGCCGAAGCACTATCTCGAGGCGGCGACGATCGACGGCGCCAATGCCTGGCAGCGCTTCTGGCGCATCCGCCTGCCGCTCATCTCGCCGACCATCTTCTTTGGCACCGTTATGACGGCCATTACCTCGCTGCAGGTCTTCGACGAGATATTTGCGATGACGCGCGGCGGCCCGGGCTCGGCGACGGCCACGCTCGGTTTTGCCATCTACCAGAAGGGCTTCACCAACTTCCAGATGGGTTATGCCTCCGCATTGGCCTGGGTGATGTTCGTCATGATCATGGCGCTCACCATCCTGCAATTCCACATGCAGCGCAAATGGGTGCATTATGACGATTGACCCGAACTCACGGCATCCTCATTCGGTGTCCCAGCATCGTCACCGCATATTGCGGCGCGTCGGCACCTTCGTCAGCTACACGGCACTTTCGCTGATCGCGCTGCTTTTCCTCTTCCCCTTCTTCTGGATGGTGTCGAATGCGGTGCGCTCCAATGCCGAGGTGATGGCCGTGCCGGTACGCATCTTCCCTGAGGAGTATCATTGGGGAACATTCGTCGAAGCCCTGGTTTCCCTGCCGTTCGGAACCTTCCTGTTGAATTCCTTCGTGGTCGCCTGCGGCGTTACGGCGATTGTGATTGCGGTATCCTGCCTGTCCGCCTACGCCTTCGCCCGGCTGAGGTTTCCCGGCCGGGAGGGGCTGCTGCTTACCTATCTCAGCACGCTGATGATCCCGCAGGTGATGCTGGTCATTCCGCTCTTCCTCATCGTCAGCAAGTTCGGCTGGATCAACACCTATCACGGCATGATCCTGCCGGTCGCCTTCAGCTCTTTCGGCACCTTTCTGTTGCGGCAGTTCATTCTCGGCATTCCCAAGGATCTCGACGAGGCGGCGATGATGGATGGGGCTTCCCGCCTGCGCATTCTGGTCACGGTCATCGTTCCGCTTGCAATGCCGGCCATCGGCCTGCTGGCGCTGTTCACTTTCATCGCGCAGTGGAAGAGCTTCCTCTGGCCGCTGATCGCCACCAGCGGCGTCGAAATGGCCACACTGCCGCTCGGGCTCACCCTCTTTCAGACACAGCAGGGCACCGCGTGGAACTACATCATGGCCGGTGCGACGATCTCCATGGTGCCCGGCGTCATCCTGGCCATCGTGCTGCAGAGGGTGATCTACAAGGGCATTACCGTCAGCTCCGGCTTTGGTGGGCGCTAATCTTCATAAGAACAAAGATTTAAGCGCATCGCATCAAGTTTGCTGTGATGCGCTTCAAGTCCGGTCGATCTCCACCGAAGAAGGCGCTCCTGCCGCCGCAAGATCATACCCTCGCGCTTAACTTTTGCTTCCGGAGGAAAAGTAAAATTTAACCAAAATTTGAAATAACCCTTTCACATCCGAATTGCGCAGGGGAATTCATGAAAACGGCTACGCTTGCATCCATCGCCTTGGCGATATCGATCTCTGCTGCCCATGCCCAGACGATCGGGGTTTCGATGTCCGATCTCGACAAGTTCAGGACGGCACTTCTGAACGGCGTCGTCTCGCATGGACAGACGATATCAGGCCTCAAGCTCGTCACCGAGAGCGCCAAGGGCGACAACGAACTTCAGAAGAAGCAGGTCCAGCAGTTCGTTGCCGACAAGGTCGACGCGATCATCGTTGCCGTCTCCGATGGCGATCTCGGGCCGCAAATGACCAAGATGGCGGCAGATGCCGGTATTCCGCTGGTTTACATCAACAACGTTCCTTCCAACCTACTGGACCTGCCGGATAATCAGGTGGTGGTCGCCTCCAACGAGAAGGATTCTGGAACACTGGAGACCAAGCAGGTCTGCGCGCTCCTCAAAGGCAAAGGCCGCGTCGTCGTGCTGATGGGCGAACCCTTCCACGCGGCCGCCCGCGCCCGCACCCAGGACATTTCCGACGTCATCGCCACCCCAGAATGCAAAGGCCTTCAGATCGTCGAGCGACAGGCCGCCTATTGGTCGAGCGATTATGCCGACCAGCAGATGCAGGAATGGCTGTCGGCCGGCGTCAAGTTCGACGCTGTTATCGCCAATAATGACGAGATGGCGCTCGGCGCGATCCGCGCCATGAAGAAGGCCGGCATGCCGATGAAAGATGTGGTCGTCGCCGGCGTCGACGCGACCGACGACGCGCTCGCCGCGATGGTGGCCGGCGATCTCGACGTGACCATTCTCCAGAGCGCCGTCGGACAGGGGGCTGCCGCTGTCGACGCCGCCGTCAAGTTGATCCGCAAAGAGAAGGTGCCGCGCGAAAACAACGTTCCCTTCGAACTCGTCACACCTGAGAACATTGCCACCTATCTGCCGAAGAGCCAGTGAGCATAAGAGGACTATGATGTTGCATTTCTGGAATAAATTCGGCATTCGCGCACAGATCACCTCCGGCTTTGTGCCGCTGATCCTGTTGATGAGCCTGCTCACGGTCAGCGCGATCTCCGGCATGAACGGGCTCGCCTCGATCTTCTCGTCCTATCGCGCCACGGCCGGTCAGAGTCTCGCCATCTCGGACTACAGCGACCAGCTGAACGAGATTCAGATGTCGGCGGAAGCCTTCCGCTCCACCCCGACGCAGGCTGTCGTCGACCGCTTCCGCGCCGGCGTCAAAGCGTTTGACGCCGACGATCCGCGTTTTGCCGGCAACAGGGACCTGCAGTCCGGCCTTGCGGCAATCCGCCAGGACATTGCCACCTATGGCAAGGCTTTCGAAGAGATCGTCGCCCTGCAGGCCAGGCGTGATGCCTTGATCTCCAAGGTCACCGAATTCGGCCCCTGGACCAGCATCGCGCTCAACGACGTCGTGCGCAGCGCCTGGCGCCAGAACGATGTGGCCCTGCTGCAGATGACGGCGGCGACACTGGAGGCGTTGAACCGCAGCCTCTATTTCTCCGAACGCTTCGTGCATTCCGATGATTTTGCGGCCTATGACACGGCGCAGGCGGCACTCGCCGAAGCGGTCACGCTCAACGAAGCCGCTGCGAAAGCCGCAAAGAACGAGCTGCAGAAGAAGCGCCTGATGGGCGCCGGCCAGCTCATGCAGAATTACACCGCTCGTCTCGGCGACATGAAGGACGTGCTGCAGGCCTCGGGCAATATCCGCCAGACGCAGCTCAGCGTGCTTGCACCGAAAATCTCACGCGGCTTCACGGATCTGCAGGCGACGGTAACCGGCGCGCAGAAGACCCTTGATGGTTCGGTGGATGCAACGGTTGCCTCCGCGACCAGCACGACGCTCGTCATCAGCGGCCTGCTAATCGTCATCGGCCTCGTACTTTCCTACTTCGTCGGCCGGCTGATTTCCTCGGCGGTGCGCAAGATGGCCCAGTCCATGGAGCAGCTTGCCCGTGGTGAGGAAGGGATAGCGATAACCGGCGTCGAGCACCGCCACGAACTGGGGGCCATGGCGCGTTCGCTGAAGGTTTTCCAGGAAACGGGGCGCGCCAAGTTGATCGCCGAAGCCAACGCCGAACGCGCGCGCCTGGCGGCCGAAGAAGAGCGGCTCCGTCAAGAAGCCGAGCGGCTTAGCGATGCGCAGGTGATGGAGCACGCGTTCCGCCAGATCTCAGTCGGGCTGGACGCACTCTCGAAGGGCGATCTCACCGTTCGCGTCGGCGAAGTCGACCATCGCTATGTCAGGATCCGGGATCATTTCAACAATTCTGTCGCGAGCCTCGAAGAGGCGGTCGACTCCGTCATTCGCGCGGTCGCCACCATCCGCTCCGGCCTTGCGGAAATCTCTACCGCCTCCAACGATCTCGCCCGCCGCACCGAGCAGCAGGCAGCCTCGCTGGAGGAGACCGTCGCGGCGCTGGGTGACGTCACCCGCGGCGTCAACGGAACGGCGGAGGGCGCAAGCCGTGCCCAGGGTGTCGTGGCAACCGCCCGCACCAATGCCGAAAAGGGCGGAGAGATCGTTGCCCGCGCCATCGACGCGATGACGGAAATTCAAAATTCGTCGTCCAAGATCGGCAACATCATCAGCGTCATCGACGAGATCGCCTTCCAGACCAACCTGCTGGCGCTGAATGCCGGTGTGGAAGCGGCGCGCGCCGGCGAGGCAGGCAAGGGCTTTGCCGTCGTCGCCCAGGAAGTCCGCGAGCTCGCCCAGCGCTCCGCCAACGCGGCAAGGGAGATCAAGCAGTTGATCTCCACCTCCTCGGCGCAGGTCAAGACCGGTGTCCAGCTGGTGGGCGAATCCGGCCTTTCGCTCGAACAGATCGTCGAGCAGGTCACCGCCATGAATGCGACCGTGGCCGAGATCGCCGTTGCCGCCCGCGAGCAGGCGACGAGCCTGCGCGAGGTCTCGGCTGCCGGCGACCAGATGGACAAGGTGACACAGCAGAACGCCGCAATGGTCGAAGAGACCACGGCGGCCGCCCAGAGCCTGACACATGAAACCGAAAGCCTTGCCGAATTGCTGCGGCGATTCAGGACGGGCAGCGGCCGGGCATCGGAACATCGCCACTACGCTATGGCATCCTGACGCCCTGTCGATGCAGCCAGGAAAACGCCGCCGCCTCGAAAGGGCGGCGGTGAGCGATCATCGGCCAGCGTCGCCTTAATGGCTCTCTGATGCCGGACCGTGAGAGTGGCCGGCAATGCTCTTGCGAACGTGACGAACTGCCGCCCAAACGGCGAAGAGTACGAGCGGGATGGCGCCGAGAACGGCGAGCTTCGACACGTGCGGATCAACGCCCAGTTCGGAGATACTTTCCAGGCAGATCTTTGCCAGCCCGACGGTGTAGTAGGTTATGGCGATGACGGAGAAGCCTTCGACCGCCTGCTGGATATGCACCTGGATGCGCGCCCGCTCTTCCATTGATGTCAACAGCGACGCGTTCTGATCTTCGAGCTGAACCTGCACGGTCGTCCTGAGCAGGTCGCCGGCCAGGCTCACGCGTTCGGCCAGTTCGTCGAGGCGGCGTTCGGCGGCTTCGACCGAGCGGACGGCTGGTTGAAAGCGCCGGTCGATGAAGGTGCCGATCCTCTGGCGCTGCTCGACGCGCACCTCGCGAAGCTCCGACGTTCTGCTTGCGACGATCTCGGCATAGGCTTTCGTCGCGCCGAAGCGGTGGCGGGCGAGAGCGGAGAAATTGAGCACATCCGACGAGAGCTTGGTGACCTCGGAAAGCAGGGCCTTGTCGACCTTGACCGCACTCTGCATATGCGCGATCAGCAGGTCGAGGCGCCGGTCGAAGACGGAGAGCTTCGATACCGTCTCGCGCGCCATCGGCAACGCCAGCAACGCCATCATCCGGTATGTCTCGATCTCCAGGAAACGCCTGACCATGCGGCCGGTGCGATAGGCATTGAGGTTGCGGTTGAAGAACAGGAATTCGACGAAACCGCTGTCGGTCAGCCGGAAGTTCGAATGCACTTCCGCATCGCCGCCGCCGACTTGCGACGCGACATAGTCGAGCTTCGGTTTTTCCGAGCGCTGCCCGTCCTTCTCGTCCCGCACCAGCACCCGGACGGCTGCGATGACCTTGCCGTCGATCTGCCGGCAGCACGCCTGAAAGGCTTCCGGCGGGTTGCTGCCGGGTTCGGCCGATGCTGGAACGACGAAAGTCAGGGTCAGGAACTCGGTATGCGCCTCCCACTTCAGCCGGCCGTCGCCAATGCGGCCGATGCCGTGGTTGCCTTCGCGGGTCGTGGAGACGTCCTCCAATCCCGGCACAGAATTTGGTATCTGAGGAGGGGCATTCTCGCCGACGATGGCGACGTGCCACACATCCGTATCACCATCGAAGTAAAGCGACGGCCGCGCGTGGAGCTCGTTGTGAAGTTCCCTTCGCAGCGGATGCTCGGAGCCCATCGGCATGGAAATACACCTCTATATGGGTAGACAGTCGCTGGGTCGCCTGATGTAACCGGGTTGCCGGCATGTGTGAGTTGACCATGGCGCCTGCGAGCCGGCGAAGGCTGACAACGCCTATAGCCTCTCCCGAACCGCATGTCACCATGCCTTCGCCAGTCGCCGCCGTTCCCAGCATCGTGCCGCGGAACTGGCGACGCTACCTTTCTTTGCGGCAGTTGTAGCGTGCTTCAGATCGTCGACCATTGGAAACCGATCAAAGTGTCGGAGAGGACGCCAGGAGGAGCAAAAAAACGATCAGCCACGGCCCGTTGCGAGGCCGTGGCTGACGCAGCGCGCAATCTGTGGGAGACAGGCGCGGCCGGTTACTTGTTGGCGGCGAGCGCCTGGTTGACCTTGTCGACGTCGGCATTCATTGCCTTGAAGGTCTCGTCGAGGGAAAGCTCGCCGACGATCAGCTGGCTCATCCTCTGGACGATGAGCTGATAGATGGCGGAGGAGCCCTTGAGGCGTTCCAGGTCGCGGGCTGCCTTCGGTGCGCTGTTGCGGCTTGCGAGGAAGACGGCCATGGCCTCCTTGGCATTCTTGCTCTCGAGCTTGTATTGCGGGTCCTTGATGTCGGCACCGGTCAGGATGACGTAGTTTTCGGCGATTTCACGCTGGACCTTTTCAGAGCCGAGGAACTCGATGAAGGCGGCGACGGCCTCCGGATGCTTGGTGCGCTTGAAGCCGACGATCGCGGTGCCGCCGGGCATCGCATAGCAACCGGCATCGCCGCAGGGCGCGCTGATCGCCGTCCAGTCGAAGGCATCGCCGATCTTCTTCTGGAATGGATTGACCATCCAGTTGCCGGCGACATACGTCACGACATTGCCGTTGACGAATTCGTCGCCCATGTTCTTGTACTGGGTTCCGCCGGCCGCACCCCACATTTCCTTGGGGAAAGAGCCGTCCTTCGTCCAGTTGTAGAGATCGGTGATGTAGCGCTTGGCGGCATCGTCGGGGAAGAAGAACTTGCCGTCCTTGACGTAATTCGAGCCGTAGGAGAAGGCCGCGCCGGAGAAGCGATGGCCCGAACGGTCCATCGTGAAGGGGATCTGGGCGCCGGTCGCCTTGGCGACGCGCGCCGAGGCTTCGACGATATCCTTCAGCGTGGCTGTCGGCTTCGGAAGCGGTTCATTCGCCTGTTCGAACAGCGTCTTGTTGACGAAGGGCAGGTTGAAGGTCTGCGACGCGACATAGCCGTTTATCGAGTTCGGATCGTTGACGCCCGGGAAGCGAAGCGTGTTCAGGCTCTCGCCATGCAGCTTGGCGAAGCCATCCGGGTCTTTCATCAAGGGTCGCATGTCGAGATAGTAGGGCGCCAGCTGCCAGTCCGTGATCTTGGCGATGTCAGGACCTTCGCCGATGGCAAGCTGTACCGGCAGCTGCTTGGCGACTGCGTCATAACCCGACGAGACGAAATTCACCTTGATGTCGGGATGCGCCGTCTCGAATTCCTTGCTGAGCGCTTCCATCCGCTCGACATAAGCCTGGTCGTCGTCGGTGAAGAGAAAGGTGATTGTCTGGGTTTGCGCCATGGCCGTGCCGGCCCATGCGAAAGAAGCGGTTGCCAACGCCAGTGCGACGGCCCCTGATAGATAGGTTTTCATTTTCATCCTCCCATGAAAACATTTTCATCAATCGCGGCATCAGCCGTCGATAAATGAATTTCATATACTTGACATTCGTTCCGTCAAGCTATTTTCTGCGGCAATAGCGATGTTTTTGAGCATTTTGCAAAAATAGCGTGCACAAAGAAATTAATGAAAATATTTTCATTCGATTGCGGAGGAGGCGGTCTGTGAAAACGGAATACATCAAGCAGCCCGACGATGTGGCGCCAGCATATAGCGTGGCCGAAGGGGAGACGATCACGGCATGGGCCGTTTCCGGCCTCATCGCCAGCTATTTTCCCGGCGAGCCCGCGCCGGCCGAAGACCGCGTGAACTATCGTTTCATCAACGGCTTCGTCGATGTCGGCGACCTGCCCTGCCGCAAGGCCTTCTGGTCGACCATGGTGGGACGGCCGCTACTGCCCGACACGTCCTGGCCGACCGAAAGCCTCAATCTTCCCGGCTCGAACCGCCGCGTCGAGTTCACCGGCTTCTGGCACGTGCCGACGCATCTGATGCGATGGCTGAAGGGCACGTTCAGGACGGCGTCCGCGCGAACTCTCAATCTCAGGCTGAAGACCTGCGGTGGCGTTCGCATATGGGCCAACGGACAGGAGGCGGTGCGCTTCGAACCCTTCAAACGCAACGTCGAGAGCACAACCGACATAAGCCTGCCGCTTAAAGCCGGCGACAACCAGATTCTCGTCCATACCGAAGACCTGGCCGAGCGCGACACGACGTGGTTCTTCGAACTCGAGATGCTGGACGGCGAGCCGCTTTGCGTGCTGCTTCCCGTATCGCTGGACCAGCACGAGGTCCGCGAGCTGGAAGCCCTTGCGCGCGGCGTCCGCCCGGCCCGCGACGTCTTCGTCAATCAGCCGCTGGAGATCATATTCGGTACCGCGCCCGAACGCGATCTGCCGGTGGAGCTCAAGGTCGTCGGCCATGGTCACGAACGGCCCGTTCTCGCGCACTCCCGATTGACGCTCAAGGCCCATCAGAGCAGCCTCACGGCCGACGATGTCTGCGGCATAGCGGACGGTTATCACGGCGTCCACATGACGATCGGCTCCGGCACGGGCTCGGTTACGCGCGTCATCGATGCTGCCTTCATGAGCAGCATTTCTCCCTTGACATCAGAGACATCGCTCACCGCCCGCAAAAGGCAGGCACTGGAATACAGCGCCCGCTTCGGCGCCAACCGCGTCGGGCGCCTCATCGCAATAATGGAAACCGGTCACCACGACCAGGAAAGCTTCGACCGCATCATCGACGCCACGCTCGCCTCCATCGATGCGCGGGAGGATTGCTCTGATTTCATCATGGTGCCGCTCTTGTGGCTGCTCGGCGCCTATGCCGATCGGATGCCCGATGCCGTAGTCGCTCGTATCCGGCATTCTGTCCGCTCCTACCGTTACTGGGTCGACGAGCCGGGCAACGACGCGATGTGGTTCTGGAGCGAGAACCATGTGCTCTGCTTTCACACGAGCCAGCTGCTGGCCGGACTTCTCCTGCCCGACGAGGTGTTTTCGGCTTCGGGCCGGACGGGGCGGCAGCAGGCGGAACTTGGCCGCGAGCGGCTCGGCCGCTGGTTCGACAGCGTCGAAGCCCATGGGTTGGCGGAGTGGAACTCGGCCGCCTACTACCCGATCGATTTTATCGGCCTGCTGGCGCTGGAGCGCTGGGCCGAGACGGCGATGTCAGCGCGCGCCCGCGCCCAGATCGATCTCATCTTCCGCATGATCGCTCTTCATACGCTCGCAGGCGTTCCGGCCGGATCGCAGGGCCGCGCTTACGACAAGGAGTTGCGCGCCGGCCCGCTGACCGAGCTTGCGCCCTTCGCCCAGGTCGCTTTCGGAACCGGCTGGCTGAACAACGGTGTTGCGGCACTGACGATGTTCTGCGCCGGCGGCTACGAGCCGCCCGCCGATCTGGCCGAGCTTGCGGCGCTGTCGCGAGGAAGAAGCGTCGAGGCGCGCTACAACCAGGGCCTCGAGAGCGGAAAACTCGTGCTGTTCAAGAACGAGGCGGCGCAGCTTTCGACAGTCGTCGATCACAAGACCGGCCAGAAGGGGCATCAGCAGCATGTCATCGACATCCGGCTGGCCGGCCATCCGATGGCGAGGCTGTGGGTGAGCCATCCTGGCGAGGACGATCCGTGGGGCAATCAACGGCCGTCCTATTGGGCCGGCAACGGCATCCTGCCGCGCGTCGCCCAGCATCGCGACGTCGCTCTGCTGATCGAGGACACCAGCGATGCACGCAATGCATGGACCCACGCCTATATTGGCCGTGACGGCCTGGACGATCTCATCATCGAAGACAAGTGGCTTATTGCGCGATCGGGCCGGGGATTTTCCGCCCTCTGGGCGTCGAACGGCCTGGAGCTGATCACCGACGGCCCGACCGCCGGCCGCGAGGCGCGCTCCTACGGGCCGCTTTGCGGCTGGGCTGGTATCGTCGGATGCGGCAACGACGATGCCTTCAAGACGTTCATCGAACGTCTGTGCCGGACGACGATTTCCTTCGATCCAGGGCTCCGGCGACTCTCCCTGACGCCGCCGGGCGGCCCGGCGATCGACCTGTCCTATGCCGACGGTCTTACGATCGGCGGCGAGGCGAGGCCCTTCACGCATGATCAGCCGCAGCCGATCCTCACCTACGACAGTGCAGCCTCCTGCGCCGGCACTGACGGGCCGTTCTACTCCTAAAAACATAGGTCTCCAGCATGAACACAACATCTGTCGATAATGCCGCCCTCCTGACGACGATCGATCGCGTGGCAACGGCTTTCAGCCGGCTCAGAGGCATCAAGGAAGGTCTCGTGACGGGAAATTCCGCCTCCGGAATCCAGTTCGACGAATGGGACTGGGAAGTCGGCGTCGGCCTTTACGGCTTCCTGCGCCGCGCCATTTCCACCAATGATCAGAAAGCGCTGCAGGAACTCGTCGCTTGGTATGCCGGCCAGATCGAACGCGGCCTGCCGCCGCGCCAGATCAACAGCACGGCGCCGATGCTGCCGCTTGCAATCCTCGTCCAGCATGTCGACCGTCCCGATTTTCGCTCTCTCGTCGAGGACTGGGCCGAATGGCTCGTCAAGGAACTGCCGAAGACCGAAGACGGCGGCTTTCAGCACGTCGTCAAGGAGCGCCTCAACGATGGCGAATTGTGGGACGATACGCTGTTCATGGCCTGCCTGTTTCTCGCCCGCGCCGGTGTGCTCTGCGAGCGCAGCGAGTGGATCGACGAGGCCGTCTATCAATTCGTGATCCACACCCGCTATCTCTCCGATCCGGTCAGCGGGCTCTGGTATCACGGCTGGACCTTCAACGGGCGGCACAATTTCGCCAATGCCTTCTGGGCGCGCGGCAATGCCTGGATCACCGTCGCCATCCCCGAGCTCTTCGACCTCGTTCCGACGCTCGGCGAGAAGGACCGGCGTTTTCTGTCGAACGTGCTCGTCAGCCAGGTGCGCTCCTTGAAAGCATACCAGCGGCCGGACGGCATGTTCACGACGCTTCTGGACGATCCGTCGTCGCCGCTGGAAACCTCGGCTACGGCAGGCATTGCCTATGGCATATTGCGCGCCATCGATGCCGGCATTCTCGACAAGGACGACAGGACCTATGCGGAGCGCGCGCTTGCTGCGGTGCTGGCGCAGATCGACGAGGAAGGCGTCGTCCACGGCGTCTCGGACGGCACACCGATGGGCCATGACCTCGATTTCTACAGGCGCATCCCCAACGTGCCGACGCCTTATGGCCAGGCGCTGACGATGCTGCTCCTGACGGAAGTCTTTCTCGAGAACGGCCGTCGCCAATGAGTATCCGCTCCCTCGTCGCAATCGAGGCGCTCGACGGCGACAATACCGACCGCCTGCAGTCGGCCATCGACGGCCTGTCGGTTTCGGGCGGCGGACGCGTGGAGCTCATGGCCGGCACCCATGTCTGCCGCGGGCTCCAGCTCAGATCCGGCGTCGACCTTCATCTGGCCGTCGGCGCGATCCTGCGTCCCGTTCCGGATTATGCCGCCTATGCGCATACGAGTGTTTCGGTGATCGCCGAAAAATCGGACCGCGGGATGATCGTCGCCAAGGATGCGCGGCGGATCAGCCTGACGGGGGCGGGTCGCATCGAAGCCGGTTGCGACAGCTTCATCGTGGGGGACGACGAGACGGTGGGAACTTTCATCCCAGCCGAATTCCGTCCCCGTGTCGTCGTCTTCGAGGGCTGCGCCGAGGTCGAGATCAGCTCCGTCCATATTTGCCGCTCACCGATGTGGACGCTGCACTTCGTCAACTGCACCGATGTCGCCGTTAGGAACGTGACCATCGACAACGACCGCCGCCTTCCCAATACCGATGGCATCGTGCTGGATGCCTGCCGCGGTGCCGTCATCGAGGACTGCCGGATATCGACGGCCGACGACGGCATATGCCTGAAGACGAGCATCGGTCCTGATCGCGTCGCCATCGGGCGATGCGAGAACATTCTCGTCCGCCGCTGCTCCGTTCAGAGCCTCAGTTGCGCGCTGAAGATTGGCACGGAAACGCATGGCGACTTCACCAATGTCGTGTTCGAGGATTGCAGCGTCTCATCCTCCAACAGGGCGCTGGGCGTCTTTTCGCGCGACGGCGGCCGGATATCGAACGTAAGGTTTTCGAGAATTGCGGTAGAGTGCCGCGAGACCCCCGATGGCTTCTGGGGCTCGGGGGAGGCGCTGACCGTCAATGTCGTCGACCGAGTTACGGAACGCACGGCAGGCGCCATCGAAAATCTCATCGTCGAGGACATCACCGGGCGGATGGAGGGGGCGATCACAGTCATCTCGACCTCGTCGGCCGGCATCCGGAACGCATCGCTGGCGCGCATCGCCATCGATCAGCAGCCTGGGCAGCTCGGCACGGCACGGTCCTACGACCTGCGTCCAACGAACGCCGACCTTTCCCCGAAAGCCGATGGCGGCGGCCGCGCCAATGCCTGGACCCGCGGGTCGGACGGGCGAGTGATCGGTCTTGAGCACTATCCGGGAGGAATGCCGGCCGTCTACGTGGCTGATGTCGCCGGGATCTTGATGAACGAGGTGCGGATCACGAGGCCGACACCGCTGCCGCAAGGCTGGAACACAAAAGACGCCGTCTTCGAAACGGCGGCACCTGATGGGAGTGGGACATGGCAGAACTGAAACTTTCCAACGTCAACAAGTCGTATGGCTCGGTCAAAGTCCTGCATGACGTCGAACTCGATATCAAGGACGGCGAGTTCGTCGTCTTCGTCGGTCCGTCGGGATGCGGCAAGTCGACCCTGCTGCGCGTCATCGCCGGCCTCGAAGAGGTGACGTCAGGCGCAATCGCGATCGGGGCGCGCGACGTCAGCGCACTCTCGCCGGCCGAGCGCAAGATCGCAATGGTCTTCCAGTCCTATGCGCTCTATCCGCATATGAGCGTTCGCAAGAACCTCGCTTTCGGCCTGGAGAACCTGAAGTTCAAGCGTGCCGAGATCGAGGCGCGGATTGCCGAAGCTGCCAGAATGCTGGCGATCGAACCCTATCTGGACCGGCGTCCGAAGCAGCTTTCGGGCGGCCAGCGCCAGCGCGTGGCGATCGGCCGGGCCATCGTGCGCGAACCTGACATTTTCCTCTTCGACGAGCCGCTGTCCAATCTCGACGCAGCGCTACGCGTCCAGACCCGGGCCGAGATCACCAAGCTCCACCGCGACATCAAGACGACGATGATCTATGTCACGCATGACCAGGTCGAGGCGATGACGATGGCCGACAAGATCGTCGTGCTGCGCGCCGGGCGGGTCGAGCAGGTCGGAGCACCGCTGGACCTGTTCGACAGCCCGCGCAATCTCTTCGTCGCGGGCTTCCTCGGCTCGCCGCGCATGAACATCATCAAGGGCAAGGTATCAGGCGTCAGCGAAAGCGGCGTCACCATCGATGTCGGCAACGGCGGCAGCATCGTCAGCGATGTCGATCTCGCCGGCATTGCGGTCGGCCAGGCCGTTCTCGCCGGTATCCGGCCCGCGCATTTTTCACGCTCCAGCGAGCAGGGCCTGCCGTTCATCGTCCAGTATCACGAGGGCCTCGGCACCGAGACCTATGTCTATGGCAACCTTGCAGGTCAGGATGAGCAGATCATCATTCACGAGGCCGGCCATTTCGCGCCTTCGCCTGGTGATCACATCCTGATCGACGCCGCCCCGGGGCGGGTTCATCTGTTCGATCCCGAAAGCGGCCTGGCTTTTGCCCGGCGGCCCGGACAGGGGAGGCGCTGAACATGGCGGCGCTCAAGGCATGTGCATTGCTGTCCCAAACAGGGGAAACGGCGATGAGAGTGGTCGAAGCCCCGATAAATCTGATCGAGCGCATCTTCGGCCGCAAGCGTATGCCATGGCTGTTCCTGGCGCCGAACCTCGTTCTGTTCGCCATCTTCACGTTCCTTCCGATCGCGATCGCGATCGGGTACGCCTTCACCGGCGGCACCAATCTTTTCGTGTCGGAGCGCCCCTTCGTCGGCCTGGACAATTTCCGCACGCTGCTTTCCTGCGGCAATTATCTGCAGCCGGGAACCTGCCAGGAATCGTTGTTCTGGACGGCTGTGTGGAACACGCTCTGGTTCGTGGCCTTCAATGTCGTCGCCACATTACTGGTGGCGCTGATCACGGCGCTGATCCTCAATCGGGCGATCGTCGCGCGCGGCTTCTTCAGGGCGATGTTCTTCTATCCCGTCCTGCTGTCGCCCGTCGTCATCGGCCTGATCTGGAAATGGTTCCTCGATCGCAACGGGCTGTTGAACGCCTTCTTCCAGATGATCGGCGTTCCCCCTGAAATCTTCCTGCTCGACGTCGGCTGGTCGCGCTTCTTCGTCGTCGCGGTGTCGGTCTGGTTTCACATGGGCTTTTACACGCTCATCCTCCTCGCCGGCCTCCAGGCGATCCCGAAGGAGCTCTACGAGGCTGCCTCGATCGACGCCGCGTCGCCGCGCCGCACGCTGTTCAGGATCACGCTTCCGCTCCTTGCTCCGAACCTGCTTGTCGTATTCATCCTTCTGATGATCAAGTCCGTGCAGATCTTTGACGAGGCTTGGGTTCTGACCAACGGCGGCGGTCCGGGCACGGCCAACAGCTTCATCGTCCAATATATCTACCAGATGGCATTCAGCAGCGATCTCCGCCTCTTCGGACTTGCCTCCGCCGCATCGGTTCTGATGGGGTTGGTGCTTCTGGTTCTCACCCTCATACAGTTGCGCCTCGGCAAGCGAATGGAGTCCTGAGATGAATCCGATCAGCTTTCTCTCTCGCACGCGCCGGGCCGGGCGCATCGACATCACCGATATATTGTCATGGGTCTGGCTGACCGGCGGCACGTTCGCCGTGCTCGTCCCCGTCGTCTGGGCGGGTCTCTCCTCGCTGAAGCCGGCAGCCGAAATTACCCGCTTTCCGCCGGCGCTGCTTCCGCGTGCTGCGGTGGAACGGACGGTCCCCGGCTTCGACAAACCGCTCAGCCTCTGGCAGGTGACCATCGACGGTAAGCCACGCGAGATGGCCATGGTGCGGCGTATCGGCCTGAAGGCCCAGATGGTCGATCCCGCAAATCCCGGACAGCCGGTCAGCGTCGACGTCAAGGGGATCACGCCGGTGCAGCATTTGACCGTCGCCACCGAGAATTACAGCGATCCGCTGACGCGCTTCAACTTCCTGACCTTCCTCAAGAACTCGGTGTTTGTCACCGTCGTTGCGACGCTTCTGACGCTTATCGTCAACGCCATGGCGGCCTTTGCGCTGTCGAAATACAAATTTCGTGGCGACACGACCGTTTTCGTCATCATCATCTCGACCCTGATGATCCCGCTCGCCGTCGTCATGGTCCCGGCCTATCTCGTCATCGTCGGGGTCGGGCTTGCCGACAATCTCTGGGGCGTCATCCTGCCGACGATCGCCTCTCCGACCGCCGTCTTCTTGCTGCGGCAATATATGCTGACCATACCCGATGAACTGATAGAGGCGGCGCGCGTCGATGCGGCGAGCGAATTCTGCATCTTCTGGCGCATCATCCTGCCGTTGACGGCGCCGGCTCTCGCGGTGCTGGCGATCTTTTCCGTGCTCTGGCGATGGAACGACTTCCTCTGGCCGCTCATCGTCCTCAACAGCCGCGAGAATTTCACCCTGCAGGTCGGCCTGAATGCATTCCAGGGAGAGTTCTCGGTGCAGTGGCACTATATACTGGCGATGACGTTCCTCAGCCTGCTGCCTGTCACCGTCGTTTTCCTGTTCCTGCAGAAGTATATTACCACGGGCATCGCCGGAACAGGCATGAAGTAAGTGAGCCTGCATTGAGAGAGACCTCCTCGCAACCGTCGAAGAACCCAAACCACGCCGAGCTCCGGCTGAGGCGCGTCGTATAGAACTCGGTTCATGCGGCGCGCTTCGGCGGTCGATACCTCCTGCGAATATCACAAAACGGTTTCGATTAGCGGGATCAACGCCGCGCCGATTGCACCGGGGGCATCGATGATCTGTGCCACGGCAAGGCTTGGGACGTCACGTAATACGCCATGCCGAGGCAGATTATTGAATTCGGTCCGCTCGATAAGCATTCTCGCGAGTGAATGCGGAAGCTCGCCGCCAAGGACGATCAAGGCCGGGTCGAATACTGCGCAGATCGCATTGATGGCTTTGTTGTGGGCCGGCGCGACGCGGTCGACCCATTCCGCAACGCCATCCCAATCCACCAGTTTCTCGTTCTTCAGGTCCCTGAGGGTCAAGTTCGAGCGTCCCTTGGCATGAAGGTGTTGAAGCAAGAGGCTGAGTGCAGGGCGATCTTCGTATTCCTCACGCCCGAAGAGAACGGAATATTCGCCGGCATTTCCGAAACTGCCGCGAAACGGCATGCCTCCGGAAACGAGGCCGCCCCCGTATCCGTGAAGGTGGGCGATATAGGCGAAATCAGCGACGTCGCGGCCGACACCGAAAATTGCTTCCGCCAAGGCGGCGGTCCTGGCGACATTGTCTGCCCAGACCGGTAGGCCGAGCTGCTCTCCGAGCAAAGGCGCCAAATCGATCAATGACCAATGAGCGAGCGGCAGTGGACAGTTGAAGGCCGTGTCCAGCATATGGTGGCCAGAGACTGCCAGACCGATGCCGAGGACGTCGCGCCGCTCGGCTCCTCGCCGGGCAAGGAGCTCTTCGACCGCCGCTTCGATCCGCTCCATCTCCGCGGCGAGCGACGATCCCTCCTGCGGAATTTCCATGTGGTCCAAAGGTTCTCCGAAACCCATGAGGCAGAGGCCGATCGAACCGACGTTCACGGCGATGCCGAGCGTCAGACACCAGTCTCTGCAAAGAGTAAGGCCAGGGCTGGGGGGCCCGGGGCGCCGGGTTTCCGATGTGGAAAAGACAATCATCCCTCGCTCATGAAGCCGCGCGACGATCCTGTGCAACGATTGCTGGGTGAGATCGAGCGGCTCGGTTAGGTCGGAGCGCTCAATGCCCGGAGACTTCCAGATCAGCCGCAGCAGGTCGCGTTCGTTGCGGGAAGCGACGCGCACAGCTTGCGTGTCTCGCAAAAAATGCGCGGCGATGTGGTCTAGCGGATCATACTTCATTTTGGGTTCGGTTTGATTTACACTGTGAGTGTGAACCAGATTGGGAGGGCGTTTTGCTTCTGTCAAACAAGGAATTCGAACCCCGGTTTGCCGGCCCTGCTTACTCCATTGAGATTGGCCAAGCCAGCCGGGATCACAATTCACGAAGGCAGAGGGGATATCGTTGAGATCCGAGAGCACGGCGCGCGCTCCTGAGCGTGAGACATACGGGTTTGCGCCGACGCATGAAGGCAGGGACTTCGAGTCGATGGTGCAAGCCTATTCGGCAGGCTACGGAGCCTTTAGCGCCAAGCCGCTGAGCAAAGATCGGGCTTTTGCTTGGGCAGCGGACCTGAGAACAAGCGGGCCATTTACGGCGCTTCATTCGGTTTATCAGAGTTCCTGGACGATTCGAACGCTCGAGGAGACGCCGCAACACCTCGCGTTTTACATCCCGCACACCGGATCCTTTCGACTGTCCATTGGAAAAAGAGTGGTTGAAAGTGAGGCGGGTCATCTTCTCATGGCCAACAACCATCAGGTAGGCGATCGTTTCGTCCAAGGCGGCCCGCACCGCTCGGATGCGCTGTTCCTGGACTGGAAAATTGTGAGACGAATGCTGGTTTCACTGGTGGAAACGCCAATCCTCGATTCGCTTGACCTAGAACCCGTTCTGGATCTCACAACACCATCGGGCCAGCTTATCGGTAGCCTGGCGCAGACGATCGTGCAGGGCATGCTCAATGACGGTCCGCTTCTGTCTTCACCGCTTGCCATGGCAGGAATGAGCGAAACGCTTGCCAATCTCGTGATCCGATTTGGCTCTCACCGTTTTTCCGGCTATCTGGAAAAAAACAAAGTGTCGTTGGTCGCGCCTTGGCATGTCCGACGTGCTATCGACTATATGCACGCCAATATCGCAGAGCCCCTCACCATGACGATGATTGCGGATGACGTCGGTGTTTCACTTCGTGCGCTGCAAACGGGCTTCAAGGCCTTCAGGGGAACCTCACCGGGCAGTTACTTGCGCACGATCAGGCTGCAGGCAGCCCGCGACCAGTTGCGGGATCCGATGAATCAGCGATCCGTCCGGGAAATCTGCGCCATATGGGGTTTTTCTCATGCGGGGAGATTCTCCATCATCTATCGCAGAGCCTTCGGAGAAAGCCCGCGGGATACGCGCCTGCGGGCCGAGCGCTCGCGCTAGCTAACTACGGAAGGCGCGCCTAATAATTTCTTCAACAGCAGTCGATACCGGCGCACAGGATGGGATCAGGCCGCGCTGCATTTGCCAGACATCGGTGAGCAATGTCCGATCGTGGAGCGCGCCGCCCGCCTTGTCTTTCGACCGGTCTCGTTTGAGAAGACAAATCATCGACCGTCGACTCTCGTTGAACTCCGCCGAGATAGCCTCTAGTTCCCGTTCTGATAGGCCCAGGTATATTCCGCAGCCGTCAGAGGCGCATATTTCGAAGGGTTTTCTCAAGAAAGCCTCTACCGCCGATGCTTGGCTTGAATAAACGGGATCGTCTTTCACAAACTCGCGGAACGCTTTAAGGTCGCCGCGCAGGATTCTCGGAGTTAGATCGAAGCCTCGAGCTGCGAACAAAAGACCCCAGCTAAAGTATCCAAGCCTGAGTGTGGTCGCCTCGCAAGCGCGACGTTCTTTACTATCGTATTGGTTGCAATCTCGAAGCTTCACTGCACTAAAGATCTTGGGAATTTGCAAGGTTTCTTTAGCGTCGGACGCAACGGCTATCGAAGCATCGATCATGATACACAATGAGATCGATAGGGCTGCAGCAAGGATTTTGGTCATCGTGCTCTCCGAAGGTACCGCATCGATCAGGCTCGATGCGTTGCATTCTCGCGCGGCGGCGCGACGCTACCCCTCAAGACGAGATGGCATCCAAGTTCCAGGCGATGGGCCGGCCGCTGCGGATCGTTGGCGATCAGCCGCTGTTCGATGAGCGCCAAGGCGGCGGCGCCTAGCCTGTCTGTGGGAACGCTGATCGTCGACAGCGGCGGGCGGCTGAACTCGCCGGGAACGATGTCGTCGAACCCCAGCACTGATATCGCTTCCGGCACGCGGATGTCCCGATCGGCCAATGCCTTCAGGCATCCGAGCGCCAGATTGTCGGCGGCGCAAAAGACGGCGGTCGCGCCTTTCATCGTGGCATCGCGGTCGAGCAGCGCGTTGATCGCAGCCTCGCCGTGCTTGGGCTCATACCCCTCGGCCTCGACGATCATATCGTCCGGCACCGGAAGCTGGGCGGCGAAATAGGCATCGGAAAAGCCGTCATATCGGCGCTGGATCGTCGTGCGTCCCTTCCAGGTCAGGTGCAGGATACGGCGATGCCCGAGCGCCAGCAGGTGCTCGATGCCGAGCCGCGCTCCGAAGCGGTTTTCGGGGGTGACCGTATCGACCAGCATGGCGGGGTCTTCGCCGTTGACGATGACGACAGGCATATCAGGGGAGGCGAGGCTTCGGATCAGTTCCGGCTGATCGTCGTTCAGGACCACGATGCCGTCGGCGCGTTCCGAGAGCGCGATCTGTCTGACTTGAGCGCCGTCGATACGCCGGCCGGTGCTGACGAAGGGTACGATTCTGATGCCGCGGCGTTCGCACTCCCTACGGAGACCGTTGAGGATCGTCCAGCTCACCAGGTTGAGGTCGCTCTCGGGCGCGGCATCGTCGGGAATGGCGAGAAGCAGGACGCGCAAGGTCGCGATCGTTGCCTTCTTCCTCCGGCGGTCGAGGTAGCCTAAGCGTTTGGCCGAATCCAGAACCCTTTCGCGTACCTCGATCGTCAGCGGTGCGGTTCCGTTGAGCGCGTGCGAGGCCGTGCTCAGCGACACGTCCGCATCGCGCGCGACATCCTTGAGATTGACTTTGCGTTCCACTTTTTCCGTCACGAATTGAGGTCGTGCCTTCGAAGGCATGGCTAACTCGATGTTTTCACATAAAAACTTGAGAAAAGCTACGTGCCTGGTGCGGTATTTTTTGTCATTTGGCGATCAGTGAGGTTTGGCAAGCAGGCCATTGAGCAGCAGGTCGAAATAAGTCCGCAGGAAGGCCTCCTTGTTGGGTGTGGGCACGCGGCGATCGTCGAATATCAGCCGCAGAACTGTCGTCGTCAGGATGGGCGCGACCACGATGTCGGAGAATTCCACCGGAACTTCGCGAAACTCCCCCGACGCCACACCCTCCAGAATGAGAGAGTCGACCTTGGTGATGATTGGCTCAATGAACTGGTCGTGGTGGCGGTCGATCAGGTCGGGGAACCGGTGTCCTTCTGCGATGACCAGCCGTGTCAGTTCGCGGGTCGTACGATCCTCGGCGATTTGTTCGTAGAGCAGGCCGAGAATGGAAATCAGCCGGTCAGTGGCGCTGCCGCTGAGCCCGTCCGTGATCGTCAGCAACTCGTGAAACGGCACGGAGAAATGATTGATCATGGCTTCGAATAGCTTTTCCTTGGTCTCGAAGTAGACATACACCGTACCCTTGGTGACGCCGACCCTGTCGGCGATGTCTTCGACGCGCGTGCCGGTGAAACCGCTTCTCACGAATTCCTCGAAGGCGGCATCCAGGATCTGGATGGGCCGCAGCGCTTTCTGTTCCGCGCGTGTGATCTTCTTCTGAGCTGCCATTTGCCTCGCCTCCCTTGTTGCGCTCGCCCTGATCCCCGCGGCACAAAGTTTCATTGACTAATCCGTCAGTCAATTATATAGGAGCTGCCGTTGAGAGCAAGAGGTCAACTATGAGAACCATTCTGGTCGCCACAGCGATCGTATGCGCCATCGGTCTCGGATCATGCAGCGATGCAAGCGGGCCGACCGAGCCCACCCCGCGGCAGATCTCCGTCGTCGTTGCCAAGCCCGAGCCGCTGGTTCAGGGCGGCGCGGTCACCGGCGAAGTCCGCGCCCGTGTCCAGACCGATCTGTCCTTCCGCGTCAGCGGCAAGATCATCGAGCGGCTGGTCGACGTCGGGCAGTCGGTAAAGGCAGGGCAGCTCCTGGCGCGCATCGATCCGGAAGAACAGAAGGCCGACTTGGATGTGGCGGCCGCCAATCTTCAGTCGGCTGAGGCCCAGCAGACCCAGGCGCAGCTTGCATACGACCGCCAGCAGAGCCTGTTTCGAACGCAGGTGACGACGCGTGCCGCACTCGACCAGGCGCAGGAGGCGCTTCTGACCGCGCAGGCATCGACGAAGTCGGCGCAGGCGCTGTTGGAAACCGCTCAGGATACCTTGTCTTACACAGAGCTGAAGGCGGACGCCGACGGGATGATCACCGCCCGCAATGCCGAGGTCGGGCAGGTGGCGCAAGCCGCCCAAGTCGTCTTCACTCTTGCCCATGACGGTGACCGCGATGCCGTCTTCGAAGTGGTCGAAAGTGCGTTCCTGCGCCCGATCGACGGCGACGGAATCGTGACCCTTCTGTCGAACCCGACGCAGAAGATCACGGCGAAGATCCGCGAAATTTCGCCGACGATCGATTCCTCCACCGGAACCATCAGGGTCAAGGTGGCGATATCGAGCGATGCTCCCATTCCCCTGGGCGCTCCCGTCGTCGGAAGATTCAATTACGTCTCGCAGGACGTCATTCAGCTTCCCTGGTCAGCCATGACGTCCAAGGGCGGCAAGCCGGCCGTCTGGATCGTCGATCCCGCATCGTCGGCGGTTTCGGCAAGGGCAGTAGATGTCGCCGGCTACGAGACCGGCAGCTTCATCGTGAAGTCAGGCGTGTCGGAAGGAGATGTCGTGGTGACCGACGGGACCAAATTCCTCAGGCCGGGTGAAATCGTGTCTTATGGCAAGGAAGCTTCCAAGTGAGTATTCATCTCAACATAGTCGCACTGATGGTGGGCACGGCCCTGATCTCCTCCTGCGCGCCGCAGGAGGAGGAGAAGGTGGAGGCGCCCCGTCCCGTGCTGTCGATGACAGTCAAGCAGACGCCCGCTACGAGCCTGGGCCTGACCGGTACGATCGAACCGACGATCGAGACCGAACTCGGCTTTCGGATTCTCGGGCGGATGATCGCCCGCAACGTCAATGTCGGCGATCTCGTCAAGAAGCATGACGTCGTTGCCGCCATCGATCCGCTGGCGCTCGAGCTTGCCGTACGCAACGCTCAGTCGGACGTCGAAAACAGCGACGCCCAACTCAGAAACGCGGTGACCACCGAGCAGCGCCAGCGCGCTCTGTTGGCGTCGCGCTCCGGCACCGAAGCCTCGCTCGAAGAGGCCGAGCAGGCAAGGCGAACCGCCGCAGCCGCCGTCGCCAAGGCGCAGGCCAATCTCGACAAGGCCAAGGAGCAACTCGGTTATGCGCAGCTTCGGGCGGAATTCGACGGTGTTGTGACGGCGACCTCGGCCGAGGTTGGCCAGGTGGTGTCGGCCGGCCAGACGGTCGTCACCATCGCCCGGCCGGACAAGCGCGACGCCGTTGTCGACGTGCCGCAGGCCGCCGCCCAGAAACTGAAGACCGGCGCGCCCTTCGAGGTGACGCTGCAGCTCGATCCGACCATCCGCACGTCCGGGATTGTGCGTGAAATAGCACCGGAGGCGGAGACCTCTACCCGCACGAGCAGGACCAAGATCGCGCTCACCAATCCGCCCGAAGCCTTCAGGCTCGGCTCGGTCATCACAGCCTCGGCAACCATCGCCGCGGATCCAGAGATCGTGCTGCCTTCCTCGGCAATCATTGCTGGCAGCGACGGCCCGAGCGTCTGGATCGTCGATGCGCCTGCCAGGAAAGTATCGATTCGCCGCGTGAAGATCGACGGTGACGTCGAAGACGGCGGCACCGTCCGCGTCACCGAGGGGCTCGCCCCCGGAGAAAGGGTGGTCGTGGCAGGCGTGCATAAACTTGAAGATGGCCAGACCATCAGGATCGACCAGGAGATCAGCCAGTGAAGTCCTTCAACCTTTCCGACTGGGCGCTCGAACACCGTTCGCTCGTCTGGTACTTCATGATCGTCTTCATTCTCGCAGGCGCCTTCTCTTACGTGAAGCTCGGCCGCGAAGAAGACCCGAACTTCACGATCAAGACGATGGTAATTACCGCCCAGTGGCCCGGCGCCTCCGCCGAAGAAGTGACGCGGCAGGTGACCGACAGGATCGAGAAGAAGCTCCAGGAACTGGAATCGCTGGACTATACCAAGAGCGAGACCGTTGCCGGCCAGACGACCGTCTTCGTCGAGCTGCTGCCGACGACCAAGGCAAAGGATGTCGCTCCCACCTGGCTGCGCATCCGCAACATGATCGCCGACATCAAGGGCGATTTCCCGACCGGAGTCGTCGGTCCCTTCTTCAACGATCGCTTCGGCGACGTGTTCGGAAACATCTACGCCTTCACCAGCGACGGCCTTACCCAGCGCCAACTTCGCGATCTCGTGGAAAATGCCCGCTCCGAAGTCCTGACCGTGCCCAATGTCGGCAAGGTCGATGTGGTCGGCGCCCAGGACGAGGCGATCTATCTCGAATTCTCCACGCGCCAGATCGCCGCCCTCGGGATCGACCAGCAGTCGGTCATCCAGACCTTGCAGGCGCAGAATGCTGTCACGCAGTCCGGCTTCGTTGACGCCGGGCCGGAACGCATCGCATTGCGGGTCAGTGGGCAATTCACCTCCGAGGACAGTCTGCGATCGATCAATCTTCGGATAAACAACCGCTTCTTTCCGCTGAGCGACGTGGCCACGATCAAACGCGGCTACGTGGATCCGCCCTCGTCGCTGTTCCGCTTCAACGGTCAGCCGGCGATCGGGCTTGCGATCGGCATGAAGCAGGGCGCCAATCTTCTGGAGTTCGGCGAGGGGCTCGACGCGCAGATGAAACGTGTCGTCGCTGACCTTCCGATCGGCGTGGACGTCCACCGGGTTTCCGATCAGCCGGCCGTTGTCGACGAAGCGGTGTCCGGATTTACCCGCGCGCTCTTCGAAGCGATCGTCATCGTGCTGATCATCAGCTTCATCAGCCTCGGTCTTCGCGCCGGCATGGTGGTGGCGATCTCCATACCTCTCGTGCTCGCCATCACCTTCGTGGTGATGGAGTATTCCGGCATTTCGCTTCAGCGCATCTCGCTCGGCGCGCTCATCATCGCGCTCGGCCTGCTTGTCGACGACGCCATGATCGCCGTCGAGATGATGGTGGCCCGCCTGGAGGCGGGCGACGATCTCAGGAAGGCCGCCACCCACGTTTATACGTCGACCGCCTTTCCGATGCTGACGGGAACGCTCGTCACCGTAGCGGGCTTCATTCCGGTTGGTCTCAACAACAGCGCTGCCGGTGAATTCACCTTCACGCTTTTCGTGGTCATCGCGGTTTCGCTGATCGTCTCCTGGGTGGTGGCGGTGCTGTTCACGCCGCTTCTCGGCGTCACGATCCTGCCGAAGACGATGAAATCGCATCACGAGAAGAAGGGCCGCTTCGCCGCGGTCTTCTCCTGGCTCCTGGGTCTGGCGATGCGCTGGCGCTGGGTCACCATCATTCTGACGGTCGGCGTCTTCGCGCTTTCGATTGGCGGCATGGGACTGGTGCAGCAGCAGTTCTTCCCGAACTCGGACAGGACCGAGCTCGTCATCGACTGGAACCTGCCTCACAACAGCTCGATTGCCGAGACCGACAGACAGATGGCCAAGTTCGAAAAGGAGATGCTTGCCGACAACAAGGATATCGACCACTGGACGACCTATGTCGGCCAGGGCGCACCGCGCTTCATCCTGTCCTTCGACGTGCAGACGCCGGACGTATCGTTCGGACAGACGATCATCGTCACCAAAGGGCTCGAGGTGCGCGATAAGGTCCGGGCGGAGCTGCAGGACTATCTGACGAAAACCTTTCCCGGCACCGACGCCTTCGTCAAGCTTCTCGACATCGGTCCGCCGGTCGGCAAGCCGGTCCAATACCGGATCAGCGGCCCCGATATTCAAAAGGTCCGCGACATCTCCCAGCAGTTCGAAGGTGCGGTCGGTTCGCATCCGCTTCTGGCGAATATGGTCCTGGACTGGAACGAGCCCTCCCGCGTGGTGAAGGTCGATGTCCTGCAGGACAAGGCGCGCCAGCTCGGGGTCTCCTCCGAGGATATCGCGACCGCGCTTAACGGCATCGTCGAAGGCTCTACGGCGACGCAGGTTCGCGACGACATATACCTGATCAATGTCATCGGCCGCGCTAGGGCTTCCGAGCGCGACTCCATCCAGACGCTGCAGAACCTGCAGCTCTCCACCTCCAATGGCAAGGTCGTGCCGCTCTCCGCCGTGGCGAATTTCCGCTACGAGCTCGAGCAGCCGACGATCTGGCGTCGCGACCGCCAGCCCACCATTACGCTCCAGGCCGCCGTTATCGGTTCGACACAGCCGGCGACGATCGTCGAACAGCTGAAGCCGAAGGTGGAAGAGTTCCAGAAAGGCCTTCCGGTGGGATACAAGGTGGAAGTGGGAGGCGCGGTCGAATCCAGCGCCGAGGCCCAGGGGCCGATCGTCGCCGTGGCGCCGCTGATGTTGTTTACGATGGCGACGATCCTGATGATCCAGCTGCAAAGCTTCAGCCGCCTCTTCCTGGTGTTCGCCGTCGCGCCGACCGCCCTGATCGGCGTGGTCGCAGCACTTTTGCTGAGCAATGCTCCCATGGGCTTCGTCGCGATCCTCGGCGTGCTGGCGCTGATCGGCATCCTGATCCGCAACTCCGTCATCCTAGTCGTCCAGATCGAGCATCTGCGCAGTGAAGGAATGGCGCCCTGGCAGGCGGTCATCGAGGCCACTGAGCACCGCATGCGGCCGATCATGCTGACGGCCGCGGCGGCCACGCTGGCGCTGATCCCGATCTCGCGCGAGATCTTCTGGGGGCCGATGGCCTACGCCATGATGGGCGGCATCGTCGTCGGAACAGCACTCACGCTGCTGTTCCTGCCTGCGCTCTACGTCGCGTGGTTCAGGATTCCGAGGGACGAAGGCGTTCGAGCCGGAGCCGCGGCGGCAGAGGTATGACGCAGTCTTCGACGGCCATCGCCCACGGCCGCCGCGGCGGCCGCTGCAACACGGGCCGCGATAAAATGTGTGGGGTGGCGCAGGCGATGCCATCCCACGCGGGAACGAACGACGTGCCGTATGACGAGATTGGCTGAAGCATGCGCCCGAGAGCCTTGATCCCAGGGGAAATTTATCGATGACGGAACGGTATTCTCCGGAGCCCTCGAAGGCAGGTCACCGAGAGCTCCTGAAGACCGGGCCGGCCATCATTGTCGCGATCGGCTTGGCGATGCTTGCAGGCTGTGCGACGAGACCATTGCCGGACGTATTGAAGCCGGTTCATCTGACGACTCATGCCGAAAAGGCCCCGGTCAGCGTGAACGTGCTCGTAGCGACCAACAGAACTCCCGACAGCATACGGGGCGGGTTCGGCAGCGCGTGGGCCGATAATCTCACCTATGAGCAGTATGGGTTTTCGGTCCCTCCCGACCGAAAGGACACCGCGATCACATATCCGACCGCGACCCCGGATCCCGAACGGCAATTTGCCGTCATCAGGCGCAAGCAGCTTGCAAAGGACGCCTTCGTAGAGGAGGCGCTCCGCTCCACGCAGTCCGACGGCACCGTCGGCATCTTCGTGCATGGCTACAACTACAGTTATCAGGAGGCGCTGTTTCGCACCGCGCAGATTGCCGCGGATGCCAATATTCCGGGCTCTCCGATTCTGTTTTCCTGGCCTTCGGCCGCCGCCGTCGCCGGCTATGTCGCCGACCGCGATGCCGCCCTCTCCTCGCGTAGCGACCTCGACTCGCTTGTTACGTCGCTCTCGGCTTCAGGAAAGGTGAAACGCATCATCCTTTTCGGACATAGCATGGGCGGATTCCTGGTCATGGAAACGGTGCGCCAGCTCGAACTGCAGCATCGCGACGACGTCGTCGGCAAACTGGCGGTGATCCTGGCCGCCCCTGACATCGACGTCGATGTTTTCCGGTCCCAGCTGAAGGATATCGGGCGGATGCCGATCCCGATATCCCTTCTCGTTTCGAAAGATGACCGGGCGCTCGTCGCTTCGAGCTTCATAGCGCGAGAGCGGGCGCGCGTCGGACGCCTCGATATCGACGATCCCGTCATCAGGGAGGCTGCCTTGAAGGAAAGGCTTCGGGTCATCGACATCACGTCGATCCAGGCATCCGACGGGCTGGGACACGACCGCTACGCATCGCTCGCCAAGTTCGGAGCGCAGCTTGCCTCCTTCGAAAGCGGCAGGCGGTCGACCGCCGGCGACGTTGGCGCCTATGTCTTCGACGCCGCCGGCGCCGCGGTCGCAAGTCCGTTTCGTCTGGCCGGGCGTGTCGTCGGCTCGCAATGATGAGATTTCCTCGATCCTGCCGACCTTCACCACCATCCTGACGGATTGGTGGGGCACCTACGGCCGGTTCTTCGGCGTCGCCATCGGCGGAGCGATCTATTTCGTGTTGAGAATGGGCGCGCGGCGCAAGCCGGCCTTTGCGTCGTGACCAAATGAAAGGCGCGCGGCAATCGCCGGGCGCCTTTCATGACGCTGCCCGGCGCCTGGCCAGATGAAGGCGGCTGGTCAAACCCGGTACCGACGCAGTGATGCATGTTTTACGAAATAGCATTATGATCGGCTGAGCGCCTGACCGGCGAAGGGATTGGCCCCGCGGATATATGATCCCGTGCGGCCATGGAGAGGATAGCTGGATTTGGAACGGCTGAAGGATCTGAACGGTATTTCCGCGCTGGCAGACGGGGGCTCCACATCGCCTCCGTATGAACGGCCCGGCGTCGTGGCCGCCGCCGTTTATCAGCAGGGGCAACGCATTCGCGACATCAGGATAGAAGAGGCCGGCGAATGGCGAAGCCGGGAGAACGCTGTCGTCTGGATCGGCCTGCACGAGCCGGATGAAGTGCTGCTGCATCAGGTCCAGGCCGAGTTCAATCTCCATGCCCTGGCGATCGAGGATGCGGCGCAGCCCCACCAGCGCCCGAAACTGGAAATTTACGGCGACGCGATGTTCATCGTCGCCCGGACCGCCCATATGAAGGATGACGAAATCGTCTTCGGCGAAACGCATCTGTTCGTTGGTCGCGGTTATGTCGTCTCCGTTCGCCACGGCGACTCGTCCTCCTATCTGGCGGTGCGGCAGCGATGCGAGGCCACGCCGTCAGCACTTGCCCATGGCGAGAACTATATTCTCTATTCCATCCTCGATTTCATCGTCGACAACTACATGCCGGTCATCGAGGTCGTGCAGGAGGAGGTCGAGAAGCTCGAGGATCTGGTGCTTCGCGAACAGCTGGAAAAGTCCGACATCGAGCGGCTTTACCTGTTACGGCGCAAGCTGCTGCGGCTGCGCAACGCCGTGGTGCCGCTCGTCGACGTCTGCCGGCGATACGAGCACATCGATCTTCCCGGCATGGATCCGACTCTCCAATCGCTGTTTCGCGACGTGACCGACCACGTCCGCCGGGTTCAGGAAGATATCGATGCATTGCGCGAGGTCCTCGCCTTCGCCTTCGAGGCCAGCGTGATGATCGGCCAGACGGAGCAGACGGCGATTGCACGCAAGCTCGCCGCCTGGGCGGCAATCCTCGCCGTTCCCACCGCGATCGCCGGCATCTACGGAATGAACTTCAACGAGATGCCGGAATTGAAATTCCGGTATGGCTATTTCTTCGTGCTCGGTGTCATCGCGTTCTTGTGCCTGTTCCTCTTCACTTTCTTCCGTCGGAGGAAGTGGCTCTAAATATGGGACGAGTCACTGACGTCTGGCGGTTCCTCTTCGGCTCCTAAACATGAGGGGCACAGACAAGCAAAGCGGGACATTCAGCTTGCCGAAGGCGCGTCAGCACAGGGCTTTGAGCAGCCGATCCCCATGGCTTCGAACATCGTCCATATCGCTCAAATACAGTCGGGCATCTCCGGCAACCACGTCCTCCATGAACGTCTCATCTCCGGCGGCCGCACTTGCCAGCATGAAATCGACGAGCGCCTGCAGCCGCTGGCAGATCATCTCAGGGAGCTGGAGCCGGTCTTCCATCGTCGCGCCATATGCCGTGCAGAAGATTTCCGCCCGGCGCAACTGACCGTCGAGGCCGAAGGTCACGTGCGGATTAGTGGGATCGGAAAGCGGCGCCCAGCGGTAAACCGAGTAGGCCAGATCCCACAGGCGCGGCGCGGGATGGGCGGTGTCGAAATCGATGATCCCGACAGCTTCATGGTCTGCCGTCGCGACATTGTAGGGCGCATAGTCGCCGTGGCATATGATCTCGCGCGGCTCCTGTGGCGGCAGCATCCATGTCTGGATCTGGCGATCCGATTCGAGAAACCCTTGAGATGCCGAGTAAAAATCGCGCAGAAGCTTGGCTGCGGAAAGCAGCGTGCGTTCCGACCCGACAAATTGGTCGCTCAGGTCTTCGCAGACGCGCCCGGTGACATAAGTGATGACTTCCTGGTTTCCGCCAATTTCAATCGGATCCGGCGCTCCCGGAAAGCCTCTGCTCCTGAGATGGCGCAAAAAACGGTGCACCGTCGGCGTCCATGCGCCGGAAGGCCGTACGACGGTATCGCCGTCCTGCCAGATCTGCCCGGTTCGTCCGCCCTCCAACAGTTTCACGTTCCGGCCCCCTGACGTTCCTTATGCGAATTCAGTTTTTCGATATGGGCCTGAACCGTGGCGCCAAGGTTTGTCTCATGGCAGTTCCGGTAGAACGCCACGACGTCGGAGGCCATTCCGTCGGGGATGGGGGCGAAGTCTTCAAGCCGCAGGCCGCTTGAACTGCCGAGTTGCGGATCGGCCAGCTGGCTCTCACTCAAACTGCCGACACGATCGGCCAGGGCTCGGAAATAGGCGAGGTTGCCATCCACCGCCGAAGGAGAGTGCGTCCGGCCATGCGCAGGGATGACCAGTCTTGCATTGAGGTCACGTATCCGCTCGAGCGAGGAGCGGATCAAGCGCAGGTCGCCTGCACTTTTGCTCCAGACTTCGGGGATGGGATATTCCACCGCGTCGACGGCCAGGCAGATGCGAAGTTCGGGAATCCATACGGCGATATGGTCGGGCGTGTGTCCCGGCGTATGAATGAGTTCCAGCGTCAGATCACCGCCATTGAGGGTCATCGAGCCGGAGAAGGTAATATCGGGACCGATGAGGTCGACGTTTCGAAACCTCGACTCCCGGCTCGCCTTGTCCCTCAGGACCTCCTGTGCGGAAGGGTCGCGTAAACGGTCGAGCGCGGCGGCATGCGCGATAATCGGAGCGCGCGCAGCAATGGCGGCATTTCCCCAGAAATGATCCCAATCCATGTGCGAATTGATGACGATCAGCGGACGAGTGTTCGTCTGTTCCCCCAGCAGGTCCAGCGCCGCCGTGGAGAGTTCGGGCGTGCCGAGCGTATCGATCAGCACATTGAACCTTTCGGTCCGGACAAACACGGCATCAACCTCGTCCCCCGCCCTGACGATCACGATTCGATCATCGAGTTCGGGATATGAACACAATTCCACCGATGGATTCATGTCTGGCCGCCTCTATTGCAATCGCAGTGATTTCATTCGGATACATCAAGTCTCGTTCGGGCGCCTGATCTTTCAGAACGGTGCGGGGCGGCGAGGGGGCTTCTGTCGGCAGCCAAATGGGTCATCGTCCCAGAAAGCGCAAGACTATTCAATTATGTCGCGAACCTTCAAGGTCCGTCTGCGCAGTTCAAGGCTTTTGACGCGCGTATCGAGCGCGTTCCATCGGTCCCGCGCCGGTACGGTCGGCGATGTCTGGCGCAACCTGAATTGAAACTTTCGGTGGAACAACGTCGGGCAACAGAAGTTTGCCTTCAAACCAAACTCGAGCGGCGGCCGATGTCATTCTCTCCAAACCAGGGTGTGTTGAGCGCCCCACCCCGGATCTATTATGTCAATCCACTCCTTCTTCAGGGTATCGACGCGTGGCGCGAGGTATTTGACCACGCGGCGGATACCGGTTTCGACCGTGTGCTGACGGCACCTCTATTCGATAGGGGCGGGGAGCGCAGCATCTTTGCCTCCCAGGATCTGAATCGCCTTGATCCTCAACTGTCGCTCGGAAGCGCAATCGAGGATGGGGTGGGACGCTTGGCGGAGGCCGCCCGCAAGAGCGGCATCGCCTTGATGATGGACCTGATGCTCGACGGCAAGGCCCGGAATTCCGAGGCGGGCTTTCGCCCCGTCGATCCGAGACGCTCACCATTGGATCCGGTGGAACCGATGACTGCGATGGAGGCGGAGTCTCAATCCCGGCTGTTGGAAGAATGGACCGAACGGCTTCAACAATTGGCCGGTCTAGGCCTCTCTGGCTATCGGGTGCTCGGGATCGATCGCATTGCGCCGGTGGCTTTCAAATCGCTGATTTCCGCGGTGCGCGAGAAGGCGGACGCGCAATTCCTCGCCTGGACGCCCGGCACTGATTTCGGGGTGAGGGAGGCGGTCAAGAATACAGGCTTCGATGGATGTTTTTCATCGATGGCCTGGTGGGATTTTGACGAGAGATGGTTCATCGAAGAACACCGCGTCCAGAAGCAGCTTGGCTGGCAGATCGCTTTTCCCGAGCCGCCATTCGCCAGGCGGATCGCGCACGGAACCGAGAGTCGCGAAATCCTCGAACGGCGGGCCACAAGGGCGCTGCGCCTTGCCGCCTCGCTGGGCGGCGGCCTGATGGTTCCGATAGGCTTCGAATATGGCGCCGCCACACCGCTCGATCCGATCCATGGGAATGGAACGGGCTTGCGGGGGCTGCGCCATGATCTCGCTTTCGATATCTCCTCCGAAATTCGCCTTGCGAACACGGAGATCGGCAAGGCTCCCCATGTGTTTGCATCATCGCTTCGGCTCATCCGCAATGCCAACGGACCGGTCTCAGCGCTGCTGCAATCGGCGGCGGAAGATCTTCGCAGCGCCGAGAATGTGCGGTTCATCCTGCTCAACAGGGACCTGCGGAAAAGTGCGCCCGCTCCAGTGACCGCACTGCGTGAAGCGGCCTCCGGTTTTCTTCCCGCCGCAGCCGATGGTACGGCTCTGCGGTTGCGGGCAGGGGAAACCCTGGTGATCGAAGGCAAGGCGCCGGCGCCGATCACATCCCAGCTGATCCTCGACGTCGAGCAGGCGACGGCATCGCCGCGGCTCGCCATCGAAAACATCATGCCGCGGGTCGATGACGGGCGCTTTCCCGTCAAACGGGTGGTCGGCGACATCCTCACCGTCGAGGCGGATATATTCGCCGATGGCCACGACCCGATCGCCGCGGTCCTGCTCTGGCGGCCGCTCGATGCGGCGGACTGGAACGAGACAGAGATGCAACTGGTCGAAAACGACCGCTGGCGTGCCGAATTCCTGCTGGAACGCACCGGACGCTATGAATTTGCCGTCGAGGCATGGAAGAACCCGTTTGCGATCTTTCGCTACGAACTGACGAAGAAGAACGATGCCAGGCTGGACCTGAAGCTCGAACTCCAGGAGGGGTTGAACCTGGTTCGCTCGGCTGAGACGCATGCAGGTGCCGCGCTCGGCGCCGAATTGAAGGCCCTCGTCAGCAGTCTCGAAAGCGCCTCGGATGCCGAGCGCACGGCGATCCTGCTCGATGCCCGAACATCGGAATTGATGAACAAGGCGGACAAGCGGCCATTTCGGCTGCGCTCGACGGCAAGCGCCGTCGATGCCGAACGCAAGGCGGCTGCCTTTGCCAGCTGGTACCAAATCTTTCCGCGCTCGCAGAGCGGCGATCCGGACCGGCACGGCACCTTCGACGACGTCATCCCGAGATTGCCCGCCATCCGTGACATGGGCTTCGACGTACTCTATTTCCCGCCGATTCATCCGATCGGCTCGACCAACCGGAAAGGCCGCAACAACAGCCTGAAAGCCGGGCCGGGCGACCCCGGAAGCCCTTATGCCATCGGCTCCGAGGACGGCGGCCACGATGCCATCCATCCCGAGCTCGGCGAGTTCGAGGATTTCCGCCGGCTGGTCGAGGCGGCAGGCCGGCATGGCCTGGAGATTGCTCTCGACCTCGCGATCCAGGCGTCGCCGGATCACCCCTGGCTGAAGGAGCATCCCGGCTGGTTCGACTGGCGTCCCGACGGTACGATCAAATATGCGGAAAACCCGCCGAAGAAATACGAGGACATTGTCAACGTCGATTTTTATACAAAAGATGCGCTGCCTTCACTATGGGTGGAGCTCAGGGATATCGTCCAGCTTTGGGTGGACCAGGGCGTCAAGCTGTTTCGCGTCGACAATCCGCACACCAAGCCCTTTCCGTTCTGGGAATGGCTGATCGGCGATATCAGGGGCCGTCATCCCGATGTCGTCTTCCTGTCGGAGGCCTTCACCAAGCCGAAGGTCATGTACCGGCTGGCAAAGATCGGCTTCTCGCAGTCCTACACCTATTTCACCTGGCGCAATGCCAAGTGGGAGCTCGAGCAATATATGCGGGAGCTGACGGAGACGGCGCCGAAGGAATTCTTCCGCCCGCATTTCTTCGTCAACACGCATGATATCAATCCGGATTTCCTGCAGAACGCGCCGCGCCCGGCCTTCCTGATCCGCGCAGCACTTGCCGCCACCCTGTCGGGATTATGGGGCGTTTATAACGGTTTCGAACTTTGCGAGGGGCGTCCCGATGCCAAGCGCAAGGAATATGCCGACAGCGAGAAATACGAAATCCGCGCCTGGGACTACGACCGCCCGGGCAATATCATCGCTGAGATCAGGATGCTCAACCGCATCCGGAACGAAAATCTTGCCCTGCATTCGCATCTCGGGCTGACGCTGCTAAACGCCTCGAATGACAACATTTTGTTCTTCGAGAAGGCGAGCCGCGCCCGCGACAATGTTTTGTTGATCGCCATCAGTCTCGACCCCCACAATTTCCAGCAGAGCGACGTCGAGCTGCCGCTCTGGAAGTGGTCGCTCGGAGACGGTGGAGCGCTCGACGCCGAAGACTTGGTCGCTGGGCATCGTTTCAAGTGGACCGGCAAATGGCAGAGCATCAGTCTCAATCCTGAGGTCCTGCCCTATGCGATCTGGCGTATTCGCTCAAGGGAGGCATGAATGGACACGATGAATGCAGATAGCGTGCCGCAGCCGCTCTGGTACAAGGATGCGATTATCTACCAGCTGCACATCAAGTCGTTCTACGACGCCAATGGCGACGGGGTTGGCGACTTTGCCGGCCTGCACCAGAAGCTCGATCACATCGCAGCCCTTGGCGTCAATGCCATCTGGCTTTTGCCTTTCTTTCCCTCTCCGCGCCGAGACGACGGCTACGACATCGCCGACTATGGCAGTGTCAGCTCCGATTACGGAACGGTGGAGGACTTCCGGGCTTTCGTCGACGCCGCCCACCAGCGCAATATCCGCGTCATCATCGAACTTGTCATCAATCACACCTCCGATCAGCATCCCTGGTTCCAGCGCGCGCGCCAGGCGCCGGCGGGATCGCCAGAGCGCGACTTCTACGTCTGGTCCGATACCGATCAGAAATTTCCGGAAACGCGGATCATTTTCATCGATACGGAAAAATCCAACTGGACATGGGACGCGGTCGCCGGCGCCTATTACTGGCACCGTTTCTATTCCCATCAGCCCGACCTCAATTTCGATAGCCCCCTCGTCATGGAGGAATTGCTGAGGGTGATGCGCTTCTGGCTGGAAACCGGCATTGACGGTTTTCGTCTCGACGCGATCCCCTACCTCGTCGAGCGCGAGGGGACGATCAACGAAAATCTGCCGGAAACCCACGCAATCCTCAAACGCATACGCGCCGCGCTCGATGCCACCCACCCCGGCGTGATGCTGCTTGCCGAGGCCAATCAATGGCCGGAGGATACGCGCGAATATTTCGGAGAAGGTGACGAATGCCACATGGCCTTCCACTTCCCGCTGATGCCGCGCATGTATATGGCCATCGCCAAGGAGGACCGGTTTCCCATCACCGATATCCTGCGCCAGACGCCTGAAATTCCCGACAACTGCCAATGGGCGATCTTCCTTCGCAATCACGACGAGCTGACGCTCGAAATGGTGACCGACGCCGAGCGGGACTATCTCTGGGAGACCTACGCGTCCGACAAACGTGCTCGCATCAATCTCGGCATAAGGCGGCGCTTGGCGCCGCTGATGGAGCGCGATCGCCGGCGGATCGAGCTGATGAACGCGCTTCTTCTCTCGATGCCCGGAACGCCGGTGATTTATTACGGCGACGAGATCGGCATGGGCGACAATATTTATCTCGGTGACCGCGATGGGGTGAGGACGCCGATGCAATGGTCTCCGGACCGCAATGGCGGTTTCTCCCGGACGGATCCGGCGCGTCTCGTCCTGCCGCCGATTGCCGACCCGCTTTATGGTTTCGAGGCCGTCAACGTCGAGGCGCAGAGCACGGATGCGCATTCGCTGCTCAACTGGACACGCAAGATGCTGGCGCTGCGCGGCAGGCATCCGGCCTTCGGGCGCGGTTCGCTGCGGTTCCTCTCGCCGGAGAATCGCAAGATCCTCGCCTATCTGCGGGAATATGACGGCGAAACCTTAATGTGCGTCGCAAACCTCTCGCGGCTGCCCCAGGCCGTCGAACTCGACCTGTCGAGTTTCGAGGGCCGCGTGCCGATCGAATTGACCGGCATGTCGCCCTTCCCACCGATCGGCCAGCTGACCTATCTGCTGACATTGCCGCCTTACGGCTTCTTCTGGTTCCAGCTGGCGGCCGATGCCGATCCGCCGGCATGGCGCACGGCACCCCCCGAACAGCTTCCCGATCTGGTGACCATGGTCATCCGCCGCGGCCTGCTCGATCTTGTCGATGAACCCGCGCATGCGCGCGTCCTCAGCACCGAAATCCTGCCGGCCTACCTCGCGAAGCGGCGGTGGTTCGGGGCAAAGGATCAGGCGCTTCAGGCAGCACGCCTGATCTCCGCAACGCCCATCCCCTTTGCCGACGGTATCGTTCTCGGCGAATTGGAAGCCGTACTGCCGAACCACAGCGAATCCTACCAGCTGCCGCTGGCAGTCGCCTGGGACGATGCGCAGCCATCCGCGCTGACCCAGCAACTGGCGCTCGCACGGGTTCGCCAGGGCCGGCGCGTCGGCTTCCTGACGGACGGATTTGCCTTGGAGGCGATGGCACGCGGCATCCTGCGCGGGCTTGCCGACCGCTCGCGCATCACCGGCCGTACCGGCACTCTCGAATTTCTCGGCACGGAGCGGCTCGACCGCCTCGCCGTTACCGACGATCTCGCGGTCCATTGGCTTTCGGCCGAGCAGTCCAACAGCTCGCTGATTGTCGGCGACGTCGCGATGATCAAACTGATCAGGCACATCTTTCCGGGAATTCATCCGGAGGTCGAGATGACGCGCTATCTCACCCGCGCCGGCTATGAACACACTGCCCCGTTGCTCGGCGAGGTCGCGCATACCGATTCCGGCGGACGCCGTTCGACCTTGATCATCGTCCAGGGCGCGATCCGCAACCAGGGCGACGCCTGGAACTGGATGTTGAACAATCTGCGCCGTGGGGCAGACGAACTCGTGCTGAACGACCCGGCGGTCCAACCGGGCGATGACGTCTTTCGGCCGTTGATCAGCTTCGTCGCGATGGTCGGCCTCAGGCTCGGCGAGCTGCATGTCGTGCTCGCCGGGGATACCGGGGACGAGGCCTTCAGCCCGGTGGTATCAGGCGACAGTGAGGTCGAAGCGATAAAGAAGGCCGTTGCCGGCGAGGTCGCCTATGCTCTATCGAAGCTCGACGAACGCGCGGAGAATGCCGATCCCGCCATCGACCTGCTTGCGGCACCGCTTCTCGAGCGCCGCTCCGAACTCATCGAGCTCGCCGCGACGCTGGCGGGGAGCGCCCGCCATACGCTGATGACGCGCACGCATGGCGATTTTCATCTTGGCCAGATCCTCGTCAGCGAAGGCGATGCCGTCATCATCGACTTCGAGGGCGAGCCCGCGAAAAACCTGACCGAGCGCCGGGCCAAGACAAACCCGCTGCGTGATGTCGCCGGGCTTTTGAGATCGCTGAGCTATCTCGTGGCCACCGCTCAGCTCGATAACGACGCGGTCATCGAACATGAGAACGAAGTCCGGCGCGAGGCGATCGCCCGCTTCGGGCGCCATGCTGAGGAGGCCTTTCTCGATGCCTATTCGCAGGCGGTCGCCGTATCGAAGGAGCTTGACATGCCAGCCAATCAAAGACGGAGGGTCCTCGATGCCTTTCTTCTCGAAAAGGCCGCCTACGAGATCGCCTATGAAGCCCGCAACAGGCCGAAATGGCTTCCGATCCCGCTATCCGGCTTTGCCGAGATCGTATCGCGTCTGGCGGGGGTCAAGGCATGAATGTTGAGCGCTCGGAACTCCTGGCGGGCATCGGACAGGATGCGCTATGGGCCTTGATCGAGGGGCGCCATGGCGATCCCTTTTCGATCCTCGGCCCCCACGAAAGCGGCGGCATGACGATCGTGCGGGTATATCTGCCTGGCGCGGAAGCGGTCGATCTCATCGAGGCGGCGAGCGGTCGGGTGGTGGCGCCGTTCAGTATCGCCCACCCGTCCGGCCTGTTTGCAGCGGCCGCCGCCTCGAGGACAGGATACCGGCTGCGGATCACATGGCCGGATGCAGTGCAGATCACCGAGGATCCCTACAGTTTCGGCCTGCTGCTCGGAGAGCTCGACCTCCATCTGATATCGGAGGGCACCCACTATAGTCTCAGCCGGACGCTCGGCGCGGCGGCGATGTCGATCGACGGTGTATCGGGCGTCCGTTTCGCCGTGTGGGCCCCGAATGCGCGCCGCGTCTCGGTTGTCGGCGACTTCAACGCCTGGGATGGGCGGCGAAATCCGATGCGGCTGAGACAGTCGGCGGGCGTCTGGGAGCTGTTTATTCCGCGGCTGGCACCCGGCGAAAGATACAAGTTTGAGATCGTCGATGCTGAGGGGACCTGCCTGCCGCAAAAGGCCGATCCGGTGGCAAGGGCGAGCGAGGCCGCTCCGTCCACCGCCTCCATCGTCGCATCGTCGACTCCGTTCAGATGGACTGATGACGGCTGGATGAAGGGCCGGTCCCGGCAAGACAGGCTGGAAGGTGCGTTCTCGGTCTATGAGGTGCACGTCGGCTCCTGGCTTCGCGATCAAAAGGACGGCAACAGGTCGCTCGACTGGGTCGAACTCAGCCAGCGGCTGGTTCCCTATGTCAGCGACATGGGCTTTACCCATATCGAGCTGCTGCCGATCATGGAGCATCCGTTCGGCGGCTCCTGGGGCTATCAGCCGCTCGGCCTTTTCGCTCCGACCGGCCGATATGGGACGCCTGAGGATTTCGCCTATTTCATCGACCGGTGTCATGGCGCCGGGATCGGCGTCATCCTCGACTGGGTTCCGGCGCATTTTCCCACCGACGTCTGGGGGCTTGCCCGCTTCGACGGCAGCGCGCTCTACGAACACGAAGATCCGCGCGAAGGCTTTCACCGCGACTGGAACACGCTGATCTACAATCTCGGCCGCAACGAGGTGAAAGGATTCCTGATCGCCAGTGCGCTGGAATGGCTGGAGCGCTACCATATCGACGGTTTGCGGGTCGACGCCGTTGCCTCGATGCTCTACCGCGACTACAGCCGCAATGAAGGCGAATGGATTCCCAACCAATATGGCGGTCGCGAGAATCTGGAAGCCGTCGAATTCTTCAAGCACCTGAACAGCATCATTCACGAGCGCTGCCCACACGCGATGACGATCGCCGAGGAATCGACGGCCTGGCCCGGGGTGACGAAGCCGCCGGAGCAAGGGGGGCTGGGCTTCGACATCAAATGGAACATGGGCTGGATGCATGACAGCCTGAGCTACATCGAGAAGGATCCGATTTACCGGAGTTACGCCCATGGCACGATGACCTTCGGCATGATCTATGCCTATTCCGAACGCTTCATTCTGCCGATTTCGCATGACGAGGTCGTCTACGGAAAGGGCTCGCTGCTGACGAAGATGCCGGGCGACGAATGGCAGAAATTCGCCAATCTGCGCAGCTATCTCGCCTTCATGTGGGGCCATCCCGGCAAGAAGCTCTTGTTCATGGGGAGCGAAGTCGCTCAGCCTGGCGAGTGGTACCATGACGGGTCGGTGACCTGGGATGTGCTGGACCGGCCTCAGCATGCAGGAATTCAGCGGCTGGTGAAGGATCTGAACGGCCTTTACGCGGACGAGCCGGCATTGCAGTTCGGCGACTTTCATCCCGAGGGTTTCGAATGGGCGGCAGCCGACGACGCCGTCAATTCCGTCCTCGGAATGCTCCGTTATGCGCCCGATCGCGCTTCGTCGGTGCTGGTCATGTCGAACTTCACGCCGGTGCCGCGTTACGGCTACAGGATCGGCGTGCCGCAGGACGGGGTGTGGATCGAGCGGATTACCACGGATGCGCGGGAATATGGCGGCTCGGGCCTTGTCAATGGCGCCGTGTCGAGCGAGCCCATTCCCGCACACGGCAGGCCCGTCTCCCTGTCGCTGACGCTGCCGCCGCTGGCGACGATCTTTCTCAAGGGACCGTCATTTTGATCGGGTTTCATTCGGTGTGCGGAGCCGGATGAATGAAAGGCCAAGGGCTCGCCTCGGATCCCTTCTCGATGGGAACCTCGATGAGAACAGGTTCGTCGAGAGATAGGGCTTTCTCGATCGCGTGTTTCAATTCGCCGGGGCTCGTCACCTTGAATGCTCGAATGCCGAAGCTCTCGCCAAGCGCGACAAAATCTGGATTGGTCAGCTCCGAGCCAAGATAGCGGCCTTTATACGCCTGCTTCTGGTCACGCAGTACGTTGCCATAGGCCGAATTGTTGAAGACGATGGCGATGACATTGATCTTATGCTGGACGGCGGTAGCGAGTTCCTGAACCCCGAACATGAAGCCGCCATCGCCGGAAACAGAGATAACGGCCTTGTCGGGATTGGCGACTTTCACGCCCAAGGCCGTGTTGAAGCCGAAACCCAGATTGTCCTGATAGCCGCATGTGACGTACTGACGAGGGGCATAGACCGGGAATGCAAATCGGGCGGTAAAACCCATCTGGCAGATTTCCTCGACGAAGAAGCCGTCCCTTGGCAGGGCTTCGCGAATGGCATCGAGATAGACCAGTTGCGGCTGCACTGCCGAGAAGCGAGACCTTGCCTTTTCGTTGAGCTCGGCAAATTCGCGCGTGCGATCCTTGCGGCTGGAACCTGCCAGCGCATCGAGCAGAGCCTGCGTTCCCTCCTTGGCATCCGAGACGATGCCGACATCGGGCTTGAGACGGACCATCTCGGTTGGATCGATATCGATGCGGATCACCTTGAGATCCTTGGGAAGCCACTTCCATCGCATGAACTGCAATTCCAGCCGGCTGCCGATCCCGATCAGAACATCAGTATTCTTCCAATATTCGTAGGCGGCGACGAAATTCAGGTAGTTGGGGTGGTCGTCGGCGACGATGCCCTTGCCGGAGCGATGGGACGTGACCGGCGACTGCAGCAATTCCGCAAGAGCAGCGATTTCCGCTCCAGCATCCACCGCGCCGCCACCAACCATGATCATCGGGTTGCTGGCACCTGATATCAGTGCCGCCGCGGCAGCGACCTGATCAGGGTTGACGGCCGGATGAGGTGCTCTCGTGCCAACCGGCAGATCGGTTTCTGGGCCGAATTGCCCGAACACGTCCCATGGCGCTTCGACCGCTCCTGGACCCTGGCGGCCGGAGAGCATTTTGGCGACGACCTCGGCCGTGACAGGACCGGTTTCGGACTGGTGATTGATCCGCTCCGCCGTTTTCGTAATCCCGCGCATCGTAGCGAGCTGATCCGGCAGTTCGTGCAACTGTCCTCTGCCTTGACCGATCAGGTGGGACATGATGTTGCCGGTGATGCACAGCACCGGGGCATTGGCGCCGTAAGCGGTGCAGAGCGCCGCGCCGGAATTGAGGACGCCTGGGCCTGGAACGACGGTATAGGCGCCGATCTGGCCGGTGGATTTGGCATAGCCATAGGCCATGTAACCGGCGCCCTGTTCGTGTCTGGTGTGAATGAACCGAATTCTGTCACCGGCACCGTAGAGGGCATCGTTAAAATCATACATGTGGGCGCCGGGGATGCCGAATACGGTGTCGATCCCATGGGCGACGAGTGAACGGGTCATCGCCTGACCGGTCGTTTCTTTCCTGCTCATTTCAGGCAGCCTTCGGCCCGGAGCGCCGCGACGATGGCGTCGGCGTCTGCCGGTTGCATGCCCGCGAGATTCATACGCCCGGAATCCGCCATGTAGATGCCGTGCCTGGCCCGGAGGGCCGCAGCCGTTTCTTTGGACATGGAAAGATTGGAAAACAGGCCGCGTTGCCGGCGGATGAAGGTCAGATCGAGAGCCGCGGCGGCCAGCGCTGCACGATTGCCGTTGACGCGCAGGCACATCTCTTCGAGCTCAGCGCGCCACATGGCCGACATCTCTTCGCTTTCGAGAATGGACCTGACGACCGCGGCTCCATGATCGGGCGGCATGGACCAGTTGACTCGAGCAAGTGCCGCAATGTTACTTTCGGCCTTCCTGAGGGCATCCTCATTGCGGGTCATGACATAGAGCGCGCCGACACGCTCGCGATAAAGACCGAAATTCTTGTCGCAGGAATAGGCGATCAGCGCCTCATCAACCGCCTCGAGGATCATGCGCGTCGGCGCGGCGTCCTGTTCGAGGCCGTCGCCGAGGCCCTGATAGGCGAGATCGATGAACGGCACCAGCCGATGCGCAACGAGAATCTCGGTAATCTGCCGCCACTGTTCCATGGTGAAATCGATGCCGGTCGGGTTGTGGCAGCAACCGTGAAGCAGCACGACGTCGCCTTCCCGAGCGGAAGACAAGCAGGCGACCACGCTTTCGAATTTCACCTGCTGCGACATCAGGTCAACGAAAGCGTACTCCTTTACCGGCAAGCGCGCCGAGCTGAAGATCGGCGCATGATTTGGCCAGCTTGGCGTCCCGAGCAGAAGCTTGGCCGATGGATTTGCCGCTTGGATGAGCTCAGCACCGAGACGCAGGGCGCCGCTTCCACCGGGTGTCTGAATGCCGACAAGGCGTTGAGCAAACGTCGGCGATTTTCCGAAGATGATGGGCTGCAGGAGGCGCACGAATTGCAGGTCACCTTCCGGGCCAAGATATTTCTTGCTGTCCTGGGTCTCCAGGAGAAACTGCTCCGCTGCCTTTACGGCACGCATCACCGGCGTGCGTCCCATGGAGTCACGATAAACCCCAACCCCCAGGTCGATTTTCCCAGGGCGATCGTCGGCCTGGAAGGCCTTGATGAGAGCAAGCAGGCTGTCGGCTGGCCGACTGTTCAGTTCGTCAAACACAAGTCCACCTCGTTTCCGTAATTCTGGCTCGCAGACTAGCGGAACTTTCGCGACGAATTTCTGCGATTATCTCCCTGTAACGACGCATCTATGCAGACAATCAGCGCGATATGGCTATGATGTGCAGAAATTCACCGTCCGAGGAGGGTGGCCATGCTTGACCCATTCGATATCAAATTGCTCGCCGCTCTCCAGCAAAACAGCGAGCTGACGCAGAACGAACTCTCTCTGAAGGTCAATCTCTCCGCGACCCAGTGCGCACGCCGTTTGGAAAGGCTGCGCAACGAGCAATATATCCAGAGTGTCGTCGCCATCCTCAATCCCGTGAAACTGGGTTTCACCGTCGTTGCCCATACGCTCGTCAGCTTGAGAGCGCATACGGAAGGCGGAAACGAGCAGCTTCATCGTTTCATCGAGACCGCGCCGGAAATCCTGGAGTGCTATTCGCAGACCGGTGACGCCGACTTTCTGATGAAGGTCATGACGCGCGACCTCGAACATCTCAGCCAATTTCTGGAAAGAATGATCCGGGTCACTGACAATCTGGCATCGGTGAAGTCAAGCATCGTCCTCAAGACACTGAAAAAGACGACCGCTTTGCCGCTGCAGATCGTGACGTGAGAGCCGCTCTCACCTGAGATAATGGATATGCGGGCGCGAGTGATAGGGTGAGGCTTCGATGCGGGCTTCGACGGAAAAGACATCCTTTAGAAGCTCCTCGCTCAACACGTCCTGCGGCGCGCCGGAGGCGACGATCCTGCCATGCTGCAGGATGATCAGCTCATCGCAGAACATGGCGGCATGGTTGAGATCGTGCAGGGCCACGATGCTGGTGATCGGCAGGCCGGAGACGAGCCGCATCAGCCCGATCTGATGCTGGATATCGAGATGATTTGTCGGCTCGTCGAGGATCAGCTCCTGCGGCGACTGGGCAAGCGCCCTTGCGATATGCGTCCGCTGCTTTTCGCCGCCCGACAGGTTCAGCCAGCGATCGTCGCGCTTCTCCGCCATGCCGGCGCGCGTCAGCGCCTCTTCAACCGCCTCTTCGTCGGCCCTCGTCCAGCCTGAAAACATAGACCGGTGCGGGAAACGGCCGAGCTTGACGACATCGACGACCCGCAGATTGGCATTCGTCGTGGCGTGCTGCTCGACGAAGGCGATCCGCCGGGCGATCGAGCGGCGGCTGATCGTGCCGATGTCGCTGCGGTCGAGCGTGACGCGGCCGGAATGCGGCCGTTTTAGGCCGGCGAGAAGCCGCAGCAACGAGGTTTTGCCCGAGCCGTTCGGCCCGAGCAGGCCGAGCATCCTGCCGGGTGGCGCCTCCAGGGAGACACCCTCCAGGATCGTTTTCCTGCCAATTTTCCAGGTGAGGTTGTCGGCCTTGATGCTCATGACGCGCGCTGGAACCGGTAGAGGATAATCGAGAAGAAGGGAACGCCGACCAAGGCCGTGACGACGCCGATCGGCAGGATCTGGCCGGGAATGAGGGCACGTGCGGCGATGTCGGCGAACACCATGAAGATCGCCCCCGCGATGGCGCAGGCCGGCAGGAGACGAATGTGGAGCGGCCCGACGATGAAGCGGGCGACATGCGGCACGACGAGGCCGACGAAGCCGATCGAGCCCACCATGCTGACGATCGTCGCCGTCATCATCGCGGTCAGCGCGAAAAGTGCCATGCGGGCGCGCCCGACATTGACGCCGAGCGAGGATGCCGCTTCGTCGCCGAAAGCGAAGGCGTCGAGCACGCGGGCGTAGAACAGACAGGCGGCGAGGCCGAACCCGACGACGACCGAGACCAGCGCGAATTCCGGCCAGCGCACGCCGCCGAAACTGCCGAGCAGCCAGAACATGACGTCGCGGGCCTGCTGCGCATTGGCCGAGGTGGTGACGATGTAGGAGGTCGAGGCGTTGAAGAGCTGCGATGCGGCGACGCCGGCAAGGATGGTGCGATCCGCGCCGCCGCGCGTGCCGTTCGAGAGCAGCGCCACGAAGAAGAAGGCTGCGAAAGCGCCGGCAAATGCGCCGGCCGAGAGCGACACCGCGCCCGAGCCGATCCCCAGGATGACAATCGCGACGGCGCCGGTAGAGGCGCCGGCGGAGATGCCGAGCACATAGGGTTCGGCAAGCGGGTTGCGCAGCAGCGACTGCATGATGGCGCCCGACAGCGCCAGACCCGCGCCGCAGAAGGCGGCCACGAGCGCCCGGCTGAGCCGATAATCCCAGATGACGGTCTCATGGATGCGGTTCAGTTCGACCGCGGTCCATCCCAGCCGGTTGGTGACGGCCGAAAACGTGGTTGCAAGCGGGATCGGCAGGTCGCCGATCCCGACGCTGACGCCGATGGCGATAGCGATGAGGCAGAAAGAGGCGAGGAGCAGTGCGAGGATGGCTCCCAGCTGCCGGAAGATACGGCCCGCTTCCGTCACTTCAACAGACCGAGAGCCTTCAGCTGGCCGGCCACCTGCTCAGCGCCGTAGACCGTGCGGACGGTCGGGTTCATGGCCTGGCCGTCCATGATCACGATCGCCTTGTTCTTGACGGCAGCGATCTGGCTGACGGCCGGATCGGTGTTCAGGAAATTGATCTTGGCCTCCGGCTTATCGAGCTCCCAACGGTTGCGGTCGAGACTGGCGACGACGATGACGTCGGGACTGGAGGCGATGATGCCTTCCCAGCCGAGCGTCGGCCATTCCGCTTCCGCTGATATCGCGTTGTGTCCGCCGAGCAGGTCGGCGATGAAGCCGGACGCGCTGTTCTTGCCGCCGAGATAGGCGTCGGCCGACGGGCTGGGGCTGGAGAACCAGAAGACGTAGGAAAGGTTCTTGCCGTCCTTCGAAACGCTCCCGCGAAGCTTGGCTTCGCGCGCCTTGAAGTCGGCGATCAGCGCCTGACCGCGATCGGCGACGTCGAAGATCTGCGAGAGTTCGTCGATCTCCTTGTAGAGAAGATCCATGTTCCACAGCTCGGCGCGGCTGCCGTACTGGTCCTTGACGTCCTTGGTGCTGAGGCAGGTGCTGGGCGAGAGATAGGTCGCGACGCCCACCTTGTCGAAATCCTCGCGCTTGGCGACCTTGCTGTTCGGCCCGACCAGGCTCGGCAGAGCCACCGCCACGAAATCGGGATTTTCGGCGAGGATCGATTCGAAGGTCGGCATCTCGACGGTCAGAAGCTTGACCTTGGCATTGGCTTCTGCAAGCTGCGGCAGGACCTTGCTCGGCCAGAAGGCCGTGCCGGCCATCTTGTCCTCGAGGCCGAGCAGCAGCAGGATTTCAGCGCTGTTTTGGCCGAGGCCGATCGCCCGTTCGGGCGCCTTCCGGAAAGTCACCTGCGCGCCGCAGTTTTCCAGGATCAGCGGGTAGGTCGTCGAACCGGCCAGAGACGGATTTGCGGCAAGGCCGATCATGGCGGAGAGGCCGCAGGCGGCCAGAAGCGATTTGAGGCTGGTCACGTAGAGATCCCGGTGCGTGAGTGTGTACGGCCGGGGTATAGCCACAGGAGCCGCCGAGAAACAAGACCGAATGGATCAACTTATAGCAAAAACCGACAGCGCTGAACATTCTCGCCGGATGGCGCACTACCGAAGCGCGTCTCGATCTCCGGCTCTATCGGCGTTCGAAAAACTCCCGGATCGCCTGCGAGAGCGCTTCAGGATTCTCCTCTGCCACGTGATGGCCGCTGTCTATGCCGAAGCCGTGCACGTCATCCGCCCAGTTCCGCCAGATGGCGACGGGATCGCCATAGATCTGTTCCATGTCGTCCCGTAGTGACCAGAGGCATAGCATGGGGCAGGTTACTTTCCGACCGGCGTCGCGGTCCTCGCTGTCGTGCAGATGGTCGATGCGGAGGCCGGCGCGGTAATCCTCGATCATCCCGTGGATCACGGCTGGATCGTGGATGATGTCGACAAGATCGTCATAGGCCTGCTTTCCCATCAGCGCCGGCGAGAGTTTGTCGTACCATGCCAAAGGATCGGCCGAGATCGCCCGTTCCGGCTTTTGCGGTTGAGCGAAGAAGAACCAGTGGTACCAGTCTCTCGCAAATTTCCAGTCGGCGCGTTCGAGATGTTCGATCACGGGAATGCCGTCGGCGATTATGAGTCTCTGCACACGGTCGGGATGATCCATCGCCATGCGGAAGGCAGTCAAGCTTCCGCGGTCGTGGCCGGCCACCGCGAAGTTCTCGTGCCCCAGCCTCAGCATCAGTTCAACGAGGGCTTCCGCTTTTGCGCGCTTCGAAGAGCTGCGGCTGTCGGGAGCATCGAGCGGCTGGTAGGAGCGGCCGAAACCGGGAAGGTCGGGGCAGACGATCGTGAAGTGGGGCGACAGCAGATCGCCCACCTTGCCCCAAGTCATATGTGTCCTGGGATGGCCGTGGAGAAGCAAAACGGCCGGTCCCGTTCCGCCGTGACGGACGCGAAGCGATCCCGGCCCGGCGTCAACGGTATCGAGAGAAAAGCCTTCGAACATGCTCAGCTGAGCTTCCCCACACGTTTGGCATAGTCTGAAAACGTTGCCTCTTCGCCCTTCCGATTGGATTCGCCGGCAAGCTGCAGCACGCGGATCGGAAACAGGATCGCCGCCAGATTGGCGCCTGACAGCTCGTGGTCGTCATCCTCCTCGATCGCCTTTTGAGCCTTCGAGAGCGCAGCGTCGATCTCCCCGCGCGTAAGCAGTTGCTTATCGACGATCGCCTCACATATCGAGGCCATCGCCATGATCAGGCCCTTGAGCTGCAGATTGGCGGTATTCATGAGAACTCCCCAGGTGAAGAAAGGATTTCTAGTCCGGTTCGACCGGTCGGATCGTGTCGACCGAGACCGTACCGTCGAGGATACCGCGCTTTATATCGCGTCTGTTCCGATCGATTTCGATCACGGTGTAAAGCTTATCGTCGCGGAAGGCGCTGGCATTGGCTGTCGTCACGTCCTCGGCGGGCGCCGCGTCGACTTCCATGAAATCGAGTTCGCGCGCCGCGGCAACGATCCTGGCATCGCCGGGCGTCCTGGCCGCAACGACGATGACGCCGTGGTTAGGAGCATTGTCCCATCTTGGATCGTCGGGTTCGGCGATGGGCTCCAGCCGATAGATGTTGAGCATCTCGCCGTCAGTGTCGGGCGACGCTTGCGCGGCCGCGTCCTCGATTTGCGCCTGGCTCTCGACCGACGTTCCGAAAGTGGTCGAGCTGGTCGCGTTGTTGATCTCTTCCTTGCCTGTCCTTGAGACGTTCGACATGTCGCTCTCCATTGTCAGGACGGAAACGACAGCCGGCAGCAAAGTGTTCCCGCGCAAGAAAAACCGCAAAGTCCGCCGAGACGGTTTCCGGCGAGCATTTCCGATATCTGCAACTATCAGGCTCATTTTGGGCGGTGAATCATGTTAGGATGGACGCCGGACGGCCCATACCATTTTCTGAGTTGAGCGCTAAATTACCGATCGTCGAAGAGGGGGATTTTCGTGAGCAACCAAACCAGCGAATTCGCGCGCGACAGCGTTGCGGTAGACAGCCTCAATGGGCACGACCCAAAAACGATGGCGTTCGACGACGCCAGCGCGCTTCTGGAAGTCCTCGTCGCGGTCAGGCGCGGCGACTTTTCCGTGCGAATGCGGTCCGACCTGACGGGTCTCACCGGCAAGGTCGCCGATGCCCTCAACGACATCATCGCCGCCAATCAGCGCATGGCCCAGCAGCTCGAGCATGTCGGGCAGGTGGTCGGCCGGGACGGGCGAACGAGCACACGCGTACGCTTCGGCCTGTCGGACGGCTCCTGGTCCGAAATGGAAGGATCGATCAACGGTCTGATCGACGATCTCCTATGGCCGACGACCGCCGTCACGCGCACAATCACAGCGGTCGCCAAGGGAGATCTCTTGCAGACCGTGCCGCTGGATGTCGACGGGCGGCCGCTCAAAGGCGAGTTCCTGCGCTCGGCCGATATCGTCAATACGATGATCAAGCAGCTGAGCGTCTTCACATCGGAAGTGACACGCGTCGCCCGCGAGGTTGGCACGGACGGAAAACTCGGCGGACAGGCGCAGGTTCCGGAAGTGACGGGCGTCTGGAAGGACCTCACCGAAAGCGTGAACTCGATGGCATCGAACCTGACGGCGCAGGTGCGCAACATCGCCGACGTCACGATTGCCGTTGCGAACGGCGACCTTTCCAAGAAGATCACCGTCGATGTACGCGGCGAAATCCTGCAGCTCAAGGAGGCGATCAACACCATGGTCGACCAGCTGAGGTCCTTCGCCTCGGAAGTGACGCGTGTTGCCCGCGAGGTCGGCACCGAAGGCAAACTCGGCGGACAGGCGCTGGTGCCTGGCGTTGCCGGCACCTGGAAGGACCTGACCGACAGCGTCAACGCCATGTGCGGCAACCTGACGGCGCAGGTCCGCAACATTGCCCAGGTGACCACGGCCGTGGCGCGCGGCGACCTGTCGCGCAAGATCACCGTCGACGTCTCGGGCGAAATCCTCGAGCTGAAGGAGACCATCAACACGATGGTCGACCAGCTGAACGGCTTTGCCGGCGAGGTGACGCGCGTGGCGCGTGAAGTCGGCACCGAAGGTCGGCTCGGTGGCCAGGCGCAGGTGCCAGGCGTCGCCGGCACCTGGAAGGACCTCACTGATAACGTCAATTCCATGGCCTCGAACCTGACCGCGCAGGTGCGCAACATTGCCGAGGTCTCGACTGCGATCGCCAATGGCGACCTGTCGAAGAAGATCACGGTGACAGTGTCGGGTGAAATCCTCGAGCTGAAGGAGACGATCAACACGATGGTCGATCAGCTGAACGCCTTCGCTTCAGAAGTGACGCGCGTGGCCCGCGAAGTGGGCACCGAAGGACGGCTCGGCGGCCAGGCCAATGTGCGCGGCGTCGCCGGCACCTGGAAGGATCTGACCGAAAACGTCAATTCGATGGCCGGCAACCTGACGGCGCAGGTCCGCAATATCGCGGACGTCTCGACCGCCATTGCCAATGGCGACCTGTCGAAGAAGATCACCGTCGACGTGAAGGGCGAAATCCTCGAACTGAAAGAAACCATCAACACGATGGTGGACCAGTTGAATGCCTTTGCTTCGGAAGTGACCCGTGTTGCCCGCGAAGTCGGAACGGAGGGCCGGCTCGGCGGCCAAGCTAATGTGCGCGGCGTCGCCGGCACCTGGAAGGACCTGACCGACAGCGTCAATTCCATGGCCTCCAACCTGACCGGGCAGGTGCGCAACATCGCAGAAGTCGCGACCGCCGTCGCCCAGGGAGACCTTTCCAAAAAGATCACGGTGACGGTATCGGGCGAAATCCTCGAACTGAAGGAGACCATCAACACGATGGTCGACCAGCTCAACGGCTTTGCCGGCGAGGTGACGCGTGTGGCGCGCGAGGTCGGCACCGAAGGGCGGCTCGGCGGCCAGGCGAACGTGCTCGGCGTCGCCGGCACCTGGAAGGACTTGACCGACAGCGTCAATTCCATGGCGGGCAACCTGACGGCGCAGGTGCGCAACATCGCCGAAGTCTCGACCGCGATCGCCAATGGCGACCTGTCGAAGAAGATCACGGTGTCGGTCTCGGGCGAAATCCTCGAGCTCAAGGAAACGCTGAACACCATGGTCGATCAGCTGAACCGCTTCGCTTCCGAAGTCACGCGCGTTGCGCGCGAAGTCGGCACCGAGGGCAAGCTCGGCGGCCAGGCGCAGGTGCCGGGTGTTGCAGGCACCTGGAAGGACCTCACTGAAAACGTCAACTCCATGGCCTCCAACCTCACCGGTCAGGTCAGAAACATCGCCGAAGTCACCACGGCCGTGGCGCGCGGCGACCTGTCGCGCAAGATCACCGTCGACGTGAAGGGGGAAATCCTCGAACTGAAGAACACCATCAATACGATGGTGGACCAGCTCAACGCCTTTGCCGGTGAAGTGACGCGCGTCGCCCGCGAAGTCGGCACCGAAGGCAAGCTCGGCGGCCAGGCGCAGGTGCCTGGTGTCGCCGGCACCTGGAAGGACTTGACCGACAGCGTCAACTCCATGGCCGGCAACCTGACGGCGCAGGTGCGCAACATCGCCGAGGTGGCCACCGCGATCGCCAACGGTGACCTGTCGCGCAAGATCACGGTCGACGTGCGCGGGGAAATCCTGCTCTTGAAGGATACGCTGAATACCATGGTCGATCAGCTTCGCTCCTTTGCCGGCGAAGTGACGCGTGTCGCCCGCGAAGTCGGGACCGATGGCAGGCTCGGCGGCCAGGCCGTCGTTCCCGGTGTCGCCGGCACCTGGAAGGACCTTACAGATAACGTCAACCTGCTCGCCGCCAATCTGACGACCCAGGTTCGAAACATCGCCGAAGTCACGACGGCCGTGGCGCGCGGCGACCTGTCGCGCAAGATCACCGTCGACGTGAAGGGGGAAATCCTCGAACTGAAGAACACCATCAACACGATGGTGGACCAGCTCAACGCCTTTGCCGGCGAAGTGACGCGCGTCGCCCGCGAAGTCGGCACCGAAGGCAAGCTCGGCGGCCAGGCGCAGGTGCCTGGTGTTGCCGGCACATGGAAGGACCTGACCGACACCGTCAACGTCATGGCCGCCAACCTGACCGAACAGGTCCGCGGCATCGTCAAGGTGGTGACGGCGGTGGCGAACGGCGACCTCAAGCAGAATCTCACCGTCGCATCGAAGGGTGAGGTGGCCGCCCTTGCCGAAACCATCAACAACATGACCAACACGCTCGCGACCTTTGCCGACCAGGTGACCACGGTTGCGCGTGAGGTGGGCGTGGAAGGCCGCCTCGGCGGTCAGGCGAATGTTCCAGGCACCGCGGGAACCTGGAAGGATTTGACTGGCAACGTCAACCTGCTTGCGGCCAACCTGACGACGCAGGTGCGCGCCATCGCCGAGGTGGCGACCGCCGTCACCAAGGGCGACCTGACGCGCTCGATCAAGGTCGACGCGCGCGGTGAAGTGGCCGAGCTCAAGGACAACATCAACACGATGATCGACAACCTCAGGCTCACCACCGAGCGCAACACCGAGCAGGACTGGCTGAAGACCAACCTTGCGCGCTTCACCAACATGCTGCAGGGGCAGCGCGATCTGACGCTGGTCGGCAAGATGCTGCTGTCGGAGCTGGCGCCGCTGGTTGGCGCCCATCAAGGGGTCATCTACCAGGTGGATGCCGACGAGCGGCAGCCGGTCCTGTCGCTGCTGTCCGTCTACGCGAAAGGCGGCGAGGCGGCGCACCCGGCCCGGCTCGAATTCGGCCAGGGACTTGTCGGCCAGTGCGCCAGCGACGCCCGCCGCATCCTGGTGACCGACCTTCCCGACAACGTCGTTCCGATAAGCTCCGGCGTGTTCACGACCCTGCCGAGAAGCGCCATCGTGCTGCCGGTGCATTTCGAGGGGCAGGTGAAGGCGGTGATCGAGCTTGCCTCCGTAGGCGAATTCACCGAATTGCAGCTGTCCTTCCTCGACCAGTTGACGACATCGATTGGCATCGTCCTCAACTCGATCGAAGCGACCATGCAGACCGAAGGCCTGCTCAAACAGTCCCAGCAGCTCGCCGCCGAGCTTCAGACGCAGCAGCGCGAGTTGCAGCAGACCAACGAGCAGCTCGGGCAGAAGGCGCAGCAGCTGGAGGAGCGCAACGTCGAAGTCGAGGCGAAGAACCAGGAGATCGAGCAGGCCCGGCGCGCGCTGGAAGAAAAGGCAACCGAGCTGGCGCTGACGTCGAAGTACAAATCCGAATTCCTCGCCAACATGTCGCACGAGCTGCGCACGCCTTTGAATTCAATCCTCATTCTCGGCCAGCAGCTGGGGGAAAACCCGGATGGCAACCTCTCGGGCAAACAGGTCGAGTTTGCAAAGACCATCCATGGCGCGGGCACCGATCTGCTGAACCTGATCAGCGACATCCTCGACCTGTCGAAGATCGAGTCCGGAACGGTCTCGGTCGATGCCGAGGAGATCTCCGTCAGCAGCCTGCTCGAAGTCATGGCCCGGCCGTTCCGGCATGAAGCCGAAAATCGCAACCTGTCGTTCGCAGTCGAGGTCGGCGCCGATATCACCAAGAGCATCATCACGGATTCGAAGCGCCTGCAGCAGATCCTCAAGAACCTGCTGTCGAACGCCTTCAAATTCACCGCACAGGGCGGTGTGACGCTTCGCGTCGCATCGGCAACGAGCGGCTGGTCGTCCGACCATCCCTCGCTCAAACACGCGCCTTCGGTCATCGCCTTCGAAGTCGTCGATACCGGCATCGGCATACCACCTGAAAAGCAGCGCATCATTTTCGAGGCGTTCCAGCAGGCGGATGCCTCGACAAGCCGCAAATATGGCGGCACCGGCCTTGGCCTGGCGATCAGCCGCGAACTGGCAAACCTGCTCGGTGGCGAGATCCAGTTGCGCAGCACCCCTGGTGTCGGCAGCACCTTCGTTCTCTACCTGCCGCTCACCTATGTCGGCGCCGGCGCGGTTGCGCCGAAAGCCGTTCCGCCGGCAAATGTCGTGGAATTCGCCGAGGCGGCAGCAAACCGCCGCGCCGAAAAGCCGGCTGAACATGTCGAAGACGATCGCCATCAGATAGCGGCCGGCGACTCGGTGCTGCTCGTCGTCGAGGACGATGCGCATTACGCCCGCGTCCTGGTGGATCTTGCCCGCGACAATGGATTCAAGGTTCTGGTGGCGATGCGCGGCAGCGATGCGCTCGCACTCGCGCAGGACTACAGGCCGGCGGCGATCTCGCTCGACATCTTTCTGCCCGACATGCTCGGCTGGACGGTGCTGAGCCAGCTCAAGCAGAATCCGCAGACGCGGCATATTCCGGTCCAGATCATCAGCCTCGACGAGGATCGTCAGCACGGGCTGACCCGCGGCGCCTTCGCCTTCATGAGCAAGCCGACGACGCCGGAAGGCCTCGGCAAGGCACTGTCGCGATTGAAGGCCTATGCACAACCGCGCCGCAAGCATCTGCTGCTCGTGGAAGACAACGAAGCCGAGCGTCTGAGTGTCACCGCCCTTCTCGGACATGACGACATCGACATCACCAGCGTCGGCTCCGGATCCGATGCTCTCGCCGCCCTTCGGCAGAATTCCACCGACTGCGTGGTGCTCGACCTTTCCCTTCCCGACATGTCCGGCTTCGACGTGCTGGAGCAGATACGCGACGACGCCGAGATCGGCGAGGTGCCGGTGGTCGTGTTCACCGGCCGGGAGCTTTCCGCCGAGGAAGACGCGGCGCTGCACAGCATGGCGCGCAGCGTCGTGGTGAAGGGGGTGGAGTCGCCCGAACGTCTCCTGGATGAGACGGCCCTGTTCCTGCACCGGGTGGTCGCCGACCTACCGGCCGCAAAGCAGGCGACGCTGCAAGAACTGCACAGCTCGGACGAGGATCTGGTCGGCGAGACCGTGCTGCTCGTCGACGACGACGCCCGCAACATCTTCGCGCTGAGCAGCGTTCTCGAACGCCGGGGAATGAAAGTCCTGACCGCGACGACCGGCAGTGAAGCCATCGACGTCATCAACAACGAACCCTCTGTGGCGATCGTGCTGATGGACATCATGATGCCTGGAATGGACGGCTACGAGACGATGCAGGTCATCCGTTCGGAGCCCCGGTTCCGGCGGTTGCCGATCGTGGCGCTAACGGCGAAGGCAATGAAGGGCGACCGCGAGAAATGCCTGGAAGCGGGCGCGTCCGACTATCTGGCGAAGCCGGTCAATACCGAACAGCTTCTGTCGGCTCTTCGCATGTGGCTGCATCGCTGAGGATCTGGCCATGAACCCCGTCAACATCCTCCTCGTCGACGACCAGCCGGCAAAGCTCCTGAGTTACGAGGTCATTCTCGAAGAGCTCGAGGAAAACCTCATCAAGGCGCAATCCGCTCGCGAAGCTTTCGAACATCTGTTGCGCACCGAAATCGCGGTGATCCTCGTCGATGTCTGCATGCCCGAACAGGACGGGTTCGAACTCGTCAGCATGATCCGGCAGCATCCGCGCTATCAGAACACGCCGATCATCTTTGTCTCCGCCGTCATGCTGGCGGAACCCGACCGGCTGCGCGGCTATGCGGTGGGCGCGGTGGACTACGTTTCCGTCCCGATCGTCCCCGAGGTGCTGAGAGCCAAGGTGCGGGTCTTTGCCGATCTTTACAGGAAGACGAGGGAACTCGAACGCCTGAACGCCGAGCTGGAGGCCCGCGTTCACCAGCGCACCGCTGAGCTCGAGGCCTCGGCAGCGCAGTTGCGTGAGCTCAATGAGGAACTCGAGCACCGGATCGATCAACGGACGCGGGAGCGCGAAGAGGCGCTTGCGCAGCTGTTCGAGGCGCAGAAGCTCGACACGATCGGCCATCTGACGGGTGGCGTGGCCCACGACTTCAATAACCTCTTGATGGCAGTTCTCGGCAGCCTCAACCTTCTGAAGAAGCGGCTTCCTGCCGATGAACGCAGTGAACGCCTGGTGACGAATGCGATACAGGCGGCCGAGCGCGGCACCGCGCTGACCCAGCGCCTGCTTGCCTTCGCACGACGCCAGGAACTCAAGCCGCAGGCGGTCGACTTCTTCAGACTGTTCGAAAACGTCGAGGATCTTCTCGCCAAGGCGGTAGGGCCGCGCATCGAAATCCGCAAAAGCATACCGGCGGATCTGGCGCCCCTCCTGGTCGACAGCAACCAGCTGGAACTGGCGCTGCTCAACCTGTTCGTCAATGCGCGGGATGCGCTCGAAAGTGGCGGAGCCGTGACGGTTGCCGCGGCGGCAGCCGAAGACGCCCGCCCGGCCGGGCTCGCGGGCGGAAATTACATCAGGATATCGGTGTCGGACGATGGCGAGGGGATGGACGAGGCAACGGTCTCGCGTGCCGCCGAACCGTTTTTCACCACCAAGGGGGTCGGCAAGGGCACCGGTCTCGGTCTGTCGATGGTGCATGGCCTGGCGGCGCAATCCGGCGGCTCGATCCAGATATCGAGCGTCCGGGGCAAGGGCACGACCGTTTCCCTGTGGCTGCCCGTTGCCGAAACCTTCGTCAAGGTGCAGCCTCCCGTCGAGCCTCCGGCGACGGAGCCTTTGAAACCGGCGTCGCGGCCGCTTGCTATTCTCGTTGTCGATGACGACGCCCTTGTCAGGACCGGAACCGTGGCGATGCTGGAGGATCTCGGGCACCTGCCGCAAGAGGCGTCGTCCGCTTCCCAGGCTTTGGAATTCTTTGCCGACGGGCAGGGTTGCGATCTCGTCATCACCGATCATGCCATGCCGGGCATGACGGGCGCCGAGCTTGCGCGTCACCTCCGCTCCTCCTTTCCAGGCCTGCCCATCATCCTGGCCTCGGGCTATGCCGAGTTTTCCGAAGACCATGGTCTCGGCCGGATGCTGCGGATGAAGAAGCCATTCACGCAGGAACAGCTTCAGACAGCGATGGATCAGGCGCTCTCGGGCAAAGTCGCGGCGGCTTGATCGAAGTGGGGGTGTGCCGGGCGTATTGCGTTCTGGGCCGGCTCTAACTCTCGTCGCTTTCAAACCGCTGCCCGGCATAGAGGATGCGGAGAACAACAACCTCGGTGGGCTCAACCACGAACGCCACGCTTGCACGGCGCTCGAAACCGACATTGCGTAACCCGGGTCGGACATGATCGCGGACGCTGCCGCGCTCAGGGTGCGCTTCGAATCCACTTACAAAGGTCTTGATGCGGGCCACGTAATCGCGGGCGACGATAGAAGATGCGGATGTCTTGCGGACGAAATTGTAGATACCCGCCAAATCCAATTCCGCCTCATCAGTGAGGCGGATACTATAGCGCTTCATCAATCTTCTTCCCGATCGATTTCCTCCATGCGCGCTTCGAGGCGCTTCCAGACCTCATCGAGGGGCTTGGCCTTAGTGGGATCGGCCTTGTAGGCATCATAGGTGGCCGCAACTTCTGTTTGCAGCCAATGCTCGACGGCATTCTCGCGTTCCTGCAAAGCCCGAAGTCCTTCGCGTATGACTTCGCTCTCCGAGGCGTAATCACCGTTAGACACCCGCTGTTTAACGCGCTTCGCCATTTCCACGGGCAACGTGATGCTCATTTGTTGCGTCGAACGCATCGATTACACTCCTATTTGTTGCAGGTTTATAGCACGTGATAGGATAAAATCCTACTCCGGATAGGATGGAATCATACTCTTCGGGTATGTGCCGGCGGGGCACCTCGCGACGGTGGCCGCTCTTGCGCTCTCCGTGCCTGCGAAACTTTTTGCCCTGACAAAAGTTACCTAGATCCTATCCCCATTTCATCGAAGGCTTCCTTTGACCAAAATGACGTTCGGCCCCGCATTCACCGAAGAGGGCATTCTGTTTCGCCTCTGGGCTCCCCTGCATGAAAGCGTGTCGCTGAATCTCGAAGGCGCTGATCCGCGGCCGATGCAGGCGGCCGAAGGCGGCTGGCATCATTATACGGTCGCCGACGCTCGTCCCGGCACGCGTTACCGCTTCGTCCTGCCGGACGGTCTTGAAATTCCCGATCCCGCCTCGCGGTTTCAGCCGCAGGATGTGCACGGGCCGAGCGAAGCAGTCGACCTTTCCCTCTATCGCTGGAAGAGAAGCGATTGGACCGGACGGCCTTGGGAAGAGATGGTGATCTACGAGATGCATATCGGCTGCTTCACGCCGGAGGGTACTTTCAAGGCCGCGATCGAGCGGCTCGACCATCTGCAGGCGCTGGGCGTTACGGCGCTGCAGATCATGCCGCTGAGTGAATTTCCCGGCCGTTACAGCTGGGGTTATGATGGCGTGCTTCCCTATGCTCCAGACAGCAGCTATGGCCGGCCGGAAGATTTCATGGCGCTGGTGGACGCTGCGCACCAGCGCGGCATCTCGGTTTTCCTGGACGTGGTCTACAATCACTTCGGGCCTGATGGGAACTATATCCCCGCCTATGCGCCGCTCTTTACCGACCATCACAAGACGCCCTGGGGCAACGGCATCAACTACGATGGCGACGGATCGGAGATGATCCGCGAGTTCATCATCCAGAATGCCATCTACTGGATCACCGAGTTCAGGCTCGACGGTTTCCGCTTCGATGCCGTTCACGCCATCAAGGATGACAGCGCCGAGCATCTGCTTCACGCGCTTGCCCGCCGCGTCAGGGCGGCGGCCGGCGACCGGCATGTTCATCTGATCGTCGAAAACGAGGAGAACGACAGCGACCTGTTGACGCGTGACGAAAACGGGGAAGTGAAGCTGTTCACCGCTCAGTGGAACGACGACGTGCACCATGTTCTGCATATCACCGCCACCGGCGAAACCTTCGGCTATTATGCCGATTACGCCGGTGACGCCGGCAAGCTCGGCCGGGCGCTGGCGGAAGGCTTCGTCTTTCAGGGGGAACACATGCCCTACCGCGGCGCAAGCCGCGGCAGGCCGAGCGGCCATCTCCCGCCCACCGCTTTCATTTCCTTCATTCAAAACCATGACCAGATCGGCAACAGGGCGCTGGGGGATCGGGTTCTGGCTTCGAGCCCTGCTGATGTTGTCAAGACTGTCGCCGCCATCTATCTGCTGGCGCCGGAGATCCCGATGCTGTTCATGGGGGAGGAATGGGGTGCCAGAGAGCCTTTCCCCTTCTTCTGCGATTTCGACGAGGATTTGAACGAGAAGGTCAGGAAAGGCCGTCGCGAGGAGCTTTCCCGTCTCCCGGGCTTCGACGCCGACGACCTTCTCGACCCGACGGCGCCATCGACCTTCGCCGCCGCCAAGCTGGACTGGTCGAAACTCGCCTCTTCCGAGGTCCTTGATTTTTACAGGGCGCTTCTCGACCTTCGACACCTAAGGATCGTGCCTTTGCTGAAAGGCGCTGGCGCCGGGAACGCGGTCTATCGCTCGGCGGGAACTGCGCTCGCGGTGGATTGGACCCTGGCGCAAAACCGGCGTCTTCATCTGCACGCCAACCTCGGCGCCGAGGCGGCGCCGCTAGTCTCGCAACGAGATGACGGCGAGACGATCTTCCGTCTTGGCGGCAGCGACGGTGGCAATCTCGCGCCCTGGACGGTGATCTGGAGCATCGGCGAGGCTTGATGGCGCGCTGATAGGAAGGCGATCGAACGATGAAATCTGCTGAGCTCGACAAGCTCGCCCGCCGGCACGGCATCAGCCTGACCAGGCCCAGTCCCGACAATCGGGAGGTGGCGATATCAGGCGAGACCAAACGCAAGATCCTCCAGGCACTGAAGATCGACTTGCCGGCAGCGGCCGATCCCGGGAACGGCGCGCCGCGGCGGGAGCTCAAGCCGGCGGCTAAGAAGATCGCCAGGTCATTTCTGCCGGATTTCCTTTCCGGCACGCGGGTTTGGGGCGTGAGCCTGCAGCTTTACGAACTCCGTTCGGCGCGCAACTGGGGCATAGGAGATTTCGAAGATTTGTCGGATATGGCGGATCTCGCGGGATCGCTGGGCGCCGACTTCATCGGCCTCACCCCGCTTCACGCGCCGTTTCTCGCCGATCCCGACCGTTGCAGCCCCTATGAGCCCTCGAGCCGCCAGCATCTCAACCCGCTCTATATCGCGGTCGACCGGGTGCCGGGTTTTGCCTCCAGCCCCGAACTCGAACAGCAATGGACCAACCTTCGCCAGACCGATCTCGTCGACTACATTGGCGTCGCACAGATAAAGCTGAGGGCCCTACGCGATCTCTGGCCGGCCTGGCGACAGCGCAGCGTGATCGACGGCGCCTATGATCCGGCCGATTTCGATGCCTTCGCCGCGCAAGGCGGAAACAGCCTGCGGCTGCACGCACTTTTCGAATGCCTCTCATTTTCCATGGTCGAGCGCGGGGCAGGCGCCGGCTGGCACCGTTGGCCGTCCGATTTCCAGCGCTTCGATAGCGCCGCCGTCGCCGAATTCGAGCGTGGACACGCGGACGATGTCCGTTTCCACATGTGGCTGCAATGGCTCGCCCACCGGCAGCTGACGCAGGCGGCGGACCGGGCGCGGAAGGCCGGCCTGCGGATCGGGCTCTATCTCGATCTAGCCGTCGGGGAGGCGGTCGACGGCTCGGCGACATGGAGCGAGCCGGATACCTATATCTCGAAGGCCACCATCGGCAGTCCACCCGATCCATTCGCCGTCGACGGGCAGGACTGGCACCTTGCCGGATACTTGCCTTCCGCGATCGCGGCAGGAGAAATGTCGCCTTTCCGCCGCATGGTGAGCGCTGCCATGCGATATGCGGGCGCCATCCGCATCGACCACGCCGCAGCACTTCGCCGCCTCTTCCTGGTGCCATTGGGCAGCAGGCCGGACGGCGGCGCCTATGTCCGCTATCCTGAGGAGGCGCTTCTGCAGATCCTCGCCGAAGTGTCCGCAGAGCATCGATGCATCGTCATCGGAGAAGATCTGGGGCTGATCCCCAAAGGATTGCAGGATGATCTCGCGGCGGCCCGCATTCTCTCCTACCGCATCCTTTCCTATGAACAGGACGAGAAGGGCTTCAAGCCGGCGGACGTCTATCCCGTTCTGGCTTTGGCCTGCATTTCGACGCACGACCACCAGACCCTTGCCGGCTGGTGGCGCGGCGCCGACATTCAGGCCCGGTGCGACCACGGCATCGTGCCGCCAGATCTTACCGAAAGACATCTCGAACACCGTAAGCGCGAGCGGAGCAGCCTAAAAGCGGCGCTCAAGACGGCCGACCTCGACCTGCCCGCCGGGCTTACCGCGCGGGCAAGTCGCGAAACGCTGCGGGAACTGACCGTCAGCGCCTATCGCTTCATTGCCAGGACTCCGTCGCTTCTCGTCGCCGTCCGCCTTGCTGATCTCACCGATGAGAAAAAGCCGACCAATATCCCAGGCACGAGCGACAGCTATCCGAACTGGAGGCCGAAGCTGTCGGTGTTGCTCGAGGATATGACGTCGAGCCCGCTACTCGAGCGCGTAACGGCGGCGATGCGAGAAGAAAGGCCACAAAATCGATTGGGGAGGGAACGACTGGAAGGCGGGCGGATTCTGAATAGGCAAGGATAAGGATCGTCGAGATGATTTCTAAGAAACAGCTGGTCGAAGTCGCCGTGGATACCGAAGAAGAGCGAGTCGCGCTGGGCATCATGAACGCCAAACAGGCGCTCGCGTTTTCCTGATGATCTCGATGTGGAGGTTTCGCATCCCGATCCGGGCAAAACCGATCGTTTCATTCACAAGGACGAACTGCACCGGCGTCTGGACAAATCGTAGGAAAGCCCGCCCTTTTCGCTTCCGCTGTCGCGGATTTCTCTTTCAGGCGGAACCTCCGCGGCTTTGGATTGTTTGACCTGATAACCGAAGGGAGAAAGACCATGGCACATGCCGACCGGAAACATATTGGCGCCGGCGCGAAAGGAAAGCGCGATGGCAGCGGCGCGATGACGGACCTCAACGACGAGCAGGTTCCCGAAAATGCGGTCCTTTCGAACCGTGACAAGACGCAGCACTCCAAGGAGCGCGGCCTCGACGGCAAGTCAATTCAAACCGAACAATATTCGGATCACAGCTCCAATCGAGATCCAGACTGAGGAGAGGCGCGATGAGCAGCAGGTTACCCCCTGTTCCAGCCGAAAATGCCAGCAGTAAGGGTGCAGGCAAGCCGGCAAAGACCAACGCAGAGGATGCCGTGACGGCAAGCGGCGGCGAGAATCCCGACAAGAAGGGCCAGCAAGGAAACACCAAGATCAACACGACCCATCAGGGTTACCAGCAAGACCGGTAGGAGGCACCGATGTCTACATCGAAGAAGAGCCCGTCGACCATCCGTCAGGGCGGCCCCGGCGCGTCGCATGAGAACGCCAAGGCTCCGCTCGAAATTCCGAAGCCGCCGGCGGAGCCGGACAGGCGCACGCAAAGCAAGGTCTCCGGCGGTGGGGGTGAGCATGATCGCCACCACAGCCATGACCCGCAGCGAAAGTGAGGGGCAGGCGTAGCGGCGGAATCTGATCAGCCGAAGGCATGAGGTCCTTCCGCATCACATGACCAACATGATGGAACACAGACCATGACGACCGCATTCATTATTGTTGCATTGGCTCTCATCGTTATCTTCGCCGGCCCGACATTGTTGTTTATCTGTGTCGGCTATGCCGATTATATGCTTGAGCGGCGCAAACATCTGATTGCGCTGAAGCACGCTGTGAAGCGTCGCAGCGATGAGCTTTAGCGGCTGCGGCTGACGCCACTGCCGACTCGGTCCTGGCGCCAGCACCGCCGGGACGCTCATGCTGCGTGCGGATGTTCTTCCTGCGGGTCCCTTGTTCAAACCCTATTCTTTCATCGATACAATTCTTGATCTGACCCCGCTGACAAGTCCCAGCGCCTTGGCGCCCTTACGAATTGTAGATTGCTCTGTGCCAGTCAGGACCCTGCAACAGCGTATCTCCGTTCTACCAAGCTACGCGATGACGTGGTTGTTCCGGTTCAATCGGGGCTCGCCTGTCTCATGTCTCCGGCAAATTCTGGAACAATGTCCCTCAACCCTGGTTACCTTGGCGAAAGGCGAGCAACACCCGAGGGACAGGAAGCAGTGAAGGTTCCGATGCAGCTAAGGATAGGATTTGCGCTGGTTTTCGCGCTTGTGTTGACAAGCTGTACGACCAGTGCAGGCGGTTATTCGTCGTCAGGCCTCGCTCCTATTCCTGGCAGCATCACTTATGGTGGCCAGCCCCGCACCAAGCTGACAAAGTCGCCCGCAGGCTCGTCCTTCCCGCACACCTTCACCGATCAATGGGGACGCGAGGTTGAGGAAATCTACGTCATCCGACCCGACAGGAGCTTGCTTATCGCGCAGCGCCATTACCGCCCGGTTTTCTCGCTCGACGACGACTAAACGAGCAGTTTCCACTTGAGAGATTAGGAAGGAGAATGATCATGCCGCCCCGCAAGAGCACAGAAACGAAAACACTCGACACCACGGGAGCCAAAATTGGCGAGCCGGTGCCGAAGGCCATCATTGATACAAATACCGCCTCCGTCGGCGTTCCACGGCAGGCAGCGTCCGATCTGCACGAAGACCTGAGCGCGTTGCGAAAACAAATCGACGCGCTCCAGCAGCGAGTGGCAACCGCCGCCCGATCGGCCAAGGGGAATGCCGACGACGCAATGCGCCAGACGCAGGCGGCGGTGAAGCGTCATCCAGTCTCGACATTGGTAGCGGTGGCGGCTGTATGCGGCGCGTTTGCGCTTATCCTCGCCGGACGTCGTGCGGAGCCGCCGCGGCGCTATCTTTATCGGTCTGCACTGGACGAATTGCGCGATCTCTATGACTCGGTCCGCGACCGGCTCTAACAAGATTTCAGGATTGCGAGAATCATCAATATGCCCGACGCTCCATCATCAGCGAGGGATTACATGTTCGATATTATCGTGAGAAGTGCACTTGATATCGTTGGGCAGACGGAGCGTCTGATTGAGGCAATGCGGCGGATGCTGCAGAGTGAAGAGTTTGACGAGGTAGAAGTGTACGAGCTCGACTATGAGATAGAGCGACTCGGAGACGTTGTTTTCAACGTGGACGAGGCCGTCCGCTCGCTGGTCCGCTCCGTCGAATATTCGCTAAAAGGTGCCCACGTGCACGCAATCTGCAGAACGTTGCACTGACGGCTAATCGCCAGCCTTCCGACCGACGGCTACGAGACCCGCGGCCTGGATTTGAATATCTCGATTCTGCGTGTCACGCCGATGTCACGCGACCGTCGCAGCAATATGTGCTTGATAGGCGCCGTTGGGCTCAGCCATCGGTCGGGCCGAAATTTCTATTGTTGCTGAGGCATCGCGATGACGTTGAACACCACCGGGCTGGAAATTGGCCCCGACGAATTCATTTTTCCGGTTCACACCCGAACGATCGCACAGATCAGGTACGATATTCTCAACCAGGTCATGACCGTGGTCTATCACGACGGTCGTTCGCGTACCACTAGTGGCATCCAGGGCCCCGCAATGCTAAGGATTCTTGCCCAGCGTCCAGTGGAGCGCTCTCCGTTTCTATTGCAGACCGTCATCTGACGCGGGAAAGACATCGTCGACCCTTTTCGGTTGGATACGAACCAGCTTCCGCGGGTTAAATCACCATAGTCGTGCATCCATTTCCCGCGGTCTGCGTTCACCTCCAACTGCCAGACACATGGAGGGAACGCCGATGACCTTTCCACCACCGAAGACCGAATTCCCCGCGCAGCGCTTCGAAGAGGCGACCGCTGCCGCACGCGACGCTTTGGAACGGGTGATCGCAGCTGCCAATGAAGCGGGATGGGGCACCGAAGAAATCACCGCGGCACTGCTTAAGGCCGCGCAGTTTTTGAGCGATGCCAACAAGAGAGATCCCGATCCGGCCGACGATCCCTCAATCAGCGATGCGCCTGCAAGGGAGCAGATTGGTCATGGGGAACTCTATGATTAGAGGGCGTAGCGCTGGTTTTCCGACGCAATGAGACAAGGGTTGCCGGAATTCATGCTCGAGTGTTGCGCGTCTTTGCTCTCGGAACTCGTTCGCAATATGCAAAGGCTCGCTAGCCATGCGGGCGGTAGGGACGAGTTGCAAGACGTTCATCAACGCATGAGCAGCGCGACCAAACCAACCCGGGAGTTTACCCCGAGCTTGGAATAGATGTTTCTGAGGTGGGTTCTGACCGTTTCGTAGCTGATGTGATCGGCTATGGCCACCTCTTTTGGAGAATGGCCCGAGGCAATGCTTGATGCGATCCGAATCTCCGTCGCAGTCAGTTTGTAGGCCTCCATTAGGAAGCCTCGCCGCTCATTGAGTGGTGTGGCCACCATCGGCTCAACAATGACGGCCACGGTCGGCCCCTCCAAGAACTCAGTGAATGCATCGGACTGGAGCCGGAGGAGTGTGATGCGATAACTAGCCTTGTCCTTCCCCTTTGCAATCGCCGTATGCGGCCTTGTTTGCACACCCTTTCTGGAGGTCAGGAAATCGAGAACGGCAGTCGACCTCTCGCATTGAAGTTCGAGCTTGCCGCTTGGGGCGACTTGCATAGGAAAGCCAGCCGCCATTAAGGCTTCCGCGCTCTTATTCCATTGGCGTGCTCGCCCTTGCTCCGAAACGTAGATCAGTCCGACGCCGATGCTATCAAACAGGGTTTGCGTTGTCTGTCTTTCCGGAGCGAGTAGATCGCGCTTCCGGATGAAGTCGAAAGCCCTTTTCAAATGGGGAGCGAGTATCGTGTAACGCCCGGCTGCTTCTTTGTTGAAATCGGGGTCCACTGACGACGTGCAGGTCGATAGGACGAAGGTGCGGGTTTCCTCCCGAATGATGGAGACACCGATGCTCGTCTCGCATTGGGCCTGCCCCTTCAGCCAATCATTGTAGAATTCGGATTTGAGCAAGTCCTCGCGTGGAAAGATCTCGTCTCCGCAGACACCCTGACCGACGGGCACAAAGCTCAACCTCGGAATCCAAGGGTTCACTGCGGCAAAGTGGCTGCTGAACTGGTCGACCTCGGTCCTCGAGAACCCCGATACGTAAGGAACATGGGCCACAGGCGAGGCCAGATCGTGGTAATGGAGGGCAGCCTTGCCATTCGGCGAAGTTTGCGCAACGCGATCCAGAAAATCCTGCCAGTTGCACTCACCGAATAGACTTCCATAGATCAAATCTATCAGCTCAGATGAAGCGTCATTTGACTGGAGCATGATCTTTCTGAAAATCCCACAGCGAGTATTTTCGGTATTAAATAACGTTGGTCAGGCAAAGACAACAGCAACCCCATGTAATATCAAATCGGCGACCATGGACATCAGTTGCCGATCGCAATGCGGTATTACTCGCTGCTTCAAGCGATGCGGGTATGGCCAACTCAATAGGTCTCACGGCCGATCGCCGCGACAGAGCCGCGCAGGACGAGGCTCGTGCTGACGCGCAGGCGTTCGACGGCAAGAGGGGTGCGTTCGATACGGGCGATGAGCCGCTCGCCGGCGAGCTTGCCCATCTCGTAGACGCGCTGGTCGACGATGGTGATCGGCGGAACGGTGACGCTGGTCCAATCGGCGTCGAGAAACGAAATCATCGACATGTCGTGGGGGATCGACAGGCCGAGCGATTGCAGCGATTTGAAGATCCGCAAGCCCACGAGGCTGTCTGAAGCCAGCAGTGCCGTCGGCGGAGCACTGTCGGAGAGCAGGCGTTTGATCACGCCGTCCGTCTGTTGCTGGTCCGTAGCGCCGAGCCTGACATAATGAAGAGGGTTCGGCAAACCCGCCTTTGTCAGAACGCTGACAAAACCTTCGACGCGTTCGCGCACGGCGGAATTCGAGATTCGCCCGATATCGGTGAACCCGCCGCCCTCGGCATCCATGGCAGAGACGTAGGCGAGGCGGCGATGTCCTTGCTCGATCAGGTGCCGGGTCGCGGTGATGGCCGCATCCCGATCGTCGCCGGTCACGGCGTCGACATCGAGTTCCGGGATGGCCCGGTCGAACAGGACCAGCGGCACGCCCGCGCGGCGGACGTGCTGGAGATGATCGATGCTGTCGCAACGGGCCGGCGTGACAATCAGGCCATCGACGCGTTTGCCGATCAGGAGGTCGACGGCCGATTTTTCCGCATCGAGCTCTTCGCCCGAATTCGCGATGATGACGTTGAATCCCGCAAGGCGGGCCGCATCGCTGATGCCGCGCACAGCCAGGCTGAAGAAAGCGTTTTCGATATCGCCGACCACGACCCCGATGATGCCGGATCTTCCGGTGCTCATGCTTCGGGCGAGTTCGTTCGGGCGGTATTCGAGGGCGGCCGCCGCCGCAATGACCTGATCTGTGATCTTGGCACTGACCACGCCGTAGCCGCCGAGCACGCGGGCGGCCGTCGCCTTCGAGACCTTTGCGGCCTTCGCGACGTCGGCGACCGTGACTGCACGTTTCGGATGAGCGGAATCTTCCATGGACCGAGGACTACAAGAGTTGTTGACGGCCGGTCAATTGACGAGTATCAAATATGTTGTGAGACCGGTCTCTTTTTGCTGGAGACCGGTATCTTATTCAACACTCCCAGCCAGGAATACAAAGGCAGGGTGACCATACAGTGCCGACAAGAGCATTCCTTTCAGAGCGGAGAACGACGATGCAGCCTTTTTTTTCACTTCCGGCCATAATGGCCCTTTTGCGAGCCGGTTTTTTGACGTGCCTTCTTGCGATGGCGGCAGGCTCTGCGGCCGCCGCCGACAATCCCTATAACCTGATCGAGCCCGGAACTATCAGCGTCGGCACGATGGGCGATTCCAAGCCCTATACGTTTGCAACGGCGGACGGCCAGTTCACGGGTTTCGATATCGAGCTGTTTCTCAACGTCGTTTCCCGCCTCGGCTTTCAAAAAGACAAGGTGACGTTCACGGGCCAGGAATTTTCAGCACTCCTGCCGTCGGTGGCAAACGAAAGGTTCGACGTTGCCGTTGCAGCGATCGGAACCACCGAAGCCCGCAAGAAGACGGTCGACTTTTCCGATGGCTATATTGCCGGTTATCTCTCCGTCCTGACGCCGGATGCCGGTATCAAGGATGCCGATGGCCTCAAGGGCAAGCGTCTCGGCGTCGTGCAGGGGACCTTGCAGGAGGTCTATGCAGCCAAGAATTTCGGGGGAACTGATCTGGTGAAATTCCCCGACAACAATTCCGCCGTGGCCGCGCTCAACAACGGAACGGTCGATGCACATTTTCTCGACTACGAGGCCGCCAAGCAATATGGCGAGCGCTATCCCGCGCTGAAGGTTGCCGTGAATATACCGTCCTTTGATGCGCCTGCTGGCTTCGTCATCCGAAAAGGAAATGATGCCTTCCGCACGGCGCTGAACGGCGCGCTTCACGACGCTATGCAGGATGGCACCTGGAAGACCCTTTACGAAAAGTGGTTCCCCGGCTCACCGATGCCGGAACAGTATCTTCCCAAGAAGTGACGCCGTAAGCCGCCTGCTCATGGCGGGCGGCTTACCAAGGCATTGCTGCTCGGCAGCCGGACGGCGGTGTCTGCCTGGCAAAAATTCATGGGGATCGGAATGAACTGGCTTGAAAATCTGCGCCGCAGCTTCCTCGACTGGGACGCCATGGCGGAAGTTCTGCCGAGCATGATCAGCGTCGGCCTGAAGAATACACTGATCCTGGCAGCTGCCTCGACCGTGCTCGGCGTCGTCATCGGCATGGCTCTCGCGGTGATGGGCATCTCGCAGTCCCGCTGGCTGCGGCTGCCGGCGCGCATCTACACCGATATCTTCCGTGGGCTGCCGGCGATCGTCACGATCCTGATCATCGGCCAAGGTTTTGCCCGGATCGGGCGCGAGATCTTCGGTCCGTCGCCATTTCCGCTCGGCATCCTTGCGCTCAGCCTGATCGCCGGAGCCTATATCGGCGAAATCTTCCGGTCGGGCATCCAGAGCGTCGAGCGCGGCCAGATGGAGGCCTGCCAGGCCCTCAGTATGAGCCATGGGCAGGGCATGCGCCTGATCGTCATCCCACAAGGCATCAGGCGGGTTCTGCCGGCGCTGGTCAATCAATTCATCGGAAACGTCAAGGATTCCAGCCTTGTCTACTTCCTGGGATTGCTCGCTTCCGAGCGGGAGATCTTCCGGGTCGGCCAGGATCAGGCCGTCGTCACCGGCAATCTGTCACCGCTGCTGTTGGCAGGCGTCTTCTATCTCGTCATCACCGTGCCGCTGACCCACTTCGTCAATTATATCGATGCGAGACTGCGGCTCGGAGAACAAGGCCGCGGCTCGGGTGCTGCGAGCGGATTGGTCGAGGTGAGCGAGTTGCGGGCCGCTGCCGGCCCCCATCCCACAGGCACGGCCGAGGAGAGTACGCCGCGCTTTAAAGGCGGCGTCCTGAACATCCGCGACCTCACCATGGCCTATGGCGATCTCGACGTGCTGAAGGGTGTCGATCTCGATATCGCGGCCGGTACTGTCACCTGCGTCATCGGCCCTTCCGGCTCAGGCAAATCGACGCTGCTGCGCTGCATGAACAGGCTTGTCGAGCCCAAGGGCGGCGACATCCTGCTCGATGGCGAGAGCATCCTGGCGATGAAGCCGGAGAGGCTGCGCCGGCGTGTGGGCATGGTGTTCCAGCACTTCAACCTGTTTCCCGACCACACGGCACTCGAGAACGTCATGCTTTCGCTGACCAAGATCAAGAAGATGCCGAGGCAGGAGGCGCGGCGCATCGCAGAGGCGCGTCTGGCCGATGTCGGTCTCGCAGAGCGTCGGGATCATCGGCCGGCAGGTCTGTCTGGTGGGCAGCAGCAGCGCGTCGCCATCGCCCGCGCGCTGGCCATGGATCCGGAGGTCATGCTGTTTGACGAAGTGACGAGTGCGCTCGATCCCGAACTGGTGAAGGGCGTGCTCGACCTGATGGCCGCCCTCGGCCGCCAGGGCATGACGATGGCCGTGGTGACACATGAGATGGGATTTGCGCGCAGGGTGGCCGATCAGGTTGTCTTCATGGATGAGGGCCGCATCGTCGAGGCCGGCTGCCCGCAGCAGATCTTCGACAATCCCCGAAGCGAGCGGCTGAAGCGCTTCCTTGCTGAAGTTCTCTGAAGCGCCTGAGGCAACGCATGGTGCCCCCGGTCGTCCTCACGCCGGGCGTGCCGGATTTCATTCGATCTAGCAAGAGCAGAAAACAAGGTTATCGACATGAATGCTTCCATCAAACCTTCGAAGGTCATCGTCATCGGCGGCGGGATCTTTGGCGTCTCGACCGCTGTCCATCTGGCACGGCTCGGGGTCCGCACCGTGCTCATCAATGATGGCCCGCTCGCCAATGGCGCCTCCGGCCGTTCGCTCGCCTGGCTCAACTCGGCGCGCAAACGCTCCGATGCCTATCACCGACTGCGGTTGGCAGGCCTAGATCGCTATCGCACCCTAGCCGCCCGGTATCCCGATATCCCATGGCTGCGCTTCGACGGCGGCCTGACCTGGGATGCGGACGATGCCGGCAACGAGATTGCCGAGATCTTCGACTATGAGCGGGACCTCGGCTATCACGCGCAATGGCTCGCCCCTGAAAGAATTGCCGCGGCGACGCCGGGTGTCGATGCAAGCGCCGTGACGCCGCAAGGCGCGATCTTCAATCCCGGGGAGGGCTGGGTCGATCTTCCGTCCTTGATCGTCACGCTCGTGGAAGAATTCCGCACGCTGGGCGGCGAGATCGTCACGGACGCGGGTCGCGCGACGGTCGATGTCGAAAGCGCGCGTGCCCGTGGCGTGATCACGGCAGACGGCATGCGCCGCGATGCGGATGCCGTGCTGCTTGCCGCTGGCGGCGAGGTTCCGGCAATCGTCGCCGAGGCCGGCCAGCATATCGGCGATGCAACGCCTGTCGCCCTTCTCGTCCGGACCAAGCCGATCCGCCATCCGCTGAAGGCCGTGCTCAACACTCCTCGCGTCGCCATCCGGCCAACGCCCAACGGTGGCTTCGCGCTCGATGCCGCCTGGTCCGAGGAAGAGGTGAGCGTGAAGCCCGACGGCAGCTATGATGTCAGGCAATCGACGCTGGAAGGATTGCTGCGCGAGGCTTCAAAAGTTCTCGAAGGCAATCCGGTGCTGGAGGTCGAAGATTATGGGGTCGGCCCGAAGCCCATCCCAGGCGACGGCGAGCCCGTCTTCGGCGAACTGCCATCGATCTCGGGTTATTTCGTCGCCTTCAGCCATAGCGGCGCCACCCTCGGCCTGATTGCCGGCGAACTGCTGGCGGACGAGATCGTCACCGGACGCCGCCATCCGCTGTTGGCGGACTTTCGGCCGGAGCGTTTCAGCGCGTCGCGAATATGAAGGCAGCAGCAGAGGCCGATGCATCCTTCTGAGCCCTCGAGCGTTCTATCGCCAGGAACAACTGGAGACACATCATGTTCAAGGACGAACTTGGGGACACCGGCACAAACAAGGATATGCGCGACGGTGTGGAAACCGCGCCGGCCTCCTTCGAAGAAGCGAGCATCAACCCTGATCTTATTAGACGTGAGGGTTTCGCCAGTGAGGCCGAATATCGGGCATATATTGCGACGCTCGGTGGTCATGCTTCCGTTGGAGACACCGTCGAGGAGCCTCCCCCGATCTACGAAGGTCATGTCCTGGAAGGCCGTCTGCAAGAACTGAGAGAAGAACTCGAAAACCTCCGCGCTCGCCTTCATTTGATCCAACATCAGGCTGCGACCGTCGTTACGGAGAACGTCCGATGGGCCGATGCCAGCGCCCATGCGCAGCTCGGCAATCAGCCTTGGCTCAAGCTGGCAGGTGCAATGGCGGCGACCTTCGTCGTCACGAGGGGCATCATGCGTTTGCCTCTGGGAGCCGTGGCGACGACGGCGCTGCCGTTGGTGGCGGCGGCGATGAACCGGAAGCTCGCCCGGTGAAAGTCGTCGGCTTCGATGACTGTTCAGGCGAAGCCGATTTCCGCGAGCAGAGGCAGGTGGTCCGAGGCAATCCTTGTCAGACGGTTTTCCAGGACCGCCGCCTGTTTGACGATGAGATCGTCAGTGACGAAAATGTGGTCGAGGCGCATCAGCGGGTAGCGCGACGGAAAGGTCGCTCTCGGCGCGGCGCCGCCTGCGACCTGGGCATCTTTCAATGACCGTGCGGCAAGCCGGTAAGTCGCCGATGACGGGATTGCATTGAAATCGCCGCAGAGGATGGTTGGAAGAGGTTCATCCGCCGTGCCGTGCAGCCAGCCGGGGTTCAGCAATGTCGTCATCTGCCGGATGCGCTCGCGGCCACGAAGGCCGAGATGGGTGTTGACGACCAGCAGTTTTCTGTCACCGACCAGTATTTCGACGGAAATGGCGCCGCGCTGTTCGCCGATGGATGGCAATGGTCCGGCCTTGACCGCGCCGGTCTGCAGCGAAGTGATGATCGCATCGCCATACTGCTCCTCGGCAATCGACAGCGCCGGATGAAAATGAGCCTGCATCTTCAAAAGCGAGGCGATCGCATGGGCCTGGTCGACGCCGCCGGTCCTGCGCCTGAGGACATCGACCTCCTGAAGCGCGACGATATCGGCCTCAGCCTCGGCGATGACAGAAGCGATGCGGCCGGGATCGAGCTTCCGGTCGCCGCCGATACAGCTGTGCACATTATAGGTCAGGAGTTTGATTGGTTTATCCGGCATAGACCCGCTGAAAGCTCGTTCCCCCAGGACATGGAACTTGTCCTTCGGGGGAACACAGAACTCGTTTGATCGTTCCAGATGATCGGGGCTGGCGCCTTCGAGCCTTCTTCGAACGCACGAAGGACGCTCTAACTCTTAAAACCTGCGCATCGCGCTTCGGAATGGATAATCGATGAGCCTGAAAAGCATAATCTGGAATGGATTACTGGTTGCCGCCCTTTGTCTGGCGGTCTTCCTTCTCTATCGGATCTTCCAACAGTACAGCCTGGATGAGATCGTCCAATCGGTTCGCAGCATTCCATTCTCGATCTTCTGCTCAGCGCTTCTGTTTGTGGCGGGATCTTATCTCTGCCTCAGTTGCTTCGACCTCCTGGCGATCCGCTCGCTCGGCAAATCCTTGCCCTACCGGAACATCCTGCTCGCCTCGTTCGTCAGCCTTTCACTCGGCCACAATATCGGCTTTGCGGGCCTCAGCAGCGGCGCCTTTCGCTATCGTTTCTATTCGCGCTGGGGGCTGACGGCGGAGGACGTGGCGAAGATCATCCTGTTTTGCGGCGTCACCGTGGGGCTCGGGCTCATCACGCTCGGCGGCCTTGCCACGATCATCAATCCCGGCGATGCCGGGCGCCTGCTGCGCATCGATCCGGCAAGTGTGCGCATCTTCGGCGTCCTGGCGCTGGTCGTGCCGGCGGTCTATGCGGGCCTGGCGTTTTTCATCCGCGGCACGTTGCGGCTGTGGCGCTGGTCGTTTCAGCTGCCACGATTTTCGATCGCGGTCGCGCAGGTCGGAATTGGGACGATCAATTTCATGTTCGTCTCCGCCTGCCTGCATCAGATGCTTTCGGCCTTCGGCGACGTGGCCTTCTTCAGGTCGGTAACGGCTTACGTGCTCGCCAATTCGGCAATCCTTGCAACACATGTTCCGGGCGGTCTCGGCGTGCTTGAGGCGACCGTTTCCTATGTCGTGCCAAAGGAGGCTTCGATCGGCGCTCTGATTGCATTCCGCTGTGCCTATTTCTTCATTCCGCTGGCGCTCGGCACCACTCTCCTCGTTATCAGCGAGGTAATCTTCCGGCGGAAATCACGCGGGGCGGATGAGGAGGCGGACGAGCGCGCCGAGGCCCAGTCGGTCTAGGAGTGCGAAAGGCCGAGCCGGATCGAAGAGGCCGGTGCCCCGAATCGGCGAAATGCTGCCCGACAGCTCGACCGCGAATTCCCGCAAACCCCGCGGGCCGTCGTTGAGCGCGTCGACCGCCTCGATCACCGAGCCGCTTCGCATGAAGGCGGCGGCGAAGGTCTCCGTGGCGGTGCCGAGATATTCGGCCAGAAGCCGGTTGCGCAGACCAGCGATCGTGCGGCGGTGCTCATCGTTACCGGCCTCGAACAGCATGTCACATTCGCAATCCAGCCCTTCCGAGCGATTGTTGAGATTGGAGGAGCCGATGCGGATCAGTTCGTCATCGGCAATCATCAGCTTGGAGTGGATAAGCACCTCCGCCTCGTTGTCCTTTTCCGGCACTGGCCCGGGCACGACGGGATAGTAGACGCGCAGGCGGGCTCCGCGATCGGCGCGTTTGAGGCGGCGGATGACGCGGTCGCGATTGCCGCCCATGACGATCTTTTCGATCAACCCGTGAGAGCTCCGCGTGCAGATGATGATGACTTCGGGCCCGTTCTCTTCCTGCAGCCGCGCGGCAATGGCGTCGGCGACGCGGAAGGAGGCGAGATATTGTGCCTCGATGTAGAGCTGCCGTCGCGCCCGGGCGATGACGTCCAATGTCATGGCGATGCCGTCGCTGATGCCGGTGCGAAAAGCGGTCGACGGCTCCGTCAGCGCTAAAGTGACCGGGATTTCCTGCATGGAAACGGCGAGATTGGCGGGCCAGGTGAAGGGAACGCTCTCGGTTAACGGCAGGTGGCTTTCGCCGGTGGCGTTTTCCCAGCGCCGCCTGGCGATGTCGCCGATCATCCGAGCGGCATCACCGGTGATCATCGCCTGAACGTCATGCAGAGGATCGTAGGGATCGCCACCGGGGTCGCGCCGCCACCTGTCCATGACGCGATGGCGCCTTGTGTCCCATCGCCGCGACGTCAGATCGATGCCGCCGGTGAAGGCGACGGCATCATCAATGCAGACGAGCTTTTGATGATGGCAGCCGCGCACGGTGCCTGGAAGGTCGAAGCGCAGATCGATCCTGGCGTTTTTTGGAAAATCCTTCTTCCGAAGCAACTGGATTGATTTGTCCGAATAGATCGGCCCGAGCGCCCAAATGAGAATGCGTATTTCGAGGTCGGGATTCGTCGCCACTGCGGAATGCAGCAGGTCGGCCAAGGTTTCGTCGGATTTTTCGGGCGCGATCCGAATGTCGGGATGGAAATCCCACCCTATGATCCACACAGTGCGTCGCGCCTGCCGCAACGCACGCGCCACTTCCGAGAAATAGCGGTTACCATTGATCAGGAAGGCGGCCCTTTCCGCATGTCCTTGCAGGCGCCATTCCATGCTTTCCTGTTTTTCGCCGCCCGGATGTTGCGCTTTTGTTCGGGTCAGGTAGGATTGATCGGACATGGTTTCAAATGCGGTCATGTTTGCCTCAGCCTCTCGACTGAGACCAAACGCGTGGAATTTAACCGGGTTCCCGATTGTAGGACGCGGCTGCCGCATGGGCGCCCTGACACACAGGATTTAGAAAGCGAAATGTCACAACGAGCAGGCAGCGCCGATCTTCCCCTTCACGGGGGACGCGTGCCGCATTGGCTCGGCGACCGAATGACGCGGCTCGGGACGCTGATCACCGAGGCGATCGTCCATCATTATGGCCGCGACGAGTTTTTGCGCAGGCTGGCGCATCCCTTCTGGTTCCAGTCCTTCGGCGCGGTCATGGGCATGGATTGGCATTCCTCCGGCATCACCACCAGCGTTCTTGGCGCGTTGAAGCGCGGGCTGAAGCCGCGGGCCGGCGAACTCGGCCTGCACGTCTGCGGCGGCCGCGGCGCGCATTCGCGCAAGACCCCGCAGGAGCTCGTCTCGATCGGGGAGCGGGTCGGACTCGACGGCGAGGGGCTTGCGACCACGAGCCGTCTTATCGCCAAGGTCGACAGCGCCGCCCTTCAGGATGGGTTTGATCTTTATCTGCACGGGTTCATCGTTGCCGATGACGGCCATTGGGTGGTCGTGCAGCAAGGCATGAACGGCGACAGGCGGCAGGCCCGGCGCTATCACTGGCTGTCCGAAGGGCTTGAGAGCTTCATCGACTCGCCGCATGCGGCAATCGAGGGAAGGAGCCAGGGCGAGATCGTCAACCTCGCCGACCGGCGCGCCGAACGCTCGCGGCGTGGTCAGCTTGATCTGCTCGCGACCCTCGGGCCCGACCGGATCATCCGCGAAGCCGCCGCCCTGCTGCGTGCCGAAGAGCCGGCGCCCGAACCTGCCGAACAACCGATGCTGCCGCACCTGATCATGCCCCCCCATCACGATGTTCGTGAGAGCGACGTCAACATGCGGCGCCTGCATGGAAATCTGGCTGCCGCTGCCGATCGCGGGCCGGCGGATTTCGAAGAGCTGCTGCTCGTTCCAGGCGTCGGCGCCCGCACGGTGAAGGCGTTGGCGATGGTGGCGGAGGTCGTCCACGGCGCGCCCTGCCGCTTTTCTGATCCGGCGCGCTTCTCGATCGCCCATGGCGGCAAGGACCGCCATCCCTTTCCGGTCCCGCTCAAGGTCTATGACGAGACGATCGCCGTGATGAAATCCGCAGTGCAGAAGGGCAGGCTCGGACGCGAGGAGGAGTTGCAGGCGCTCAAGCGCCTGGACGAGCAATCCAGGCAGATGGAACGCTATGTGACAGGTCCCGACCTCAAGGAAATCATCGCCGGCGAATTCCGCCAATCCGCCGATTTCGGCGGCCGGAGCGTCTTCGGCTGGGAGAAGCCGGAGACCGACCAGAGCTAGCTCTCAATGACCGTCGGGCGGGACGGCCTCAGTCGGAATCGTCTCTTTCAGATTCTTCCGATGGAAGATGAAGAGCCCTGCAACGACGATGATTGCGGCGCCGACGATGATCTGTGCATCGGGAATGTCGTCGAAGAAGAGGTATCCGAGGATGATCGCCCAGAGCAGCAGCGTATATTGCAGCGGGGCGAGCAGCGATGCCGGTGCGAGCTTCAGCGAGCGCGTGATGAGCAGATGTGCGCAGGTGGCAACGATGCCAAGCAGCAGCATGCCGGACCAGTCGATGAGCGTTGCTGGCTGCCAGTGACCGATGCTCAGGACGATGCCGGTGACGAGCGCCGCGATCGTCTGCCATGTCACCAGCGTCGTGTCGCTGGTCGAGCGCAGATAGCGGCTCATCACCAGCGACAGTGCAAAGGCGAAACTCCCCGCAAGGCCAAAGAGCGATGGAAGCGACAGCATCGCCGTGGACGGACGCAGCGCGATAACGACGCCGGCAAAGCCGATCAGAACGGCAAGCCAGCGGCGCCAGCCGATCTTCTCCCCGAGAAAGAAATGCGAAAGCGCCGCGATATAGATCGGCCCGGCCATATAGAAGGTCATGACGTCTGCGAGCGGCAGATAGGCGACGGCAGCGTAGAATAGGGCGACATCGCAAGTCGCCATGAAAACACGGATGAACTGCAGGCCCTTCTGCTCGACGCGGAACAAGGCCATCGGCCCTTGCCGGAGGATCATTGGTCCGAGCACGATGAAAGCGCCGACCGAGCGGATCACCAGCACCTGGCCGACGGCAAAGCTGGCGACCAGCCATTTGCCCATTGCATCGTTCAGCGCAAAGAGCAGATCGCCAATCAGCATCAGCACGACGCCTGTTATGATCAGGTTTCCGGCATCGGCTACGCCAGTCTTGGTCGTCATCTTTGGCATCCTCGCAAAACGGCCGCGCATGCGCGGCCGAGTGCGGCTTCTGCCTTAACACTGCCGATGTCAATGGTCAGTTTGAAGCGCCTGTACCCGAATTTGTCATAGGGGTATGGCGAGCGACCGTCTTCGTTCACCTTGACCGACAGCTTACCTCTCTGATCGGGGCGCCGTGCCGTACAGTCGTGGAGCCAGCGATTAAATTGGCCGTCTTTAGGAAAAGGGCGCACCGCCGCCCGCCCTAAACATTAAGTCAGGCTCACCAAGGTAGCGTGCCCTTGTCATTGATGAAGGCACCCGTCTGGCCGTCGTTCGCGACTGCAAGCTGGACAATGATCTCAGCCGCCTGCTCGACCGTCCGATAGCCTGTATTGCCGTTAAAATCGGTCTTCGTGTATCCGGGATCCGCGCTGTTGACCCTGATGCCGAACGACGCGAGGGCCTTGGAAAACGATACGGTCACTGCGTTGAGGGCCGTCTTCGAGCTGTTGTAGCCCAGGCTGTTCACACCATAGAATTCGCTCTCCGGGTCTGTCAGGGCGCCAAGCGAACCGAGCTCGCTGCTGACGTTGACGACATTGGCGGAACCCGCTGCTTTGAGCAGAGGCAGGAAAGCTTGCGTAATTCGAATCGGCCCGAACACGTTGATCTCGTAGACCTGACGGATGTCGTCTACGGTCTGATCCGCCGGGTCGATGAATGCTCCGGGTATGCCCGCATTGTTGACCAGTGCGTCGAGTTTGCCGTCTTCCTGTCTGACACGATCCGCGGCTGCCTTCACACTTGCGTCGTCCTCGACGGCAATTTCAAGGAAGCGCACATCGTGACCCTGAGCTCGCAAAGCTTCCGCCGCACTCTCACCGCGCCCCGCATCGCGGGCACCAAGCCAAACACGATAACCCATTCCCCCGAGCCGTCGAGCGGTTTCAAAGCCGATGCTCTTGTTGGCGCCGGTGATCAATGCATTCTTCAACATGGTGGTTCTCCATTCTGGTTGCCCGTCCAATATGAGCAGGCGCCTTTCCGGCCGCGTGCCAAATTCTATTGAACTCTTGCCTAATCCTGCTGAAAGACTTGCGCGCGTTGGAGGAGGGTGCAATTTAACAGCATGGACAATGTGGGCGAAGAACTAAGGTCCCTGATCGAGAGGCACTCGCGTGGCGGTCGTACGACGACCGCCATTCCACGCGTCGGTTTGCTAAGAGCAGAACGCACGACTGAGCCGACGGCAGGCATGACGGAGCTTGTCATATGCTTGGTGTTACAAGGCGCCAAGGCAATCACTTGCGGCGAGAACGTATTGCACTATGGAGCGGGCAGCTACTTCGTGGCCTCGGTCGAGGTTCCTGTCTTTGGCAGAATATCCGAAGCGAGCCTCCAGAAGCCATTTCTCGGCGTCGGGTTCAGCTTTGACGCCCGTAACATCGCCGACCTTCTGATTGAGATGCCTGATGTTCACGATCCGGAATTCTTGTGTGGCCTCGGCGTGAGTCCGACCGATCCTCAGCTCGAGGAAGCGTTTCTACGGATGATGCGACTTCTCGATAGGCCAAACGAAATTTCCGTCATGGCACCAATGATTGAGCGGGAAATCCTGTTCCGCCTATTGCGGGGACCGCAGGGAGCGAAGCTGCGGCAGATCGCACAGATCGACGGCCGCCAGTCTCAGGTCAGGCGGGCGCTCGCCTGGATTCGCGAAAACTTCACGGAATCTTTCAAGGTCGAAGATCTGGCGCGGATGACGGGAATGAGTGCTTCGGTGTTCCACCGCCATTTCAAGGCGGCAACGACCATGACGCCCATCCAGTATCAGAAGCGGTTCCGTCTCCACGAGGCACGCCGCCTGTTGCTCGAGACTCCGGGCGACGCCGCCCGTGTCGCTTTCGCCGTCGGCTATGAAAGCGCGTCCCAATTCAGCCGGGAATACGGGCGGCTGTTCGGACTTCCGCCCGCCCGCGACGCAAGCCGGCTTCGCGCGAAACCTGTTGCGCCGGTGACGTCGGACGCATCAGACGATGCGGTGACAAGTTTCGGACGCGCAATCTAGCGAGCCTCGTGATAGCATTGTTTCAGGATTTGGCTGGCATGTCATCCATAAGCCCGCTCGCTGATCAAGGAGCACCGATGGCAGCAAGTGGGCATCCATGAAGCCATGCCCATGTTGAAAATGTCATGACGTCGTGCGTGGCGACCACCATAATGCCATGAAGCAGGCCAAGCCGTTCCCGCGGGCGTGGAAGAGTACCGCTGACGCGCCTTTGAGCAGCAACGACAAAGACCGTCGGCGGCTTGGATCAGCTAGAGCGCCCAATCATCCCAATTCTGGACTTCGGCAGCTTTGTCCTCGCGGCAAATGGTTTCCAGCGCCAGCGAGGCACGACTGGAGTGTCTTTGTTTATGCCGCAGGATCGCAAATTGGCGGGACGGCAGAGGGAAGCGCGCCTTTACCAGCAGACCTTGCGTCAAGAGCGGTGCTGCCACGGCTCCCGAAACGACTGTGGCGCAGAGGCCCTCTCTTGCTGCCGATATGACTGCCTCGTTCGACGGCAGTTGCAGCGCGACAGCCAGGTCTGCGGGGTCTATGCCGAGATTGGAAATAGCCGCCTCGAAAGCCGATCGGGTTCCGGACCCCTTTTCCCGCATGACCCATTTTGTGCCCGAAACCAGATCTGCCGGTGCAATTGGTTTGCCACGCGCCCAGGGATGGCGCGGACCGACGACGACAAGGAGTTCGTCCTCGGCAAGCGGCTGAACGTGCAGCGCCGGCTCATCAACGCTGCCTTCGACGAAGCCGACTTCGGCCAATCCATCGAGAACCGCTTTTGCCGCCGTGGTGGTGTTGCCAATCATCAGCTTCAGGTCAATGCCCGGATAGCGGATCTTGAAACGCATCAGCATCGCCGGTAGCCAATAGCTTGCGATCGTCTGGCTTGCAAAAACGACCAGTTCACCCTTTTGCAAGCCGCCGAGATCGGACAGGACGAGCGCTGCGGCCTTTGCGCGCGCCAGCGTCGCTCTAGCCTCTCCCAGAAACACCCGTCCTTCATATGTCAGCTCTATGCGGCGTCCGACGCGATGGAAAAGCTCGACACCATAGGAGGTCTCGAGATTGCGGATAGCCGAACTGACGGCCGATGGCGTGAGCCCGATCGCAAAGGCGGCTTTGGTCAGATGCTCGCGTTCGGCAACCGCTACGAAAATGGAAAGCTGTTCAAACGTCATTGATTCGATCGTTCGATTTTACCGAATGAAACATACTAAACTATTCAATGGAAGTCGACAATTGAGTGTGGGAGATTGCAGTCTTCCGCAAGGTCTAGCCGATGATCGTTTCCGCCTCACGTTCCCTGTCGCTTCCTGCCGTCCTGCCGGGACTCGTCCTGTGTGCAGCAGTCACGCTCTCGGCGTCTCTCGTTGAAGAACTGCAGATGATGATTTTCGGCTCGCATTGGATCGAGAGCCTCGTGCTAGCCATTCTGATCGGCATTGCCGTGCGCTCATCGATCTGCCTGTCGCCGACCTTCATTCCCGGCATCCAATTTGCCGCCAAGACGCTCCTGGAGATTGCGGTCGTGTTGCTCGGCGCCTCGCTCAGCACGGCTGCTATCAGGCAGGCTGGACTGCCGCTTGTCGGCGGAATTGCCGTTCTGGTTGCTCTGTCTTTGGTCGGCAGCTTTGTTATCGGGCGGCTCTTCGGGCTGTCGGCCAGCCTGGCGACGTTGGTTGCTTGCGGCAACTCGATCTGCGGCAATTCCGCGATTGCCGCCGCAGCGCCGGTGATCGGCGCCAAACCGGACGATATCGCGGCCTCGATAGCCTTTACCGCAGTGCTTGGTATCGGCGCCGTGCTGACGCTGCCGCTTCTTCACCTGCTCTTTGGTCTCAGCGCAATGCAATACGGCGTTTTCGCAGGACTGACAGCCTATGCCGTCCCGCAGGTCTTGGCGGCCACGGCCTCTGCCGGAGTGGTCAGCACCCAGGTGGGCACGCTCGTCAAACTGATCCGCGTGATGATGCTCGGACCCGTCATCCTCGTGCTCGGCGCAGTTCATGGCCGCCGCCCTGGCGGTTCGCCAGTCAATCTCCGCCATCTTCTCCCATGGTTCATCCTCGGTTTTGCAGCCATGGCGACGCTTCGTTCCCTCGACGCGATCCCGGCACCGCTGTTGCCCGGAATGGCGGCTGTCTCCGCCGCCTTCACCGTCACCGCCATGGCCGCGTTGGGCCTCTCCGTTGATGTCAGATCCGTCGCCCATACCGGCGGCCGTGTGCTTTCAGCCGCAGCGCTGTCGCTGTTGGCGCTCGGGGCTCTCGGGCTTTGCCTGATCGGGCTGCTGAATATCGTCTGATCGAGGCGATATGCCCAAAATACTTGCAAAGATTCCGGTTGCCTTCCAAACGATCAGCGGCTAGCCTGTATATACAGGTCAGGCGGAAGCATAGATCGTCATGCGGGTCATCTCTTCACAACAAGCTGCGGATCTTCTCGAAGACGGGATGACTGTCGCTGCTTCCGGTTTTGGAGGATGCTGCCATCCCGAGGCCATCACGGCCGCTGTCGAGGAGCGTTTCCTCGCCTCTGGAAAACCCCGCAACCTGACGCTTCTGTTTGCTGCCAGCACGGGCGATCGTCAGACGCGCGGCATGGGGCACTTCGGTTATGAAGGTCTGGTCGCCTGCGTGATTGCCGGGGGATGGCGCGGAACGCCGCGCCTTGGAAAACTTGCGATCGAGGAAAAGATCGAAGCGCATTGCTGGCCGCAGGGCGTCATCGCGCAACTCTATCGAGCGATTGCCGCCGGTCAGCCTGGAGTGGTCACCCATATCGGGCTCGGCTCTTTCATGGATCCGCTTCATGGCGGCGGTCGCATGAATGCGACGACGCCGCGCCCGCTTGTCGAGCGTGTGTCGTTGCGCGGCAAGGAATGGCTGCTTTATCCGTCGATGCCGCTCGACTGCGTGCTCTTGCGCGGAACGACGGCCGACGAAGATGGGAACATCACCCTCGAGGACGAGGCCTTCCCCCTCGACGTGCTCGCCATGGCGCAGGCGGGGCGAAACTCCGGTGGCATTGTCGTCGTGCAGGTCAAACGGATTGCCGAACGCGGCTCGCTGCAGCCGAACGATGTTCGTATCCCGGCGGCGCTCGTCGATTATGTCGTCGTCTGCGATGATCCGGCCCAGCACGGCATCAGTTTCGCCGAGACCGACAATATCGCCTATACCGGACGCGTCCGGGTGGCGGCGAGCCGCTTGCTGCCGGCGCCGCTGTCGGTCGATAAGATTATTCAGCGACGCGCCTTCCTGGAACTGGCGCCGCTGAACCGCCCGACGATCAACCTCGGCATCGGCATTGCCGCCGGGATCGGCCGTATCGCCAGCGAAGAGGGATTCGACGATTATACGGTGACGATCGAATCCGGCGTCATCGGCGGCGTGCCGGCCGAAGAGCTGTCCTTCGGCGCTGCCGTCAATCCGACCGCCATCGTCCCACAGGCATCGCAGTTTGACTTTTACGACGGCGGCGGCCTGGATATCGCCTTCCTCGGCATGGCAGAGGTGGATCGGCATGGGGCGGTCAATGTCAGCCGCTTCAATAATTCCATCGTCGGGGTCGGCGGGTTCACCAATATCTCGCAGACGGCCAAGCACGTCGTCTATCTCGGCGCATTTTCGGCTGGCGGCGCTGAAATTGCGGTTGCCGACGGCAGGCTCGACATCGTCAGGGACGGCCGCCTCTGCAAGATCGTCGAGGCTGTCGACCAGATCAGTTCGAGCCCGGCCTTTGCGCCTGAGGGACAATCACAGCTCGTCGTCACTGAGCGGGCCGTTTTTCGGGTGATCGGCGGATGCTTGACGCTGACGGAGTTTGCCCCCGGCATCGATCTTGCCGCCGATGTTCTCGACCGCCTGCCGAAGGGCATCGCGGTGTCGGACCAGCTGAAGCAGATGGATGCGCGCCTGTTTTCGACCCCTGCCATGAAGGACTTTGCCCCATGAAAATCGATGGAGCCGCCATCATCGTCACGGGCTCGGCAACGGGTGTCGGGGCTGCATGCGTGAAGCAATTCGCCGAGGGCGGTGCCCGTGTGGTCGTCAACTACAGCCGCAGCAAGAAAGAGGCCGATGAGACCGGCGATATCTGCCGCAGCCTGGGCGCGGAGGTAGAGATCGTCCAGGCCGACGTTGCCGACGACGCGGCTTGCCGCCGGATGGTCGCGATTACCGTCAATCGATGGGGGCGGCTCGACGCCTTGGTGAACAATGCTGCAATGACGGTGAAATCCGATCCTTTCGATCTGGAGACATTGTCGGCCGAAGACTTTCAGAGCGTTTTCGGCGTCAACGTCATCGGCGCCTATCAGATGTGCCGGGCAGCGGTGCCTGCGATGCGGGACAGCGGTGGTGGTGCGATCGTCAATGTCTCATCCAACGTTGCCTTTACCGGCGGCGGTAGCTCGCTTGCCTATACGGCCTCCAAGGGCGCGCTGAATGCGCTGACTTTGGCCTTGGCGCGCACCTGTGGTCCCGATATCCGCGTCAACGCGGTTTGTCCCGGCATCATCGATACGCGCTGGATGCGCGACACGCTCGGGCCGGATGCCTATGGAGCCCTTGCCAAGCGATTTTCGGAAACCGCGCCGCTCGGCCGGGTCGCAACACCGGAAGACGTTGCCGGCGCCATCGTCTGGCTTGTTCAGGGTGCCGACTTCGTCACCGGCGAATTGCTTTCCGTGGACGGCGGTATCCGCCTGTCCGGTGGCGTTCGCAAACCCGCGACTTCCGGGGGAGCCGCATCGTGACGCTGTCGGCCCAATCCATCCTCGACTTTCCGGTGCCGCAGGCGACACATGTGGTTACCGCAAGGGATGCCATCCTTTACGCCCTGTCGGTTGGCTACGGCACCGACGCACCCGACGCGGCACTGAAATACGTCTATGAACGCGATCTCGTGACCGCGCCGACCCTTGCCAATATCGTGGCACATCCGGGGCCATGGATGCAGCAGACGGGCGTCGACTGGGCACGTCTGGTGCATTCCGAACATCGCCTGACGATCCACCGGCCGGTCCCCCTCGATGTGCCGCTGATCTCCCGGTCGCGCGTCTTGTCGGTGGTCGACCGCGGCGTTGAGAGAGGAATGTTCGTCAGCTTCGAGCGCCTGATCGCAACCGCTGAACGTGATGAGTCAATCGCAACGATCGTCCAGACCAATGCGTGCCGCGGCGACGGTGGATGCGGCTCAGTGGGATCTGCACCTGAACCTCTGTCCAAAGTCCCGGACAGAGAGCCGGACCTTGAATTCAATGTCCACATTCCTGACAACGCCGCTCTGCTTTATCGTCTGAACGGCGATCTCAATCCGCTGCATGTCGATCCGCAGGCCGCCGGCAAAAGCGGCTTTGACCGGCCGATCCTGCATGGGCTGTGCAGCTTCGGTTATGCGGGCTACGCCATCGTCGCTGCCATCGATCCAGGCATGGCAAGCGGCTTGAGCGCCATCGCGGCGCGTTTCAGCGCGCCGATCTTTCCCGGCGAAACGATCACCGTGCAGATGTGGCGTAACGATGCCGAGATTCGCTTCAGGGGGCTCGTTGCTTCCCGGCGCGCTACCATCCTCGATAATGGTATGGCGAGGTTGTCATGACAAAAGCGCTCAAACCAGCCGCCGGCGAGGCGCGCCATTATATCAGGATCAAGGAGCAGATCCTGGCCGAGATCGCCGAGGGCAAGCTGCAGCCGGGAGACCGGGTATCTTCTGAAAGCGAGTTGGTGGCGGCATTCGGCGTCAGCCGCATGACGGCGAACCGGGCGCTGCGGGAGTTGATGTTCGAGGGTGTTCTCAAGCGATCGGCCGGGATCGGAACATTCGTTTCGCCAAAGCACCTCGACGTCGATCTGCTTCAAATTCGCAACATAGCCGACGAAATACTGGAACGGGGTCACAAGCATAAGGCGGCGGTCGTCGCGGCCGGCTTGATGAAGGCGGATGCCAACGTCGCCGATGCGCTCGAACTCATCCTCGGCGCGGAAGTGATGCATTCGCTGATCGTGCACATGGAAAACGACCAGCCGATTCAGGTCGAGGAGCGTTACGTCAATCCCCTGGTCGCGCCCGACTATCTCTCGACCGACTTCCGCAGCATGACGCCGCATGAATATCTGACGAAGGTGGCTCCGATAACGGCGTTCGAACATATCGTCCAGGCTGTCAGGCCGGATACGACGATACGCAAATATCTTGGCCTGAGGAATGACCACCCTTGCCTGCGCGTCTTTCGAAGAACCTGGTCAGGCGAGGCCGTCGTGACCTGTGCGCTGTTATATTATCCCGGCGCGCAATATCGGCTGGAAGCACGGTCCACCAAGGGTCCCTCCAGGCCCGTCGCCATTCTCGGAGAAAAACAGTGAGCGCCACCAATTCTCCATCGATCATCTTCAGCGCGGCGCCGCCGACGATCGAGGACATCGCGGCAATTGCCCGTCGGCACGCAAGGGTCGAGGTATCCGCCGAGGTCGATGCCCGGATTGTGGCCGCGCGCGCCGTCGTCGACCGCTATACGGAAAGCGATCTGCCGGTCTATGGCCTGACGACAGGACTTGGGGCGGGGGTCGATACAAGACTTGCAACGGAAGATCTGGTGGCGTTCCAGATGCGTGTGCCGCAAGCCCGCTCGGTCGGCGTCGGAGCGCCGCTTGCCCAGGAATCCGTGCGGGCGATGATGGCGGTCAGGGCCGCCGGCATGGCGGCGGGCGGCTCCGGCGTTTCGCTGAAAGTCTTCCAGGGTCTGATCGCCGCCATCAATGCCGGTGTGCATCCTGTCGTCCCCTCATTGGGCTCGATCGGTGCGGCGGATTTGGCGCCGCTTGCCCATATGAGCCGGGGCCTTCTGGGCTTCGGTGAGATCGAGCTTGGCGGCGAAGTGCTGCCGGCCGCCATCGCCCTTGACAGGGCCGGCCTGAAGCCTCTCGAATTCGCGCCGAAGGACGGCCATGCGCTTGTTGTTGCCAACAGCCTCTCCATCGGCCTCGCCTGCTTGACGCTTGTGGATATCGAGCGGCTGTTCGATTGGTCCCTGAAGGCGATTGCCGTCAATTTCGAAGCGTTCCGGGCCAATGTCAGTGCCTTCGACGACCGCGCTCTGGCTGCAAGGCCGGCCTTTGGACAGCGCCGCGTCGCAGCTCAGCTGATGGAGCTTCTTTCGGGCAGCTCCTTGCTTGCCGCCGATGCAGCAAGGCGTCTGCAGGATCCTTTGAGCTACCGCTGCACACCGCAGGTCTGGGGCGCGTTGAGGCATGCGATCGATGAGGCAAGGCAGGCGACCGACATAGAGCTCGTCAGTTCCAGTGACAATCCTGTCGTGATCGCATCCGAGGGCGTCATTCTTTCACACGGCAATTTTGACATGACCGCTTTTGTGCTCGCCTGGGAAAGGCTGGAGCAGGCTATGGCGCATTGTGCGGCAGGCACCGCCTATCGGATCATGAAGATCATGTCGCCTGGCATGTCCGACCTGCCACGTTTCCTGACCCCGATGGGTCAGAGCCGTACCGGTTTTGCGACCGTGCAAAAGACCGTCTCGGCCATGGAAGCCGAAATTCGCCATCTGGCGATGCCTGTTTCGCTTTCGCCCATTCCTGTTGCCGATGGCGTCGAAGACCAGGCATCGATGGCTCCGAGCGTTTTGGCAAAGGCGCAGGCGATCGTCGAGCGCCTGCGCTATCTCACCGCCATCGAACTGATTGCTTCGGTACAGGCCGTCGAGCTCAGAGGCGTCTCAGGCGAATTGGGCAAGGGATCGGCGGAAGCCTATGCCTTTGTCCGCAACTACGTCCCGCCGCTTGAAGAGGATCGGGCGCAAGGGCCGGATTTTGCAACGATTGCCGCATTGATCGGGCGTGGCCCGCAATAAGCCGGTTCGCCACTGCCCCGGCAAGAAGGGCAGGGCGCCGACCGGTCCTGCTGATGGTCATTCAGGAGAATGCCGTCAGTCCGTTCATTGAAAAGTCAACAAGAGGGAATGACTATGAAAAATTGGACAAAAGGCATTTTTGCAGCCGGCTTCATGGCAGCCGCCATGTTCCAGTCTGCATCCGCAGAGACCATCAAGGTCGGCAGCAAGAACTTCACCGAGCAGTTCATTCTCGCCGAAATGTACGCCGCCGTTCTGGAAAATGCCGGCATCACCGTCGAGCGCAAGATCAACCTCGGCGGCACGCTGATTGCGCACCAGGCATTGGTGGCCGGCGAGATCGATCTCTATCCGGAATATACCGGCACGGCGCTCGCTTCTGTCGTCAAGGGTGAGATGTCGACCGACGCTGAGAAGGTTTACACTCAGGTCAAGGATTTCTACGCCAAGCAGTTCAACCTCACCTGGCTGAAGCCGAGCGGCATCAACAATGGTTATGTCATCGTGGTCCGGCAGGAAACGGCGCAGGCCAACAATCTGAAAAGCCTGTCGGACCTCGCCAAGGTTTCCAAGACCCTGGTCTTCGGCGGCGGCGCTGAATTTCCGGACCGCGCCGATGGCCTGCCAGGCCTGAAGCGTGTCTATGACGCCGAGTTCAAGGAGTTCAAGCAGTTTGCCAAGCTTGGCCTTCGTTATGACGCACTGGAACAAAAGGACATTGACGTCGCCAATGGTGCCGCGACCGACTGGCAGATCGGCTCGAAGCAGCTCGTGCCGCTGGCAGACGACAAGGGTCTGTTTCCGCCCTACTACGTGGCCCCTGTTGTCCGCCAGGACGTGCTGAAGGCCAATCCGAAAGTCGCCGAACTGCTGGAAGCGGTCGGCACTCATCTCGACAACGAGAAAATGCGCGTCCTCAATGCCAAGGTCGAGACCGATCACGAGGAAGCCAAGGACGTTGCGGTCGAATTCCTCAAGGAAAACGGCCTGCTGCCGAAATGATTGTCACGCCCGCGGCCGGGTATCGATCCGGCCGCGACCTGGCGTGGCGATCCTCTTACGGTGTTTGTTCGAAAATCCGTCCGTTCAGCAGCCGGACAGGAATGTGGAGAAGCGGGAAATGCAGGAAATCTGGATCGATTATCTCAACGCCCTCGATGCCAAGGCGCTGGCGCTGACGAATGACGAGATTCTCGATGCGGTGTCGAAAGCGCTGGATGCGCAGGGCAGGGGCGAAACCGTCATCGAGCCGCGTGTTCATCTTGTGCCGGAGAGCTCCGACAAGGGCCATTTCAACGTGCTTCGCGGCTATGTCAAAGCGCTGAACTATGCCGGCGTCAAGGTCGTCGGCGACTTCGTCGACAACTACAAAGTCGATCTGCCCTCGGAGCTTGCGGTTCTCAACCTGTTCGACCCGAACACGGGCGTGCCGAAGGCCATCATCGACGCAACTGCTATCACCGATATGCGCACCGGCGCCGTGACCGCCCTTGGCGCAAAACATCTCGCCCGCAAGGACAGCAAGATTCTCGGCCATATCGGTGCCCGCGGAACCTCCTACTGGAACGTTCGCCTTCTCGACCATCTCTTCGACTTCGATGAAATCCGCGTGCATTCGCGCCGCCCGGAAAGTCGCGATGCCTTCGCAAAGCGTCTTGAGGCGGATCTCGGCAAGAAGATCGTCGTCACCGACAATTGGGAGGATTGCCTCAAGGGCGCCGATATCATGGTCGAGGCCAGCCGTCTGCCGGAACCGGCGCCGCTGTTCAAGACGGAATGGGTGAAGAAGGGAGCCTTCGTCGTACCCTATGGCACGATGAGCGCGCTTGAATTCGATCTCACCGATATCATGGACAAGGTCGTCGTCGACGATTGGGGACAATGCGGCCCCGGCAAGCCTTTCGGAGCGCTTCGCCGTCACGTCGACGAGGGCAAGGTGACGGCCGAGAACCTGCATGCCGAAATCGGCCAGATCGTCTGCGGCATGAAACCCGGCCGCGAAAGCGACGGGGAGACGATCCTGTTCTGGCATCGCGGCCTCAGCACGACCGACGTGGCGCTCGGCGCCGCGATGGTGGAGAAGGCCAGGGAGATGAATATCGGCCAGCGCCTGCGGTTCGCATAAATGGCCATGGTCATGTTCAAGCCAATCGCGTGTTCGAGAATGTATAATCTCAGCCCGCGCATTCGCGGCCTGTGGGACGCGCTGTTTGCGTTGGTCAGCCTACGTTCCGGCGTCGAGCTGGAGATCATCGGCCATCCAGCACCAGCACCCTTGTCGGCTTTATGGGCAAGGCCGGACATGGGGGCGGTGTTCATGTGCGGCTATCCGTTTTCGCGCATGCCCGAGGCAGCGAGACCGACTGCCCTTGCTGCAGCCGTCTCCAGCGAAGCATGGTCTGTGGACCAACCACTCTATGCCAGCCACATCCTCGTCGCCTCCACCGGGCCGGTGAGCGCGGTGGCGGATCACGCTACGGCACGTTGGGGCTGGACCGTCCGCGATTCCCAATCCGGCTACCATGCTGCGCGCTCCTACCTTGCAGGCCGATTTGCAGGCACGATGAAGCAGAGCACGACGGTTGGACCGCTGCTCAACCCCTCAGGCATCGTCGCAGCCCTCAAGGATGGCAGGATCGATGCGGGCGCGATCGACGCCTATGCGTTCCAATTGTTGTCGCTGCACGAACGCGACGCGATCGATGGTCTTCGTATTCTGGCGACGACTGATCCGCTTCCCGCGCCGCTGTTGGTTGCCGCGCAAACATTGCCAACGGACATCGCCTCAGCGTTACAGCGGAGCCTCGTGACGTTGCATGAAACGCCTGAGGGAGCGGCGGGTTTGGAACGGCTCGGCCTCAGGCGATTTTCGGCGGTCGCTCCGTCGGCCTACGATGTCCTGCCGCAGAGAGCCGACGAGGCCGATCGCAGATTGGGGATCTCATGGTAGACAGGCGGACGAGCGCCCGGGCGCGGAGGTCTCGACGATGAAATGGGTCCCTAAACACCTCGACCGACTGTTCGAAGCGCTGTTGGAGCACCTGTATCTGGTTTTTTCCTCGGTCGGCATTGCCCTGGTGATCTCGCTGATCGTCGGGATATGGGCGGCAAGGCGGCCGCGGAGCTTCGCGGTTATCATCATCTTCACCGGTATCCTGTTCGCCGTGCCGAGCCTGGCGCTGTTTGCTCTTCTCATCCCGATCATGGGGATCGGAGCGGCACCCGCTATAACAGGTCTTGCCGCCTACTCGCTGATGATCCTGATCCGCAATATCGGCATGGGCTTTCAGGCAATTCCGCGTGACATACTCGAAGCTGCCGATGGCATGGGCTACGGCACGGCGCGCCGGATCTGGGAAGTCGAGCTGCCGCTGGCGATGCCCTATATCGTCGGCGGTATCCGCATTGCTATGGTGACGGTCATCGGCATCGCGACCGTTGCCGCCTATATCAATGCCGGCGGGCTGGGCGTCATCATTTTCGAAGGCATCGACCAGCGGTTCCCCGAAAAGATCATCGCCGGCGGGCTGCTGACGTCATTTCTGGCGCTCTTTGCCGACTACTGTTTTGCATCCTTCGAAAAGCTGCTGCGCCGGCGCAGTGGAGGTAGAGCAGCATGATCGTTATCGATGCATTCAGCTGGATCTTCAACAACTCCAGTAGCTTCTTCAATGCTTTCAATCGCCATCTGTTGATGTGCGTCCTATCGCTCGGCATCGCCTTCGTCATTGCCGTGCCACTCGGATTTGCCGTCGCACGGGCACCTCGCGCCGCCTTTACCGTGGTCAATATTGCCGGCGCCTTGCGCTCCATACCGAGCCTTGCGATCCTGTCGGCGGCGATGCCGTTTCTCGGCATCGGATTATTGCCGTCGGTGGTCGCCCTCATCGTCCTTGCCGTGCCGCCGCTGCTGTTGAGCACGATCATCGGCATCCGCGAGATCGACGCCTCGGTGATCGATGCGGCAGATGGAATGGGCATGAGCGCCGGGCAGATGCTGTGGGAGATCGAACTTCCTCTGGCCGTGCCCTCGATTCTGTCGGGCGTCAGGACGAGTGCCATCCAGGTGATCGGCGGGGCGGCGCTGGCCTCCTTCATCGGCGGCGGCGGGCTTGGCGATTTCATCAATGCCGGCATTGCGATCATGAACATGCCGCGCCTTCTCGTCGGAGCGGTTCCGATCGCGCTGCTCGCGATCTTTGCGGAATTGGCGTTCGGCGCCCTGGAGCGCGTCTTCACTCAACGGCGCTAAGCGGCCGAAAGCGGATATCAGGATGATTCATCTCGACCATGTTACGAAGAATTACGACGGAAGCGGCTCGCATGCGGTCGACAATCTCGATCTCCTGATCGAGACCGGTACGACGGTTGCCCTGATCGGTCCGTCGGGCTGCGGCAAGACCACGACCATGCGGATGATCAATCAGTTGGAGACGCCCACGGCGGGGCGTGTGCTGGTCGATGGCAGAGACATCGCCCGGGTCGATCAGAAAGAGCTGCGCCGCAGCATAGGTTATGTCATCCAGCAAGTCGGTCTGTTTCCGCATATGTCGATCGCACGCAATGTCGCGACCGTGCCGCGGCTTCTCGGTTGGGAAAAGGCGCGCAGCGATCGCCGGGTCGACGAACTGCTGGATCTCGTGGGACTTGATCCAGCCATCATGCGGCAGCGCCTGCCGCACGAATTGTCGGGCGGGCAGCGTCAGCGTGTCGGTTTCGCGCGCGCGCTCGCCGCCGACCCTGCAATCATGCTGATGGACGAACCGTTCGGCGCGATCGATCCGATCACCCGCGTTCGGCTTCAGGACGAATTCCGCGATATTCTCAGGAAGGTGAAGAAGACCGTCGTCATCGTCACCCACGATCTCGATGAGGCGATCAAGATGGGTGATCGTATCGCCATCATGCGGGATGGCCGCCTCCTTCAATACGATAGCCCGCAGGAAATCCTCGCGCGTCCCGTCAATGAATTCGTCGAGAGTTTCCTCGGGCCCGACCGGGCCATAAAAAGGTTGAGCTTGATTGCCGTATCGATGATCATGACGGCGCCGGAACCATCGAATGGCGATGCAGATATCGCCGCTGACGCCACGGTTCACGACGCCTTGGCGCTCATTCTCTCCGGCGAGATGCCGGGCCTGCACATCAGGGCCGCCGATGGGACGCTTGCGGGGTATTTGTCTCGTGCCACTCTATTGCGCGCCAATCGGCTGTAGAGCAATTCGGTCCTGCGTCCGGAATTGTGGTCGGAATGGCCGTAGGCTCCATGCGGAGCTTCGGATTCTACACCTCCGAATTTAAGGACCGGTTGCAGGGGCAATCTGCATCTGCGCAGGCCGGCGCTCATCCTGTTGTTGGCCGGAAGGTGGTGGTGCCAGGCCGGTCGGGCGGTTATCGGGCGACGCAGGCGGCGTCTGGGATTGAGCAACCGACCCCGTCATTTCCGTTCCGATGTTCGGATCTACATCGGGGGTCTGATCTCTCGCGGAGTTCGTCGAAACTTGCAATTTTACCTGGTCCGTGCCGATTGGCTGTGGCGTGATTTTGCCGTCGGACGACGATACGCGCCAGACGGTATTGCCGGCGTCATCGGCGACGAGCAGCGCTCCCGTCCCGTCGATCTCGACGCCGACCGGCCGCCCCTTCGCCTGGTCGCCCTGGATAAAGCCCGTGACGACGTCCTGCGCCTTGCCGGATGGCTTGCCGTTTTCGAATGGCACGTACACGACTTTGTAGCCGTTGAAGCTGTCCCGATTCCAACTGCCGTGCTCACCGATAAAGGCGCCGTTGGCGTAAGCGGCCGGCAGCGCTGAATTCATCGAGAAGGTCAGTCCGAGCGCGGCGACATGGCTCGACAGTGAATAATCCGGTGGGATCGCCCTTTCGACCATGTCGGGACGCGGCGGATGCACGCGCGCATCGACATGCTTGCCATAGTAGCTCCATGGCCAGCCATAGAAACCTCCTTCCTTGACCGAGGTCATGTAATCGGGAACGAGGTCTGGACCGAGTTCGTCGCGCTCGTTGACGACCGTCCAGAGCGTCCCTGTGTCCGGGTTGAAGGTAAGGCCGTTCGGATTGCGCAGACCTGAGGCGAAGACGCGCGCCGCGCCGGTGTGCCGGTCGACCTGCCAGATCGCCGCACGGCCCTTTTCTGCTTCAAGCCCGTTCTCGGCGACGTTGGAATTCGAGCCGACCGAGACGTAAAGCATCTGCCCATCGGGGCTCAGCGCCAGGTCCTTGGTCCAGTGATGATTGATCGGACCACCGGGCAAGGGCGTCAGAGTTTTCGGTTGGGTAGTGATTCTATTCTGACCAAGTTCATAGGGGTAGGCGAGAATGGCGGACGTCGAGGCGACATAGAGCGTGTTGTCGACCCAGGCGACACCGAACGGCGAATCGAGTTTCTTCAGAAGATCGTGCCTCTCATCCACTTTGCCGTCGCGGTTCGCGTCACGCAGCAGTGTGATGACGTTGCTTTCCTTCTGCTGGCCGCCGCCACCACGAGCGATCGACATGATCCAGCCCCGGATCAAATCCTTCGGCCGTGAGGTCGGTTTGCCTGATGGGCCGCGCGACTGAATCACCAGTACGTCGCCGTTCGGCAAGGTGTGGACTGTTCTCGGATTGGCGAGGTCATTGGCGTAAGCAGTGACCGTCAAACCGTTCGGGGCGGCCGGCGTCTCACCATCCTTCCAGCCAACGACCTCCGCTACCTTCAGATCAGGCACCAGTGAGGCGGTTGGTTCCGGAAGGACGGGATTCGGTCCGATCTGCTGAGAGATATCAAAATCTCCGCTTTGAGCGTAAGCGGCAAGACCGACGCCAAGAGATATCGACAGAACCGAAGCGCCGAGAATCTGGGATTTTTTCATCATATCCTCCAGGCCAGTCTGGCATATTTTCGAGCGGAAACTGCTGCGGCCACCAGGCACAAGACAAAGGTGAGGGCCGAAAGCATCAGTCCATATGGGACTACGGCCGTCCATCCATCGCCGGCATGGACAAGGTTGTTGGCAAAGGCGATGCCCAGTATGATCAGATAGAGGAGCGCGGACAGGAGCGGCGGCCGCAAAGGGCGGGTGCCGGGACGCATCAGATCCATCAATCCGGCCAGAATTGCAAGCGAGCCCAACATAAGCCCGGCGAACAGCAACCATGCAGAGAAATTCTGCCACATCAGATTGCCGGTCTGCCAGAAAGCGATATCGGTCGCTAGCGCGAGCGTGAAGCAGACGAAGGGAAACGGGACAAACAGCGACTGCATCGGATAGGCGGCCGAGTCTCGATTGCTGGCGGATATAGCCATGGCATGCTCCGTGGGCTGAGAGCTTGAGGATGCCTATCCAACCCGCGGCGGGAGCAGATGGTTCCGCTGCCGCTCCTTCGAAAGAGCAACCTTCGTCACTCAAATAACTGCTCACCTGCTCTGTCCCTAAGGCGCCATCGACATTCCGCCACACAGTCTTTTGTGAAATATATTTCACTGTGTGAATTATATTGACAGAGCTCTGCCGTTGCGATTATCTGCCCATACCGGACTTCGAGGAGGAACTCCGGTCTTCAATGGATCATCGGCAGCCGCTGAGGCGCCGCCGGATATTTGGGAGGGGCTTCGGCCTCGAGGAGGAAACTTGCGCAAATTTCTAAGCACGACCGCATTGGCGGTCCTTGCGTCGACGCTTTTCGCCGGCTTTGCCAGCGCGGACACGGAAAATCCCTTCCGCTGCAAGCCCGGTGAAAAATACGTCATGAATGTCATGGTATCGGGCGTCGAATATTGGTTCCCGGTCTATGAAATGTTCAAGCAGGCCGGTCAGCAGCTCGGTTGCGAGACCGCCTATACCGGCACGCCGGAATATGACGTCAACAAACAGATCGCCACCTTCGACCAGGCGCTGGCCCAGAACCCGGCCGGTATTCTCGTTCACCCGATGAACTCCGACCCGTTCATCGAGCCGATCAACCGGGCGATCGACCAGGGCACGGCAGTCGTGACCTTCGCGGCCGATGCGCCGCTTTCCAAGCGCATCTCGTTCGTCACGTCGGACAATACCCGCGAAGGCACCTATGCGGCCGACGCGATTGCCGAAAAGATGGGTGGCAAGGGTGAATATGCCGTTCTGGAAAATCCGGGCCAGGACAACCACGACAAGCGTATCGCCGCCTTCATCGCCCGTATGGAGGAAAAATATCCTGACATGAAGCTGGTCGGCCGCGCTGCGTCCAACCAGGACCCGAACAAGGCCTATCAGGGCTTGATGAGCCTGGTGCAGGCACATCCGAACATCGGCGCCGTCTTCATGCCGGAAGCGAACTCGGCCATCGGCGCTTCTCAGGCCAACAAGGAAAGCGGCGGCAAGATCCTCGTGATGTGCGCCGACGTCAACGCCAACATTCTCGACATGATCAAGGCGGGCGAAGTGTTCGGCTCGATCAATCCGAACCAGGGCATGCAGGGTTACATGGGCTTCATGCTCCTGTGGCTTGCAAAACATCCAGAACTCATCGACCCGATGAACGACGCCAAGCGCGTCGGCTTCAATCCGATGAGCATTCCGTTCGTCGACAACGGTCTGTCGATCGTCACGGCTGCCAATGCTGACGACTTCTACTGGGACAAGTATCTGAAGCGGAGGGGCACCAAAGGCATCGAGGAGTAAGCCTTTTGTGCCGGCTGTCCGGGGCGTGAAGCGCCGGACAGCCACCGCGAGCGTGAGGAGGAGTCGATGATGGCGTCGGTGCCGGTTCTGGAAATCCGCAATGTCAGCAAGCACTTCGGTGCGGTGAAGGCGTTGACGGAGGTGAGCTTCAGCCTGGAAAGAGGCGAGGTTCATGCGCTTTGCGGCGAAAACGGCGCGGGCAAGTCGACGCTGATGAACATCATTGCCGGCGTGCTGCAGCCGACCGAGGGGGACGTTCTCGTCGACGGCGTGCCGGTAAAGGTGACGTCGCCGGCCGTGGCGCAAGCGCTCGGGCTTGGCCTCGTGCATCAGGAAATTGCGCTCTGCCCCGATGCGACGGTGGCCGAGAACATGTTCATGGCCGCGACCAACCGCCGCCGCTCGCCTTTCATGAACTATAACAGGCTGGAGCGGGATGCGCAGGTCGTGATGAACCGTCTGGCGCCGATCGACGTGCGCCGCAAAGTCGGCGACTTGTCGATTTCCAGCCAGCAGCTTGTCGAGATCGCCAAGGCGCTGACGCTCGATTGCCGGGTGCTGATCTTCGACGAACCGACGGCGGCATTGACGGAATCGGAGACGCAGATCCTGTTCGCAATCATCCGCGACCTGAAGGCGCAGGGTATTTCGATCATCTATATTAGCCACCGCATGGCCGAAATCTTCAGCCTGTGCGACCGGGTCAGCGTGTTTCGCGATGGCCGCTACGTCTCGACGGAGAAAGTGGCGGACGTGACGCCGGATGATGTGGTGCGCCGGATGGTCGGGCGCGAGATCACCCAGCTTTATCCGGAAAAGCAGGCGCCGGCGGAGCGGACCGATGAGATCATTCTGAGCGTCCGCAATCTCGGCGACGGCAGCCGCTTCACGGATGTGAACTTCGACCTGCGCAAAGGGGAAATTCTGGGCGTCGGCGGGCTGATCGGCTCGGGCCGCACCGAGATAGCCGAAGGCATTTGCGGGTTGCGGCTGGTAACCGACGGCGAGGTGCGGCTGCATGGACAGCGGCTGCGGGCGCGCTCTTATGCGCAGGCGGCGCAGGCGGGCGTCGTCTACCTGTCGGAAGACCGGAAAGGCTCCGGCATTTTCCTCGATCTTTCCATTGCCCAGAACATTGCTGTTCTCGATTTGAAATCGCTGACCGGACCGCTGGGGCTGTTGAATTCCAAGGCCGAGGCGGATCGTGCCCACAACCTGGTCCGGCGGCTCGGCGTGCGGATGGGTGGCATCGACATGCCGGTCTCATCGCTGTCCGGCGGAAACCAGCAGAAGGTGGCGATTGCCAAGCAGCTGGCGGTCAATCCCAAGGTCATCCTGATGGATGAGCCGACCCGCGGCATCGATGTCGGCGCCAAATCGGAAATCCACCGGCTGCTGCGCGATCTCGCGCGCTCCGGCATCGGCATCGTCGTCATCTCGTCGGAACTGCCGGAGCTTCTCGGCCTGTGCGACCGAGTGCTGGTCATCCACGAAGGTACAGTGGCAGGCGAGGTCGAAGGCGAGGCGATGACGGAGGAAGTGATCATGCGGCTCGCCTCGGGTATCGGCGGCCACAACAATTCAAAGGCATCAGAGCATGCCGCATAGGGAAAAAGCAGGGGCAGGAGACAGGGTCATGGCGGACGCTACATTGGCAACGGCACATCAGGCACGCGCGCCCGGCTGGAAACGGCTGGGGACGATGCGCGAGGCGGGCCTGATCGCGATCATCCTGACGCTCTGCATCGTCATGAGCTTCGCCTCGACGCATTTTCTGACGCTCGGTAATTTCCGGGCGATGCTGATGTCGTTTTCGGTCGAAGGAATCGTCGTCGTCGGCATGACCATCCTGTTGATCGTCGGCGGCATCGACCTGTCGGTCGGCTCGGTCGTCTGCTTCTCAATGGTGCTGTCGGGTTCACTGTTCCTGATGGGGCTCGATCCGTGGAGCGCATCCCTGATCGGCGTTATCGCCAGCGGCCTGATCGGCTGTGTCATGGGCTTCTTCGTCACGGTCGTCGGGCTCAACCATTTCATCACATCGCTTGCGGCCATGGTCATCGTGCGCGGTATCTGCCTGATCATCACCAAGGGCACGCCGCTGTCGCTGTTCACCTTGCCACCCTCGTTCAAGGCGGTCGGGCAGGGCACATTCTATGGCGTCCCCTATGTGATCCTGATTTTTGTTGCGGTCGTCGTGCTGTTCGATTTCCTGCTGCGCCGGGCAACCGCCTTCCGCAAGGTGTTCTACACCGGCAGCAACGAGAAGGCGGCACTCTATTCCGGTATCAAGACCAACCAGGTGAAGTTCTGGGTGACGGTGCTCTGCGCCACGCTATCAGGTGTTGCCGGGGTGATCTACATGTCCCGCTTCGGTGCCGCGACCCCGACCTTTGGCGTCGGCATGGAACTCAACATCATCGCAGCCGCGGTGATCGGCGGTGCGTCGCTGAATGGCGGTTCCGGCACGATCCTCGGGGCAATCCTCGGTATCGCCCTGCTGTCGGTCGTAACAAGCTCGTTGATCTTGCTCGACGTGTCCGTCTATTGGCAAGACATGATCAAAGGCTGCATTCTGCTTGCCGCCGTCTCCATCGACCATTTCCTGCACAAGCGGAAGGCTGCCTGATATGCCGATAGCCAAACTCAAACCCGCAAATGCGCCGCGCGAGGAAATCGTCATCGCCCGGCAGATGCACCAGGCTCTGGTCCTGCATTTCCTCGAGGGACTGACACAGGCGCAGATTGCCGATCAGCTCGGCATCTCGCACGCCACCGTCAACCGCCTGATCAAGCGCGGCCGCCAGCTCGGCCTGGTCGAGATCAAGATCAAGTCGCCGGTCGAGCCGCTGGTCGACATGGAAGAACGGCTCCAAGCGCTTGGCGGCATCGGCCGCGCCGTGGTGGTGCCGACAGTGTCCGACAATCCGCAGACGGCGCTTCAAGCCGTCGGCGAAGCGGCAGCAAGGTTGCTTTTGGAAGAAATCACCGACGGCGATACGATTTGCATCACCGGCGGCAAAGGGGTGAGCGCCGTAGTTGCCGGTCTGCAGCCGCCGCGTCGGTTCAATGTCGAGGTCATTCCAGTAACCGGCTGCGTCCAGGGTAAGCACTATACCGACGTCAACCATGTCTCGACCTTGATGGCCGACCGGCTTGGGGGGCGTTCCTACCAGATCCATGCGCCGCTCTTTGCCGACGATGCCGAGCAGCGGGCGATGCTGATCAACATGCGTTCCGTCGCAGACGTTTTCAAACGGGCGCGTGAGGCGAAGGTGGCGGTGGTCGGCATCGGCTCGATCCTCTCCGACGATTCGAGCTACTACGACCTGCATCCGTCCTCGAGCACCGACCGCGCCGCGATCGAGCGGTCCGGTGCCTCCTGCGAGTTGCTGGCGCATCTGCTCGATGATCATGGTCAGATCTGCGACTACAGCCTCAACCGTTCGCTGGTGTCGCTGACGCTGCCGGAATTCGCCTCGATTCCCACCAAGATCGGTGTGGCGAGCGGACCGAACAAGGCAGGCCCGATCCTTAGCGTTCTGCGCGGCAATCATCTGAATACGCTGGTGACCGATGAGGCGACGGGTGCTCGGGTGCTGGCATTGGCGAATGGGGAGAGAAAATGGGCATGAGCGGACGGCAATTGACACGTGAGATCGGCAAATCGGGCGTTTCCGCCTCGGCGGTGGGATTGGGCACCTGGGCGATCGGCGGCTGGATGTGGGGCGGGACCGACGAGGTCGAATCCATCGCCGCGATCCAGGCATCGCTCGATGCCGGCGTGACGCTGATCGACACGGCGCCGGCCTATGGGCTTGGACGTTCCGAGGAGATCGTCGGCAAGGCACTGAGCGGGCGCCGCGACAAGGCTGTCATCGCCACCAAATGCGGCCTTGTCTGGCATACGCAGAAGGGCCGTCATTTTTTCGACCAGGACGGCAAGCCGGTGCACCGTTATCTCGGCCGCGACGCGATCCTGCATGAGGTCGAGGAAAGCCTGAGGCGGCTTGGAACCGACTATATCGACCTCTACATCACCCATTGGCAAGATCCGACGACCCCTATCGAGGAAACGATGCGGGCGCTGGAAGACCTGCGCACATCGGGCAAGATCCGGGCGATCGGCGCAAGCAATGTCAGTCCCGACGACCTCAATGCCTATATCGCTGTCGGTGGCCTCGACGCGATTCAGGAGCGGTTCAGCATGATCGACCGGGAGATCGAGGCAGAGCTTCTGCCGCTGACCAAGGCCAACAGCATTGCGACGCTGAGCTACTCGTCGCTGGCGCTGGGGTTGCTGTCCGGCACCATCGGTCCTGACCGTGTGTTCTCAGGTGACGACCAGCGCAAGGGCAATCCGCGCTTTTCGGTCGACAACCGCCAGAAGGCAACAGCGCTGGCCGACGCCATCCGGCCGGTCGCCGAAAAACACGACGCCAGCATCGCCCAGATCGTGATTGCCTGGACGTTGGCGCAGCCGGGCGTCACCTTTGCACTTTGCGGGGCGCGCAATCCGGCACAAGCGCTCGACAATGCGCGGGCGGGGACGATCCGGCTAGATGCGGCCGAGCTTGCTGCCATCGATACGGCCATAGCGGCGAAACTGACTGACATGGACAGGTAGCGGATCGCCATCATGAATCGGCAAGAGATATTGGACGGGCTCCGCCAGAGCCCAAAGGTGGACGTCTGTGTCATCGGCGGCGGCATCAACGGCATCAGCGTCTTTCGGGAGTTGGCGCTGCAGGGGCTGAATGTGCTGCTCGTCGAGAAACACGACTATTGCTCCGGGGCCAGTTCGGCGCTGTCGCGCATGGTGCATGGCGGGCTCCGCTATCTTGAAAACGGCGAATTCAAGCTGGTGCAGGAATCGCTGGTCGAGCGGGACCGTCTGCTGCGCAATGCGCCGCATTACGTCGCGCCGCTGCCGACGACGGTGCCGGTGTTCGATATCTTTTCCGGCCTCGGCAATGGCATCGTCCGCTTTCTGGGCCTCAGCCGCCGCCCGAGCCGGCGTGGCGCCGTCGCCATCAAGGCGGGCCTGAGCATCTATGATTTCCTGACCCGCAAACGGGCGCTGATGCCGCGCCACCAGTTTCGTGGCCGGCGCAGAACGCTTGCCAAGTGGCCGGCGCTCAATCCCGACATCAAGAGTTCCGCCACCTATTTCGACGCCTGGGTCAGCCACCCGGAGCGGCTGGGAATCGAGCTTCTGCAGGATGGTCTTTCAGCAAAGTTTGGGGCAATGGCGCTGAACTATGCGGAACTGCGGCGGACAGAGGATGGTCAGTACCGTGTCGAAGACCAGATCGGCGGCGCGTCCGTTGCCGTCGAACCGGCGCTGATCATCAACGCCACCGGCGGCTGGATCGACATCGCCAATCAGACCCTGTTTTCGCCAGAAGCGCGGCCGGCACCACTGATGGGCGGCACCAAGGGCTCGCATCTGATCGTCGACAATGCGGAGCTGCGCGACGCGCTCGCGGATCACATGATCTACTATGAGAACGAGGACGGGCGGATCTGTATCCTGTTTCCCTATCTCGGCAAGGTTCTCGTCGGTTCGACCGACATCCGCGTCGACGATCCGGAATCGGTGCGCTGCGAGGCCGACGAGCGGGATTATATGCTGCAATCGCTCGCCTTCGTATTGCCTGATATCGCCATCCGGCCCGAACAGATCGTTTTCCAGTTTTCCGGCGTGCGGCCGCTGCCGGTCAGCACCGACAGTTTTACCGGCCGCATTCCGCGCGATCATTTCTGCACGGTCGTAGAGCCGAAGGATGGTGGCCCACCGGTTCTGTGCATGATCGGCGGCAAATGGACGACATTCCGGTCCTTCGGGGAACTGGCGGCCGACATGGCTTTGGAAAGATTAGCCGGGCGTCGGCGTGTTGCGACAGCCGATCGGCCGATCGGCGGCGGGCGGGCATATCCCGACAACGCGTCCGTCTGGCTTGCGCAGATCGCGGCCAGCAAGGGCCTTGCCATTCGGCGGATGGTTGAGCTGTTTGCCCGGTACGGCACGGATGCCGAGGCGGTTGCCGGCTTCATCGTGGCAAGCCCCGATACAGTGTTGCCGCACGCCGGCTACTCGGTGCGCGAATTGCAGTTCCTGATCCGCTGTGAAGCGGTGGAACATCTGGACGACCTGCTTTTGCGGCGCACGACGCTGGCCGTTTCAGGCGAGCTTTCGCTCGAGATGATGGATGCCGTACTCGACCTGTTGGCGCAGGAAAAGTACTGGACGCTCGCGCATCGCGCCCGTGAGCGCGACCGTTTTCTCACCCTTCTCAGCGAACGCCACGGCGTCGACGAAGACATGCTTTCGGCAAGGAACGAACCAAGGAGCGTAGAATGCGACACAACAGCAAAGTCCGGATGAACCGGCTGTTCGGCGGCGGCCGTTGCCTCGACGTGGCGATCGATCACGGGGTCTGCAACGAACCGTCCTTCCTCAACGGGTTGGAGGATATTCAGGCCGTCGTCAAGGCCCTGGTTTCAGCCGGGCCGGATGCGATCCAGATGAATTACGGCCAGGCGGACCTGCTGCAGGACGTGGCCGGCAAGGACAAGCCGGCGTTGGTCATGCGCATCGACATGGGCAATCCCTATAATCGGATCCGCCACCGCGACATGTGGGCGGTGCTGCAGAACGAGAGCGAGCCGTTGATCGGCGCGATCGAAATGGATGCCGCCTGCGTCGTCGTCAACCTGTTCATGCTGCCGGACGAGCCGGACCTGTTCCGCCAATGCGTGCAGAACATTTCGCGGGTGCGGGCCGATTGCGACAAGTATGGCATGCCGCTGATGATCGAGCCGCTGGTGATGCAGCCGGTCACCGAAAAGGGCGGCTACATGGTCGATGGCGATGCCGACAAGATCGTTACGTTGACGCGTCTCGCCCGCGAGATGGGGGCGGATATCGTCAAGGCGGATCCGACCACCAATGCCGAGGATTTCCACAGAGTGGTGGAAGCAGCTCGTTGCCCGGTTCTGGTGCGCGGCGGCGGCAAGGAAGACCTTCGTGCCGTCTTCGACAAATCCGCCGCCTTGATGCGACAGGGCGCAATGGGCATGGTCTATGGTCGCAACATCTATCAGCACGCCAATCCGAGTGCCGTGGTGCGCGGTCTGATGGCGATCGTGCACGAGGATGCGAGCGGCGAGCAGGCCTTTGCGCTCTACCAGCAGGGCTGAGCAGCGATTTCGAATCTTGGGAGGGATTCTGCATGGGAGAGTATCTTTTGGGGCTCGATGCCGGAAACACCGTCATCAAGGCGGTGATTTTCGACCGGGCGGGCAACGAGATCGCGGCTGCGTCGGAAGAGGGACACAGCCGCATGCCGAGCCCGGGGCATGTCGAGCGTGGGCTGGACGAATTATGGGCGAATGCACGACAGGTCATCCGCACCTGCATCGAAAAGGCAAGGATCCCGCCGGAGGAAATCGCCGCGATCGGTTGCGCCGGGCATGGCAACGGTCTCTATGCGCTTGATCGCGACGGCGCTCCGCTCATCGGCATCCAGTCGCTCGACACGCGGGCGGCCGGGCTGGTCGATGAATGGCGAGAAGCCGGCGTTGGTGACCGGACCTATCCGATTGCCCGCCAGCGCCCGTGGCCATCCCAGACGCCGACATTGCTTGCCTGGCTGAAGCGTCACCGGCCGGAACTGTTCAACCGCATCGGTACCGTGTTCTTCTCCAAGGATTTCGTCGTCAACCGCCTGACCGGCCGCCGCGTCAGCGAAGTATCCGACATGTCGGGTGCCGGTCTGCTCGATCTGGCCGCGCGCCGCTACGACCAGGCACTGATGGAAGCCTATGGACTGGTCGATTGCATGGACCTGTTGCCGCCGCTCATCGAAAGCGCCGACATTGCCGGTGCGGTAACGGAAGAGGTGGCGAGGCAAACCGGGCTCGCCGCCGGTACGCCCGTGGTTGGCGGGCTGTTCGACGTCGTCGCCTCGGCGCTCGGCTCGGGCGTTTCGCGCACCGGCAGCGCCTCGATCATTGCCGGCACCTGGAGCATCAACCAGGTTGTTATCGACAGTCCCGACCTCGACGGGCCGGTCTTCATGTCCTCGACCTTCGATCGCACCCGCTACATGGCAATGGAGAACAGCGCCACCTCGGCTGCCAATCTCGAATGGCTGGTGCGGGAGTTCTTCGAAGGCGAGCATGCGGAAGGCGTGTCGCCCTTCGATGCCTGCTGCGCACTGGCCGGGGCGATCGAGCCCGCGGCAGACGACCCGCTCTACCATCCATATCTCTATGGCGCCCAGCAGGACGGGCATGCACGCGCCGGCTTCTACGGCATTGCCGGCTGGCACACCAAGGGGCATCTCGTTCGCGCGCTTCTCGAAGGTGTCGCCTTCGGTCATCGCCAGCACATCGAGACGATCCGAAAGGCCGGCGCGGTGTTCAACGAGGCGGTGCTCTCCGGTGGCGGCTCGCGCAGCCTGATCTGGCCGCAGATCTTTGCCGATGTGCTCGGCGTACCCGTCACCGTCGCCCGCTCGCGCGAAACCGGTGCACTTGGGGCGGCGATCGCGGCCGGAACCGGCGTCGGGGTCTTCGCGGACTTCGGCGCTGGTGCTGCGGCCATGGTCCGGACCGAGCGGCACTATCGCCCGGATGTCTCGGTTGAGGCGCACTACGCGCGGCGCTACGCTCTCTATCGGGATATCGCCGAAGCGATGGCACCGCTCTGGCGGCGTCTGACGGCGGTCCCGCTGGCGGCAGCGGGGGCGGCGGCGTGAATATGCGTGTGGATGATGCAGCCATTGATGCGGCCATTGATGCGGGAAGCTACGACTTCATCATCGTTGGCGCGGGATCGGCGGGATGCGTTCTGGCCAACCGGCTGTCGGCTGATCCGAAAACCCGCGTCCTGCTCCTCGAAGCGGGTGGCAGCGACCGGTATCATTGGGTGCATGTGCCGATCGGATATCTCTACTGCATGGGCAATCCGCGCACCGATTGGATGATGAGGACGGCGGCGGAAGTCGGACTGAACGGTCGGTCACTGCCCTACCCGCGTGGAAAAGTGCTGGGCGGCTGTTCGTCGATCAACGGCATGATCTACATGCGCGGCCAGGCGGCCGATTACGACGGCTGGCGGCAGGCGGGCAATTCCGGCTGGGGCTGGGACGACGTGCTGCCCTATTTCCTGAAATCCGAGGACAACTATCGTGGCCAATCGCGGATGCACGGGGCAGGCGGCGAATGGCGGGTGGAAAAGCAGCGGCTATCCTGGCCGATCCTCGATGCCTTTCGCGATGCCGCCGAAGAACTCGGCATCCCGAAGACCGACGATTTCAACGATGGCGACAATGAAGGCTCGGGCTATTTCGAGGTCAACCAGCGCGGCGGCCTGCGCTGGAACACGACCAAGGCCTTTCTGCGCCCGGCGATGAAGCGGCCCAATCTGCGTGTGCTGACCGGAGCCGAAACCGAGCGGCTGGAATTCGACGGCAGAATGGTGACCGGCGTGCGGTTCCGGCGGAACGGGCAGAACCATCTGGCTCGCGCCGGTCGCGAGGTCATTCTGTCTGCCGGTGCGATCAATTCGCCGAAAATCCTGGAGCTTTCCGGGGTCGGTCGACCGGATGTGCTGTCGGCTGCCGGACTGGACGTCGTCCATGAACTTCCGGGTGTCGGCGAAAACCTGCAGGACCATCTGCAAATCCGTACGGTCTTCCGCATCGAGGGCGCAAAGACGCTGAACCAGCTCTATCACAACCTGTTCACCCGGGCGGGCATGGGGCTTGAATATATGTTGCGCCGGTCCGGGCCGCTGTCGATGGCGCCGAGCCAGCTCGGTATCTTTGCCAAGAGCGATCCGGCCGTTGCGACCGCCGATCTCGAATATCACGTGCAGCCCTTGAGCACCGACCGGCTCGGCGAGCCGCTGCACAAATATCCCGCCGTCACCGTCTCCGTCTGCAATCTGCGGCCGGAGAGCCGGGGGACCGTGCATGTTGTCGGCCCGGACTTTTCCGTGGCGCCGGAAATCCGCCCGAATTATCTTTCTACCGTCGGCGACCGGATGGTTGCGGCGAAATCGATCCGGCACGCCCGCCGGCTCATGGAGGCCGGTGCGATCGCCAAGTACCGGCCGCAGGAGATGCTGCCGGGCACGGAATACCGGACTGACGAGGAACTGATCCGTCGCGTCGGCGATATCGCCACAACGATCTTCCATCCGGTCGGCACCTGCAAGATGGGCAGCGACACGACGGCGGTTGTCGATCCGCAATTGCGGGTGCATGGGCTGGAGAAACTGCGGGTGGTCGATGCCTCGATCATGCCGACGATCGTATCGGGCAACACCAACTCGCCGGTGATCATGATTGCCGAGAAGGCCGCGAAGAGCATTTTGTCAGGGGCGTGATGTGATCAGCTCATCGCATCGTTTAAAGCGAATGCGTGGAACATCTTTTGTCAGAGAGAAAATGCTCTGATTGCAGCCACTGCGCTGGCATGAGCGTCCTCACGCGTCATATTCGGGATTTCCAAGGCGCGGACATCAGACGACACGCCAAGGCTCAATCGTCGGCGTTTCGGCTTAAAGCATGTGGCGCAAACGGTGCAGCGGTTTTGCGCCAACAACATGCGTAACACAAAGACCTAAAGCGCGAAGATCACGACGCGCTTTAGAGTACGAAGGCATTCGCGCCCGCGACTCGTGACGATGAGCCCAACCCGCTCAACGCAGGCTGGGCCATCTTCGATTTCGATCAGAGCGTCGAGACGTTCTCAGCCTTCGATTTTCCGGTCTTGCGATCCTGTCCAATTTCGAAACTGACCTTGTCGCCTTCGCGGAGCGACCCGCCGCTCTGCAGCGCAGACACGTGAACAAAAACGTCCTGGCCGCCACCCTCAGGGGTGATGAAGCCGAAGCCCTTGTCGTCATTGAAGAATTTAACGGTACCTGTCGGCATGAGATAACTATTTCCTTGTATCGTTCGACGATTTGCGAAGGCGAAACTATAGCTTCGGGGCTTCTCTATCAACCCTTTAGCACGCCAACAGCTGTTTGAACGTAAAAAGATATCAGCTCCGGCGAAGCTCAATGCGGCTCGTCACAACCGATCGACCTGTCGCAGGGTCGGTATCGACGGTTGTGAGACGCATGCCCGATGCCCCGGTTTTTTCGATCGTCATCTGCGCACGTCGATCGCCATTGACCTCTTTCGCCCATTTGATCGCGAGGTTTATGGCATTGCCGGCGCGTTTTCCGCCAAGACCCGCGGTGCCGGTGCCTGCGCCGACGTAGGAGCCGGTATAGGTGTCACCGCTGGCCTTGAGGTTAGCGCTGATGACACGGGAAAAAACGACGAGACTGGTGCAGCGCCCATTGAGCGCAAGGGAACTTGCATTCGCGTCCGACTTGAAACGGCAAGTAACTTTCATGGTGGGTGCATTTGTCCGCACTTTCACCGTACCCTTACCGCTCCAATTTCCCGCCAGTGTTTTGAGGAAGGCAGACTCGTCGGCTTTGGCAGCGCCGGCCATGAGCATTGACGCCGTCGCAGCGGCGATGGCGCAGGCAAGGACCTTGATCATCTGCGTAACTTTCGGGCCGCTTAACATCCACATCACGACGCTCGGCTCTTCGAGGAGAAGGGTGTCATATAACCACTCGGCGGTGAATTGGTTCCGTATGGGACGTATTCGCCCGCCGCGGAGCACGCGTTTTCAACAGGATCAAACTACCAATGCTGCCCATGCGCGCTGAAAGGGATTGCCGCATCCTCGATCTGCTCAGCATTCACCGGACGGTTCTGAACCAGTGCGTTAACTGCGTCGCCCTCGGGTTTGCCGAAAAGAAAAGATGCTGCCTGCGGCCGAAGAGATCATTCGTCCAGTCCCGCTTGGGATCTTGCGGCTTCACGTGAGGTGGAAATAGAGCATTCAATGCTGGCTCAGCCAGCGGGCTGACCCGGACCTGCCTGGCGCAGCCGCGGTCTTTACCATTTTAGGGACAAGCTCGGCGAAAAACTTGCGGATGCAGCCAACACGCCATTGCGAAACCAATAGCCTTCGGCGAATGTCACCTCACGTGGCGTGAGGCGAGTTTATGTCATTTCGGATCGAGCGTCTGGTTGAAAAACACATTAGCGGCGCGGCCGCCGTATTGGTAAATGCCTATGCCCTGCCGCCGTGGAATGAGAGCTGGTCGCTTGAGGCGGCTGCAGAAAATGTGACCTATGTGCTTGAAACTCCCAGGTCAATTGCACTTGCGGCAGTTGACGGAGACAAGGTGCTCGGCATTGCGCTCGGGATACGACAGCGGCGCCATACCGGCCCCGTCATTTATGTGGACGAGCTTTCAGTGCAGCCCGACGCACAGGGTAAGGGAATAGGGACTGCTCTACTTTCTGCAATGTTCGAAACAGCCACAGTTGAAGGATGTAGCAGCGTCTGGCTGATCTCACAACGAGGAGGGGCGCTGTCGGAGTTCTATCAGCGTTGCGAATTTGCCGTGATAAGCGACCTTGGCCTGTACTCCAGATCAAGCGGATAACGCCAGATTGGGAATCTCCGATCCGCCAGCGAAAATCCTGAGCATGCCCGGGTGAACGTGCGAATGGCCGAGTGTCTTTCAAAGGTTACGCAACATCATCGGCGATCGATACTGCCTTTGGTTTAGGCAGCCGGATCGGCTCGATGTGGATGGCGGGCCTGCGACGACGCCAAGCAGCAGCCGCGTATCGATCGAGAATTACGCCCTTCCGTACATCCGGCTCGCGCGCAGCAGTCGTTGCGAGTAGGGGTGTTCGACCGCACCGCTTCGGAGCGCGCCGACATCGACCTGCTCGACGATCTCGCCCGCTTCCATGATGGCGACGCGGCTGCACATGTGCGAGACGACGGCGAGGTCGTGGCTGACGAGCAGATAGGTCAGCCCGCGGTTGGTGCGCAAATCCTGGAGGAGATTGAGGATTTCGGCCTGAACCGACACGTCGAGCGCCGATGTCGGTTCGTCGAGAAGCAGAACGTCCGGATTGAGCATCAGTGCGCGGGCGATCGCCACGCGCTGGCGCTGGCCGCCGGAGAGCTGGTGCGGAAATCTGTAGCTCAGCGCCGGATCGAGGCCGACCGATCTCAGGACGGCGTTGACGTCGACGGAATTCGTATCCAGGCCCTGGTTGCGCAGCGGTTCTTTCAGCTGCGAGCGGATGGTCTTGCGTGGATGGAGGGATCCATAGGGGTCCTGGAACACCATCTGCACTTGGCGGAAGAACGGCCGGCTGCGCCGTCGGTCCAGAGTCTCGCCTTGGAGCTCGATCCGGCCGTCATAATTGGCGTTGAGGCCGGAAAGCGCCCTCAGGACAGTGGACTTCCCGCAGCCGGACTCGCCGACCAGGCCGAAGGCCGTCCCCTTCTCGATGGAAAGGCTTAGATCTCTGACGACAGGCCGCTGGCTATGTCCGAAACGGATGGTGAGATTGTCGATTTTGATCACCGCGGCGGCTCCAATGCGGGTTCTTCGAGCCAGGCGGGATCCCGCTTCAGGATCGGCAGTCGGGCGGGTGGATCCTCGATCGTCGGCAGTGATGCCAGCAATCCTTGCGTATAAGGATGTCGGGCCTTGTCGAGGTCGCGCGCTTCGAGCACTTCCACGACCCGCCCCGCATACATGATGAGGACGCGATCGCAGAAATTCCTGATGAGATTGAGATCGTGGCTGATGAAGATCAGCCCGAGATTACGCCGCAGGACGAGCTCGTCGAGCAGGGCCAGGATCTCGAGCCTCACCGTCACATCGAGTGCTGACGTCGGTTCGTCGGCGATCAGCACTTCGGGTTCGGCAATCAACATCATGGCGATCATCGCCCGCTGACCCATGCCGCCCGAGATTTCGTGCGGATAAAGGCGGGCCACGCGCTCGGGATCACGGATCTGGACGGCTTCGAGCATATCGAGCGCTTGGCTATAGGTCTTGCTCTTGCTCACCCTCGGATGATGGAAGCGGTAGGTCTCGGCAATCTGTTCGCCGATCCGCATGACGGGATTGAGCGAATATTTCGGATCCTGCAGGATCAGGCCGATCCGCCGCCCCCTGATCGTCATCATCGTTTTTTCGTTCGCCTTGAGCAGATCGACGTCGCGAAAGCGCATCCGCTCGGCATTGACAATCGCGGTCGGTGGCAGCAGCTTCATGATGGCGCGGCCAACGGTCGACTTTCCCGATCCGGATTCACCGACGATCCCGAGCTTTTCCTGTCCAAGCGAAAAGCTCACGCCGCGCACGGCCCGCACCTGTCCGCCGCCGAAGGCGATTTCGAGGTTCTGAATATCGATCAGGTCAGTCATTCCGAACCTCGCGGATCGAGAACATCGCGAAGCGCATCGCCGACGAGGTTGAAGGCGAGGCTGACGAGCGCAATGGCAATGCCGGGTGCTGCGATGACCCAGGGGCTGTCGAGCATGAATTCACGTCCGCTGGCGGCCATCGAACCCCATTCCGGCCATGGCGGCTGCGCGCCGAGGCCGAGGAAGCCGAGACCGGCGGCAGTGATGATGATGCCGGCCATGTTGAGGGTGACGCGGACGATCACCGAGGGAATGCACATCGGCAGGATGTGACGAGTGATGATCGCAATTGATGTCGCGCCCTGCAGGCGTACGGCGGCGATGTAATCCGCCTTGCGGAGGCTGAGGGTCTCGGCGCGCGCAAGGCGCGCGATCGGCGGCCAGGCCGTCAGCGAGATCGCGATGATTGCATTGGTGATGCCCGGACCGAGCGCTGCGGCAAAACCCAGCGCCAGCACGAGGCCGGGGAAGGAGAGAAAAATATCGGTGACGCGCATCAGGATTTCATCGACGATGCCGCCGAAATAGCCTGAGACAGTGCCGATCAGCAGACCGAGCGGGGCGACGATGACAGTGACGAGCATGATGATGTAGAGCGTCGTGCGGGCGCCATAGATCACCCGGGAAAAGACGTCGCGGCCGAAATTGTCGGTGCCGAGCCAATGGCTCGCCGATGGCGCGGCAAGCCGCCCGGCCATGTCCTGAACGATCGGATCGTAGCTCGTCAGCAGGGGTGCGGCCAGTGCCACGACGATCAGCAGCAGGATGATGGCTAATCCGGCGAGGCCAAGCGGGTGCAGGCTGAATTTCCGCCAGCCCTGATGAATTTGCTGCGCCGACGACTGGAACCAGCCTCGCGGTTCCGGCGCGAGCAGCCAGTTGCGAAGGCCGCCGGTATTGACGCTGTCTGCGTGCTCAGAGGAGATCGTCATGGCGTCACCGTGTCCTCGGATCAAGAATGCGATAAAGGAAGTCCGACAGGATGTTGATCGTCAGGAAGACGGCGCCGATCGTCAGGACGGAACCCATCACGACGTTCATGTCATTCATCTGCAGCCCCCGGGTCAGGTACTGGCCGAGCCCCGGCCACCCGAAGACGGTCTCGATCAGCACCGCGCCTTCGAGCAGCCCGCCGAAGGTCAGCGCCATGATCGTCAGGAGCTGCACGCGGATGTTCTTGAATGCATGGCGCCAGACCACCTTGCGGGTGCCGAGCCCCTTGGCCCGCGCGGTGATGATGTATTCCTGGCTCAGTTGCTCCAGCATGAAGCTCCGCGACATGCGGCTAATATAGGCGACGGAATAGTAGCCGAGGATTGCCGCCGGCAGGATGATGTGGCCGAGCGCGTTGTAAAACACGTCCCATTGCCGCTCTATCGCCGCGTCGATCAGGAGAAAGCCCGTCATCGGCGTGACGAGGCCTTCATAGAAGACATCGATCCGGCCCGAGGCGCCGACGAGCTTCAGCTTTGCATAAAAGACGAAGAGCGCCATCAGCCCGGTCCAGAAGATCGGGATGGAGTGGCCGGCAAGGGCAACGATCCGCGCGATGTGGTCGATAACGGTTCCGCGCCTGACCGCAGCGGTGATCCCTAAGGGAATGCCGACGATCGCCCCGATGATCATGGCGATGATCGCAAGTTCGATCGTCGCGGGAAAGATCGTCAGGAGATCGGTGAGGATCGGCTGGCCCGTCGTCGCCGACATGCCGAGATCGCCTGTGGCGATCTTGCCGACGTAGGAGAGGAACTGCATCCAGATCGGCTGCGCAAGACCCAGCTCGTTATAGACGCGATCGTAAACCTCCTTGCTGACCTCCGCCCCGGTGATTGATAGCACCGGGTCGGCGGGCAGCAGGCGGCCCATCGAGAAGGTCAGGAAGAGCAGGCCGAGCAGCGTCGTCACGACGGCTACGACTCGTCCCGCCAGGCGCCGCAGCAGGCTCAGTGCCGGGTGCGGGGCCGCCTCGGCGAACCCGCCCGCCGGGGAGTGCCGGCTGCTCCCACCCTTCGATGTCATATCGGCGCTCGCCACGCGTTCTACTCCTTGGTCACGTCATGCCAGCGCGTCGACCAGGTCGTATGCCCATGATAGCCCTTCACGTTGGCGCGCATGACATAGGGGTCCGTTCGCTGGAAGAAGATGACCAACGGCGAAGCCATGCCGGCATAGATGCCATCCATCTTCTTGAAGATGTCGGTGCGCTTTTCCGTGTCGCGCTCCTTCATCGATTGGTCGATGAGCGTGTTGAGCTCGTCCACCTTCATGCCCGTGCGCCAGAGGTAATAGCTGCCGAGGCGTGCCTCGTCGCTATTGTCTGGGTTGAAGGCATATTGCGTGGCGACCGCGAAGGGATCGGGCAGGCGGGCGCCGGAATTGCCGAGCAACACTTCGAATTTGCGCTCGCGGAAGGCGGGCGTGAACTCGCCGGGCACGAGATCGAGATCGAGGCCGGCGGCGCGGGCACTCGCCTGCAGCGCTTCGGCGAAGGGCAGGGTCGGGGCTCCCGACGGATTGAGCACCTTTTTCAGGCCATTGGGATATCCAGCCTCCGCCAGCAGTTGCTTGGCCTTGGCAGGATCGTAGTCGTAGCGCACCTCCGCCTCGCCGGGAGCGCCGATCATGCCGCGCGGGATCATCGACTGCCAAGGAAAGCCGGTATGGCGCATGATGTTGCCGGAGATCGCTTTCCAGTCGAAGGCATGCTGGAAGGCCTCGCGAACCTTTGGCTTCTGCAGATCCGGGTCTTTCTGATTGAGGGCGATATAGTAGAAGCCGAGACCCGGGACATTCTCGATGACCATGTCCTTCTTGGTGGCGAGCGCATCGAGATCGCCGCTTGCGACATACTGGCCGACATCGACGTCGCCGGCTTCGAGCTGAAGCCGGAGATTGCCGGATTCCGGGATATGACGAGCGACGACGCGCGCCATGGCCGGCTTGCCGCCCCAGTATTTCGGCTGCGCATTGAAGATCGCGACATCGTTCGGCCGCCACTGCGCCAGGCTGAACGGGCCGCTGCCGGCGGAATTGGCGGAAAGCCAGGCGCCGCCGAAATCGCCGTTCGCCTCGTGCGACAGCACCGTCTTTTTGTCGACGATGCCGATCGACGAGCCCGCCAGCGAATAGAGCACCAGATCGGTATTGACTGCCTGCGGCAGCTCGATCTCGAGCGTGTGTTCGTCTTTTGCGCGAACGAGCTTTTCGACGTTTTCAGGCGTGAAGCCCCAGAGCGCGATGTCGGTGGAGCCGACCTGGCCCATCTTGATGACGCGCTGGATCGACCAGGCCGCATCCTCGGCGGTCACCTTGTTGCCGCTCTGGAAGACCGCATCGTCGCGTAATGTCAACGTGATGATCTTGCCATCCGCCGAGACGCTCCATTGCGTCGCGAGCATAGGCTTCAGCGTTTTTAGATCGTCTGGCGACAGCTGCACGAGGTTGTCGTAGAGGTTCGAGATCAGTTCGGAAACCGTGCGGGCATTGTTCTGCGCTGGATCGAGCGTCCTTATACCGGTGAGATTGGTGCCGATCACCAGCATGTTGGGCGGCGACGCCGCGAAGCTGGGCTGCGCCGTCGTCAGGGCGCCGGCAATTGCGATCGTTGTCAGTACTTGTCTCAGCATCTCAAGACCTCCCAATCCTGTTGTTCGTGGATAATGTCGAAATCAGCCGGCCGCCTTTACGGCCGGCTGGTCTGAATGAGTTTGAATGTCGCCTTCGGCCTCCCAGCCTTGAAGCAGCCGATGAAGCTCCTCGCGGTCATGCTGGTCGAGCTGCGGCAATCCCGGCACACGCACGGGACCGACATCGAGACCGGAATAGGTGACGGCTTCTTTGACGACGGTCACGTTCGCGCCATTGCGGAATTTGGTTCGCATCCGCTCGAATGGCTCGAGCTTGTTGACGATCGCTCTGGCGGCGGCAAAATCGCCTTTTTCAAGCGCAGCGTGGACCCCAAGCGAGAGCTTCGGCGCGACGTTGACGAGGCCGGAGGTGAAGCCGCGGGCGCCGGCCGCGGTAAATGTCGGCGCCCAGCTTTCCGCCAGGCCGCAGACGAACAGCGCGCCGCCGGGGCTCGCCGCCGGGATCGCTCTCGACAGCAACATCAGATCGGTCGTGGCGAATTTGATGCCGGCAATATTGCCGTGATTTGCGAGGCGGACGATATCGGCGACGGCGAAACCATCCGCCCTGACATAGGCGATGAGCGGCAGGGACGAAGCATCCGCAAGATTGCAGAAATAGTCGATCTGGGCCGCAGGTGCCGCGAAAGGATCGACGGGCTGATGTGACATGACGGCGGATGCGCCGATCGTGGCTGCATCTTTCGCCATGCCGATCGCCTCGCGCAGCGACCGGCCGATCGCCGCCGTTACCGGCGCCTTGCCGTTGACGCCTGAAACCGCCGCCTCATGGACGATCCTGATTTCCTGCGGCGTCAGAGCATAGAATTCCCCGGTATTGCCGGCAGCGACGATGTTGTGAATACCCGCTGCCGCCACCCGCTCATAGACCTTCGCCGTGATCCGGGGTTCGACTTCACCCTTGCCGTCATAGGCGGTGACGGGAACACCCGATACGCCTGTAAGCGCCTTGCGCATGGTTGCGATGCTCATCTTTCTTCCCCGTTATCTTTCCATCTGTTCGCCGTCATTCCGACGGGACGATCCCCGAAGCGGAAGGGCGGCAGGCCCACTGCGTCCACGTCGAAGGCGATCACCGTCCCCGCCTCGAAACGTCCAGTGCGGTCTGTCGACAGGCTCGTGACGAAGAGGGTGCGCAGATCCGGCCCTCCGAAACACGGCATCGTCGGTGCGGGGACCGGCAGAATGTAGATTTCGACGATGTCGCCTTCGGGCGATATTCGGTTGAGGCGACCGGCGGACACGCCGGCGCTCCAGTAGAACCCGTCACGATCGGTTGTCGCTCCGTCCGGCCGACCCTCGTCTTCCGTGAAGCTGCGAAGCCGGCGCCCATCGCCGAGGTCGCCCGTATCAGGATCGAAGTCGAATGCCTGCAGGAAGCATTGCCGGCTGTCGGAGTGATACATCCGCCGGCCGTCCGGCGACCAGGCAAGGCCGTTGGAACTCGTCAGTCCGGTTGCAACGGTCCGCGTGCGGCCATCGGCGCCCACGCAGTAAAGTGCGGCCTCATCGGTCTGCGGCTTGGCTTCGCTGAACGAGCCGATCCAGAAGTGCCCGTCGGGGCCGACCTTTCCGTCATTGAGGCGGCAGTTGACGTGGCGCCCGACTGGATCCGACACAAGCTCGAAATCTCCCGAGACAGGATCGAAGAGATGGACGCCCATCTGAAGCGCCACGACGATCCTGTGATCGCGGCAAAGCCCGAGCGCGCCGATTGCGGCCGGCATGTCGAAGCGGTCGATCTTTCCTGAATGCGAAAGCCGGACGAGTGCCGGCGCCAGAATATCGACGAACCACAGAGTGCCGGTCTCCTCGTCCCATACCGGCGATTCACCGACCGTCAGCGGTTGCTGGATAACGGAACGGACGTCCGGGCGGATGACCCGAGGCGCCGTCATTCAACCGTCTCCGGGCTCTTGGCCAAGCCATCGGCGTCGCGCATACGGATGGTGCCGTCGTGATTGATCTCACAGAACCCGCCACCCTGGAACGCCAGCGCGACCGGCCCCTCGGATCCCTCTTCGATCAGGGCGTGGTCACGCGGCCGGTCCTGCGGCTGGTAGCCCAATCGTGTCGCCAGATCGTTCTCCCACCACATCTCCTCGGTGTCGGAAACGCCGTAGACCACTGTTGCTGCGATCAACGGGTGCGAAAGGCCGATCCTGACCAATTGCGCCAGGTCTCGCGCGCTGATCCAGATCGCAATGGATCGCTCGCTGTTGGGATAGGTGCCCGCATTGCCGATGCGGATGGAAAGAGAGCGAATGCCCGATGTGTCGTAATAAAGCCCCGCCACAAGCTCGCCCCAGCATTTGGAAAGTCCATATGGGCTGTCGGGGCGCATCGGGTCGAGCGGCGACACGAGCTGGCCGCGCGGGTAAAAGCCGGTGGCATGATTGCTCGATGCATAGACGACCCGCTGAACCTTGTTGATCCGCGCCGCTTCGTAGAGATTGTATGTTCCAAGCACGTTCGCGTGCAGAATGGCGTTCATGTCCGTGCCGCTTGCGATACCCGCCAGATGGACGACGCCATCGATATCCTTCAGCGCAGCCGTCGCCTCGTCGAGCTTTGTAAGGTCGGCCTTTACGAAATTCTCGTTTTCGCCAAGCCCGTCAGGTTCCTGGAGATCGATCAAGCTGAGGTGCTCGACATGCGACCGAAGAAGCGGACGCAGCAGCGTCCCTACACGTCCGGCAGCACCCGTCATAGCGACCCGTTTCATCGTCTCTCCTCCCATATCGCTCAAACGCCCTGGAACATGCGGGCGCGCGCATTCAGTATGTGTCTTTTCATCGCATCGTGCGCTTCGGTTTCCCGGTGCGCGAAGATCGCCTCGACGATCACCGCATGCTCATCCTGGACGCTGCGGATCTGTTCCGGCGTCCGCTTCAAGCTCAAGCTTCGCGTAACGGAATGCCCGATGGCGAAATGCGGCTTGAACCACTCGCGCAGGGTGATGTGGAACTGGTTACCAGTCGCCATGGCAATTGCATCGTGCAGAGCCTGGTCCTCCTCGGCGCCAAGCTCCCCGTTGCGCAGGCATTGCTCGATCGAAAGAAGCGCTGCCGTTATCCGCTCCTTGTCGACCGGTTGCCAGTTTCGCGCTGCAAGCTCCGCCGCCTCGGCTTCGAGACCGGCGCGGAATTCGAAGAAGCGCTGGACATCGGCCAAGGAGCCGACCGGCACCATTTTCAGCATCGACGAATCCGGCCTTTGCCTGACATAGGAACCGGAACCCTTGCGCGAAACGACCAGGCCATCGGCTCTCAAGCGTTCGAGCGCTTCGCGCACGACGGGTCTCGATGCGCCGAAATCAGCGGCGAGCTTCGTCTCCGGCGGCAGCCGTTCGTTCACCGGAAAGTTGCCGTCGGCGATCATCCCTACGATCTTCTCGTAGATGATGTCGCTGAAGCGCGTTGCGCCCCTGTTCGAAACGGCATCGACCGCGAATGTCATCATGGTCCTTTTCTCTCAACGCCACGTGCGCCGGGTCGGCGGCCGCACCCTGGCTGTCGCCGACCATAGGTTCAGAGCGGCGTACAGCATTTGACAGACCCAACGTTTTTCGTCCTGTTGACCGTATTTCAGCGGCACAACGTCGCATTTCAATGCAGCATGGCTACAAAATTTGTAATTATCTGTCAACTCTTGTAATCATTTGAGAACGTGTCTATGGTTTCGGTCGTAGCGCCGAGGAGGGCGTCAGCGTCGGGTCGGGAGCCCGCCGCATCAGCCGGTGCAAAGGCTGCGCCGGCACAAAAGGGAGGAATTCGATGGCCAAAGAAATACTGTCGCGTGGCGTCACCCGCCGCGCCGTGCTTGGCGGCATGGCTGGTGTCGCGGCGCTGTCTATCGCCGGTCGCGTCTCTGCCGCAGGCGGCGAAGCGCCGGCCCTTGCGCAGCTCGCCAAGGATGGAAAGCTGCCGCCGCTCGCCGAGCGCCTGCCGAAAAAGCCGATGGTCGTGACGCCGTTCGAGAAGGTCGGCACCTATGGCGGTTCGCTGCGCCGCGGCCTTCGCGGTTCATCCGACCATAACGGCATCCTGCGTATGGTCGGCAACCAGAGCTTTGTGCGCTGGAACCTCGATTTTACCGCCGTGCAGCCGAACCTTGCCCAGCGCTGGGAGGTCAGCGACGACGCAACACAATTCACCTTCCATCTGATCGAAGGCGTGCGCTGGTCCGACGGTCATCCCTTTACGGCCGATGACGTCGTCTTCGCGATTGAAGACTGTGTCAAGAACACCGAGCTCTACAGCTCGACACCGGCGCAGCTTGCTGTCGCCGGCAAGCCGGTCACGGTCGAGAAGATTGACGATTATACAGTGAAGTTCACCTTTGCTGCGGCCAACGCGCTTTACCTGGAAAACCTCGCCACACCGCTTGGCCAGCATCCGACGCTGTTCCCGAAACATTACTGCAGCCAGTTCCTGCCGAAATATAATCCCAATATCGAGGCCGATGCGAAGAAGGCCGGCGTCACCAGTTGGACAGAGCTGTTCCGCAGCCGTTGCGGCGACATCGAGATCCCGTCGCGATGGGGCAATGTCGACAAGCCGACGCTCGATCCATGGGTGGTCAAGGAGCCCTATGCCGGGGGTGCCACGCGCGTCGTCATGACCCGCAATCCTTATTTCTGGCAGGTCGATACCGAGGGCAATCAGCTCCCCTACATCGATGAAATCAACTTCGGCATCTCGCAGGACGTCGAATCGCTGATGCTGAACGTCATCTCTGGAAAGATCGACATCCAGGAACGTCACATCAGCGTTCTCGCCAACAAGCCGACGCTGTCCAAGAACATGGAAAAGGGCGATTATCGGCTGCTGACACTCGTGCCTTCGGCCGCGCAACAGTGCCAGATCTACTTCAACATCACCCACAAAGATCCTGCCATGCGTAAGATGTTTGCCGACAAGGCGTTCCGGCAAGCGCTCTCGATCGGCATCAACCGCCAGGAGCTCATCGACATCGTCTATTTCGGACAGAGCGAGCCCTACCAGGCCGGGCCGCGTCCGACCCATCCCTGGTATAACGAGACATATGCGCGCCAATTCACCGAGTTTGACGCCGACAAGGCAGGCGCAATGCTCGATGAGGCCGGCTATAAGAAAGGCGGCGACGGTTTTCGCCTCCGGCCGGACGGCCAGAAGGTGTTCTTCTCGATCGACGTCATTCCGACGCTTTATCCCGACCTCGTCGATGCCCTGGAACTGGTCAAGGCGCATTGGGCTCAGATCGGTATCGACATGAAGGTCAACACGATCGAGCGGGCGCTCTATTACACCCGCGGCGACGACAACGCCCATGATGCGGCGGTGTGGCCGGGTCCTGGCGGTCTCGATCCGATGCTCGATCCGCGCGATTTCTTCGCCTTCCATCCGCAGGGTTCGCGTTACGCCATCCCGTGGACGCTTTGGTACACCTCCAACGGTGCCCGCGGCGAAGAACCGCCGGAAAGCCAGAAGAAGCGCATGAAGCTCTTCGACGAAGCGCGTTCGACGGCCGATCTCGACAAGCGCGGCGCGATCATGAAGCAGATCTTCGACATCGCGGCCGAGGAGTTCGAGACCGTCGGCCTTTGCCTTGCCGTCGGCGGCTTCGGCATCATCCGCAACAATCTGCGCAATGTCCCCGAGAAGGAGCCGGATAGCTGGTCCTGGCCTAATCCAGGGCCTGCGCTGCCGCAGCAATTCACCTTCACGAGCTGATTCTCGTCTTAAGCGCCGTACCATCAGGTACGGCGCTTTCTTTCAGTTCGCCCTCCGAGATGCCTTGCTGGTCCTGACGGCCGACAAGGCCGGGAAGGCGGCGTTCAATGCAAGAGGCGCCTCATGCTGGTCTTTATCGCCAAACGCTTCCTATGGATGATTCCATCGCTGTTTGCCGTCAGCTTCCTGGCTTTCGTGCTGATCCAGCTGCCGCCGGGCGATTATGTCACGACCTATATTGCGACGCTGGCAGCATCAAACGAGATCGTCGATCAGAACACGGCGGCGCAATTGCGCGAGCGCTTCGGCCTCGGCGACCCGATGCTCGTCCAATATTTCAAATGGATATGGGGCATTCTCACGCGCGGCGATTTCGGCATCTCCTTCGAATGGCAGCAGCCGGTCTCGGACCTGATCTGGGAGCGCATGGCGCTGACGCTGGTTCTGGCCCTGTCGACATTGATCGCTACCTGGGCAATCGCGCTGCCGATCGGAGTCTATTCCGCCGTGCGCAAATATTCGATCGGCGACTATTTCTTCACCGCCTTCACCTTCTTCGGCCTGGCCGTTCCGTCCTTTCTGCTGGCGCTGGTGCTGATGTATGTCGCGGCGGTCGAATTCGGACAGGATGTCGGCGGGCTCTTTTCGCCGGAATATGAGAACGCGTCCTGGAGCTTCGCCAAGATGGTCGACCTCTTCTCGCATCTCTGGCTTCCCGTCATCATCCTTGCCGTCTCTTCGACGGCGAGCCTCATCCGCGTCATGCGCGCCAACATGCTCGATGAACTGCCGAAACCTTACGTGACCACGGCACGGGCAAAAGGGCTCTCTGAATTCCGGCTGCTGATGAAATATCCTCTGATGATCGCGCTCAATCCGTTCATCTCGACGATTGCCTGGTTGCTGCCCAACCTCATTTCCGGCTCGGTCGTCGTTGCCATCGTTCTCAATCTGCCGACGGCGGCACCTTTGCTGCTGCAGGCGCTGATGGCCCAGGACATGTATCTCGCCGGCGCCTTCGTCCTGCTGATCTGCGCGCTGACGCTGATAGGCTCTTTGATCAGCGACATACTGCTTGCGCTGGTCGATCCCCGCATCCGGTTGGAATAGGAGCCTCACATGGCCGACATCACCGTTACGAACATTCCGCCGGATCGCGCCGCCGTTGCATCCCAGTGGCAGCTCATCTGGTGGGCTTTCCGCCGGCACCGGCTGGCCATGGTGGCGCTCGTCGTCACCGTGCTGATGTATATCGTCGCCCTTATTCCCGGCTTCTTCGCCATCAACGATCCGTACCTGCAAAATGCGCGAGCGACCTTTCACCCGCCGCAGAAATTGCATCTGATCGATACCGAGAACGGGTTCTCCTTCGGCCCGCATTATTATCCGATGAAGCTGACCCGCGATCCGGAAACGCTGGCCGCCATCTTCAAGGAAGACACGACGAAACGTGTCGATGTCCAGTTCTTCGGGCGCGGCTATGAATATTCGGTGTTCGGCCTGTTCAGGACCAACATCCATCTGATCGCCTCGCCCGACAAGACGACGCCGCTGCTTCTGTTCGGCGCCGACAGGCTTGGGCGCGACGTCTTCAGCCGAACGGTGCAGGGCTCGCAGATTTCGTTGTCGATCGGCCTCGTCGGTGTCTTCTTCTCGCTGATGCTCGGCATCGTGCTCGGCGGCATCTCGGGGTATTACGGCGGCCGCATCGATTTCTTCCTGCAGCGAGTGATCGATTTTGTGCTGTCGCTGCCGACGATCCCGATCTGGCTGGCGATGGCCGCGGCCCTGCCGCAGGACTGGCCTGCGACGCTGCAATATATGATGATCACGATCATCCTCTCGCTGACCGGCTGGGCGCAGCTCGCCCGCGTCGTTCGCGGCCGCTTCCTGTCCTTACGCACCGAGGAATTCGTCGCCGCCGCGAGGCTCGACGGCGTTCGCGAAAGGCGCATCATTTTTCGCCACATGCTGCCGAGTTTCGCCAGCCATATCATCGCGTCGATCACGCTTGCGGTGCCGGCGATGATCCTTGCCGAAACCTCTCTCTCTTTCCTGGGGCTCGGTCTGCAGCCGCCGACCATCTCCTGGGGCGTGCTTCTGCGCGAGGCCCAGAACATTCGCTCGATCGCCACCGCGCCATGGCTCTTCATGCCGGGCTGCGCCGTCGTGGTCGCCGTGATGGCGCTCAACCTTCTCGGCGACGGCCTGCGCGATGCGGCCGACCCCTACAACAAATGAGGCCGGCATGACCGATATCCTTCCTATTGCCGGCAGGCCGCTATTGCAGGTGAAAAATCTGACGGTCGAGTTCCCTCTGCGCACCGGCGACTTTCGCGCCGTTAGCGATCTGTCTTTCTCGATCGAGCCGGGCAAGACCCTCTGTGTCGTCGGCGAAAGCGGATCCGGCAAGTCGGTGACGGCGCGTTCGATCCTGCAGATCGTCGATGCACCCGGCCGCATATCCGGCGGATCGATCACACTGAACGATCAGAACGGCGGGTCGATCGATCTGACCAGCCTCAATCCGCGCGGGCGTCAGATCCGAGCGATCCGCGGCCGCGACATCGCCATGATCTTCCAGGAGCCGATGTCGTCGCTCTCACCGATCCACACGGTCGGCAACCAGATCGTCGAGGCGCTTCGCCTTCACACCCGGATGAGTAAGGCAGAGGCGCGCGCGGAAGCCATATCGCTGCTCAGCCAGGTCGAGATTCCCTCGCCGGAAAAAGCGCTGGACCGATATGCCTTTCAATATTCCGGCGGGATGCGCCAGCGCGCGATGATTGCCATGGCGCTCGCCTGCAAACCGCAGCTGCTGATCGCCGACGAGCCGACCACGGCCCTCGACGTGACGACGCAGGCCGAAATTCTCGACCTGATCGCCCGGCTGCAGAAGGCCAAGGGCATGGCCGTTCTCTTCATCACGCATGACATGGGTGTTGTGGCGCAGATCGCCGACGATGTGCTGGTCATGCACAACGGCGTCGCCAAGGAATATGCGCCGGTCGAGCAGATCTTTCATGCGCCGAAAGACGACTATACCCGCATGCTGATCGGCTCGGTGCTGAAGCTGGAAGCGAAGGCCGAAATCCGGCTGGCGCGCCCGCCGCTCGACACGACGGCGCCACCGATCCTCGAACTTCGCAATGTATCAATGGATTTCGGCGAGGTGAAAGCGCTGGACGATGTTTCCATTTCGCTTCTGCCGGGCGAGACTCTCGGCATCGTCGGCGAGAGCGGATCCGGCAAGACGACGATGGGCCGCTCGATCATGCGGCTGATCGATCCGACTGCAGGCGAAATCCTCTATCGCCGCGCCGACGGCGACATCATCGATCTGGCAACGGCAAAAGGTCAGACGCTTGCCGCAGCAAGGCGGGAATTGCGGATGGTTTTCCAGGATCCTTTCGGCTCCCTCAACCCACGCATGACCGTCTCCCAGATCATTGGCGAGCCGTTGCTCGTCAATGGCGTCGCAAAGGGGCGGGCGCTGGAGGAGCGCGTTTGCCATCTGATGGAGCAGGTTGGCCTCGACCCGAGGGCGCGCGAGCGCTACCCGCACGCATTCTCCGGCGGTCAGCGTCAGCGCATCGGCATTGCTCGCGCCATCACCCTCAATCCGCGCGTCATCGTTGCCGACGAGGCAACCTCGGCGCTCGACGTCTCGGTGCGCTCGCAGGTGCTCGATCTGTTGATGCGCCTGCAGGACGAACTCGGTCTCGCCTATATCTTCATCAGTCATGATATCGGCGTTATCCGCTACATGTGTGACCGTGTCGGCGTCATGTACAAAGGCCAGCTCGTCGAAATCGGTGACGCCGAGAAGGTCTGCCGCACACCCGAGCATGCCTATACGCAGGCGCTCATATCAGCGATCCCGCGCCCCGATCCGCGTGATCGCGATCAATCGCGGCGTTTCCGATACGTCGCGCCAGATAATCTGAAGCCAGGCATTCTGAAGAATGGAACTTTTCAGAGATGAAAATCACCGGGATCCGCACTTTTCTCATGCATGTCGGTCAGCCCGATCCCGCGAACTGGGCTTCCGACCAACGGTCCAGTAGTGGCGCCTCGAAACAGTTCGGCGGCACCAGGAACTGGCTCTTTCTGAAGATCGATACCGATGAGGGCATCACCGGCATCGGTGAATGCTCCGGCTGGCCGCGCGTTGTCGAGACGGCGATCCATGATCTCGCCCCACTCCTCATTGGCGAAGATCCGGCCCATACCGAGCGGCTGTGGCAGAAGATGCATATCGCCATGATGGGCCATGGCATGCTCGGGACGGTCGGCGGCGGTGCGATGACCGGGATCGACATGGCGCTATGGGACATCAAGGGCAAGGCGCTCGGCGTGCCTGTCTGGATGCTGCTCGGCGGCAAGGTGCGCGACCGGATCCCGATCTATTCGCATGCGAATACACCCGAGCGCGCGCTTGCCCTCAAGGAGCGCGGCATAAAGGCGATCAAGTGCGGCGGCGTCGCCGATCCGGTCCGCAAGGTTGCTGCGCTGCGTGAGGCCGTCGGCGACGACATGGACATCGCCATCGATCTGCATGGGCCGCCGTGGCTGACGCCTGCGGATGCCTGCCGGCTGGTGCGGGCGCTCGAACCCTATGAATTGATGTGGGTGGAAGATCCGATCGCGCCGGAGAATGTCGACGGCTACCGGCGCATCCGCGACGCAGCGCATGTGCCGCTTGCCGCCGGCGAGCGCTTTGCGACCATCTTCGGCGAGCGGGAGCTCATCGAGAAGGAACTGGTCGACGTGATCCAGCCGGATACCGGGAGGGCCGGCGGCATTACTCAGATGAAGAAGATCGCAGCCATGGCCGAAGCGCATCATATTCAGATGGCGCCGCATTCGGGCTCGCTCGGGCCGGTGGCGGAATATGCGGCCCTGCAACTGCTTGCGGCGATCCCCAACGCCCTCATCCTCGAACGCCTCGACGACGACTGGGACGGCCGCCGCCAGACGATCGTGCCGCACCCGCAACAGGTCGACGGTTTGATCGCCATTCCCGATGGCCCGGGACTTGGCTGCGATATCGACGAGGCCTTCGTGGCGCGATTCCCCAGCGACGGCAATGTCTCGGTGCCGCAAAGCGCCGGCGCCTACAATCCCGGAACCGACAATGAGCATGTCTACGTCCAGACGCGCCAGTCGCGCCGCACCTATTTCAATCGCTAGAAGGACAGAAAGATGAAGATCGACCGCATGCGGGTTTTCATGACCCGCGACAAGGACCGCCCCCGCGTGATCGTCGCGCTCGACACCGATGACGGGCTGATGGGCTGGGGCGAATGCTACAATCACGGCCCCGATAAGGCGCTGCCGCCCCTCTTGGATTATCTGTACGAATTTCTCTCCGGCCAGGATCCGACACGCGTCGACTATCTCGTCAATCTGCTGATCCAGCAAAGCCGGTTTCCGCCGGGAGCGCTTGGTCTTGCCGCGATCTCCGCGCTCGATCACTGCCTGTGGGACCTTGCTGCCAAGGCGGCGAATGTCCCGGTCTACAAGCTGCTGGGTGGCGAAGTGCGCGACCGCATCAAGGTCTATGCCGGTGTCTACACCGCACCGGATGCGCCGGCGGCCCGCGACGAGTTCGATCGTCTCAAGGAGGGGTGGGGTTTTACCGCCTTCAAGCTCAGCCCCTGGCGCATCGACATGCACTCTAACCGCTGGGGTAATGTCGTCAAAGCCTCGGCGGATTATTTCCGCTCGCTTCGCGAAACAGTCAATGACGAATACGAAATTGCCTTCGATGCCCATGCGAAGATTTTCGAGCCGATCGCGGCTCGCCAGCTCGGCAATGCGCTGGCGCCTTATGATCCGCTGTTTTTCGAGGAGCCGCTGCGTCCCGAAAATATCGAGGCCTGGGGCGACCTGAAACAGGGCCTCAACTGCACGCTTGCGACCGGCGAGTCGCTCTACAACAGAAACGAGTTCCTGCGGCTGCTGCAGGTCAAGGGCGCCGATCTCATCCAGCCCGACATCTGCGTCGTCGGCGGCATCAGCGAAATGCGCCGCATCGCCACTCTCGCCGAAGCCTTCTTCGTCGGCGTGGCGCCGCACAACCCGATGGGTCCGCTTGCGACGGCGGTCAACGTTCATTTTTCGGCGGCGGCACAGAATTTCCGCATCCTCGAATACCGGCTGCCGAAGGGACAGGCCTACGTTTATGGCGGCCTCGATATCGAGAAGCGGGAGGGGGAAACCCGTTACGTCGTCGATCCCTATCTGCCGAAGGACGGCTATCTGGAGCTGCGTCCCGACCGGCCGGGCTGGGGCGTCGAAATGGACGAGAAGGCGATGGAAGAGGAAGGTTACATCCATTGGCAGCGGCGCGTGCCGAAGCGGCCCGACGGCTCCTACGCCTTCGCCTGAAGGCATCGCCCGCTTAAAACAGGAGCTGGCCGCTCGGATGGCGCGGCCAGCTCCCGCAGGGCGACGCTTCTAGAGCATGATGCCGAAAAGTGTGAGCGGTTTTCGGGCGACATCATGCTCTAACTACTTAATTTAGAACAGGATTCAGATTTTAGGCCGCCGGCCTAAAATCATTCTGTTCTAGGCATCTTTCGGCAGCACTGAGCGAACCCTTGCGATGAAGATATGGAAGTCCTGCATGAAGGTGCGAAGGAAATCGGCGGTTTTGTCGTTCGTGACCTCGCCGTCATCGGTGATCAGCCCCGGTGTGAACTGAATGTAAGCTTCCGGGGCATTCATCTGGGGAGAGTTGCAGAAACTGAGCACACTGCGCAAATTCTGCTGGGCGACTGCTGTGCCTATCGCGCCCGGCGACGTGCCGATCACCGCTGACGGCTTGCGTGTGAACGAGTTGGTGCCGTAGGGGCGGCTCGCCCAGTCGATTGCATTTTTCAGCCCGCCGGGTATGGATCGATTGTATTCCGGCGTGACGCACAGCACGGCGTCGACGGCCGCTATTGCCGCCTTGAATGCCTTGCCAGCCGGAGGGTAGTCGGCGTCATAGTCGTAGCTGTAGAGCGGCAGGTCCTTGAAGGATATCTCCGACATTTCAAGTTCCGGCGGCGCGAGCCGAACCAACGCTTTCGCGAGCTTGCGGTTGATCGAGCCCTTTGCGAGGCTGCCGATGAGATAGCCTACTTTATGCGTGGTCATGGCGGTCTCCAATATCTCGCATGATAAAGGATCTATCATACGCAAAAATCAAAGAAGGGTCTCTTGTCCTTCGATCGCAGGCAACTAATCGCCGACGAACGTGACCGTCTCGTCGAGCGGGGCGCGGCCTGTGCGGGTGTAACTGACCGTGGGATCCTCGTACCCGATCGACATGCCGCAGAAGAGGATGAGCTCGTCCGGGGGTGACAGGACTTCTGCGACCGTCTCGCGAACCTGCGACCACGCCATCTGCGGGCAACTGTGCAGACCTTCGGCGCGGAGCAGCAGCATGACGGTCTGCAGATACATGCCGACATCGGCCCATTGGGCTAGGCCCAAGTCACGGTCGATGTAGCAGAACAGGGCGGCGGGCGCGCCGAAACAGTTCCAGTTGGCGATCGCCGCCCGCTGGCGCGCCTCCCAGTCCTCGCGCGCAATGCCGAGCGCGCTGTAGCGCTCCTTGCCGAAGGCGGATCGGCGCTCCCCGTAGGGGGACTTCAGCACGGCCGGGTACATCTCGTACTGCCGCTTGTCCCACGCGTCGCCGTGGGCCACGCGCTCGACGGCGGACGTCTTGAGCTCAGCCAGCGGTGCGCCGGTCATCACATAGGTGTTCCACGGCTGGATGTTCGATCCTGACGGCGACCAAGCTGCGGCGGACAGCACTCGCTCAAGCACCTCCCTCTTCACAGGCTCGCCTTTGAATCCGCGCACCGCCCGTCGGCTTGTGACTGCCTCATATACGTCCATGATCGCCTCCATGCCGCCGGTCGTTCGGTACGTCCATAGTCATGGTCGTCTCCTCCTGACTATTCCCGTTCCTGATGTGGTTCATTATCTCCATTCGCAATGGAGGCGTAATCACACCGTCGTCTAGGAGGCGTATATCAAACGTACATCAGGGATCGAGGCATTCGAGGGGCATGTGGGCGAAGCATCGCGGGACCCCCGTGATTGCATCCAGGCCTTGGAATTTCGCCCATTGATCGGCAGTCATCTTCCTCGACACCGTGGTCTTCGCCTTTGCATTGCTCTTCGTTGCCGCGGCGCCGATCCTGAGGTGACTACAAAATCATCCTCAGCGGAATTGGGCGCCAATCATAAGCCGCAAGAGCAACGCTTCGCCTTTGTCAGGCGCCCACGGCTCGCGCACGTGCTATTTCGGTGTGAGGGTACCATCCGAAGATGTCGGCGAGCGTGTCGAGCATCGCTCTGGCCGCGTCGGATTGAAGTGAATAGTAGATCGTCTGGGCAGCCCGTCGCGTTTGCACGAGGTCCTGTTCTCGAAGAATTGCCAAATGCTGGGAAGTCGAGGATTGGCTCAATCCCACCTCGTCAGCCAGGACGGACACGGACATTTCTCCTTCGGCCAACAGATGCAGAATGTGAAGCCGTTTGGCATTCCCCATGGCCGACAGGAAATTTGCTTCGTTGTCGAAGGCGTTGGTTTCAGGGGGAGGCGCAGCTGACGATTGATTGTTCAAGGCGAGATCTCCTTTGGGGAACCAAAGCCGGGCACCAGGTCATATCCCCGAGCTTTAATTTAGAGATAACGCATGGGTGCGGGGCCGAAACCCATTTTCGGCGCCGTACCGTCTTTTCCGGCGCGAATCGGATACGGCGCGCATCAAATGGACAGCGGCGGCAGATCCTCTTCGAGGCCGGCATCCTTCGCCTACTAGCGCGGGCCGACCTGGCGCATTTGTGCGGGCAGTGTTTCCCAGGCCCGGATCAGTTCGCCGATGGAGGCCGCCTCCATCTTGTGCATGACATTGCTGCGATGCAGCTTGACCGTCACTTCGCTGATGCCGAGGTCGAAGGCGATCTGCTTGTTGAGGCGGCCGCGCGCCACTTCATGCAGGACCTCGCGCTCGCGCTGCGTCAGTGTCTCCAGGCGTTTGATATTGCGCTTGGTGATCGCCGCTTCGGCTCGTCGCTCGGCATCCATCGCAATGCCGGCAGTCACGGCGTCGAGCAACGTCTGGTCTCGCACCGGCTTGGTGAGAAAATCCACGGCGCCGGCCTTCATCGCCTGGACGGTCATCGGGATGTCGCCATGCCCGGTCAGGAAGATGATCGGCTTGGAAATGCCGTTTTCGGCCAGATGGCTCTGCAGGTGAAGGCCGCTTGCGCCTGGCATGCGCACGTCGAGGATCAGGCAGCCGGGGCAGTCCAATATATCGGCGTCAAGCAATTCTCGGGTCGAAGCAAAACTGGTCGACTGGAAACCCGCCGACAGGATCAGCTCCGACAGCGCTTCGCGAACCGATGCGTCGTCATCGACGATAATGACAAGCGGCTGGTTCTCTTCATAACTGTACTGCAATGATAGCGGCGCCGATCTCCGCAGCAACGGCTGGTCAACTCTCATGTCACCCTCCATCTGTCGATTTACGCAAAGCGTTGGCAATGGCCGCCAGCAGGGCCTGGGCATCGAAGGGCTTGCGGAAAAATCCGCTCGCGCCTTGAGCGCGTCCCTGATCCGCTATTTCGTGGCGGCCCGTGATCATGAATACCGGCAGCTCCGGACGCGACTTCCTCACGAGGTCACGAAGTTCGAAGCCGTCGATGCCAGGCATTCCGATATCGGTGATGAGCAGGTCGAGGTCCGACAGCCCGTTGACGAGCAGCGAGCCCGCCGATGAGAAGCTGCGGGCCACATAGCCCGCCGATTCCAAAAGGTCGCCCATCGATTCAAGCAATCTTGGATCGTCATCGACAATTGCCACGACATGTCTTGTCTTGTTCATGTTCAATTCCCTCCCACTCTGCGCGAGTGGGTTATCGGTATTTCCAATCTCTCCGCGATCCGCACCAGATCGGCGAGTGATGCCGCGGCCATTTTCTGCATCACGTTTCTTCTGTGGATCTGCAGCGTGACTTCGCTGATCCCCAGTTCGGCTGCGGCCTGCTTGTTGAGAAGGCCGCTGACGACGAGCGGCAGCACCTCGCGCTCGCGCGGCGTCAGGTCGAGATATTGTTGTCTGAGCATGTCGATCTCGGCGCGCTCGGCTCTCTTTTCCCGATCCTGAGCAATCGCCGCGTGGATTGCCGCCATCAGATCCGCATCGCTGAACGGCTTGGTCAGGAAGTCCACCGCGCCATGCTTGATCGCACGCACGGAGGAGGGAATGTCGCCGTGTCCCGTAATGAAGACGATCGGCGGATGATCCCTGTCGGCGATCTGTCTCTGCAGATCGAGACCGTTGATGTCAGGCAGCTCGATATCCAGTACGAGGCAGGCGGGCACATCCGGCTTGTCCGCTCTCACGTAGTCGCAGGCCGATTCGAAGGCGATGGCGTGCATGCCGTGCGAGTCCAGCAGCTCGACGAGCGCTTCCCGGATACGTTCATCGTCGTCGACGATGAAGACGATATGGTCGTCGGCCGTCATGGCGCCGCCTTCGTTTCAATAGGCAATGTGAAGATCAACGTCGCTCCGCACGGATTGTTCTTCTCGGCCCACAATCGTCCGCCGTGCAGTTCGACGATCGAGCGGCAGATGGCCAGCCCCATGCCCATGCCGTTTTCCTTCGTCGTGAAGAACGGCTCGAACATCTTTTCGGGAAATTCGATGCCCTGGCCGCGATCGCTGATCTCGGTCTGGAGGATATTCCCGATCTGGCGCACGCGGATTTCAATGACCCTGTCGCCTGTCGTGGCGTCCATTGCCTCGATGCCGTTGCGGATGAGATTGATGAGAACCTGCTGGATCTGGACGCGGTCGATTGCGATGAGCGGAAGGGTGGCGTCGACCTCCACCTCCATCCGAACGTGACGACGCCAGGCCTCGTCGGCCATGAGGTTGCGCGCTTCGTTGACGATACCGGAGAGCGTCGATGGGGTCCTCCTGTCTACGGATTGCTTGAACAGAGCGCGAATGCGGCTGACGACATCCGCCGCCGAGTTGGCATCCCGGATGATGCGCTCGACCGTCCTCTGTGCCCGCTCCATATTCGGCGGCTCGGCCATGAGCCAGCGCTGGCAAGCGTGTGAGTTGGCCACGACGGCCGCGAGCGGCTGGTTCACCTCGTGCGCAATGGAGGCTGAAAGTTCGGCCAGGCTCGCCACTTGGCTCGCCCGTGCAAGACCCTCTCGCGCTCGACGCAGATCTTCCTCCGTGTGAACCTCACCGTCGATATCAAGGCAGATGACATTCCACTGGACGATGACGCCTTCGGCATTGCGCATCGGTGCCGCACGCGTCTCGACCCAGCGATATTCACCATCATGGCGCCGCAGACGGTGCCTACGCGCATAGGGCTCGCCAGTGGACAATGAATGGGCATAGTTTTCCTTGACACCTGCCAAATCGTCGGGATGAACACCGGCATCGAGTGTGCCGTCCAGCCGGGTTTTGTCCGTTCCATCCAGCTCTTCGAGATTATAACCGAGGAAATCGCGCAGTTGCTGGCTGCGATAGATCGGTTCTCCATCAGGTGCTGCGCAATCGATCATTGCCGGCAGCGTTTCAACGAGCTGCCAAAGCGAACGCTCTCTCTCCCGCAGTGCCTCCTCGACGCGCAGTTGATCGTCGATGTCATGCGACAGACCATACCATTGGACGATCCGGCCGCCCTGATCCCGCAGCGGCTCCGCGCTGCCTTTCACCCAGCGGTAGACGCCATCGGCACGCCGCAGGCGATACTGGCTGGAGAAGCGCTCCCCGGTGGCGAAGGAATGGTTGAGCGCTTGCTCGAGGCCGGCGGCATCGTCGGGATGGACGGCGGCCTCGATGAGCGCCGCCAGCCGGCTGACGCCCGGCTTTTCCATATCGGCGATATCGAAACCGAGAAAATCGATCAGGCGTTGGTTGAAGAAGGTCGGAGAGCCTTCCGGATTGAGCCGCCAGAGCAGGCTCGGAACCATGTCCACGAGTTGGGAAAGCTCCCGCTCCCGGTCGCGCAGCGCTTCCTGCGCGCGCATCTCATCGTCGATGTCGACGGAGATGACATACCATTGCATGATCGCGCCGCTTTGATCGCGTAGCGGCTCGGCTCGGCCATCGACCCAGCGATAGGCTCCGTCGAAACGGCGCATGCGATATTTTATCGAGAAGGGATCGCCGCTGGCGAGGGAATGATGAACCGTCTCGAGCAACCTTGATGCGTCATCGGGATGGACGAGGGTGTGAATGACCGACGAGAGGCGGCTCATGCCTGGCTTGTCCATATGGCCAACATCGAGACCGAAAAAGTCGATCAGGCGCTTGTTGAAGAAGACCGGCTCGCCTTCCGGCGTCAGGCGCCTGATCTGCACCGGGACCATGTCCACGAGCTGCGAGAGCTCGCGCTCTCGGTCGCGCAACGCCTGCAGCGCACGCACCTCCTCGTCGATGTCGAGGGAGACGCCGTACCATTGCACGACCGTTCCGTGGTCGTCACGCCGAGGCTCCACTCTGCATTCCGCCCAGCGATAGACGCCGTCCTTTTCAAGCCAGCGGAACCGCATGGTGGTGCCGCCGCCGGTTTCGAAACAGGTGTGCAGCGTGCGCTGCACTTCGGACGCATCCTCGGGATGGACCAGCTGCTGCAGCAGTTCATCGATGCGCGGTTCGGCCTGCGCGTCAAAATTGGCAATGACGGCGTGGAAATGATCCTGGTAGCGTTTGTTGAAGTAGATCGATCCGCCTGTTGGTTCCACGCTCCATATGCGGACCGGCACGGCATCGATCATCTGTTGAAGCTGCCGTTCGCTCCGGCGCACGGTCTCTTCGGCATGCACCTGATCGTCGATATCGTGACAAAGCCCGTACCACTGGACGATGTTGCCGGCCTGATCGCGCATCGGCTCGGCGCGGCTCGACATCCAGCGATAGAGACCGTCGGCGCGCCGCAGCCGATACCGCATGACGAAGCTCTCGCCGGTCGCAAGGCAATGGCGAAGGGCGTCCCTGAACCCAGCTGTATCATCGGGATGAACGGTGGCCTGCAGGACCGCCTCCAGCCGGCTCATGCCTGGCCTGTCCGAGTCCGCCACGTCGAGACCGAGGAAATCGACCATCCGCCTGTTGAAGAAGGTCGGCTCGCCGTCGGGCGTCAGACGCCAGACATGGCTCGGAACCATGTCCACGAGCTGCGAGAGTTCCCGCTCCCGGTCGCGCAACGTCTCCACGCTTTGGCGCAGTGTCAGCACCGCCAGCTGGTGCTGCCGGGATATAGCGGCAACGATGAGCGCCGAAAATGCCGAAATGGCCAGAAACAGCTGCAGCATGATCTGCTTGTGTTTCTGGGACTCGGCGTCGCCGACAAATTGGCTGGCGCCGGTTATCGTAAATACCGCCGTGATCAGAGCGAGCAGGGCGAGCGATACGGCTGCACCCTTGAACTCGAAACGGACCGCCGCCCAAAGAAGAGGCGGCATGATGATATAGGCGAAGGGAAGATAGCCGCTGAGCGAAAGAGCCGCGACACCGAGAAAGATGAGCCCCAGGACGCAGGCTTCCACCCATTGCGCGGTCGAGAACTGCGTCTTGCCGCGCCAGCTGTGAAAGAGCACCAGCGCCAGCGGCGCTACGATCAGAACCCCGGTTGCGTCTCCGATCCACCATAGCGGCCAGGCCGTCGCGAAGGATTGCGATTGGATCGCGAACCAGGCAAGGGTCGCACTTCCCACGGTCGCGCTCACGATCGGTGCGATTCCGGCAGCTAGGGCGACGAATGTGAGAACCTCCTGCAGGGTCTCCATCCGAACCGGATGCTCCAGGGCCCGATTCACCAGCCATGCTGCGACCATTGCTCCAAGAGCGTTGCCGACATAGATCAGGAAGGCCGCCGGCACGGGGCTGTAGAACCATAGGAAATTGCTGAACATTTCTGCCAGGCAGCCAGCCAGGATCCACCATGGCCAGCTGCGCCTGGAGGCAAGAATGAGCGTAGCGACGAAAAGCCCGCCCGGAGGCCAGATGGAAATACCCGTTCCCGGCACGATTGCCAGCGACTGTGCGAAGCCGCAGGCGAGTACATAGGCGAAGAAGAAAAGCCCCAGATGCAGGAACTGGGGACGGTGCGACCAGACGCTCAGCATCAACTGCCCCTGCCGGGCAGAGAGAATCGGGGGATCATCAGCATTTCTTGCAGCAGTCGTTCTCGATTTTGGGGCTGGCGAGCTCATGTTGCAAAGCGTAATCCCGCTGCACCACAACCGCAACTCATGGAAACCCATGCATTGCGCGGAAATGTAGCCGGAATGTTCGGGCGAACGACGGATTGGAAGAATGCTCTGTTTTCCCGATGGCGCATCCTAGACTTCAGGCTGGTTCCGATATGCCGTAAGGCTAGGGCGCCAGACCTCAGGCACGATGGAAGGCGTCCGGCTTTCCGGTCATTGTCGATCCGCGTGAGGCATGGCAGAAGGCATGCAACAGAGGATGCCGATATGAAAGTTACGGTGGTGGGAGCAAGCGGTCTCATCGGAACGCGGCTCAGCGAGAAGCTGCGCCGATCGGGCCACGACGTCGCGGCCGCATCATTGTCGCTTGGCGTCGACACGGTTACCGGCAAGGGTCTGGACCTGGCGATGGCGGGAACCGAAGTCGTAGTGGACGTGACCAATGCCGCATCGTTCGGTGACAGTTCGGCGCTCGATTTCTTCAAGGCGTCGACGAAGAACTTGCTCGCAGCTGCAGCGCAAGCCGGCGTCCGGCACTATCTTGCACTCTCGGTCGTCGGCACGCCGCGCCTCGTGGAAAGCGACTATTTTCGCGCGAAAATGGTGCAGGAAAATCTGATCCGCGCTTCAGGTCGACCTCATACGATCCTCCGCTCCACGCAATTTTACGAGTTCATAAACGGATTGATCGACATCGGCGCTGAAGGCAATGTCTTTCGATTGCCATCGGCCTTCATGAGGCCGGTCGCAGCCGGGGACGTCGCCGCATTCCTGGCGGAGTTGGCCGCCGGCGCTCCCTCGGGCGATGTCGTCGAAATCGGCGGCCCGGAGCAGTTCGGCATCGATGAAATCGCCCGGATCTATCTCGCCGCGAACGAAGACGAACGCCAGGTGATAACCGATCAATCCACGTCGTATTTCGGCGTCGAACTGATCATCGACGCACTGATTCCCGGCGCCGGTGCGCGCATGGCGAGCCAGACGCTTTCCGACTGGCTCTACCAGTCGATGGCCGCTTAGCAACCGGTTTCCGCAGCAAGCATTGGGCTTGAAATTTTACAATGCAGGTAATACTCTTCAACAGGAAAGTATTACAAAGGCGCCCAATATGGCCACGACAGTTACCGCAAAAGGGCAGGTGACCATTCCAAAGCGGGTCCGGGATTTGCTTGGCATCGTTCCCGGCAGCCAGGTCGATTTTCATCGCGCTGCCGACGGCAGTGTGATTCTGATGCGCGCCGACAGGAAGCGGCCGGCTAGCCGCTTCGAGAAGCTGCGCGGCCATGCCGGCAAGGGCCTCGATACCGACGCCATCATGGCTTTGACGCGTGGCGAAACGTGACGCTCGTCGACACCAATGTTCTTCTGGACCTGGTGACCGATGACCCGAAATGGTCGAGTTGGTCCATAGCCCAACTCGAGACGGCGAGCGTCGAAGGTTCCCTGCTGATCAATGATGTCATCTATGCCGAACTTGCGGTTCGATACGACAGGATCGAAGCTCTCGAGACTTTTCTGGAAGAGGCCGGCCTCGAGATGAGACCAATGCCGAAGGCCGCCCTGTTTCTTGCGGGCAAGGTCTTCACGGAGTATCGCAAGGCAGGCGGGTCACGCACTGGCGTGCTTCCCGATTTCTTCATCGGCGCTCACGCAGCCGTAGAACAACTGCCGCTTTTGACTCGTGATGTCGGCCGCTATCGCACCTATTTTCCGTCATTAAAATTGATAGCGCCTGTTTCCTAAGCTCATTGATGCTCATTGATACGGCGTGTGTCGAAGCATTCAAGAAACCTTCATGAAGCTCAGGGTTGAGATGGCCGTGCCCAGCTCCAAACTCCGTCGGCGGTAGTCGAACGCGAGGGGAGGGGCGCATGAGCAACGCGCATATCGATCGGACGGGACAAATCGGCCTTCGGCTTCGTTCTCGTCGTTCGACGTGACCGACGCAGCGGCAGGACGGAAGGCATGAGCATATTCGAACCCGACATGGTTCCGACGGGCTTCTGGTGATCAACGGCAACAACTACCTGAAGGACGATGGGAAATAGGCAGACAGCGTCCAACCTATTGATGAATTTGGATTTCTACGGCGAATTCATTGGCCTCCCGGTCGGCTTGAAAGCCACCCGGCCTATCAGTCATTTCGAGCCAATGGCATTGCTCATGCCGCCTGAAATCTGCCTAGCGTCGCCAGCCGTCTCGGCGGGCTGCAACGGGCGGTTTGGTTAAGCATTTGTAAATTGGTAACGAATCGAGGCATATAGTAACTGCGCAACTGAAGCGCTTTCGTTCAAAATTGCGCAGTTACCTGGGAAAAAGATCATGCAGCCGAGCCTTGCTCTTCAGGACGATCAAGAGCATCTCCCGTCGCTTCTGGCAACAGATGCGAAGGAGTTATCCTATCAACTTCAGCAGCATCAGGCAAAAATCTTTCCCCCGCTCTCGCAAAAGACCATCAGAACATTTTCGCCGGCGGAAGCTGCGGCCTTCATCGGTATCGGCGAAGGTTATCTCCGCCAGGTAGCCGCCGACGGCCATGGGCCCGATCCGCTTGCAAACGGACGGCGGCTTTACAGTGCAACCGATATGGACCGGATTCGCCGGGTCCTCGACGAGCGAAACGGAACGCCGAAATATGTACCGGCCCGCAGGCCGGGGGAAAAACTCCAGATCGTCTCGGTCATGAATTTCAAAGGCGGCTCGGGCAAGACCACCACCGCGGCCCATCTGGCGCAGTTCATGGCGCTCAGGGGCTACCGCGTGCTCGCCGTCGACCTCGATCCGCAGGCCTCCTTGTCCGCCTTGTTCGGCCATCAGCCGGAGTTCGATGTCGGAGAGGGCGAAACGATCTATGGTGCGATCCGATATGAGGAGCCGCGCCCCATCGCCGACATCGTGCGCGCCACCTACACGCCCAATCTGCATCTCATTCCGGGCAATCTCGAGCTGATGGAATTCGAGCACGAGACCCCGAAGGCGATGGCGTCGGGGACGGCGGAGACGATGTTCTTTGCCCGCATCGGCGAGGTCCTGACGGAGATCGAAAGCCTTTACGACGTCGTGGTCATCGACTGCCCGCCGCAGCTGGGGTTCCTGACGATGTCGGCGCTCTGCGCGGCAACCTCGGTCTTGATCACGGTCCACCCGCAGATGCTGGATGTCATGTCGATGTCGCAGTTTCTGACGATGACGAGTGAGCTGATGTCGGTCGTGGAAAAGGCCGGCGGGCGTACCAGCTATGACTGGATGCGCTATCTCGTGACGCGGTTCGAGCCGAACGACGGACCGCAAAGCCAGATGACCGGCTTCATGCGAGCGATCTTCGGCAATCGAATGCTCCACAACGCCATGGTGAAGTCGACGGCGGTCGCCGACGCCGGCGTCACCAAGCAGACACTCTACGAGGTCGAGCGGTCGCAGTTCACACGCGGAACCTACGATCGGGCACTGGACTCCCTCAACCTCGTGAATGGCGAGATCGAAGCGCACATTCGCTCGACCTGGGGAAGGAAATAGATAAATGGCGCGCAAAAACCTCATCGAAATTTCCGCTCCGAACCCGGCAAGGGCGGAAACGGTCGCGCCGCGCGACAATCGTCCGATCGCCGGATTCGTGCCGCAGGAGCGCAGTGCCGCGCCTGTCGGCGGCATTACCAAGACGCTTGGCAACATTACCGAGAAAATGGAGCGGGCGAGTGAACTGGAACGGCAGCTTGCCACCGGCCAGACCATCGTCGAACTCGATCCCGGCCTGATCGACGCTTCCTTCGTCAGCGATCGATTGGCGATCGATGCGGCCGAACTCGCGCAACTTGTCGAGCAGATCCGCGAGCATGGGCAGCAGGTTCCGATCCTTGTCCGCCCGCATCCCGAAACCAGGGGACGCTATCAGGTCGCTTACGGCCATCGACGCCTGGCGGCCACCCGAGAAATCGGCATCCGGGTGCGTGCGGTCGTCCGCGATCTCACCGACGGTCAACTGGTCGTCAGCCAGGGACAGGAAAACAGCGCTCGAACCAATCTCTCCTACATCGAGCGCGCGCTCTTTGCATCGCGGCTCGAGGAACGCAGCTTTGGCCGCGATGTCATCATGGCGGCTCTCGGCGTGGACAAGGCGGCGCTGTCGAGAATGCTGATCGTCATCCGGCAGGTCCCCCTTGATCTCGTCAACGCCATAGGCGCGGCACCTGATATCGGCCGCCGGCGATGGTTGGAACTGGGCGAGCGGCTTGAGAAAGCCGACGTCGAAAAGATCATCGCCGAGTTGTCCGCGGACGACGCGCGTAAAATTTCGAGCGACGAGCGGTTTCACCGTGCACTCGTTCTGGCAACGAAGAAGACGCCTGCGCCGAAGCCGGCGGTGGCCAAAACCCAGGTTGGTGGCGTGCCTGTCATGATCAAGAAGACAGCGTCCGGTGCGACCTTCGTCTTCGACGGCAAGACCGCGCCCGGTTTCGATCAATTCGTCCAGGAAAGGCTGAAGGGCCTGTTCCAGGAGTTCAACAAGGACAGAGGAGCGTAGCGCGCAAAAGAAAAAGGCCCCCAACGACGCCGTCGTGGAAGCCCTTCTCAGATCTTAAGCACATCGAGAATCGCATTTCCACGAATCACAGTCAAGCGTCTTAGGCACCAAATTGGTGGATGGTTTTCTTTTGCCTGAACGAAGGTGACGGCAAATGGAGAGTGGATATGTGACGACGCCCTTTGGGCGGCGGCCGATGTCGCTTGGCATGCTGGCAAGCCAGCAACTGACCGAGACCATCGAGCCAGGAATGAAACGCAGCAAATGGAAGCTGTTCAGGGCGATCTGCGAAGCGCGGCCGGCGCTTGGCGTCACCGATCGGGCGTTGACGGTGCTCGACGCGCTTTTGACCTTCTATCCTGACGACGAAATCTCCGAGGAAAAGGGACTGATCGTCTTCCCGTCGAATGCGCAGCTTTCGTTGCGCGCTCGTGGCATGACCCCAGCCACCCTCAGGCGGCATCTTGCCGTCCTAGTCGAGGCCGGCCTGATCCTGCGCAGGGACAGTCCGAATGGAAAGCGTTATGCGCGCCGCGACAGGGCAGGGGCTATCGGCGAGGCCTTCGGCTTCAGCGTTGCACCGCTTCTGGCCCGTGCTGTCGAAATCGAAAGCCTGGCCGCCCAGGCGGTTGCCGACCGGGAGTTGTTACGGGTGACCAGGGAACGCCTGACGGTGTGCCGGCGCGATATCTCCAAGCTGATAGCGGCCGCGCTCGAAGAAGGGATTTCCGGTGATTGGGAGGGCATTTCGGCGATGTTTCGAGCGCTTCTTGCCCGAATTCCACGCGTGGCGACCGCCGAAGACCTGACGCCGCTGCTCGACGAGATGGGGCTACTGCGCGCCGAGATCGTCAACATGCTGGAAAGACGGATAAAAGCAAAAAAATTGGACGCCAATGAGTCTCAAATTGAGCATCACAAACAGAATTCAAATCCCGACTCCATTAATGAACTTGAACCAAGCTTCGAAACGAAGCAGGGCGAAAAGGCAGCGGCCGATAACGACCCGAACGCCGGGCCGTCGGACGAACGAAGATTGAAACAGCAAAAGCCTTCCGGCGGGATGAGCAACAGGGCGGGGGGCGCGGCCGATCCGGGCGCCGGAGCAAGCCTGAAATCCTTCCCGCTCGGCCTCGTCCTCCAGGCCTGCCCCAGTATTCTCGATTACGGGCCCAGCGGAACGATCGGCAATTGGCGAGACCTGATGTCGGCCGCCGTCGTCGTGCGCTCGATGCTCGGCGTCAGTCCCTCGGCCTATGAGGAAGCCTGCTCGGGCATGGGGCCGGAAAACGCCGCAACCGTGATCGCCTGCATTCTGGAAAGGGGAGGGCACATCAACTCGCCCGGCGGTTATCTCAGAGATCTGACCCGAAGGACCGAAAGGGGCGAATTTGCGATCGGCCCGATGCTGATGGCGCTCGTGCGGGCGAACGGGCCGACGGCGAGGCATGCCAGTTGATCGTGAGAAAGCGACTGCCTCGACATTCGCGTCGGCAGCGTGCAGTCACCTCTTTACATCTAACATGTTAGTTTGCTACATCTGATCCATTCTTTGGGAGGAAGCATATTTGACACAAAAATTCGGGCTCTCGGTCGCTCTCGCCACACCGTTCGACAGCAATGGCGATATCGCGATCGAGGCGATGATCGAGCAGGCACGCCGAAGCCTCGCTGCGGGGTGCTCGAGTGTGACCCTGTTCGGGACGACGGGTGAAGGCTCTTCCATCGGCACGCGGGAACGGGAGAATGTTTTCGCTTCCTTGCTCGATAGTGGGATAGCCGCAAATCAGATCATCGTCGGTGTGCTGGTCGACGCGGCCGAGGATGCGGCGATGCAGGCCGGGCATGCGCTTTCCGAGGGAGCCCGCAATATCCTTCTTGCTCCTCCTTCCTATTTCAAGAACGTGAGTGACGACGGCGTCTTCCAGTGGTTTTCGGCCGTCTTCGCCATCCTGGGCGACAAGGCGCGAGACATTATCGTCTACAACATTCCCTCGGTCACCATGGTTCCGCTGACTGTTTCGCTGATCGGCCGCCTGCGGACCGCCTTTCCCAACGTGGTTACGGGCGTCAAGGATTCCTCCGGCGACTGGCCTTTTACCGAAACGCTGCTGAAGGCGCATGGCGATCTCGTCATCCTGGTGGGCGACGAACGTCACTTGGCGAAGGGCGTGCGGCTTGGCGGCCAGGGCGCGATCTCCGGCATGGCGAATTTCGTACCTCGCGAAGTCAAGCTGATGGCGGAGGAAGGCAAGGACGATTCTCGCATCGAGGATTTTGTGGCCGAACTGCTGAAATTTCCGGTCACCGCTGCCGTGAAAGCGATGGTCGCTCACCTGACGTTGGATGAAATCTGGCTTGCGGTTCGCCCGCCACTTGTTTCAATATCCGGCGAAGGGCAGGCGCAACTCGCTCTTGCGTTCGACACTCTTTTCCGCTCGAAAGCGGCATAGGTCGGAGATGTTTCTGGGGGAGGCGATGGACGGAACGGACGAGCAGCCGACACTGCGGGAAAAGGCGTATGAGAGCTTCACACGCCACCTTCTTGCGCGTGACGTGCGCCCCGGCCAGTTCGTTTCGCAGCGTCGCCTCGTCGAGTTGACGGGGCTGACGCTTGGCGCCATCCGCGAACTCATCCCGAGGCTCGAAGCCGAAGGTCTGATCAAGACGGTGCCCCAACGGGGGTTGCAGATCGCTCATATTGATCTGAACCTCATTCGCGAGGCGTTCCAGTTGCGCGTCTTCCTGGAGAAGGAAGCGGTCGCGCTTTTCACCCGCTCTGCGTCTGACGAGACGGTCGCTGGGCTCCTGAAGCAGCATCGGGATATCGCCGACGCCATTCGAAACGGCGATGGATCGCACGAACTGGAAGTGCACGCGCAGGCTGTTGATTGGGGCATGCACGATGCTTTTATTGATGCTTTGGGAAATACCATCATCTCGAACGCCTACCGGGTGAACTCGATCAAGATGCGCCTGATCAGTCAGGACCGTTTTCGAATCGATGGTCACGTCGGACCTGTCATGGTTGAGCACCTGAAGGTGCTCGAGGCGATCGAACGACGATCGGCGGAGGACGCCGTCAACAGCCTTGTCGCACATATCAATCATGCAAGAGATCGTGCGCTCAGGATATAATCGGAAATAAACAGCCGGGGGTGAGGAGATCGCCGGCAAAAGGAGGAGGAATCACATGTCATCGTTTTTGAACCCGACGAGACGCGGCTTTCTGGCGGGTACGGCCGCTTTTGGCGCCAGCAGCATGCTCGGCGTCCGGTTGGCATCGGCTGCCGTCGATTGGAAGCGCTTTGCCGGCACGACGCTGGAAGTCAACCTGGTCAAGAGCCCGCGCAGCGAAATACTTCTGAAGTACTTGTCCGAATTCGAGGAGCTCACCGGCATCAAGGTCAATGCCGAAGCGACGCCCGAACAACAGCAGCGTCAGAAAACGACCATCGAGCTGAGCTCCGGCAAGCCGAGCTTCGATGTCGTGCACATGAGCTACCACGTCCAGAAGCGGCAGTTCGAAAAGGGCGGCTGGCTTGCCGATATCGGCGGTTTTCTCAAGGACCCCTCTCTGACCGACCCGTCTCTGGTTGAAAGCGACTTCGCCGAAGCCGGCCTGACTTTTGCCAGAGATCCGGACGGCGTTCTGCGTTCGCTTCCATTCTCGGTCGATTACTGGATCATCTACTGGAACAAGACGCTGTTCGAGAAGAAGGGGCTCGCCTATCCGACGACGTTCGAAGAACTCGCCAGTGCTGCGGAGGCGCTCACCGATCCTTCCACCAACACCTACGGCTTCGTCGCCCGCGGCCTGAAGAACGCCAATACGCCGGTCTGGACGTCGCTGCTGCTTGGCTATGGTTCGAGCCCGCTCGGTCCGGATGGCAAGCTGCGCACGACATCGCAAGAAGCGATCGATGCAGCCAAGCTCTATCAAAGACTGATGACCAAGACCGCCCCTCCCGGCGTTTCTGGCTTCAACTGGGCCGAGGCGCAGTCGGCCTTCCTGCAGGGCAAGATCGGCATGTGGCTGGACGGCGTCGGTTTTGCGCCGCCGATCGAGAATCCGGAAAAGTCACGCGTCGTCGGCCAGGTCGGTTACGGCATCATGCCGAAAGGTCCGAAGGCACAAGCCGCAGGCACTTTTGGCGACGGTCTTGGCGTCGTCGCGGCAAGCCAGAAGAAAGAAGCCGGGTACCTCTTCTGCCAATGGGCGATTTCGCATGAAATGGGCGCACGTCTGCTGCAGGCCGGCGCCGGCGTTCCTTTCCGCCAGTCCGTCCTCGAGGATGCGAAGGTCCGCGAAGGCGTCAAGATGCCGGGCGCCTGGCTGGATGCCGTCGTCGGTTCCGGCAAGATCTCGCAGCTCGCGCTGCCGGTTATCATTCCTGTCACCGAGTTCCGCGACGTCTATGGTGTCGGTCTCACCAACATGATCGGCGGCGCCGATCCCGAAACCGAGCTGAAGGCAGCGACGGCACAGTTCGAACCCGTCCTGGCGAAAAGCGAGGGATAATGGCCTCGACAAGCATCGAAACGGCCGCAGTGGCCAAGACGTCGAAGGGAAGGAGCAAACCGGACCGGTTTGCTCCCAACTACTGGCCTTTCGTCATCCCGGCGCTGATCGTCATTGCGGCCGTCATCGTTTTTCCATGGGTGTTTACGCTTTGGATGAGCGTCAACAGCTGGACGCTTGGCCAGTCCCAGGTCTTTGCGGGATTGGACAACTATGCCCGGCTGGTCGTGGACATGCGCTTCTGGGACTCGCTGTGGCATACGGTGCTCTATACGACGCTTTCCGTGGTGGTCCCCCTTTTTCTAGGGACGCTCGCCGCGCTGATCTTCGATGCTCAATTTCCGTTGCGCGGTCTTATCCGCGGCATATTCGTGATGCCGATGATGGCCACACCCGTCGCCATCGCTCTCGTCTGGACGATGATGTACCATCCGCAGCTCGGCGTCCTCAACTATCTCCTCTCCTTCATCGGTATTGGCCCGCAGGAGTGGATCTATAATCAGAGCAGCGTCATCCCATCGCTGGTACTGGTCGAGACCTGGCAGTGGACGCCGCTTATCATGTTGATCGTGCTCGGCGGTCTGGCAGCGGTTCCGCGTGAGCCCTATGAAAGTGCTGAAATCGACGGGGCCAATGTCTGGCAGAAATTCCGCTATCTGACGCTGCCGATGATCGCACCGTTCCTGATGATTGCGGTGATCATCCGCAGCATCGATGCGGTGAAAAGTTTCGACATCATCTATGCCATGACCCAGGGCGGCCCGGGCACAGCGTCGGAGACGATCAACATCTATCTCTACAACACCGCGTTCGCCTACTACGATATCGGCTATGGCTCGGCCATGGCGGTTGTGTTCTTCATCCTCATCGTGCTGCTCTCCTTCGTCCTTATGATGCTCCGGCAGCGCGTGAATTGGTCTGACGGGGAGGCACGCTGATGAAGCGCAAGACGCTCGATCGCATCGGACTGCTGTTTGTTGCCCTGGTGATGATCTCGCCGGTCGTCCTGTTCTTTCTCTGGATGATCTCGCTGTCGCTGAAATATGAGATCGACAACGGCGCCTATCCGCCGGTCTTCATCCCGGAACGCTTAGCCTGGTCGAATTATCTGAAGGTTTTCGAAGAGAACAACTTCTTCCTCTATCTCTGGAATTCGGTGCTGGTGACGGGTGCGGCCACGCTTCTGGCGCTGTTGATCGGCGTGCCCGCCGGATATGGCATCGCGCGGCTGAAGGCGGAGAAGTCCGCGATGGTCATCATGATCGCGCGCATGACGCCGGGCCTTTCCTTCCTGATACCGCTCTTCCTGCTGTTCCAGTGGCTGAACCTGCTCGGCACGCTCATGCCGCAGATCATCATTCATCTCGTCGTCACCGTACCGATCGTCGTGTGGATCATGATCGGTTATTTCGAGACGACGCCGATGGAGCTGGAGGAGGCTGCAAGCATCGACGGCGCGACGCCCTGGCAGGTTTTCCGCCTGGTCGCCTTGCCGATCGCCAGGCCGGGCATCGTCGTCGCCTTCATCCTGTCGGTCATCTTCTCGTGGAACAACTTCGTCTTCGGCATCGTGCTCGCCAGTCGCGAGACGCGCACGCTCCCGGTTGCGGTCTACAACATGCTCTCGTTCGAGCAGGTCAGTTGGGGTCCGCTGGCGGCGGCGGCGTTGATCGTCACCTTGCCCGTGCTGATATTGACGGTGTTTGCGCAACGGCAGATCGTGGCGGGCCTGACGGCCGGAGCCGTCAAATAAGCGGGTGAGAAAACGGTTTTGACGACGTCTTCTGCCTTCGATGCACCTCCCGGTCCGGTGCGCCGCGTTTTGTGTGTCGGCGCGGCGGTTATGGATACCCTGTTTCGGGTCCGCTCGCTGCCCACCGGCCAGGGCAAAATTCTGCCCTATGAGATGCTGCAGATCGCCGAAGGCATGGCATCGAGTGCTGCCTTTGCGGTCGCCCGGCTGTGCGGCGATGCCAGCCTCTGGGGCGCAGTCGGCAACGATGCCATCGGCGAACGGATCATTGCCGATCTCAGCGAGAGCGGCATAGACACGAGCGGCATGCTGCGTGTGGAAGGCGCCCGCTCGGCCATCGCGACCATCCTTGTCGACGACCAGGGCGAGCGCTTGATCGTGCCTTTCTACGATGCGGGCTTGCATGAAACGGTCAAGCCGGTCACCAGACAGGACGTTTCTTCTTTCGATGCGGTGCTGGTCGACGTCCGTTGGCCGAAGCTTGCATTGCGGACGCTGTTGGCTGCCCGAGAGGCGGACAAACCGGCCATTCTCGATGGCGATGTCGCAGGCGATGGCGTGATTGAGATGCTCGCACCGGCGGCCAGCCACATCGTCTTCTCGCAGCCGGCCGCCGAGCGCCTTGCGGGTGCAGCGGAGCTGGTGAAGGTCGTCGGCCTTCTGAAACGAAAGTTCGAGCAAGCTTTCATCAGCGTCACGGCGGGCGAAAATGGCTGCTTCTGGTTCGATGACCGAACCGGCGAAATCGCCCATCTTGCCGCTCCGAAAGTGAGGGCGGTCGATACGCTCGCAGCCGGCGATATCTTTCATGGCGCTTTCGCGCTGGCTGTCGCCGAAGGCTTGCCGATCGAAGAGACGATGCGCTGGGCATCCATGGCGGCGGCGCTCAAATGCAAGGTATTCGGCGGTCGTACCGGCGCGCCCAGCAGAGCTGAGGTCTGCAATGGCCTGCGGGATTGGGACGTGCCGATAACCAAGATGAGGGATCGTTAATGGAAGAGGTCCGAAAGCCAATGGCCTAAGGCTGAAGTGATCGCAGCGACGGGGAGTGTGACAACCCAGGCAACAACAATGTTGCCCGCCAAGCCCCAGCGGTGACTGTGTGTGGTCGAAACCGCGATGCCTAGCCAGGTTGCGCCAACCAATGTCAGAGCTCCACCTGTTTCGGCACAAAAGCCCTGCATTGGGTTGAGACGCGTAATCTTCGATCCAATCGCGTGGACCATCCGCCAGCCGCCGAAAAGCGTACCGAGTGCTATTGCACTTGGCATGAAAGGACGACCAAGAGAGGTAGCTGGAAATCACCCGCCAATATCGTTGCGAATATAGCAAATCGGCGATGATGCCCATCGTCTTTTGAGCGTCATTGCCCCATGGCCGAGAGAATAGAGGGCGGGGCGGACACAAACTGGAGGGCTTCGGCCGCACCGACGACGGTCTTTGCGTGTTTGGGCGAACAAATCGAAGAAGCGATCTTCCCGCGGCATCAGTTTTCGGAACCAGTTCAGCATCTGCGCTCCATCGAGTGTCGCAAACTGCCACAAAGCACGCCGCTGCCCGTGAAAGCTGTTTCCCAAAGCTGGGCCAGTGCACAAATCGATCGGCCACTCAACTCATACTTCCAGCCAGCAGCCCTTATGACCGTCGGGTTTGGTGTCATCAGATGTTCATATGAACATTTCATATTTGCAATGTGAAACTCGCCTGTTACGATCGGCTTACGTTCGTAGCGGGAGGCTATGAACCGACAACAAGTGGGAGTGAGGATGAACAAGATCGCTTTTTTCCTGTCCGCAGGACTGACCAGCCTTTCGTTATCCGTTCCAGCCATGGCCGCCACGAAGATCCAGTGGTGGCACGCAATGGGCGGCGAGAATGGCGCGAAGCTTGAACAGATCGCCAAGGGGTTCAACGCGTCCCAGTCCGATTATGAGATCGTGCCGGTCTACAAGGGCACCTATGACGAGACGCTGACCGGCGCGATCGCGGCGTTTCGTGCCAACCAGCAGCCGGCAATCGTCCAGGTCTATGAAGTCGGCACCGGCACGATGATGGCAGCACAGGGTGCGGTCTATCCCGTCTACCAGTTGATGAAGGACGAGGGGGAGGCCTGGGACCAGAGCAAATTCATTGCCCCGGTCGTCGGCTACTACTCGGACACCAGCGGCAACGTCTTGTCCTTGCCGTTCAATTCCTCGACGCCGATCATGTATTACAACAAGGATGTCTTCCAAAAAGCGGGGCTCGATCCGGAAACACCGCCGAAAACATGGGCGGACGTCGAAGCCTTCTCGCGGACGATCATGAAGTCCGGCGCTGCCAAATGCGGCTTTACCAGCGCCTGGATCTCCTGGATCCAGACCGAAAACCTCAATGCCTTGCACGACAAGCCATACTCCACCAAGGCCAACGGCTTTGGCGGCTTGGATGCGGAATTCACCTTCAACAACGATCTGACGGTTCGCCATTGGGGCAATCTGAAGAAGTGGCAGGACGAGGGGCTCTTCAAATTCGGCGGGCCTGGCGGCGGCGATAACGCTCCGCCGATGTTCTATTCTCAGGAATGCGCGATGTACATGAATTCGTCCGCCGGTCGGGCGGGGGTCATCAACAACGCAAAGGCTTTCAAGGTCGGTTTTGCGCCGCTTCCCTACTATGACGACATTATTCCGCAGCCGCTCAACTCGATTATCGGCGGCGCCACGCTCTGGACGCTGAAGGGTCGCCCGGAAGAGGAATACAAAGGTGTCGCGAAGTTCTTCACCTACCTGCAAAAGCCGGAAGTCCAAGCCGATTGGCATCAGTTCTCGGGCTACCTGCCGATAACCGAGGCTGCCTATAAGCTGGGCCAGGACCAGGGCTATTACGAGAAGAACCCCGGAGCAGATATCGGCATCAAACAGCTGACGCGGGTGACACCCACCGACAATTCCAAGGGCATCCGGTTCGGCAACTACGTCCAGGTGCGTGGCATCATCGACGATGAGTTTGCGGCCTTGCTGGGCGGGAAGAAGGCGGCGAAGGAAGCAGTTGATTCCGTGGTCGTACGAGGCAACGAACAGCTTCGCGATTTCCAGTCCGCCAACTAATGGGCTCCGCGACGGGGGCTGGTGAAAGACCGGCCCCCGTTTCCCATCCGTCTGTGTGAGGGCCCATGCAAACCAAACGGACCGTATTTCCCAACAAGCTTTTACCTTACCTGCTCATCGCTCCCCAAATTTTCGTGACGGTGGTCTTTTTCCTCTGGCCTGCGGCAACTGCATTCTGGCAATCTTTCCTGCGCCAGGACGCTTTCGGTTTCAAAACGAGCTTCGTCTGGTTCGAAAACTACCGCCGGCTCTTTGCCGATCCGATCTACATCAATGCTTTTGGCCACACGCTCATCTTCGCCATTCTCGTGACGGTCCTATCAACGTCGATTGCGCTGCTCCTGGCTGCAGCGGCAATGCGCGTGTTGCGCACCTCTCGAATTTATTCGACCTTGCTCATTTGGCCCTATGCCGTCGCCCCCGCGATCGCCGGCATTCTTTGGTGGTTCATGTTCAATCCGTCGATCGGTATCGTCGCGTATATGTTGCGAGCGATGGGGATCAACTGGAACCATCTGATCAATCCCGATGATGCCATGGTTCTGATCGTGATCGCGGCGACGTGGAAACAGATTTCCTATAACTTCTTGTTCTGCTTGGCTGCGCTGCAATCCGTCCCGCGCTCGCTTCAGGAAGCCGGGGCGATCGACGGAGCCGGGCCGATGAAGCGTTTCTGGACGATCGTCTTCCCGCTGATCTCACCGACGACCTTCTATCTGATCGTCATCAATATCGTTTACGCGATGTTCGATACGTTCGGCATCATTCATGCGACCACCCAAGGCGGACCGGCGCGCGCGACGGAAATCCTTGTCTACAAGGTCTATTTCGACGGCTTCATCGGACTGAATTTGGGTTCGTCGGCGGCGCAGTCGGTCATTCTCATGGTGATCGTCATCGCTCTGACCGCGGTCCAATTCCGCTTCATCGAACGCCGCGTGCAATATTGAGGAATCCCAAGGATGGTTGAAAATCGCCCCTTCCTAAATTTCCTGGCGCACCTTGTCCTCATCATTGGCGTCACGATCGTGGTCTTTCCGGTCTACGTGGCTTTCATCGCATCGAGCCACGGCCCAAACGACTTCTTGTCAGGTGTCGTACCGCTGACACCAGGTAGCCACATCATCGAGAATTATTCGACGATGCTCTCATCCGGGATGACAAGCTCCGGGGCGCCACCGATCGGGCCGATGATGATCAACTCGCTGATCATGGCGGTTGGCGTCGCCGTCGGGAAGATCGTCATTTCGATCCTTTCGGCCTTTGCCATCGTCTATTTCCGGTTTCCGTTCCGGACCTTGGCATTCTGGATGATCTTCATCACGCTGATGCTGCCGGTGGAGGTGCGCATCGTGCCGACCTACAAGGTCGTCGCCGACCTTGGAATGCTGAACAATTACGGCGGCCTCATCATTCCGCTGATCGCCTCGGCAACCGCAACCTTCCTGTTTCGTCAGTTCTTTCTGACAGTCCCTGACGAACTGATGGAGGCTGCCCGTGTCGATGGGGCAGGGCCGATGAAGTTCTTCCGGGATATCCTGCTGCCGCTGTCGATCACCAATATCGCGGCGCTCTTCATCATCCTCTTCGTGCTCGGCTGGAACCAGTATCTCTGGCCGCTCATCATAACGACTGACCAGAGCTTCTATACCGTCGTGATGGGAATCCAGCGCATGGCAGCGGTTGCCGATGCCGAACCGCGCTGGAACCTCGTGATGGCAGCGGTCATTCTGGCCGCCCTGCCACCTGTCCTCGTCATCGTCGCCATGCAACGCCTTTTTGTCAAAGGCCTGGTCGAAACGGAGAAATGAAATGGCAACGATCAACATCATCGACGTCAAGAAGAATTATGGCGCCGTTCCGGCGGTCAAAGGCATCAACCTGTCTGTTGCCGACGGCGAACTCATCGTGCTTGTCGGCCCGTCCGGCTGTGGTAAGTCAACTTTGCTTCGCATGATTGCCGGGCTGGAAACGATCAGCGAAGGCCATGTCGAGATTGCCGGCCGCAATGTCAACAAGGCAGAGCCCGCCGACCGCGATATCGCCATGGTCTTTCAAAATTACGCGCTTTATCCGCATATGACCGTGCGTGGAAATCTCGAATATGGTTTGAAAAATCGCGGCACCGAACGGGCGGAAATCAACCGCCGTGTGGCGGAGGCGGCCGAGATCCTCGAAATCGGGCCGATGTTGGATCGTAAACCTCGCGAACTGTCCGGCGGGCAACGCCAGCGTGTTGCGATGGGGCGCGCCATCGTTCGTGAGCCGGCCGCCTTCCTTTTCGATGAGCCTCTGTCCAATCTCGATGCCAAATTGCGGGTACAGATGCGCGTGGAAATACGCCGGCTGCAACGGCGCCTGAAGACCACCAGCATCTACGTCACCCATGACCAGCTTGAAGCGATGACGCTGGCAGACCGGCTGGTCGTCATGAACGGAGGACTTGTCGAACAGGTCGGCACGCCCGTGGCGGTCTACGATCGCCCGGCGAGCCTGTTTGTGGCCAGCTTCATCGGCTCACCGCCTATGAATCTTGTGCCGATCGACGTCCTCAGGGCAGCCGACAGCGAAAGTGCCCTGGCATTGCCCGCCGGCACCGACATGGTCGGTCTTCGCCCAGACGCGCTGCTCGTCACCAAGCCGGTTGAGCCTTCCGTTCGTCTCAATGCAACGGTCGAGTTGCTCGAGCCAGTTGGGGGAGAAAGCCACCTGCATGTGCGATTGGGTGGGAGCCAGCAGACGGTCGTCCTGACTGTACCGGGGCGTCCAGATTTTGCCGAGAATGCAAATATCGACGTCTTCGCACGTGTCGGGGCGATGCACCCTTTCAACAGCGATACCGGAAAACGCACAGATTGACTCCGGTTTATTATTTCTCCATCCCACCCCAGAAGACGACGAAAGAGATGAGACGATGACGACCGTAGAGCCGCGATCCGGCCCGAGACGCAGTGAGGTTCAGGCGCATCGAGGCGCCTCTGCCATTGCGCCCGAGAATACCATTGCAGCTTTTCGGGCGGCCGCTGAACAAGGCGCGGAATGGGTCGAACTCGATGTTGCACTTCTTGCCGACGGTACCCCGGTCGTCATCCACGACGTCTCCATCGATCGCTGTTCGTCGTCGAAGGGAAATCTTGCCGACCTCACCGCGTCGGATCTCGATGCCATCGACGCCGGCTCGTGGTTCAGCCCGAAATTCAAAGGCGAACCACTGCCGACGCTGGCCCGCGTTGTTTCGGCGCTGGGCGAACTCGGCCTCAACGCCAATGTCGAGATCAAACAGCATGCCCATCACAAGTCACTCGACCAGCTGGTCAAAGTCGTTGATCAACATCTGAAGGCGCGGGCGGCGCACACCAAGATCATGATCTCAAGCTTTGATGCCGCTGCGCTGAAGGGAATGTACGAGATCGATCAAAGCTACGAACTCGCCATGCTGTGGAGCAAGTTGCCTGCGGATTGGCTGGATGTCCTTCGGTCGATTCCCGCAAAGACCATCCATCTTGACTACAAGGCTCTGAGTATCGGGTTTCTCGAAGAGGCTGTTCGTCGTGGCATCAAGGTACGGGCTTGGACTTGCAACGATCCCAGGCGGCTCGCATCGTTCTGGGATGTGGGTTTGACCGGTGTGATAACAGACGACCCCAGTGTCTACCTCACGTAAGGAGCGGCGATGGGGCAGCGGATCATATCGAGCCGGCAACGTGAGATCCTCGCGCTGATCGAGACGGAAGGTGTTCAGTACATCGAGGAACTGGCACGTCGATACGATTTGACGACGCAGACGATCCGGCGCGATATCAATGCATTATGCGATCTCGGGCACGCGCGCCGCTTTCACGGCGGCGTCGATCTGCCGGTCGAAGGCAGCAACATCTCGCTCAATGCGCGCGCCCAGCTCAATCGGCGCGCCAAGCGGCTTATCGCCAAGCGTGTCGCTTCCGATATAGGTGCAGACGCGACAGTGTTTCTCGGGATCGGCAGCACGGTTCGGTTCGTTGCCGAGGCGCTGCGTGATCACCAGGGCCTGACGGTGATCACCAACAACATCCACGTCGCCCTGAGCCTTTGCGACGCGCCGAGCGTCGAGGTCCATTTGACGGGCGGTCTTTTGCGTCACGATGACCGCGATGTGGTCGGCACGGATGTAATCAGGTTCGTCGAAAAATTCTATGCGACTTACGCTGTCGTCGGCGCTGGCGCGTTGAGCCCGCTTAACGGTCTGATGGATTTCAGCTACAGCGAAGCCCAGATCACCAATGCCCTGCTGGAGAATTCACAAACGCAGATCCTGGCCGCGGACGTCAGCAAGTGGACGCGCAACGCGGCCGTGCGTGTGGCGCCATTCAGCAAACTCACCCGTTTCTACACCGATCGGCTACCTGGCGACGCGGCCGCCACAAATGCTCTGGCCGAGAGCAGCTTGGACGTGGTCACATGCAGCGAGGATATGACATGAGCTATGTAGACTTGGCGCCATCAGCTCGTGAATTACGGGATGTGCGCTACCTGTTCACCGACATCGACGATACGCTGACCACCGAAGGCAAGTTACTGCCGCAAACCTACGAAGCTCTCTGGGATCTCAGCCGGGCGGGCATTGCCGTCGTGCCGGTGACGGGGGGCTCAGCCGGATGGTGCGAACATATCGTTCGTGCCTGGCCGGTAGCCGCGGTCATCGGCGAAAGTGGCGCATATTGTGTCACCCGTCAGGACGGCGCAGTCGTCTTCGACTATTGGGAGGACGCCACCCTGCAGGCTGAGCGCCAGCGCCAGCATCTCCAGGCAATCAAAGAGCTGGTCTCTCAGGGGAGCAAGACGTTCAGAATTGCCCACGATCAGGCCTTTCGGCTGGCGGACGTCGCGATCGATATCCAGGGTCACGACCCGCGTGAGGTCGAGGACCTCGCGTCCAGGATAAGAGCCATTGGCGGAACGGTCGCGATCAGCTCCATTCACATCAACACGTGGATCGGCGATTACAACAAGCGGTCGATGAGCGAACGCGTTCTAACCGAGATATTCGGTGTCGACTCGGCTGAAACTCCCGCCGTTACCGCCTTCGTCGGCGACTCTCGAAACGATGCGCCAATGTTCGGCTTTATCCGCAACTCCTTCGGGGTCAACAACATCATCCCGGTTCTTTCACAATTGCAATACACGCCGAAATGGGTCTCCTCGCAGCCCGCCGGGCTTGGCTTTGCCGATATTGCCCAAACGATCTTGGACGCGGCTGGCGCGGGTTCTGAGACGTCTCGTCAGCTTTTGACCGAGCCGGCGGTCATGCCCGCCAGGAAGTAGCGTTGAGCAACCAGGTAAAGGACCAGAAGGGGAAGGGAACCGAGCACGCTCATCGCCATCATCTCGTTCCATTCGAAAGCGTGCTGGCCCATCAGAAGCTGGATGCCGATCGGAACGGTTCTGAGGTCCATCGATTTCGTCAGCGTCAGCGCAAAGAGGAATTCGTTCCAGGCCAGCAGGAAGGTGTAGACCGCGGTGGCGACGATCCCCGGGATGGAAACCGGAACGATGACGCGCCATAGCGCCGTCCAGCTCGAACCGCCGTCGACCAGGACGGCCTCGTCCAGCTCTTTCGGCAGGGTGTTGAGATAGCCCGTCATCAGCAGGACGGCGTAGGGCAGGGTGAAGACCATGTAGGTGAGGATCAGCGCCAGATAGGTATCGAAGATCCTGAAGGCGACTACCATTCCGAAGTAGGGGATGAGAAGGGTGATCGGCGGAACGGTCTGGGTGCTGATGATGAAGATGTTCAAGGTGTTCTTGAACCGGAACTGATAGCGGCTGAAGCCGTAGGCGGTTACGATCGCGACAACCAGGGTCAGGGCGGTGACGACGCCGGCGACGAAGTAACTGTTGATGAAGAACCGCACTTTCACTGGATCGTTGAAGATCGTCAGATAGGCGGCCACCGTAAAATCATCGGGCAACAGCCGCGGCGGAAGGGCGAAGATTTCCGTATTCGATTTCAGCGAACTGAAAAACATCCACACGATCGGAAAGGCCGAAAAGACGAGGCCGATCGCCAGGCCGAGATAGGTCAGGATGGTCGGCAATACCGAGCTCTTGAAGGAACGCTTTGCCATGGATCACCTGCGCTGCTGGTGTTTAATGTAGAAGTAGGTGACGCTCATCGAGATGATGAGGATGATCATTGCGCTCGCCGAAGCCAGCGAGAATTCGTACTGGGAAAAGGCGAGTTTGTAGGTGAAGGTGGAGAGCACTTCCGTCGAATAGATCGGGCCGCCGCCCGTCGTCATCCATACGAGTGGAAAAACCTGCATCGTCCAGATGAAATCCAGGAGCGCGATGCTGATGATGATCGGCATCAGCTGCGGAATGGTGATGTACCAGAACTTTTGGATTTCGTTGGCGCCATCGATGCCGGCTGCCTCGTAAAGCTCCTTCGAAATGCCCTGGAGGCCGGCGAGCAGGCTGACCATGTAGAGCGGATAGCCTGCCCAGATGTTTGCGAAGGTCAAAGCGTGGATGGCCGTGCGCGTCGAGGAGAACCACTCGACCTTGAAGTTGATGATATGGAGCGCCATCAGCACGCTGTTGACGACGCCATTCGGGTCGAGCAGCAGGCGCCAGATGATGGCGATGATGACGGCCGTGAACAGCCAGGGCAGGATGAAGAGCACGCGCAGAATGCTGCGAATGAGCGGATCGACGCGGTTGGTGTTCAACAGCAGCGCGAAGGCCAGGCCGATGATGAAGTGGAAGATGACGCTCATGATCGTGAAATAAAGCGTCTGCACGACCGACTGCCAGAAGACCGGGTTCTCGAAGATGGTCATATAATTCTGGAGGCCCGCGAAGGCAGCGTCCTTTTTCATGATGGCGCCGTCCATCAGTGAATATTTGAGGACCATCACCATAGGAAACAGCATCAGCAGGACAAGCAGCAGGGTCGCCGGCGAAACGTAGAAATACGGCACCAGCTTCCTCAGGGTGCTGTAACGAAGCCATCCTTTTCTTCGCGCTTTGGCTTGCGCAGCGACCAGAGCCGTAGCCGAATGATTCATGAGCTGTGACTTTCCATTCTGCCGAAATTTGACGACTTGCACCGGCAGCGCCTGGTTGCGCTGCCGGTGATCCGTGAAAGCGACGTGCTTAGAACTTCGCCAGCCAAGCCTTCTCGGTATTGGTAGCTGCCTCCTTGGCTGACTGCCCACCGTCGAACATCTTCTGAACTTCGACGTTCATGTCGCGCATCAGCTCTTCGGCAACCGGAAGGCCGACGAACTCGTTCGCAGGATAACCGCTCTGGAAGATTTTGAAGGCTTCCGCGAAGATCGGGTTTGAGGCCACGAAGTCCGGCTTGGCATGGACGTTGCCGGGGAAGGCGTTGGCAATCGAGACGAGACGGCCATTGACGTCAGGGCTCATCAGATATTCGACGAGCTTCCAGGCTTCTTCCTTGTGCTGGCTGCCCTCGCTGATGCCGATACCCCAGGATGCGTAGGGCATGCCGCGCTTGCCGGTGTAGCCGTCAATGGCCGGCAAGGCGGAGATGCCGAAATTGAGCTTCGGATTGCGCTCGCGGATGAGGTTCACATGGGCGAGGGAGTCGACCATCATGCCGACGCGGCCATTGACGAATTCCTCGACCTTGTCCTGTTCCTTCTTGGCAAAAATGCCGGGAGAAATAACGCCTTCCTTGTTGAGGGAAGCGATATAGTCGAGCGTGCCGACGACGGCTTCATTTTCGAGGTCAGGCTTGCCGTCCTTCAGCATCGAGGCGCCGGAGGCCCAGACCCAGGACATGACGTCGTTCTGGATTCCGCTCGGAGACTGCAGCGATAGCGGCAGGACCCAGCCGTACTGGTTCTTCGAGGCGTCGGTCATTTTCTTCGCGGCTTCGGCAAATTCCGTGCGGGTGGCCGGCAGCTTGTCGACGCCGGCGGCCTTGGCGATATCCAGGTTGACGAAGACCGGGTAGACGAAGGATGCCAGCGGGAACATCACGCTCTTGCCATCGATCTTAACGATATCGGTGATCTGGCTCTTGTCGTATTTCGCCTTCTCCATCAGCTCGTCCATGGAGGCGATTGCGCCCTGCTTGGAGAGCCCGTTTACCCACGCACCATCCAGGCCCACCACGTCGCTCAGCGTTCCGGAGGCTGCACCGACGACGATCTGGTCACGCGTTGTGGCATAGGGACCGCTGACCAGCGTCACCTTGATGCCTGGGTTTTTGGCTTCGAAATCGTTCATGATGCCGCGCAGAGCGCCCGACGGCATTTCGGGTTCCCACCACTGAATGAACTCGATGGTGGTGTCGGCAAACGCCGATGTGGCGCAGAGCGCCCATACCGCCACGGCAGCCCGCATCGTCACGCCGAATTTTCTGATATTCATCTGTGCCTCCCAAAGATTGTCAGTTAACCGATCCTCCTCAAGATCGTAGGCAAAGTAGGTTCCCTGACGGCCCTATCTGTCAATGAAGAACTGCGATCTGGAAAAGATGGGAGGCCGGCATGCACGGAGCGAGTTGCGTTAAATCGTTGATAAAAAATCATAAAATTGATTGACATCATCAGTGTTTTTCTGCAGCATTTGTATTGCTTGTGACGCATTTTTTCTTTACTTTCGTAAACAAATGAAAGTTTACCCAACAAAATGAAAAGCGTGGCACCCGGCGTCTTCACTGCAAATTTTCGAATTTTGGGTGCTGAAACAAGCGCCTTTTGCAACCACGCGGCGCAGACGGGGCAAGTCGCAGTGAAGGGAATATTTCGCTTTTCGAAAGCGAGGGCAGGGCCCGCACCAAAAACGACGGATCACGCCGGCTTACGCGGTGATTTTCGACGATTCAGGATCCGAAGATCACCTGTACAAATTGCCGAATGCGTGATTTGGCGCGTCGGCGGATCTGCCGTTGTGCGAAATCGTTCCCGATCAGTTGTCGTCGTCCCGCCAATAAGGAATTGAATGGCCAAGAAAAGTTATAAATCGATGGACGACTTCGCGAGCGCCTCCGGCGTATCGCGTCCGACCTTGTCGAAATATTTCGATGATCCCTCGCAGATCAAGGAGGTGACCCGCAAACGTATCGAGGCGGCTCTCAAGAAGTCGCATTTCGAGCCGAACCTTTTCGCGCGGCATCTCAATCGCAAGCGGACCAGGAATATCGGCATTCTGGTCCCGACCATGTCGGATCCCTTTTATGTGCAGGTCGTTTCGCTGATCGAGCTGGAGTTGCGCGAAAAGGGATTCTGGCCCGTCCAGATTTCTTCGCACACGCGGCCGGAGCTGGAGGCGGAGGCCGTTCGGACCTTGCTCTCGCTGAAGGTCGCGGGTGCGATCGTGGCGCCGCTCGGAGCCGGTTCGCGCCGTTCCGCGCTGGAAAGATTAAGGGATGCCATCCCCGTCGTCTGCTTCGACAATCCTGCCGACGCCGACCTTCCTTATGTCGGCAACGACAATGCGCAAAGCATGGCAGCCATTGTGCAATATCTCTGCCGGTCCGGTGAGCCGCCGATCTTCCTGGAAATTCCGCATATGACCGAAAATGCCGGCGAGCGGCAGGCGGGCTACCGCGCGACCATGGCGAGGGAAGGGCATTCCCCGCTCGTCATCGATTGCGACGCGCCGCCTTCCTGGGAATTCGAGCGTCTCGGATACGAGCAGATGCAGAGAATTCTTGCGAATGGCGGTCTTCCGGGCAAAACGCTGCTGTGCGCCAACGACCGCTTTGCTTTCGGCGCGATGGCAGCCGCATTCGCTTCGGGACTGAAAATCGGCCGGAATGACGATTGCGACGTGCGCATTGCCGGGCACGACGATCACCCGCTTAGCCGATACACCTGTCCGTCGCTGACGACGATGGCCCAGAACGCGCCCGAGATCGCCGCGAAGTCCGTGGAGCTTTTGCTGGCGCATATCGAGAGCGAGGATGATGGGACCACCCCTGTGACGAACAAGGTAATCCTCGAGGCAACGCTGGTCATGCGCGAGTCTGCTTGAGGGCGGCACAGATTTCCGCGTCAACGGGCAAGCGCTGGGTCCATAGCGCGCCATGCCGTTGCGATGGCTTCGAGGGCCTCTTGCCCCTCCGGAATGGCCCGTCTCTTCGATACGAAGCCATGGATCTGTCCGGGCCAGGTCCGGGTCGTTGCCTTCGCCTCGGCGCTGAGCCGCTCGGCATAAGCGGCCCCTTCGTCGAACAGCACGTCATGTCCGGCAAGGATCACGAGAGCCGGCGCCACGCCTGCCAGCGACGCTACGTTAAGCGGCGAGGCTCGCCAGTCCGACCGGCTCGCGGCGTCCGGCAGATAGTGGTCTCGGAACCATTTCATCGCCGCGGCCGTCAGGCCGAAATCCTCTTGGTAACGTGAGTAGCTGTCGCTAGTCTGCGACTGGTCGGTCACCGGATAGATCAGCACCTGTCCGATGACAGCCGGCACCCGTCCGTCCCGCGCCAGCAGGGCGACGACGGCGGCCAGATTGCCGCCGGCGCTATCGCCAGCGACGACAACCCGCAAGGGATCGATGCCGAGGGCATCCGCCTGCTCCGTCATCCAGACGAGTGCGGCGGCGCAGTCGTCAATGGCAGCGGGAAAGGGGTGTTCCGGAGCCAGGCGATAGTCGGGCGAAACCACGACGGCGCCTGCCATATTGGCAAGCGTCCGGCAGATGTCCTCATGGGTTTCCGGCGCGCCGATCACAAAACCGCCGCCATGGAGATAAAGCAAGGCCGGCGCGCCCTGCCGCGGCGCAGCGCGGCCGCGCCATATCTTCAACCTGATTGCGCCTGCATGCCTTTCCAGGGTCTCGACCACGTCTTCGGGCGGCCGTTGAATGTCTGCGAAACTATCCAGATATTGCTGCCGCGCCAGCGCCGGCGTGCAGCCTTCGACCGGCGTTTGCGGATCGCCAGGCCATGCAAGCGCGCGTTTGGCGGATTCATCCAGTTGTGTCATTTGAGCAAACTCCTCGCTTCGTCTTCCCGCAATTCCCTCGGCTGCGCGACGGTACCCGAAATGGTCTGCGCGATACCGGTTTCGCCGGCACGCAGGATCGCTTCCATGACTTCGAGCACGTGCAGCGCCAGATCGCCTGAAGCGCGCGGCGCACGTCCTTCGATGATTGCGCGTGCGAGATCGGCAAGGCCAAGCATGCGATAGTTGGCACGGTCCGGCGCTGCGATCGGCCAATTGACGGCACCGAAGAGTTCGCCTGATGTGTCCGTTTCCTGCCAGGGCGCGCCGCGGCCGGAGAGCGCGACGGAGCCGCCGAAATTGTCGGGGTCGGGCAGGCGCAGCGAGCCTTCGGTTCCGTGGAGTTCGATGGGGTGGTTGGAATGGCGGAATACGTCCCAGGAGGTGCCGAAGGTGACTGTCGCACCGCACTCGAATTCCAGCAGCGACAGCACGCTGGTCGGCGTGCCGACCTTGAACGTCGTGCCCTGCTTCGGTCCCTCCGCCGTGATGAGCCGCTCTTCCTGCCCGCTTGTGGCGACGGCCTGCACACGGCGGATTGGCCCCATCAGATTGACCATCGTCGTGAGATAGTAGGGGCCCATATCCATCAGCGGGCCTGCGCCGGCCTGGTAATAAAAGCTGGGATCCGGATGCCAGTGCTCCATGCCGCGCCCCATCATGAAGGCTGTCCCGGTCACCGGCTTGCCGATGGCGCCGGCTTCCATCTGCCGCCGGGCATGGCGTCCGGCCGCGCCGAGGAACGTGTCTGGCGCCGAGCCAAGCATGAGGCCCTTCGCCGCGGCGGCATCCACCAAGCTGCGTCCTTCGGCGGCCGTGATGCCGAGCGGCTTCTCCGTGAAGACATGCTTGCCCGCCGACAGAGCCCGCATCGAAACGTCAAAATGCGCAGCCGGGATCGTCAGATTGAGGACGAGGTCGATGCTGTTGTCGTCAATGAGGCTATCGACGTCAGTCGCGCGCAGATTGAACTCCGCCGCGCGACGCTTGGCGGCGTCTGCGTTGAGGTCTGCGCAGGCGGTGATTTCGACGCCGCAAAACAGCGGCGCGTTGCGCATATAGGCGAGCGAAATATTGCCGCATCCCACCACGCCGATCCTGAGTTTCATACCATTGGTCTGTGCCATCTAAGAACCTGATTTGCCGGTGCGGCGCGGAGAGTGGAGGATGTTAGTGTTTTAAGCGCAAGCAATAAATTATATTGACGCACGGTAACATTTGACCGTACGTAATGACAAGACGCTGGGAGGCGTCGCAATCTCCGATGACGAGCCTGCCGTCCCAGTTTCGGCCGCCTCTCCCGCGGAAGGGGCTTTCGGCAAGGCCGGCGAAGCTTCCGAGGATTGCGTGCGCGCTGCCGGCTTCGGGTATCGGCTGTCGTCAACGGATGGGTCAGGACCAAGATATGAAAAATGCTGAGCTGCAGATCGGCTGCCAGACATTCACCTGGGAGATGCTGGGGACAGATTGGGGCGGCGGTCCGGACGATCTGGTGCGCGCCATTGCCGATGGCGGATATGCCGGTATCGAAATCACCGACACGATGATTGGTCACTACGCGCTCAAGCCCACCGACTTTGCCCGTACGCTGACGGATGCCGGCTTGACGCTGGTCTCCTTTGCCTTCGGCTCCGCCAGTGGCTTCACGGTGGCGGAAAAGATTGACTCCGATCTCGACACGGCGCGGCGATGGGTCGATTTCGCGGCGCATTTTCCCGGTGCATTGGTGTCCATGGGATCGGCGACGGTTGTCTCGGATGGCCTGCGCGATGAGAAATTCGCCATTGCGGCCGAGTGCTACAATCGTGCGACCGAGATCGGACAGTCGGCTAGCGTCACTGTAGCTGTCCATCCTTCCTCGCATCACAACACGCTGCTCTTCACGCGGAACGACTATGATCAGCTGTTTGCTCTCTTGGATCCACAAGTGGGTTGGGTGCCGGATACCGGCCATATCCTGCGTGGCGGCCAGCCGATCGACGACACGCTGGTGGCCCACCGGGACCGGATCCGTTACGTGCACCTGAAGGATGTCGACGCCGGCGGGACTTGGGCGATGCTCGGCCAAGGTGTCTGCGACGTGCCTGCCGTGATTTCGGCCGTTCGGGATGCGCCGAAGTTTATCGGCTGGATTGTGGTCGAGGAAGAATCGGACCATGCCGCAACCGATCCTGCTGCCGCCGTTCGCACGAACCGCGAGACGCTTCGATGTCTGGGCTTCTAGCCCATCTAGTGTTCCCCCGTGTCGGCCGAAGCCACTGGTCTGCGCCGAAGCGTCGCCCCGATCTCTTCCAAAGTGGAGAGGTTGACTGCAGGTCACGCGTAGCGAACCTCCACGCCCAGCTTGTCCAGCCGGTGGCGAATGTTGTGCGGCATGTTGCTGTCCGTGATGATCATGTCGACGCGCGACAGCGAGAAGGCTTTGGAGGAGGCGCCGATGTCGAATTTGCTCGAATCCGCCACGAGGACGACACGCCGGGCCATGCGAACGAGGTTGCGCTTGGTCCGCGCCACGTCCTCAGAAACATCGACGACGTCAAACGCCTGATCGATCGCGTGGGCGCCGACAAAGGCCTGGTGGGCGACGAGGCCGCCGACCGCCCTGTCGGAATCTTGTACGATCGTGCTCACGGTGCTGGGAAATACGCGGCCGCCGATCATGTGTACGTCGAGCCCTGGCCGGTACATCAGATGCTGGGCGATGTTCATCGCCGTTGTCGCAACCACGACGTTGTTGACCGCTGGCATCTGCATGGCCACCTGCAGCAGGGTCGAACCGCTGTCGAAGACGATCGACTGGTTATCGATGATCTGTCGCGCAGCCATCTGGGCGATGCGTCGCTTTGCATCGAAATTGCGCTGCATGCGTTCCTCGAAGGCCGCTGCCGGCGAGTCGGACGGCAGGGCGATTGCCCCGCCATGTGTTTTGATCAGCTGTTTCTTGGCGTCCATGATTTCGAGGTCGGAGCGGATCGTCACTTCCGAGACTTCGAAGAATTCCGCCAGCTGACGGGTGCGTGCCTGACCGACCCGTTGAAGTTCCAGCATGATCTGCTGCCGCCTCTGTTCTGCAAGCATGTGTGATCCCGACCGCCGTTATTTGCAACAATGCGACTTTTGAAAAACGAAAGTTCGCCATCTCATCCCACGTCTATTGCTGCAGAAATAGCCGTTCAATGGCAGAAATGCACGCCTAAAATTCAGCATTCATGTAAAAACGAAAGAAATCGAAATATTGAATGTTTGTTTGTTTTCGAGTTAGGGTTTTGCCAGCATCGGCGCCAGCAATCGCAAAGGCTGCCATCACAAAGGAAGTATCGCCATGGGTCTCGGAATCAAAATCCGCCTCGCACGCCTGTTCTCGAACCCATCGGGTCATCTGTTCGGGGGTGCCGTCGATCATTTTGTCGGTTATGGCAATGTGCGTGAGGGCGGGCTTGCCGACCTGCCGGGCGCGCTCAGACGCGTCATGGCGGGAGGCCCCGACTATATCAGCATCCAGCCTGGCGCGGCGCGCCACTTGTGGTCGGAATATGCCGGAAAGGCAGCGCTCGTCATTCAGGGTGGTTGCTTCACCGCCGACGACCGCATTCGTCAGCTCATTGCGACTCCGGAAGACGCGGTGCGTTACGGTGCTGACGCTCTGGCTGTCGCCATCCCCGTGCGCGGCGCTACCGAAGGAGAGTATATCCGCTGGCTCACCGATACGGTCAACGCCGCCGCCCGCTTCGAGATGCCGGTCGTCGCCCACGTCTATCCCCGCGATTTCTCCGACGGCGGCAAGATCGTGTTCACCCCGGATGAAATCGCTTACGCCGTGCGCATCGGCTTCGAGGCCGGCGTCGACGTGATCAAGGTCGGCTACACCGGCGATTTCGAGTCCTTCCGCGAGACCGTTGCGACTTGCCCGATTCCGGTCGTGATCGCTGGCGGCCCGAAGACCGATACGCTGCTTGGGGCGCTCGTCCAGACGTCGGAAGCACTGCGCGCTGGGGCCAAAGGCGCGGTCGTCGGTCGCAACCTCTGGGGTCACGGCGATACGACCATGGCCGCACGCGCCTTCAAATTCGTCATTCATAAGGGGATGACGCCGGAGGATGCTCTGGCGGCGGCCGGTGCCTGAGACGTGTCGCGCCCTTTCCAGGTTCTGGGCTTCGGCGCCCTGGCCATCGATGACATCATCTATGTCGATCGGGGGCTGACGGCCGGCAAAGGGAAGGTGACGAAACGCGCCACGGACCATGGCGGCAACGTGGCGACGGCCCTTGTTGCCGTCGCCCGGCTTGGCGGGCGCGCCGGCTTCATCGGCTGGCTCGGCGATGAGCGGGCGGCCGACGTGGCGGGCAGCGAGCTCGAGCGAGACGGCGTCGACATATCGCTGGCTCCCCGCCACGCGGATGCCGCGCCGATCCGCTCCGTGATCACGGTCGGTCCCGACGGCGACCGGTTCATCGCTTATGACGATGATGTGCTGCACGGCACGTCGGATGCGCTGCCCGACGAGGTTTTGATGCGGGCCCCGGTACTGCTGATCGATGGTTATGCCACGCACTCCGAAAGTGTCGTGGCGCGCGCACGCGCTTTGGGCCTTGCCGTGATAGCCGATATCGAATGGACGGTCGGTGCCGCGACCGACCGGATCCTGGCTTTTGCCGACCACCTGGTGCTGCCGCTCGCCTTCGGGAAGGAATACACCGGCGAAGGTGATCCCACGATGATCCTGGACAAGCTTTGGTCAAAGGATCGGTCCGCGGTTGTCCTCACCGATGGCGAACGAGGAACTTACCTGCGCCAGAAAGGCGATGCCACCCGGTGGCATGTGCCGGCCTATCAGGTTCAAGCAATCGACACGACCGGCGCCGGGGATTGTTTTCACGGTGCCTACGCCCTTGCCCTCGCTAGGGGTAAGAGCCCGCTTGATTGCACTGCCTATGCCGCGGCGGCTGCCGCCATTTCCGTGACTGCACGGGGAGGGCGCAGAGGCCTGCCAGATCACCAGACGTGCCTGACATGGATGGCGGCGGAGAATGCGCCCGCGCCGCTCCCGATTCCCGGATGTCAAGAATGAGCACGGGCGGCGATGGGTGCCGGCTCCGGTCGACCGCCCGAGCAGAGCCTCAGGGCTGAAGTGTCATTGAATCGCATTGAGCGAACTCTCAACGGCTGAAACGTCGATCATAAAAGTTACGCGCGGTAAAAAATATAATTCCGCAGTTTATTTTTCATTTATCGTAGAAGTTTGATAGTTTTCAAATAGATATGAAAAACATCTGGTGATCTGTGGCGAATTATCCCTCGATTCTTTGGTTGACTTTTAGGTCCAGGCCTGAGCTTTCTTGTCGAAAGGATCGGAGACGTCGGGAGCGCCGTTGGAAGATGTGATCCGAACTGGTACGGGAGGACGAGACGTGGCTGTGGTTGTACTCGACAAAATCTGCAAGACCTATGGAAACAGCTACCATGCGATCAAGGATCTGAGCCTGACGATCCATGATGGCGAGTTTCTGATACTGGTCGGGCCGTCCGGATGCGGAAAGTCGACCGCTCTGCGCATGATTGCCGGGCTCGAGGAAATCAGCAGCGGAACATTGAGCATCGGCGGTCAGGACGTCGTGGATCTCGCGCCCAAGGACCGGGACATTGCCATGGTCTTTCAGAGTTATGCGCTTTATCCGCATATGACCGTCTTCGACAACATCGCCTTTTCGATGAAGCTGGCCGGAAAGAACAAGGCCGAACGCACCAAGCGCGTGCACGAGATCGCCAAGATCCTGCAGCTGGAGCCCTTGCTGGGCAACAAGCCCGCGCAGCTCTCCGGCGGCCAGCGCCAGCGTGTTGCGATGGGCCGCGCCATGGTCCGCGAGCCTGCAGCATTCCTCATGGACGAACCGCTCTCGAACCTCGATGCGAAGCTGCGTGTTCAGATGCGGGCAGAGATCGCAAGCCTGCAGAGACAGCTGGGCGTGACGACGATCTACGTGACCCATGACCAGACCGAAGCGCTGACCATGGGCGATCGGGTCGCAGTGCTGAAGGGCGGTGTACTTCAGCAGGTGGATACGCCCAAGGCTCTGTATCACCGCCCGGTCAATGCGTTTGTCGCGGGCTTTATCGGTTCGCCGTCGATGAACCTTTTCGAAGGGCGTCTGTCGAGCGGGCGGATCCATCTGCCGGGCTTCTCCATTCCCTTATCCGGCGGCGCCTTCGAGCGTGCCCCCGGTCTATCCGCTTTCGAGGGAAAGGACGTGATCTTTGGGGTCAGGCCCGAGGACCTCTACGACAGCCGGTTGCCGTCTGGAGCTTCCCATCCGACGATCCCGGTTGTCGTGAAGTCGATCGAGGAGCTCGGCTCCGAGTTGATCGTGCATTTGAAGATCGACGCGGTCCGGATCGACTCGGGCGATCCCGACGCCGTTGAGGACCTGAGCGGGGCCGCCAACGCCGTCGCGCGGTTCGAAGCGGTCAGCGCGGTCGAGACGGGCCAATCGATCGATCTGGCCATCGACCCGGCGAAACTTCACTTTTTCAATCCTCAAACACATATGGCGCTGTGAAGTGACGAGGGAGAGCCGACACGCCGGTGGCGGTCCGGCCAGAAGACGTCGGCAACGTTCGATGTCTTGAACGCATTCCATCCGACGCCGAAACCAGCATTCATCTTCAATATCCGATCCAAAGGGCTTATCGATGCCAGCAAAACAGGAACGACGTCTCCGCATCGGCGTATTGGGCGCGGGCCAGATTGCCCAGGCCGCGCATTTCGAGAGCTGCACGAAGGCAGCCAATGCTGACCTCTATGCGATTTGCGACGTTGCCGAAGATCTCCGCGAACGGATGGCCATCACCCACGGGGCGGAAAAAACCTATGACGACTACGACAAGATGCTGGCCGATCCCGACCTCGATGCCGTGGTCATCGCGACCGCCGATGCCTTTCACGTCCCGGCCTCCATTCGCGCCCTTCAGGCAGGAAAACATGTCCTCTGCGAAAAACCGGTCGGCGTCACCATCGAGGAATGCCTTAAACTGAAGGCTGTGGTCGACAAGTCGGGGAAGGTGTTTCAGGTCGGGCATATGAAGCGTTTCGACGCTGGGCTCCAGGCCGCCAAATCCTTCATCCGCGATGAAATGGGCGAGATGGTTGCTCTGAAAGCATGGTATTGCGACAGCACGCACCGCTATCCGATGACCGATGCGGTCCAGCCTCTGATCGTCACCAGCGCCAATGCGAAGAAACCCTCCACCAATCCGAAAGCCGACCTGCGGCGCTACTACATGCTTGCGCATGGTTGCCATCTGATCGACACGGCACGGTATTTCGCCGGCGACATCGTCTCCGTCAACGCGCGTCTGTCCGAGCGCGCCGGTATCTGGTGCTGGTTCGTGGACGTGGAATTTGCCTCCGGCACGCTCGGCCATCTCGATCTCACCGTCCAGGTGCGCATGGACTGGCACGAAGGCTTTCAGATCTACGGCAAGAACGGCAGCATTTTGGGCAAGACCTATAACCCGTGGTACTACAAGACCAGCGAGGTGGACATTTTCCGGGAGGCGGACGGCGCCACCCATCGCATTCTCGGTGCCGACGGCCATTTCTATCGCCGCCAGGTCGAGGGCTTTGCCCGCACCATTCTGGATGGCGCGGTGATGGAAGGCGCCGATATCGATGATGGCCTGGCATCCGTACGGGCCATGGTCGCCGTTGCGCGCTCCGTCGAAAGCGGCAAGGCGGTTGCGCTGTCCGACGTCACGGGCGGCGTGTGATGAAGCTCGGCATCTTCGCAAAGACCTTCGAGGGAACGGACCCCTTGACCGTTCTCAATTCGGTCGCTGGCGCCGGGTTCACCTGCGCACAATACAATATGGCTTGCTCAGGCCTTCCGCCGATGCCGGAGATCATCACGGAAGCCCAGGCCCGCGCAGTCGGTGAAGCGGCGCGCGAGAGCGGCGTCGAAATCGTTGCTGTTTCCGGCACTTTCAACATGATCCATCCGGACCCCGCCGTGCGCGAGGTCGGCCTTCGCAGACTGGCAACGCTGGCTGAGCGCTGTGCCGACATGTCGACGAGCTTGATCACGCTCTGCACCGGCACACGCGACCCCGTCGATCAGTGGAAGGCGCATGCCGACAACGACACGCCGGAGGCCTGGCAGGATCTCCTCGGGGCCATGGGCGCGGCCATCGAGATCGCCGAGCGCTATGATGTCGATCTCGGCATCGAGCCCGAGCTTGCCAATGTCGTCAACTCGGCTGAGAAAGCCTATCGGCTGATCGCGGCACTGAAGAGCCCCCGCATCAAGATCGTGCTCGATCCGGCCAATCTCTTTGAGGTCGCGACGCTCGATGAGCAGCGGAGCATTGTCTCTTCCGCCATCGACCTTCTGGCCGATTGGATCGTCATGGCGCATGCGAAAGATCGCAATCCGGACGGCAGTTTCGCGACCGCCGGCAAGGGTGTCCTCGACTGCGCGCATTATCTCGGCCGTCTCAAGGCGATTGGCTTTAAGGGCAGTCTTATCACGCACGGTCTTTCGGCCTCGGAGGCGGCCGGTGCGGCAACCTTCCTGAGGAATAGCCTCGACGGTAATTTTGCGGAGGCTGGCAGATGAGACGGGCGCAGCCATTCGAAACCAGCGACGGGACCATTCTCAATGTCGATATGGCGGGCGAGGGCGCGTCCGTCATGTTCCAGCACGGTCTATGCGGCGACGCGGCGCAGACCGCTGAGGTCTTTCCGCTCGACGCAGGTTTTCGCCGGCTCACGATCGAGGCGCGCGGCCACGGCTATTCCCAAGCCGGCAAACTGGAGCAGCTGTCGATCGCGACCTTCTGCGATGATATCGCCGCCTATATCGAAAAGAACCTTACGCCGCCGATCGTGATCGGCGGCATCTCGATGGGGGCGGCGATCGCCTTGCGTCTCGCGGTCATGCGCCCCGATCTTGTCAAGGCTCTGATCATCGCAAGGCCGGCCTGGCTGACGGCAGCTGCGCCGGAGAACATGGCACCCAACGCCGAAGTCGGGCGGCTTCTGAAAACTCTGCCACTGGGGCCGGCAAGGACCGCATTCCTTGCCGGGCCGTTGGGTGTGCGGCTCGCCGCCGAGGCGCCGGACAATCTGGCCTCGCTCGCCGGTTTTTTCTCCCGCACACCTTTGGATGTGACCGCCGAGCTGCTTACCAGGATTTCCAATGATGGTCCTGATGTGAGCGACGAGGAGGTCGGCAATCTCACCTTGCCGACGCTGGTTATCGGTCATGATCGGGACAGCATTCATCCTATTGGCTACGCGCATGCTCTTGCCGAGCGGATTGCCGGCGCGCGTTTGGTGCAGATCACATCGAAGACCGAGAGCCGCCCGCAATACGTCGCCGACTTCCGGCTTGCCATGGGCAATTTTCTGAAGGAGCTCTGAAACAATGACACCCCCCTCCAAGACCTGGATCGCCGATCTTCCGAAGGATCGCCTGATTGCCGAATTCTCCGTCTGGTCGGCCGATCTCGTACGTCTGGCGGATGATCTGGCGCGCGTCGATCCTCACGTCGACATTCTCCACATCGATGTCGCCGATGGCCATTTCGCACCGGCCATGTTGTTTTTCCCTGATCTCGTTGCCGGCGTGCGCAAAGTGTCCTCGCGCCCGATCCACGTTCACCTGATGGTCGCCGACAGCATCCTCTTGTCGCAGATCGAGCAGTTCGCCGATGCCGGCAGCGACCTGATCAGTCTTCATATTGAAAACGAAAGCGTCGCCGCCGAGGCGCTCGATCTTCTCGATCGCCGCGGCGTCGCAGCCGGCATGGTGCTCAAGGTAGGCACTCCTGTCGAACGCGTCGAGAAATATGCGTCCCGGCTGCGCTTTGTGACGCTGCTCGGCACGGCGATCGGCGTGAAGGGCCAGGGCCTCGACGAGAAGGCCGGCGCGCGGCTTCAGCAGGCAAAGCAAATCATCGCCGGTTGCGGCGCGGCGCATCGGATCGTGCTGGCGGCCGACGGCGGTATTCGCGAGCACACCGTGCCTCTTCTGCGCCAGTCAGGTGCGGAAACGGTTGTCCTCGGTTCCCTGGCTTTCAATGCGCCATCGCTCGACGAGCGGATGGCATGGGTGCGCGCACTCTAACTCATGGTCTTCACATGCAGCAGATTGCCATTGGAATCGACCTCGGTGGGACGCAGGTGCGCGCTGCCCTCGTCGACGAGCAGGGCAGGATCCTGGCGCGTGCAGCCGAACCGACGGATGCGCTGGCAGGCCCCGACCGGGTGCTCGCCCAAATCTGCGGCTTGACCGATGGACTGCTTGCAGCATCGAACCCTGCCTCGGTAGTGGGCGTCGGCGTATCCGCTCCGGGCCCGCTCGATACGGTCGCCGGTGTCGCCTCGAATATCCCGACCCTCTCCGGCTTTGTCGACTTTCCGCTGAAGGCGGAATTGCAGAAGCGGTTTCCGTTTCCGGTCGACCTCGAGAACGATGCGATTGCCGCTGCCATCGGCGAGTGGCAGTTCGGAGCCGGCAAGGGCCTCGATAATCTGGTCTATGTCACGGTGAGCACCGGCATTGGCGGTGGCGTTGTGTCGGACGGTCGCGTCGTGCGCGGCCGCAAGGGCATGGCAGCCCATGTCGGGCACATGTCGGTCGTGCCGAACGGAGAGCTTTGCCCGTGCGGCAACAGGGGTTGTTTCGAGGCCTACGGATCCGGAACAGCTTTTGCGCGCCGCGCTCAAATGCGGGCGATGGAATCCAGCGGGACGACGATCGGCAGCGATGGCGGCGCCATCGACAGCCGCAGCGTTTTCGCAGCCGCAAGAGATGGCGATCGGCTCGCAAATCAACTGATTGACGAAGAAGCGGAAATTCTCGGTCGCGGCTTCACCAGCCTGATCCATATCTTCAGTCCCGATATCATCGTGATGGGAGGCGGGCTTTCCCACGAGTTCGATCGTCTACAACCCGGCATTCAAGCCTACATCACGCAATGGGCAATGCCGGCATTCAAGGATGTCAGGGTAATGCTGGCCGCATTGGATCAGAACTCGGGCCTGGTCGGCGCAGCGGCTCTGGCGTTTCTGAGCGGCAAGGTTCCTGCGATCGATCAGCTTTAAAAAAGCAGGCCGATCCTGCGTGCGTCGGCAAACGCACTATCGAGAGGTTGCTCTCCGTCAGGGCGGCGGGGCGGTACTTTCCCTCAGGATCAGTTCGACTGGCCACAATTCGTGGATCTCATCGACGGCACGTCCAGCGATAAGCTGTAGCGTTAGCTCAGCGCAGCGCGTGCCCGCGGCACGCATGGACGATCGTGTTGTCGAGAGCGACGGCACCATGCTTTCGGCCGTTAGATATGGGAAGACGTCGTCATGGGCGATGACGGAAACATTCTGCCCCACCGTCATCCCAAGCGAACGGACGGCACGGTAAACACCAAGCGCTGTCATCGTGGAGCCGGCAACGATGGCAGTCGGCGCGTTCGCCCTCTCGAGAAAAGAGCGGGCATGTCGAAAGCCGCTCTCGTCGGAGAATTTATCGCAGACCATTAGGTTGGGATCGGCGACGAGCCCACGTTCCTGATGCGCGACCCGAAAACCCTGCTCGCGATGGATCGAATACGTCTTGCCCCGCAGACCATTGATCATGGCAATGCGCCGATGCCCGAGATCGAGCAGATGTTCGGTGGACCGACGCACGGCATTTTCATTGTCGATATCGAGCCACGCGTGAACGTGCTCGGATTCCGATCGGCCGTGAACCAGGAAAGGCAGGCCTAAGCTGTTCAGCACTCCGATCCGCGGATCCCTCGGGCGAGGCGAATGAATGATCACCGCATCCACCCGGCGGCTTTCGACCAGGCGTCGGTAGGCCTGCATCTCTTCCTCATCATTGTGTGCGGTAATAGGCGTGATGAGAATATCGGTATCGGCCGTTTCCAGGCGCTGTGCCATACCTGACATGAATTCGGCGAAATGGATTTCTCCAGAACGCGCCATCATGACGCCGATCGCTCCGGCTCTCCCGGTCTTTAGTCGCACGGCATTGATATCGGGACGATAGCCAAGCCGCATTGCTTCGCTCGCAACCCTGGCGCGCGTGGCTTCGCTCACCTCGGGATAGCCGCTGAGCGCACGGCTGACCGTCGTCGGAGAGAGCCCAAGCTGCTTTGCAAATTCACGGAGTTTCATCGGATGTCTTCTTTGTCCCGGCAATCAATGGACGAAGCTTTGGCGATGCGCAACGGGCAAGTGTCAGTCCAACGAAAATTGAAATCGGTTTCAATTTTGTTGCTTTGAATCCCTGCTCGCAGGGGTAAAAAATACCGCTACTCACTGTATATCAGTCAAGTTCTCTTCATAATGCAACTGTGGATCGCTAATCTCCGTGGGCTTGACGCCTCTGCGACCTTCTGCAATGGTCTAATCGCCAAATCGATTTCAATTTCTGGGAGGAGATCATGAAAAAATTTGCTTTGGGCTTGTCCGCGCTCGGAATCGCCATCGCGGCCGCCGGCCCGATCCGCGCTGCCGAAATTTCCTTTGCCGCCAACACTACGGGAAAAAACGTAGAATTCTTGAACAAGCAGCTGGCTATTTTCGAGAAAGATACCGGCAATCAGGTCAAGCTCGTGACCATGCCGTCATCGAGCAGCGAGCAATTTTCGCAATATCGCCTATGGCTTGCTGCTGGAAACAAGGACGTCGATGTCTATCAGACCGATGTCATCTGGGCACCGCAGCTTGCCGACCAGTTCGTCGATCTGAAGGAGGCAGCCAAGGACGTTGTCGGCCAGTTCTTCCCGTCGATCATCGCGTCTCAGACTGTCAATGGCCGGCTTGTGGCGCTGCCGTTGTTTACCGATGCTCCTGCGCTGTTTTACCGAAAGGACCTGCTGGAGAAATATGGGAAACAGCCGCCGAAGACCTGGGACGAGATGGCCGCAACCGCCAAAGAGATTCAGGATAAGGAACGCCAGGCCGGACAGAAGGACCTCTGGGGCTACGTCTTCCAGGGCAATTCCTACGAAGGGCTTACCTGCAACGGACTGGAATGGGTGAAATCGTCGGGCGGCGGCCAGATCGTCGAGCCGGACGGGACGATCTCGATCAACAACGAGAAGGCGGCAGCCGCGCTTGAACGGGCCAAGGGCTGGATCGGCACGATCTCACCGCCAGGGGTGCTCGCATATCAGGAAGAAGAATCGCGCGGCGTCTGGCAGACCGGCAACGCCGTCTTCATGCGCAACTGGCCTTATGCCTATTCTCTCGGAAACGGTGCCGACAGCGCCGTGAAGGGCAAGTTCGACGTGATGACGCTACCGGTTGCAGCCGTCGGCGATAAGCCGTCTTCGACACTTGGCGGCTGGAACCTGGCGGTTTCGAAATATTCCGAAAAGCAGGACGCAGCCATCGCGCTCGTAAAATTCCTGGCGTCGAAGGACGTTCAAAAGGCACGTGCCATCGAACTCTCCAATTTGCCGACCCTGACCGACCTTTATGACGACAAGGATATTGCTGCCGCGCAGCCCTTCATGCCGAACTGGAAACCCATTTTCCAGGACGCGGTGCCACGCCCTTCGGCGACGGCCAAGGTAAAGTACAATGAGGTGTCCTCAAAGTTCTGGACTGCGGTGCACAATACCTTGTCAGGCAGCGGCTCAGCTGCCGAGAACCTCGAGCTTCTTGAAGCCGACCTAACGACCCTCAAAGGCGATGCTTGGTGAGTACTCCGACCGGCGGCTGTCAGGCCGCCGGTCCGGTCTTCGGACACGCTAACGAGGGATAGACGTTTCATGAGCGAAATCGTAGTTCCACAAGCAATCAAGCCCAGGGTTTCCCATTCCAGAGCCACCACGGAGTTGCGGTCCGAGCGCATTCGATCGGCATGGATGTTTCTCGCGCCGACGCTGTTGATCTTGGCAATCGTCGCTGGCTGGCCGCTGTTCAGAACGATCTATTTCAGTTTTACGAATGCGTCGCTGAACGACCTTGGCAATGCGCAGTTCGTCGGCTTTGACAATTATTTGTCTTGGGTGACACTGAAGAGCGGAAGGACCGTCTATCGCGGGCTGCTTGCCGATCCGGTCTGGTGGAATGCCGTCTGGAACACTGCCAAGTTTACCGTCCTTTCGGTGGTAATCGAGACCGTGCTCGGGCTGATCGTCGCCTTGGTGCTGAACGCTCGGTTCTTCGGGCGTGGGATCGTACGGGCCGCAATCCTCATTCCCTGGGCGATCCCAACAATCGTCTCAGCAAAGATGTGGGCCTGGATGCTCAATGATCAGTTCGGCATTCTGAACGATATTCTGCTCGGCTTCGGTCTTATCAGCGAGAAGATTGCCTGGACCGCCAATCTGGAAACGGCGATGATCGCAGTGCTGATCGTCGATGTCTGGAAGACGACGCCCTTCATGGCGCTTCTGATTCTTGCGGGGCTACAGATGGTTCCGGGAGACATCTATGAGGCTGCCAAGATCGACGGCGTCAATCCGGTCAAGGTTTTCTGGCGTCTGACGCTGCCGCTGATCCGACCGGCCATCATGGTTGCCGTGATCTTCCGGATGCTGGATGCGATGCGCATCTTCGACCTGATCTATGTACTGACGCCCAACAATGCTCAGACGAAGACCATGTCGGTCATGGCGCGCGAGAACCTGTTCGACTTCGACAAGTTCGCCTACGGCGCCACCGCATCAACGGTGCTTTTCCTCATCATTGCCTCCGTAACCGTCCTTTATATCTGGCTCGGTCGCGTCAAGCTCGGCGGGGAGGAACGTTGATGCTGCTTTCGATCGCCAAAAATACGCTCTTCTACCTGCTCGTCACAATCATCGTCATCATTGCGGTATTTCCGTTCTACTATGCAATCATCACGAGCCTGAAGACCGGCACGGCCCTTTTCAAAGTCGATTATTGGCCGACCTCGATCTCCTTCGGCAACTACACTTCCGTGATGGGCCAGGGCGGTTTCGTCCGCAGTCTGGCGAATTCCGCGATGATCGCCTGCGTCGTGGTTTCAGCATCGCTGCTACTTTCGATCACCGCTTCCTTCGCTTTGGCCCGGGTGCACTTCCGCGGGCGGGCACTGTTGATGTTGACGATCCTCTCGGTGTCGATGTTTCCGCAGATTGCCGTTCTTGCGGGTCTCTTCGAACTCATCCGCTGGATCGGCATCTTCAACACGCCCTTCGCGCTGATCTTTTCCTACATGATCTTCACGCTCCCCTTCACCGTCTGGGTGCTGACGACCTTCATGCGGGAATTGCCGATTGAAATTGAGGAGGCGGCGATCGTCGACGGCGCCTCACCATGGGTCATCATCACCCAGGTGTTCATGCCGTTGATGTGGCCGGCGCTGGTAACAACCGGACTGCTCGCCTTCATCACCGCCTGGAACGAGTTTCTTTTCGCGCTGACGTTCACGTCGTCGGATACGCAGCGAACCGTCCCGGTTGCGATCGCCCTGCTATCGGGCAACAGCGAATTCGAGATTCCCTGGGGCAACATCATGGCGGCTTCAGTGATCGTCACCGTGCCGGTCGTCGTGCTTGTGTTGATATTCCAGCGCCGGATCATTTCGGGGCTGACCGCCGGCGGCGTCAAGGGTTGAGGGAGTAGGACATGGCAGAAATCCGACTGGAGAATATCCGCAAGAGCTTCGGCGCTTTCGAGGTGATCAAAGGCGTGACGATGGACATCCGCCGGGGCGAGTTCATGGTGTTCGTGGGGCCGTCGGGATGCGGCAAGTCCACGCTGCTGCGGCTTATCTCCGGGCTCGAGGACATCACGTCGGGAACCCTCTCCTTCGACAACAAGACGGTGAACCAGCACGCGCCGTCGAAGAGAGGGATCGCCATGGTGTTCCAGTCCTACGCGCTCTACCCGCATATGACGGTCTTCGACAACATGGCTTTCGGCATGAAACTTTCCGGGAGCACCAGAGACGAATGCCGCCAGCGTGTTGAACAGGCCGCCGGCATGCTGCAGCTCTCACCCTACTTGGACCGCTTGCCGCGACAGCTTTCCGGCGGGCAGCGTCAGCGCGTCGCAATCGGCCGGGCGATCGTACGCGATCCCAAGGTCTTTCTCTTCGACGAGCCGCTGTCCAACCTCGATGCGGCGCTTCGCGTCGCGACGAGGCTGGAAATCGCGAAGCTTCATCGCAGCATGCACAACACGACGATGATCTATGTGACCCATGACCAGGTCGAGGCCATGACGCTCGCCGATCGGATCTGCGTGTTGAGGGACGGCGTCGTCGAGCAGATCGGCACGCCGCTGGAACTTTACGAAAGTCCCAATTCGGTCTTCGTTGCCGGCTTCATCGGTTCACCTAAGATGAATTTCCTCTCGGGCGTGCTGGCGCAACCCTATGATAGCCATACGATTGGTGTGCGCGCAGAGCATGTTCGCATCACGCCCGAGTCGCCCGTTTGGAGCGGCACGGTCATCCATTCGGAAATCCTCGGCGCCGATAGCTTCGTCTATCTGGATATCGGGGCGGATGAGCCGTTCGTCGTGCGGGAAGCCGGTGTCTCCCGCCACGCGCCTGGCCAAACGCTTGGCCTTGTGCCGCTTGCCGGCCACGTTCACCGTTTCGACCGGTCGGGCCGGGCGCTTGAGCGAGCATCCATGCGGGCTGCCTGATTTTCCCAGGGTCGATGTTCCTCCCAAGGCTCGATCCGTTTTAACTATAAGGAGAGAACGACGTGACCATTCGCACCGTTGTGTGGGGTGAGAACATCCACGAGAATAGCAATGAGATCGTCCGGGGAATCTATCCCGAAGGCATGCACACAACGATCGCCAATGCGCTGAACACCGATCCAACTATCTCGGCGACGACAGCGACGCTGCAGGAGCCGGAACACGGCCTCAGCGAAGCCCGTCTTACTGAGACCGACGTACTGACCTGGTGGGGCCACAAGGATCACGGCGCAGTTTCCGACGTCGTCGTCGAGCGTGTCGCCAAGCGCGTCTGGGAAGGCATGGGCCTGCTGGTGCTGCATTCCGGCCATTTCTCCAAGATCTTCAAGCGGCTGATGGGCATGCCCTGCGCGCTGAAATGGCGCGAGGCGGGGGAGCGCGAGCGTCTGTGGACGATCAACCAGCGCCATCCGATCGCCGCCGGTATCGGCGAACATTTCGAGCTTGAGAACGAGGAAATGTACGGTGAGCAGTTCTCGGTGCCGGAACCGCTCGAAACGGTATTCATCTCCTGGTTCCAGGGCGGCGAAGTGTTCCGCTCGGGCCTGACCTGGCGCCGCGGCGCCGGCAACATCTTCTATTTCCGCCCGGGCCACGAGACCTATCCAACCTATCACGACGTCAATGTCCAGAAGGTGCTGATCAACGGCGTGAAGTGGGCCTATAACCCCGAGGGTGCATTGAAGAGCATTACCGATGCCCCAAATGTGCCGGTAGAAACAGCACTGGAGCCGATCGTCGAACGCGGCCCGAGACTGCACCAGGCCGGCGAAGCCGGTTACCGCTGAGAAATTGAAACGCCTTCCTTGGGCGTGGAGACCATGACAGACGGGCGCTATCGGCAAGGGTGTCTGGTGCTTGTGAAAGACGATCGATTTTGCTGCTAACAGTTCGATAAACGACCATGAGGACAAAAATGCGCTTGATCATTCTCGGAACCGGAGGATGGGCAAACACCCATGCCATGAATTTTTCCGAAATCGCTGACGTAAAAATCGTTGCTGCTGTCGATACGGACGAGGTCCGGCTTCGGGCCTTCGCGCTCAGGCATGGTATCCCACTTACTTTCACGTCGCTTGATGACGCGCTTGCCTGGGGAGAGTTTGACGCCGTGACCAATGTCACGCCGGATCGCGCGCATTATTCCACGACAATGAAGATACTCGGCGCCGGAAAGCATGTCCTCTGCGAGAAGCCGCTTGCGGTTAACTACCGCGAAGCCAAAGAGATGGCCGACGCCGCCGCTGCGTCCGGCAAGGTCACGATGGTAAACCTTACCTATCGTAATGTAGCGCCGCTGCAAGCAGCGCGTAAGATGGTGCTGGACGGACGCATCGGCGCGATCCGCCACTTCGAAGCGTCTTATCTCCAGAGCTGGCTGGTCTCAAAGGCGTGGGGCGACTGGACCAAGGAATCGCAATGGCTTTGGCGACTGTCGACAAAGCACGGCTCCAATGGCGTGCTGGGCGATGTCGGTATCCATATTCTCGACTTCGCGGTTTTTGCCGCCGGAAGTGACGTCAAGGCGGCCGCATCGCATCTCAAGGTGTTCGACAAGAGCCCCGGAAATCGGATCGGCGAGTATGATCTCGATGCAAATGACAGTTTCCTGATGATGGCTGAACTCGAAAACGGTGCCGCTGGCGTCATTCACGCAACGCGCTGGGCGACTGGCCATCTGAACGAATTGCGCCTGCGCCTGCATGGAGACAAGGGCGCGCTGGAGGTGGTGCATACGCCTGAAGGTTCGACGCTCAGGGCATGTGAAGGTCCCGACGCGGACAAGGCAATCTGGCGCACGATCGAGGTCGAACCGGTCATCACCAATTTCCAGCGATTTGCAAACGCCGTACAAAAGGGGCAGCCAGATGAGCCGGGTTTCGGCCACGCCGCCAAGTTGCAATTCGTTCTTGACCACGCAGTGAAGACGGCCGGCGCTCTGACTGAACTTTAAGCGAAAGCGCTCCAGTTCAGATCCACCTCTGCAGGTTGCTCGTCTTTTAAGGCGAGGGCACCGGTTACGCGGCCTCCTTGGAACCGGTGCCGACGGCCTCGTACAAATTCCTCGACAGGGAAGTTGCAAAGGGACGCCGGCTTGGTCAGATGCGCCGATTCAGCTCATCTTCGCTGATCCCAAAGTGGTCGAGAATGATGCCGACGTTTCGGCGATGAGATTTGAAATAGACGTCGAAGATATCGCCAAGTAGCGGAACGGTTCCGCCGGCGGCGTCGATCCCGAGATTGACGGCCATGCGTGCGAGCTTGTGGGTGGGAATGCCGAGGCGTCTTGCCTCATCGATGATGAAAAGACCGATGAGGGATGCGGCAATGTCGCCGACGGCCGGGATAAGGCCGAGAATCGAGTCTGCACCGATCCGCACGCCGATGACAGGCAATCTGACAGCGGTATCCATCAGGCGCGCTATGCCGACGGCGCGCCGAATTCTTCCAAGTTCGATGGACGTCAGGTGTTTCGTGCTGGCGGAGGCTGGCATCAGCGACCTTTCGGCGTAAACGACCGTACCGCCCCCTCCAGCGAGGGCGCGGGAAGGATGTCATCGCATTGCTGCGAAATATTCCGACGCAGCGAAAGCCCGGTGCCATGATGATATTCCATGGCCGTGAAACGCGGCAAACCCGATAAGGTTCGCCCGCGAAAGCAAGGATCATCTCTCGTCGGGAACCACGACCAATTTGCCCACGAAGTTCTTCGCCATGAAGTCGGTCTGCGCGCGGTGGAATTCCGACAGCGGATAGACGCCGCCGACGAGAGGCCGGATTTTCCGGCTTTCGATATAGCCGACGATCCGGCGGAAGTCGGCGCGGCTTCCCTGGCTCGAGCCGTGCAGCTCCAGCTGCTTCAGATACATGGTCCGCAAATCGAGCTGAACGACCGGACCGGCGATGGCGCCGGCTGTCGTGTAGCGGCCTTCGGGGCGCAGGATCTTCAGGAGATCGTTGAACAGCGGCCCGCCGACGAGATCGGCGACGACATCGATCGGGTGGCCACGGCTGGCGGAATGGACGGCTTCCACCAGATCGCCCTTGCCGCGGGTCACCACCGCCTCGGCGCCGATATCGAGCATCGCCGCCTCCTTGCCGGGGCCTGCGACCGCGATCGGGATGGCGCCGCGGGCACGTGCGAGCTGGATGATCGCCGAGCCGACGCCGCCCGAGGCGCCGGTCACGAGGACGCGTTCACCGGCGACAAGCCTTGCCCGTTCCAGCATGCGCTCGCCGGTCAGATAGGCGCAGCAGAAGGTGGCGAGTTCGACGTCGGTCAGATCGGTTGCGACGACATGGGCGTTCTCGGCCGGCAGTGCCATGTATTCGGCATAACCGCCGTCGCGGCCATGGCCCATGTAATCGATGTCGGCGAGGCTGTCGTCGTCCCGGTTATAGATCGAGAAGTCGACCATGACGCGTTCGCCGATGCGCGCCGGATCAACGCCGGCGCCGACGCCGACGATATGGCCGACCGCATCGGTGCCCTGAATGCGCGGGAATGTCAGCGTATTGCCTTGCCTGCGCCATGTGGAGACGGCCGACGGATCGTCCTCGGTGCCGTAGGCGCCTTGGCGGACCCAGACGTCGGTATTGTTCATGCCGCAGGCCGTGACGCGGATCAGAACCTCGCCGTCCGTGGGTCTCGGAACAGCCACGTCCATGCTGTAGACGAGCTTGTCCAAACCGCCATGGCCGGTGAGCAATACCGCAGCCATCTTTTCCGGGATCGTCATGCCGCTCTTCTCCCTCAGATGTTCTTGAAGACGGTTTCGATCGCATCCGCCGCGGCCTTGACCACGATGTCGGCCTCCTCGCGTGTCAGGCAGAGCGGCGGGGCGAAGCCGAGGATGTCGCCCTGCGGCATGGCGCGGCCGATGACGCCGCGTTCGAGGAGGGCAGAGGCGACCTGCGGGCCGATCTTGCGGCCGGCATCGAAGAACGTGCGGTCGTCCCTGTCCTCGACGAATTCGATGGCCGCCATCAGCCCGTCGCCGCGGACTTCGCCGACGTTGCGGTGGCCGCCGACGGCCTTTGCGAGTTCCGAACGGAAGTAGGCGCCGGTCGTGCCGGCATTTTCGACAATGCCGAGTTCATCGATCAGTTCGAGATTGGCAATTCCTGCGGCAGCACAGATCGGATGGGCGGAATAGGTCCAGCCGTGACCGATCGCGCCCATCTGATCGGAACCCTGCACCAGGACTTGCCACATCTTGTTCGAAACGATCGTGCCGGAAAGGGGAGCGTAGGCCGAGGTCAGCCCCTTGGCGATGGTGATTAGGTCCGGCTTCATGCCGTAATGATCCGAGCCGAACATCGTGCCGAGACGGCCGAAGCCGGTGACGACTTCATCGGCGACGAGCAGGATGTCATATTTGTCGAGCACGGCCTGGATCTTTTGCCAGTAGGTTTTCGGCGGCGGCACGATGCCGCCGGTGCCGAGGATGGGCTCGCCGATGAAGGCGGCGACCGTTTCCGGGCCTTCGGCGATGATCATCTCCTCGAGCTTGTCGGCGCAATATTGCGAGAACTGCTCCTCGCTCATCGACCGGTCGGGGCGGCGGAAATAATAGGGTGCTTCGGTGTGCAGCACCGGCGCCCGCGGCAGATCGAAGGCATTATGGAAGAGCGCCAGGCCGGTGAGGCTGCCGGTCATGACGCCGGAGCCGTGATAACCGCGCCAGCGCGAAATGATCTTCTTCTTTTCCGGACGGCCGAGGATGTTGTTGTAGTACCAGATGAGCTTGATGTTGGTCTCGTTGGCGTCCGAACCGGAGAGACCGAAATAGACGCGGCTCATGCCGGCGGGGGCGCGGTCGATGATCATCTTCGACAGCGTAATCGAGGCTTCCGTGCCGTGGCCGACATAGGCGTGGTAATAGGCAAGGTTCTTCGCCTGTTCGGCGATCGCGTCGGCGATCTTCTGGCGACCGTAGCCGACATTGACGCAATAGAGGCCGGCAAAGGCGTCGAGGCTTTTGCGTCCTGTCGTGTCGGTGATGTAGACGCCTTCGCCGCCGGCGACGACACGGGTCGGCGTCTCGCCGCGGGCATGCCCACCCATATGGGTCGAGGGATGGAAGAAGTGATCGCGGTCCCAGGCGGTGAGTTCGTTACTTCTATCGAGCATGTCGTAACCTCTTTCTTGAAAATGGGGCGGCTCAGGCGGCCGTGTCGATGCAGAGATATTTGAGCTCGGTGAAGGCCTCGAGCCCATGGCGTGAACCCTCGCAGCCGAGGCCGGACTGCTTCCAGCCGCCGAAGGGAATGGGAGCGCCGGTGATTTTTACGCGGTTGACGGCGACCATGCCGTATTCCAGCGCGCGGCCGAGCCGCATCTGGCGGGCGCCGTTCTCCGTGACGATATAGGCGACAAGACCATATTCGGTATCGTTGGCGCGGACGATGACCTCGTCTTCGGTGTCGAAAGTGGTAACCGCCGCAACAGGCCCGAAGGTCTCTTCGCGCATGATCAGCGCATCCGCCGGCATATCGGTCAGCAACGTCGGCTCATAGAAAAGCCGGCCGGCCTTGTGGCGCCTGCCACCGGTGACGAGCCGTGCGCCATGCGCCAGCGCGTCGGCGACCTGTCCCTCGACCTTGGCGACGGCGCGTTCATGCATCAGCGGTCCGATCTCGGCGCCATCCTCGAGCCCTGGACCAACTTTCAGTTCGGCAATGCGGTCTGCGAAGGCCTTGGCAAAGCCATCGGCGATCCGCCGCTGGACGAAGATCCGGTTGGCGGCAAGGCAGTCCTGGCCGGAGGTTGCAAATTTGGCGTTGACGGCGATCTCGACCGCCTTTTCGATATCGGCGTCGTCGAAGATGATCAGCGGAGCGTGGCCGCCGAGTTCCATCACCAGCCGCTTCAGGGTCGGCGCGCACTGGGCGGCGATCAGCCGTCCGATCCCGGTGGAGCCGGTAAAGCTCATGGCGCGCACGCGGACATCGGCGCACATCCGTCCGACGATCGTTGCGGCATTGCCGGTGACAACGTTGAAGACGCCGGCGGGAATGCCGGCACGCTCGCCGAGCTCGGCAAGGGCCAGTGCCGAAAGCGGCGTCTCGGAGGAGGGGTGGGCGACGACCGTGCAGCCGGCGGCCAGCGCTGCGGCAGCCTTTCGGGTGAGCATGGCAGAGGGGAAATTCCAGGGCGTGACGATGCCGACGACGCCGAGCGCCTCGCGCCTGACGATCATTTCCGCGCCGGGCAGATGGCTGGTGACGCTCTCGGCGTTCAGCCGCTTGCCTTCCTCGGCATACCATTCGACGAAGGAGGCGGCGTAATCGATCTCGCCACGCGATTCAGCCAGCGGCTTGCCCTGTTCGAGCGTCATGATCAGCGCCAGATCCTCCTTGGCGGCAAGCATCAGCTCAAACCATTTGCGCAGGATCGCCGCGCGGCTCTGCGGCAGCATCGCGCGCCAGCCGGCGAATGCCTCCGACGCTGCATCGATCGCCAGCGCCGTCTCATCGGCGTCAAGGCTTGCAACCCAGGCCAGCGTCGCCGAAGAGGCGGGATCGGTGACCTCAAAACTTTTCCCTGATTTGCCGGCGATCCACCGGCCGCCGACATAGGCGAGATCGCGCAGGAGATGACGGTCGGCGAGCCGCGACAGCGCGTCATGATAGGCGGGGCGGGCAAAAACGGCGGTCATATCCATTCTCCTCGTGGCGGTTGACGCAAGTCTTCCACGGGAGCGGGCGAGAGATTGTCTGTTGGCGAATGCGAAAAGAGAGAGATGGTCTAAAGGATGGCCGCCTGGCAGAGAGATTGTCTACGACGCGCTCGGTTCTTCATCGGTGGCAGTGAAGGAAGAGACCGAAAGGACTGTGTCCTCCTTCACCGTCTTGGTGACGATGTAGGTGAAGTAGCGGTCGATGCCGAGTTCGCGGTCGAGAAGCCCGTCGACCAGCCGCTGATAGGCATCGATATCGGGCGCGATGATCTTCAGGATGTAATCGACGCCGCCGCCGACCGACCAGCAGGCGACAATCTCCGGGATCGCGGTCACGGCGCGCTCGAAGCGCTCGAAGTCTGCCTGGCGATGGTTGGCGAGCGTCACTTCCATCATCACGCTGGCGATCGGAGCGATCCGCCGCGGCGCGATGCGCGCGTGATAGCCGGTGATAACACCCGCCTTTTCGAGCTTGCGCAGCCGCATCCAGCACGGCGTCGGCGACAGCCCGGCCTTTTCGGCCAGCGCCAGTTTGGTGATGCGGCCGTCGCGCTGGACGGCGTCGAGAATGCGCAGGTCGATGGCGTCGAGCTTCATGGTGCTTTCTTTAGAAAGAAATCATTTCAAACGCAGGGAAAAGACAATGGGAGCGCATTTTGGCATTGTCAATTGAACTGATTTTCAGCAGTGTTGAAATCATGACAAAGTGGCGCCCCGATCCCTCGCAACTTCGCCGGCCGGCCTATCTCTCGCTTGCCGAACAGATCGCAAGCGCGATCACGGACGGCAAGCTCTCCGACGGCACACAATTGCCGCCGCATCGCAAGCTGGCGGACGATCTGCATCTTTCCGTGCAGACGGTCAGCCGCGCCTATGACGAGCTGATCCGCCGGGGGCTGATATCAGGCGAGATCGGACGCGGCAGCTTCGTCCAGACCAGGCCGCGCGAGCCGGAACCGCCCTATCTGCCGGAACGGCTGGGCGAGGTGATCGATCTGTCGATCCTGAAACCGGTCTGCGAGCAGATCCATTTGGAAAGGCTTCGGCAGGCCTTCGGCTGGCTTTCGGAAAACCTGCCTTCCAGCTCGGCCCTTTCGTTCAGACCGAACATGGTGTTTCCGCGCCACCGCGCGGTCGCCACAGAATGGCTGGCGCGCTGCGGGCTGGAGGTATCGCCGCTGAACATCAGCGTGACGAACGGTGCCACATCGGGCATGACGGTGGCGCTGATGAGCGTCGCCCCGCCCGGCTCGACGGTTGCGACCGAAGCGATCAGCCACCATACGCTCGTTCCACTCTCCACCTATCTCGGTCTGCACCTCGAAGGACTGGCGATCGACGCGGAGGGCATGATCCCCGAAGCGCTGGACGAAGCCTGCCGAAAGGGACCGATCCGGGCCATTTTCCTGCAGCCCTCGGTGATCAATCCGATGGCTGCGCTGATGAGCGCGGAGCGTAGGCAGGCGCTTGCCACCGTCGCTGCCAAACATGATATCGCGATCATCGAAAACGATATTCTCGGCCCGATGGTCGAGGGTCGTGCGCCGCCGATGGCCGCGTTTGCGCCGGAGCGGACACTCTACGTCACGAGCTTCACGAAAATTACTGTTCCCGGCCTGCGGATCGGTTATCTCACCGCGCCTGACCGCTATGTCGCCGCCGTCGCCAACCGGCATCTTGTCTCCAACTGGATGGCGACGCCTGCCATGGCCGAGATCGCCACCCGCTGGGTCAGCGACGGCACGGCGATGGAGCTGGTCAACTGGCAGCGCCGTGCCCTTTTGAGCCGGCACGCGATCGCGGCGGAGATGCTGGCCGGCCTGCCGTACCGGGCGCATCCGCAAAGCCTGCACGTCTGGCTGCCGCTCTCCGGCAATCATACGGAGGACGGTTTCGTATCGCAGGCAAGGTTGCGCGGCGTGGCGATCGCGCCCGGCAAATCGTTCCACACCGCCGATCAGGGCTGGACGCCGGCCGTGCGTATCTCGCTTGGTTCGACGACGGAAAGTGAGTTGCGGACCGGGCTCGGCATCGTCGCCTCATTGGCGCAAGGCAATCCGGAAGAGCTGCTGCTTGCGATCTGATGCCGCTGCCTTGTATTTGAGCGTGTGCAGAATAATTGTCATGGTATTATTTTACGAATTGACATGATTTTGATGGACCGTCATCGTTAGACATTGCTTGTCTCAACAGGGAGAGACATGAATGCTTCCGCCCATCATCCGCATCGACAATATCGTCAAGAAATACGGCCCGCTGACCGTGCTCGACGGCCTGTCGATGAATGTCATGCCGGGCGAGAAGCTGGCGCTGATCGGGCCGTCCGGCTCCGGTAAGACGACGATCCTGCGCATTCTGATGACGCTGGAGACGATCAGCGGCGGCCATATCGAGGTCGACGGCGAACAGCTCTACCATATGCCTGATAGCAGCGGGCTGGTGCCGGCCGATGAACGGCATCTGCATCGGATGCGCGAAAAGATCGGCATGGTCTTTCAGCATTTCAATCTGTTCCCGCATAAATGCGTGCTCGACAACGTGACGCTGGCGCCGATGCTGACGAAGGGCATCAAGCGGCCCGCGGCGGAAAAGCGGGCGATGGAGCTTCTCGATATGGTCGGCCTGGCCGACAAGGCAAAGAGCGTTCCGGCGCAGCTTTCCGGCGGACAGAAGCAGCGCGTCGCCATTGCCAGGGCGCTGGCGCTGTCGCCGAAGATCATGCTGTTCGACGAGGTGACGTCGGCGCTCGACCCGGAACTGGTCGAGGAGGTGCTGAACGTCATGCGGCGGCTCGCCTCCGAGACCGACATGACCATGCTTCTCGTCACGCATGAGATGGGCTTCGCCCATGATTTCGCCGACCGTGTGCTGTTCTTCGACCGCGGCAAGATCGTCGAGGAAGGCAAGCCGGGCGACATCTTTCGCAATCCGACGCAGGAGAGGACGCAGACTTTCCTGCGCAAGATCATTGCGGCGGGGCACCGCGTCTGAACTCAGACATTGCCCGCAAGAACAAAACTCAAGGAAAATCAGAGGAGTTGGGAACGATGAAAACAGGATTTCTTTTGAGCGCCGCCAGCCTGTCGGTGCTTCTGGTCATGACGGCCGCCCCGGCCTCCGCCGCCGATGACAAGCTCGAGCAGCTGAAGGAGCAAGGCTTTGCGCGTATCGCCATCGCCAACGAGCCGCCGTTCACCGCCGTCGGCGCCGACGGCAAGGTGTCCGGCGCCGCACCCGATGTGGCGCGCGCAATCTTCGAAAAGCTGGGCATCAAGGAAGTGGTCGCCTCGATCTCGGAATATGGCGCGATGATCCCCGGCCTGCAGGCCGGCCGCCACGACGCGATCACCGCAGGCCTCTTCATGAAGCCCGAGCGGTGCAACGCCGTCGCCTATTCCGAACCGATCCTTTGCGATGCCGAAGCTTTCGCTCTCAAGAAGGGCAATCCGCTGAAGCTGACGAGCTACAAGGACATCGCCGACAATCCGGACGCCAAGATCGGCGCGCCGGGCGGCGGCACCGAGGAGAAGCTGGCGCTCGAGGCCGGCGTGCCGCGTGATCGCGTCATCGTCGTTCCGGATGGCCAGAGCGGCATCAAGATGCTGCAGGACGGCCGCATCGACGTTTACTCGCTGCCGGTTCTGTCGATCCACGATCTGATGGCCAAGGCAAACGACCCGAACCTCGAAACCGTCGCTCCCGTGGTCAATGCGCCGGTCTATTGCGATGGCGCGGCCTTCCGCAAGCAGGACGTTGCCCTTCGCGACGCCTTCGATGTCGAGCTGAAGAAGCTGAAGGAATCCGGCGAATTCGCCAAGATCATCGAGCCCTACGGCTTCTCGGCCAAGGCGGCGATGTCGACGAGCCGCGAAAAGCTCTGCACCGCGGCGAAGTAATAAAGGGTAAGCAGCCGGCCATGCCATGGGCATGGCCGGATCGTCCTCGAACGATCTCCAGAGAAGAGAAGTGAGCTGCCGATGTCGGGATGGTCCGGCTATCTGACACTGATCCTTGAGGGCGCCCTGGTGACGCTCGAACTGACGATCATGGGGTCTGCGCTGGCGCTGGTGATGGCCTTCCTGGCGGGCCTCGGCCGCCTATCGCGCTTCTTCGCCGTGCGGGCTCTGGCGACGGCTTATATCGAGTTCTTCCGCGGCACCTCGATCTTCGTCCAGCTCTTCTGGGTCTATTTCGTGCTGCCTTTTGCGGGTTTGACCCTGACGCCGCTGCAGGCGGGCGTGCTGGCGCTCGGGCTGAATGTCGGCGCCTATGCGGCGGAAGTGGTGCGCGGCGCCGTCAAGGCCGTCGGGCGCGAACAGTCGGAAGCCTGTATCGCGCTCAACCTTTCGCGATACCAGCGCATGCGCCACGTCATCCTGCCGCAGGCGCTGCCGCTAATGCTGCCGACCTTCTGTAATAATGCGATCGAACTCCTGAAGGGCACGGCGGTCGTCTCGCTGATCTCGCTGACGGATATGACGTTCCAGGCCCAGGTGGTGCGGGCACAGACCGGCAATACGCTGGTGCCCTTCGCGACGATCCTCATCCTCTATTTTCTCATGGCCTCGGCGATCTCCGCGACGATGCGCTGGCTGGAGCGGCGGATGGCGCGCAGCCTCGACGGCATAAGGACCTGATCAGATGGAATGGGATTGGGATTTCGTTTGGCAGATCATGCCGACCCTTCTCGAAGGGTTCAAGATCACCCTTCTCGCGACCATCCTCGGCGCTGCCGTCGCCATGATCGTCGGCCTGGGGCTCGCCATTGCGCGGCGCTCACCGGTCGCCGGCATTTCCAGGACCGTCGCTTTCGTCTCGGAATTCATCCGCGGCACGCCGCTGCTGGTGCAGCTCTACTTCATCTTCTACGTGCTGCCGGATATCGGCATCCGGCTGGCGCCGCTGGTCGCCGGCGTCATCGGCATGGGCATTCACTATGCGACCTATACCGCCGAAGTCTATCGCGCCGGCATCGAGAACGTGCCGCGCGGACAATGGGAGGCGGCCAAGGCCACCAATCTGTCGACGCGCCAGGCCTGGATCCACGTGATCCTACCGCAGGCGATCCCGCCGATGATCCCGGCGCTCGCAAATTACTTCATCGCCATGTTCAAGGAAACGCCGCTGCTTTCGGCGATCACCGTGCTCGAACTCATGAACCAGGCAAAGAGCATCGCCAATAGCAACTACCGCTACATCGAGCCGATGACGCTGGTCGGCGTCTTCTTCCTCGTCATCAGCCTGATCTCGGTGGTGGGTTTGCGCTGGCTCGAGGAACGCTACGCCAGGATGGACGACTGACCATGACCGTAGAGATCGAGATCATCGCTGCCGGCCGGCCGCCGCGGCTGGAGGACCGGCCGCTGGAAAAGCGCATCGGCCTGGTCATCCTCGCGACGGACCATACGACGGAAGTCGACTTCCGGCGTATGGTCGCCGGCGATCGCCTCGGCGTCTATGTCAGCCGCATCCACTATGCCAATCCGGTCACGCCGGAAAATCTCCTGAAGATGCAGCCGTCGCTGACGGAAGGCGCGGCACTGATCCTGCCGGACGAGGCGCTCGATGCGATCGTCTATTCCTGCACCTCCGCCTCGGTGGTGATCGGCGACCGGAACATCGAGGCGGCGATCCATGCGGCCAAGCCCGGCGTGCCCGTCGTGACGCCGACGGCTGCCGCCGTGACCGGCCTGAAGGCGCTGGGCGCCAGACGGATTTCGGTGCTGACGCCCTATACGATCGAGACCAGCCGGCCGATGGCGGACTATTTCGCCGATCTCGGCTTTGCGATCGACCGCTTCACCTGTCTCGGCCTCACCGATGACCGCGAAATGGCGCGGATCGCACCGGACGAGATCGTCGCCTTCGCACGCGAAGCGCTGGCGCCGCAGTCCGATGCGCTGTTTATCTCCTGTACGGCCGTGCGGGCAGCAGAGGTCGCGGCCCGGATCGAGGCTGCGATCGGCAAGCCGGTCGTTACCAGCAATCTTGCGACGGCCTGGGCTTGCCTGCGGCTTTGCGGCGATGATCGGGCGCGGCCCGAACTCGGTCAATTGATGACCAAGCCCTATCGGGAAGGCTGAGATCATGGTGAGCACCTTGCCCGTTTCGCTGGAGGATATCCGCGCAGCGGCGCGCCGGATTGCCGGCCGTGTGCTCGCCACACCGATGGTGCAGTCCGCTTCACTTGGCGAATTGGCCGGCGCGCCGGTCCATCTCAAGCTTGAGCATCACCAGACGACCGGCAGCTTCAAGCTGCGCGGCGCGACCAATGCGATGCTGTCCTTGTCGCCGGCCGAGCGCTCGCGTGGTGTCGTCGCGGCCTCGACCGGAAATCACGGCCGGGCGCTTGCCTATGCGGCAAAGGCGGAAGGCGCCGTTGCGACCATCTGTATGTCGCGGCTGGTGCCGGAGAACAAGGTATCGGAAATCCGCCGCCTCGGGGCCGATGTCCGCATCGTTGGATCATCGCAGGACGAGGCGCAGCAGGAGGTCGACCGGCTGGTTCGCGAGGAGGGGCTGGTGATGGTGCCGCCCTTCGACCATCCTGATGTCGTAGCCGGGCAGGGGACGATGGGGCTCGAAATCATCGAAGCCTTGCCGGAGGCGGCCACCGTGCTGGTGCCGCTTTCGGGCGGCGGCCTTGCGGCCGGCGTTGCCGCCGCGGTCAAAGGCATCAGTCCGACGACCAAAGTGATCGGCCTGACGATGGAGAAGGGCGCCGCGATGAAGGCGAGCCTCGATGCCGGACGGCCGGTGCAGGTGGAGGAAGTGGCGAGCCTTGCCGACTCGCTCGGCGGCGGCATCGGCCTCGACAATCGCGTGACCTTTGCCATGTGCCGCGACCTTCTCGACGAGATCATCCTGCTGACGGAGGCGGAAATCGCCGCGGGCATGCGCCATGCCTATGCCTGCGAACGCCAGGTTGTGGAAGGCGCTGGCGCGGTCGGCATTGCAGCGCTTCGTGCCGGGAAGATTGTGGGGAACGGTCCTATCGTCGCGATCCTGTCCGGGCAGAATGTCGACATGGAACAGCATCTTCGGGTGATCAACGGGACTCAGTCGCTCTATCGCGAGGAGGGCCCATGAGCCGAATGATCATTCTGACGGAAGCGGAACTGAGAAAAATCATCGGGCTTGACCGAGATGCTGTCGCCTGCATCGAGGCCGCTTTCGCAGCGCTTGCGACCAAGGCCGTCGCCATGCCGCCGATCCTGCGACTCGACATTCCGGAATATCGGGGCGAAGTCGATGTAAAGACCGCCTATGTGCCCGGCATCGAGGGCTTCGCGATCAAGATCAGCCCCGGCTTCTTCGACAATCCCAAGATCGGCCTGCCGAGCACCAACGGCATGATGGTGCTGCTGTCGAGCCGAACCGGACTGGTGCAAGCGCTGCTGCTGGACAACGGCCATCTCACCGACGTGCGCACCGCAGCAGCCGGCGCTGTGGCGGCAAAACATCTGTCGCGGGAAAATGCGTCCGTGGCCGCGATCTTCGGTGCAGGCATGCAGGCGCGGCTGCAGCTCGAAGCACTGACGCTGGTCCGGCCGATCCGCGAAGCGAGGATTTGGGCGCGCGATGCCGCCAAGGCGCAAAGCGTGGCAGCGGAACTGGCGGCAAAGCTCGGCTTTCCCATCACCGCCACATCGGACGCCAAAGGTGCGGTGAGCGGCGCTGATCTCATCGTCACCACCACGCCGGCGGAAATCCCGATCATCGAGGCCGGGTGGCTGGAACCCGGACAGCATCTGACGGCCATGGGCTCGGATGCTGAGCACAAGAATGAGATCGATCCGACCGCCATCGCAGGTGCCGACGTCTATGTCGCCGACAGCTTGAAGCAGACGCGGCGCCTCGGCGAATTGCATCACGCAATCGATGCCGGCCTGGTCGCAGGCGATGCGGTCTTTGCCGAGCTCGGCCAGATCGTCGCCGGTCGGACGCCGGGGCGGACGCGCAACGACCAAATCACCATTGCGGACCTGACCGGGACCGGCATCCAGGACACCGCCATCGCCACGCTCGCCTTTGCCCGTGCCGGCGCGGCAAATGCCGGGACCACGTTCGAAAGCTGACCGGCGCGGCGCCGGAAAAGAAGGGAAGAAACATGACCCAGCCCAAACTCAAATTCTCGCTCGGCGAATATGCCGCGCGGCTGGAAAAGACACGGCGTGCCATGGAGACGAAGGGCGTAGACCTGCTTGTTGTCAGCGACCCGTCGAACATGGCCTGGCTGACCGGCTATGACGGCTGGTCCTTCTACGTGCACCAGGCGGTGATCGTGCCGCCGCAGGGCGAGCCGATCTGGTTCGGCCGCGGCCAGGATGCCAATGGCGCCAAGTTCACTACCTATCTGAAGCACGACAACATCGTCGGTTATCCCGATCACTATGTGCAGTCGACCGAGCGCCACCCCATGGACTACCTCTCGGGCATCCTGATCGAGCGCGACTTCGGCAAGCTCACGATCGGCGTCGAGATGGACAATTACTGGTTTTCGGCGGCGGCCTTTGCGGCGCTGCAGAAGCACTTGCCGAATGCGCGTTTCGTCGACGCGACCGCCCTCGTCAACTGGCAGCGAGCCGTCAAGAGCGAGACCGAGATCGGCTATATGCGGAATGCCGCCCGTATCGTCGAAGCGATGCACGCCCGCATCTTCGACAAGATCGAGGTCGGTATGCGCAAGTGTGATCTGGTCGCGGAAATCTACGATGCGGGCACCCGTGGCGTCGACGGCATCGGCGGCGATTATCCGGCGATCGTGCCGCTGCTGCCGTCCGGCGTCGAAGCGTCCGCACCGCACCTGACCTGGGACGACCGGCCGATGAAGAAGGGCGAGGGCACATTCTTCGAGATCGCCGGCTGCTACAACCGCTATCATCTGCCACTGTCGCGCACCGTCTTCCTCGGCAAACCGACACAGGCCTTTCTCGATGCCGAAAAGGCGACGCTGGAGGGCATGGAAGCCGGTCTTGCCGTCGCCAGACCCGGCAATACCTGCGAGGATATCGCCAACGCCTTCTTTGCGGTGCTGAAGAAATACGGCATCGTCAAGGATAACCGCACCGGCTATCCGATCGGCCTTTCCTATCCGCCGGACTGGGGCGAGCGCACCATGAGCCTGCGGCCGGGCGACCGGACGGAACTGAAGCCCGGCATGACCTTCCATTTCATGACCGGTCTCTGGCTCGACGACATGGGTTTCGAGACGACCGAGAGCATCCTCATCACCGACAGCGGCGTCGAGTGTTTCGCGAACGTGCCGCGCAGACTGATGGTCAAGGATTGAGGCTGTCATGACAGAGATTGGCTTGCGGCCGTCGCCGATCAGCGCGACGGTCAATTTCGCCGCCGAGGGCATCCAGCACGGATTCCTGCGCCTGCCTTACAGCCGCGACGATTCCGCCTGGGGATCGGTGATGGTGCCGATAACGGTCGTCCGAAACGGCAAGGGACCAACGGCCCTTTTGACCGGCGGCAATCACGGCGACGAGTATGAAGGACCGATCGCACTCTTCGATCTTGCCCGCTCGCTGAAGGCCGAAGAGGTGAGGGGCACTATCATCATCGTGCCGGCCATGAATTATCCGGCATTCCTGGCGGGAACCAGGACCTCGCCGATCGACAGGGGCAACATGAACCGCAGCTTCCCGGGCCGGCCGGACGGCACGGTGACCGAGAAGATCGCCGACTATTTCAGCCGCGTGCTTTTGCCGATGGCGGATCTCGTTCTCGACTTCCATTCCGGCGGCAAGACGCTCGATTTTCTGCCGTTCTGCGCAGCCCACATCCTGCCGAACAAGCAACAGCAGGAAAAAGCCTTCGAATTCGTCAGGGCGTTTGCCGCTCCCTATTCGATGAAGATGCTGGAGATCGATGCGGTCGGCATGTACGACACCGCTGCCGAAGAGATGGGCAAGATCTTCATCACCACGGAACTCGGCGGCGGCGGCACCGCCACGGCCAAAAGTGCGGCGATTGCCAAGCGCGGCACCATGAACGTGCTGCGCCACGCCGGGATCGTCGCGGGCGCAGTCGATCCCGGTCCGACGACCTGGCTCGACATGCCGGACGGTCGCTGCTTCTCTTTCGCAGAGGAGGGCGGGCTGATCGAACCTGTCATCGATCTCGGTGAAGCCGTCACCGACGATGCGGTCATTGCTCGCATCTATCCGACCGGGCGGACCGGGGTGGCCCCCCGCGAGATCCGCGCCGGCATGAACGGCATTCTCTGTGCCCGGCATTTCCCAGGGCTGGTCAAGGCTGGTGACTGCGTTGCCGTCGTGGCGATCGTTGACGGCTAGAACAGGATGATTTTAGGCCGGGTCGACCTAAGATCTGAATCCTGTTCTAAATTAAATGGTTAGAGCATGATGCCGAAAACCGCGCACACTTTTCGGCATCATGCTCTAGGTGATCGGACAGGCAGAGGCGGGATCAGACTGCTGATCACACCTCAAGCAGCTTTCTGTGGTCTGGACGTGCTGGCTCCCGCATCGACCTGAAAGCGGTTGACGACCCCTTCCAGCGTCTGCGTTTGGCTGCCGAGCGCCCGGCAGGCTGAGGCGGTTTCGACGGCCATGGCTGCGTTGCGTTGCGTGACCTGATCAAGCGCGTTGACGGAGGCGTTGATCTCGCCGATCGCCACCGCCTGCTCGGAGGACACCGAAACGATGCGGGCGATCAGGCCGGCAACTTGCTCGACCTGCCCTTCGATTTCCAGCAGCGCCTTGCCGGTGCGGTTGACAAGCTGCACCCCGGTGGAGACCTGGGACGAGGAGGTGGAAATCAGTGCTCTGATCTCCTTGGCGGCGTTGGCCGAGCGCAAGGCGAGCTCGCGCACTTCCTGCGCCACCACGGCGAAACCCTTGCCTGCTTCGCCCGCACGAGCGGCTTCAACCCCGGCATTGAGCGCCAGAAGATTGGTCTGGAAGGCGATTTCATCGATGACATTGACGATGGCGCCAATCTGAGAGGACGAGCCTTCGATCCTATCCATGGCGGCGATTGCTTCGCGAACGACGGCCGCCGAATGTTCGGCGCTGGTGCGGGTCTGAGCCATCATGCCTGTCGCCCTGCCGGCATGGTCGGAGGCGTCTTTGGCTTTGACATTCATTTCATCGAGCGCGGCTGTGGCCTCTTCGAGCATCGCGGCCTGCTGTTCCGTGCGCGAGGCAAGGCTGTCGGCTGCATCGGTGATGCCGGCCGAGGAACTGCCCACTTGCTTGGAGGTCTGGGCGATCTCCGCCATCGACGCGCAAAGCGCGTCCATACTGTCGTTGAACTTGGCGCGCAAAGTCTCGTAGGCGGTGGCGAACGGCGTCGTGATCCGGCAATCGAGATTGCCGGTCGATAGCTGTTCCAGGCCGTATGTCAGCCGATCGATCACCGTTTCGCGGATCTGCTCCTCGGCTGCCCTTTCGGCCAGCTGGCTGCGTTCGCGCTCAAATTCCGCATCGCGTAGTGCGGTCTCGCGCCTCTGCGCCTGCTGCCGCTCGAGCGCGTTGCGGCGGAATACCGCCACGGCCTTGGACATGGCTCCGATCTCGTCGGACCGGTTGGCGTAGGGAACTTCGGTCGAAAAGTCGCCTTCGGCAAGGTTGCCCATATAGGCCTTCATGCCATCAAGCGGCACGATTGCTCGGTGACGCAGGAGATAAAGCCCCACCAGCAACAGCCCGAACGATCCGAGGCCCGCAGCACCCGCATAGATCGTCCAGGTGACGATCTCCGAGGCTGCATTACGCTCCTCGCCCTTCAGGAAGGCGTCGGAATTGGCAACGAGTTTCTCGACCGCGTCCTGGTGCGAATGAAAGGCGACGCGCAGCTGCTCGATCGCACCATGCGCCTTGTCTTCATCCTTGGCATTCAGGGCCGGGATGATCTCACGGTTCATCACCCCCCAGAATGTATCGCCCTTGGCGATGACATCGTTTTCAAGTTCGTCCTTCAAAGCCTGCGGCAGGCGGGTGGTTTTCCAATAGGCGCGGCGGTCGTCGTAAGCGGCCTTGAGATTTGCGATCTTGGCAAGATTGGTTTCTGTGAGCTCCGGAAATTTGCTCGCCTCGAAGGACAGCATGTAGGATTCGACCACAAACAGTGGCGGCGGCAGAATATCGGCGATCAAATCCTTGCCGTAGACGACCTGCTCGTAAACCGGCCCGTTGACTTTCAGCCGTTCGAGCGCCGATTGCTGCAAACCGATCGACATGAAAAGGCCGGCTGAAACGGCGACACCAAACGCCACTAGACTACGAGCAATGGTAAGTGCCAAGACTGTCTCCAAATAACTTTTGGCCTCTCTGCTTCGAGATGCCTGATCTACGTATGGCATTATTTCGTAAGACCACTGAGATATGGTTAATTCTTTTAGACATCGGAACAAAATCAGGACCCTGAATACTTGTGGTATCAAGCCATCAGTTGCCATGTTGATGGCTGACTGATGCTGTATACAGGTGAAAGGAGACCGACATGGCTGAACCTCGACTTTCCGCGCGCAGTGCGAAGGCACGCGATCTTGCGCATCGGCTTGCCCGGCGCGAAAATCGCTCAACAGCTGACATCGTTGAGCGGGCTCTGGAATCGTATGAAATACGGGAAGCCGGCCGCGAGGCAGCCACGACCTTCTATGCTCGTCTTCTGCAGCAAAGTGCCACGGATATCGACCTTGAATCAGTTATCAAAGAGGACAGGCGGGCACACAAGGGCATCGAACTTTGATCTTTCTCGATATCAACGTCATATCGGATCGGCGCTGCTCGACGTCTCTCCGTCGAGCAGCCCGCTTTTGGTTGCTTTTGCCGACGAAACCGTATTAGAGGATAAGATGTCCTGGGACGCGGATGTCGGGCGCTTGCTATAGGAATAGGAAGTGACTGATGTTGCAGTGGAAATGGTCGTCATAAGCGCTCCATCGCTAGGGAGGCGGGGACGCAATGCACATTGCGGAACTGATTAGCTAAATCACTAATGCCACAACCGAGAACACTATCCCTCAGAAATCGTAGTCTACGTTCTCAGGTCGTCGCTACGCATTTCGGCAGAGCGGTCTAGACCATCATGGATTGTGTCGACGAGCCTGCGGCTGAGCCGCGCAAGCGGGGCCGGCCGAAAGTTTCCAGCGACGAGGACAAGCGGGCGCATATCGTTGAAGTCGCCGGGCGCGTTTTCGTCAAATACGGTTACGCCGGAAGCACGACCGCGATCGTCGCCTCCGAGGCGGGCGTTTCGAAGCAGACGCTCTATAAGCTGTTTGAGAGCAAGGAAGAGTTGTTTGCTGCCGTGGTCGGCGCGCATCGACGCCTGATGCTCGATCTGCCCAGGCCTGTTGAAGATATCTCGATCGCCGCGAGCCTCGAACGTATCTTCATGATCGATATGGACGAGGACAAGGATGTCGATCGCACCGGCTTCCTGCAGCTCGTCTTTCGCGAAGCGGCGCAATTTCCGGAACTTGTCGATATCCTGCAGCGCGAAGGCATGCTTGCCAGCCGCCAGCATCTCGCCGACTGGCTGAGCGAACGCCGGTCGGAAGGCAGATTGACGCTGGACGATACGGCGAGCGGAGCCCGGATGCTGATGGATATGATCCTCGGCGGCATGGGTCCGCCGGAAGGGCGCGCGCGGGCCTGGCCCGATCGGGCTCAACTGTTTGCCCATCTTCGCCGCTGCATTGCCATCTTTGCCGCAGGCGTCGGCGCCGCCTAAAGCGCATTCGAAAAATCCTGGAAAGCGATGCTCGGACTCGAAGCTATTTCAACAGCCTCGATGATGACTGGCTAGTCGCCGAAGCCATCAACTTCGACAGCAATGTGACGCGACCGTTCCGCTGCAGGCCATGTCGAGTCCGTCGTCGACGACTATGCAACCTACTGCAAGCAGGACAAGATCCGATATCTCGAAGGCGACGACCACGGCCAGCGAATTCCTGGCCGACGATCATCTGTTCCTTCATGCTCGAGGCGAAGGGGCTCGATCCTAACGATGTCACGTCGGAGGCGCGCGTCGTCACGACCCGTCCGATCATCGCAAGCTGGTCAAGGTCATCAAGATTGCAACTGACATCACTGCCGCGCTCTTCGAGCTTCTCGAACAGTTCCGTTTCAACGATGCGCCGAGATCCAGGTCTTCGTTTGCGCGGGCGGATCGTCACCCTGCCGCACCGACGGCTCTGAAAGTCGTTCGTACTTCGCCCCTCTGGAGGCGCGCGACCAGCCCAACCTCGCTCTGTTCAAACGGTGCTAGGCATCTTTCGCAATCTTGCCCGCGCGGCCCGCCATCGGAAATGGAAGGGCTGCGGCTTCCTGCGCACTTCTGCGGAACTCGCCAATATGCCTGGCCATCCAGCCATGAGAGTCGGGATTGAACACAAGAAGAGGGTCGAGGCCTGGCTACGGGTGACGTTCGAGGCGGCCGGAATCAAGGCGGAAGCGCCGCAACTCGCCCGGCAGATCGTCCTGCTGCTCGATGGCTCGTTCGGCGTCGTTCTGTTGCATCGCGACCCGACCTATATGGAAGCCGCGGGCGAGGCGGCTGCCTCACTGATCCGCGCTGCGACCGAAAACGCAAACGCATAAGGCCGGCCACTCTGAAGACCGCATCTTTCGCCCTCGGCATGGCCTGAGGGCGCTGAGCGGGAAGGGCATGATGTTGAGCCTCTAAACAACAGAACAATGCTGCACTGCCGAAAAAATCGCCACGCGTACCACTGCGCGTTTTTTCAGCATGACCCATTGACAATTCATCCCTGATGGCACTTCATAGCATTATTCCAGTAAAACAGACATGCGTCCAGTATACTGGAACAATAGGAACAATCCATAAGGGGAACGCCATGACCATTTCCTTTCGCACCGGCGTGATGTCGCTGGCTGTCGCCGCTCTGTTGTCCACGCCTGCGCTGGCCGAAGGCAGCAAGCTCGATGAAGTGCTGGCCCGCGGCCATCTCGTCCTCGGCACGGGCAGCACCAATGCGCCTTGGCACTTCAAGAGCGCCGACGACAAGCTTCAGGGATTCGACGTCGACATGGGCCACATCATCGCCAAGGCGCTCTTCGGCGATCCTGAAAAGATCGAGTATGTGAACCAGTCCTCCGACGCCCGCATCCCGAACATCACCACCGACAAAGTCGACATCACCTGCCAGTTCATGACCGTTACCGGCGAGCGCGCCCAGCAGGTTGCCTTCACCATTCCTTATTATCGCGAGGGGGTCGGCCTGATGCTCAAGGCGGATGGCAAATATGCCGACTACGCCGCCCTCAAGGCGGCAGGCTCCTCCGTCACCATCTCGGTTCTCCAGAACGTCTATGCCGAGGCAATGGTGCATGCGGCATTGCCTGAGGCGACCGTCGACCAGTATGATTCCGTCGACCTGATCTATCAGGCGCTGGAATCGGCACGTGCCGATGCAGTTGCCACGGACCAGTCGTCGCTCGCCTGGTACATGACGCAGAATCCGGGTCGCTATAAAGATGCAGGCTACGGCTGGAACCCGCAGACCTACGCCTGCGCCGTCAAGCGCGGCGATCAGGATTGGCTGAACTTCGTCAACACCGCCCTGCACGAAGCCATGACCGGCGTCGAATTCGACTTTTACGCCAAGTCCTTCAAGACCTGGTTCGGCAAAGATCTGACGCCGCCGCAGATCGGCTTCCCGGTCGAGTTCAAGTAACAGCCATGCGGAGCGGGACATGTTTCCCGCTCCGCATTTAAAAAGTGAGAGCATGACGTTGTCCGAAAACCGCTCAGACTTTTCGGCATCATGCTCTGGTCTGAAAGGGCGGCCCGTATGGGTTACACGTTGAATTTCGCTGCCGTCTGGCGCAATTTCGATTTTCTTTTGAGCGGGCTCGCGCTCAGCCTCGGCCTTGCGGTGATCTCGATCCTGATCGGCGCCGCGATCGGCCTCGTCGTGGCCTTCGCGCTGACGTCCAAAAGCCGTTTTGCAGTCGTGCCGGCACGGGTCTATGTCACTGTCATTCGCAACCTGCCGATTCTCGTCCTGGTGCTTTTCGTCTTTTTCGCGCTGCCGCAAATGGGCCTGCGCCTCGACAAGATAAAAAGCTTCGTCCTGGTTCTGTCGCTTTATTCCGGCGCCTATTTGGCCGAGGTGTTCCGCGCCGGGTTGCTGTCTATTCCGAGAGGACTGACGGAAGCGGGGCTTGCCATCGGCCTGACGGGGATGCAGATCCGCAGCTCTATCATCGCTCCGCTGATGCTGCGCAACGTGCTGCCATCGCTGTCCTCGACGATCATCTCGCTCTTCAAGGACACCTCGCTCGCCGCCGCCATCGCCGTGCCGGAACTGACGTTTGCCGCCCGCAAGATCAACGTCGAGAGCTTCCGCGTCATAGAGACCTGGATGGTGACATCCGCGCTCTATGTCGCGACCTGTTTCCTCATCGCCGCCGTGATGCGCTTCGTCGAGCGCCGTCTGGCCCTGCCGAGATAGACCTGATGTCCCACACCTTTCTCGAACAACTCTGGATCGCCCGCTACGTCATCATGAACGGCATCGGCGTGACCGTGTCGATCTCCCTGCTGGCCATCCTCGCGGGTTCCATACTCGGCGTTTTCGTCGGTTTGGCGCTCGTCTATGGCGGCGTTGTTTTGCGTCTGGCCGTGCGCGCCTATACGGACATCATCCGCGGCACGCCGGTGCTCGTGCTCGTGCTGGCGAGCTACTATGTCTCCGCCGCCGTCGGCCTCGATCTCGGGCCGTTCTCGGCCGGCGTGCTCGCCCTTGCCATCTTCTGCTCCTCCCATGTCGGCGAAATCGTGCGCGGGGCGCTTCAGGCAATCCCGAAGGGGCAGACCGAAGCCGCCAAGGCGATCGGCCTGACCTTTACACAGACCTTCACCTCGGTGCTGTGGCCGCAGGCCATGCGCCAGTGCCTGCCGGCCTGGGTGAATACCGCGGCCGAGATGGTGAAAGCCTCGACGCTGCTCTCCGTCATCGGCGTCGCCGAGCTTCTCCTGCGCACGCAGGAGATCATCTCCCGCAATTTCATGAGCCTCCAGTTCTACTTCCTGGCTGGCGGTCTCTATTTCATCATCAACTATGGCATCGAGCACTTCGGCAAATATGTCGAGCGCAAGACCGCCCTGCCGTCCTGAGGAGTTCCCCCGATGGCCAAGACCATTCTCGACATCCAGGGTCTGCGCAAGACTTACGGCATCCACGAAGTCCTCAAGGGCGTCGATTGCGCCGTGCAGGAAGGCGAAGTCATTTCCATCATCGGCTCGTCCGGCTCCGGAAAGACCACCTTGCTGCGTTGCATCAACATGCTCGAGGAATTCCAGGGCGGCACGATCAGCCTCGACGGCGAGGAGATCGGATACCGCGCCGAAGGCGCGACGCGGCGCCGCAAGAGCGAGAAAGAGATTGCACGCCAACGCGCGTTGACCGGCATGGCGTTTCAGCAGTTCAATCTTTTTCCGCATATGAGTGCCGCTGAAAACGTCATGCTCGGCCTCGTCAAGGTGAAGAAAATGACCAAGCCGGATGCCCGCGCGATCGCGGAAAAATGGCTCGATCGTGTCGGCCTTTCCGCCCGCTCGAACCATTATCCCGGACAGCTTTCCGGCGGTCAGCAGCAGCGCGTCGCGATCGCCCGCGCCATCGCCATGTCGCCGAGGCTGATGCTGTTCGACGAAGTGACTTCCGCGCTCGACCCGGAACTGGTGGGCGAAGTGCTTCAGGTCATCAAGGGGCTTGCCGCCGACGGCATGACCATGCTGCTCGTCACGCACGAGATGCGCTTTGCCTACGACGTTTCGTCACGCGTCATCTTCATGAACCACGGCGTCATCTGCGAAGAGGGCGATCCGAAGGACATGTTCGTGCATCCGAAGACCGAACGGCTGGCGGAATTCCTCAAAACCTCGAGTTTCAACTAGGCGAAAACAAAAATCCATGCCAATCACACGTTACGGTGGCGCAACTCCCCTAACGACTGGTTGGCTTACGATCGCATGGCAAGCGCACATTGAATGTGATGGCAAATTCACTATATTGCTAGCATCGCTATCATGTCCCACAGGTTGCCATCATGCCCGCAGTCACAATCAGAAACCTCTCCGACGCGACGCACCGTGCTCTCAAGGTGCGTGCGGCTCATCACGGGCGCAGCGCCGAAGCGGAAATGCGCGAAATCCTCGAGGCTGCCGTCCGTCCGGAAACACGCCTGCGTCTTGGCAGCGCGCTCGCCGAACGGAGCCGTCGCCTCGGGTTGACGAATGAGGACTTTGCCGTTCTGGACCAAGCTCGCGACACATTGCCTGCAAAGCCGATGAGCTTTGAATGATTATCGTCGATACGAACGTCGTTTCCGAAGCGATGAAACCAGCGCCCGACGAAGCCGTGAAATTCTGGCTCGATGAGCAGGCAGCCGAAACCCTCTTCCTTTCTAGCGTCACGATCGCCGAATTGATGTTTGGAATCGGCGCCCTCCCGGCTGGCAAACGCAAGGAAAGGCTCTCCGACGCGTTGGACGGTCTGATGGAACTCTTCGAAAGCCGTATTTTGGCTTTCGACATCACAGCGGCACGGCGCTATGCCGATTTCGCGGTCAAGGCCCGAGCCGCTGGCAGAGGATTTCCCACTCCGGACGGCTATATCGCCGCCATCGCGGCATCAAAAGGGTTCGCCGTAGCCACGCGCGATACAAGTGCTTTCGACGCTGCAGGTGTTGAAGTGATCAATCCCTGGGCGGCTTCGACCGCATAAGGTCGTTCGGCCAGTAAGAACAAGCCGCCACGTGAGTGGTTCGACGCTGGTCTGCGTTTGCAAGGAATTGCAGGCACTCGCTCAATTTACGCTCAGTCTGCATTCCCAGCGTGCAAATTCCAGGGGGAGGGATCCGAGACATCTTGGAAATCCTGAACGCAGGATTTTGGCACGAGCTTTGCTTTCCTGTCTTGTATGCAAGATAGCCAGACATCTGAGACCCCGCAGAAGACCATCGAGGAGACGATCGTCTCCGGGATTCTGTCAGCCAGGATCCGGCCCGGGACGCGTCTCAGCGAAAACCAGCTGGGGGCGCTCTTCAGCGTGTCTCGAACCCGCGTCCGTGAAGCCATGATGCGTCTGGAAACGCGCGGCATCGTGCATGTCAGTCCGAGACGGGGCTGGTTTGTCGTCGAGCCGTCCGCTGAAGAGGCGATTGCGGTCTATGAGGCACGGCGGGTCATCGAGGCCGGGTTGCTGCGCAGCATGCGTGTGCTGACCGACGAGGGACGCGAAGCGCTCGGCGCGCATTTGAACGAGGAAAAAAGCGCAATGGCTGCGGGCGAACGCCAGCGCCTGACCTATTTGATGGGTGATTTCCACATCCGCATCGCCGAATTGAGCGGCAATGCCATCATCGTCGATATCCTCCGCGATCTCACCGCGCGGACGATCCTCATTTCGATGCTCTATCAGTCTGAATTTCACGCCGCACAGTCTCATGACGGGCATTGCCGCATCTTCGAGGCCATGCAAGCGGGCGATTTCGTCAGAGCCGCCGAGCTCTCCATCGAACATCTGGACGAAGTGGAAATGGGCCTCGACCTCACCACCCGCCCGGATCCGCTCTCGGAACTGCGCAGTTCGCTGTCACTCCCTCCCAAGGCCGTGTCCTCCGGCCCAACTGTCAGACCCAAAAACCACAACTTCAAAGGAGCAATTAAAACATGCTGACAAGACGAGTCTTCTTCGCAATGGCGACCCTGGCTGCAACCTTCGGCTTCGGCTCCGCGTCTTACGCCGATGCTCTCGCCGACATCACGGCGCGCGGTACGCTGCGGGTCGCCGTCCCGCAGGATTTCCCGCCCTTCGGCAGCGTCGGTACCGATATGGCGCCGATGGGCTACGATATCGATGTTGCCAATCTCATTGCCGAAAAACTGGGCGTCAAGACCGAGCTCGTGCCGGTCACCAGCGCCAACCGCGTCCCCTACCTGCAGACGAACAAAGTCGATCTGGTCATATCAAGCCTCGGCAAGAATGCGGAGCGCGAGAAGGTGATCGATTTCACCACGGCTTACGCCCCCTTCTTCAACGGCGTGTTCGCGCCTGCCGATCTTTCGATCGCCAAGGTGGAAGATCTCGCCGGCAAGAGCATCGGCGTTACGCGCGGCGCCGTCGAAGACCTCGAACTGACCAAGATCGCGCCGGCCGACGCGACGATCAAGCGCTACGAGGACAACAACGGCACCATCTCGGCATTCCTCTCCGGCCAGGTCGATACCATCGCCACCGGCAACGTCGTAGCCGCGGCGATCCTGGCCAAAAATCCTCCCAAGCGCCCTGAGATGAAGTTCCTCATCAAGAACTCGCCCTGCTATATCGGCCTTAACAAAGAACAGGCGGCTCTTCTGGAGAAGGTGAACGGCATTATCGCCGCGGCCAAAACCGATGGCGCGCTGAACGCCATATCGCAGAAGTGGCTCGGCGCCGATCTCCCCTCGGATCTCTAAGGACCCGGTCTTACGGACGTCATCCCGCGCCCGCGCGGGATGACGTGACGCTCCGTTACCGCAAGAGGGGACAGTTCCTTGAGCTACCATTTCGAATTCGGCTGGCTGCTTGAATATTATCCTGAGATCATCAAGGGCATATTGGTCACGCTGGAGCTTATCGCGATCGGCGGCGTGCTCGGCATTTCGCTCGGCATCTTCTGTGCCTGGGTGCGGGCACTCGGCCCGGCCTGGCTGAAGCCTGTCGTTGCGACCTATGTCGAGCTGATCCGCAACACGCCGTTCCTGATCCAGCTCTTTTTCATCTTCTTCGGTCTGCCGTCGCTCGGCCTCCAGCTTCCCGAACTGACGGCTGCCAATCTCGCGATGGTCGTCAACCTCGGCGCCTATAGCTGCGAAATTATCCGCGCGGGCATTCAGGCAACGCCGAAGGGCCAGTTCGAGGCAGGTGAGAGCCTCGCCATGACGCGCTTCGAAACCTTTCGGCATGTCGTTCTCGTGCCGTCCCTGCAGCGCATCTGGCCGGCCCTGTCGTCGCAGGTCGTCATTGTCATGCTCGGCTCATCGGTCGTCTCGCAGATCGCCGCCGAGGATCTGACCTTCGCCGCGAACTTCATACTATCGCGAACCTTCCGCGCCTTCGAGGCCTACATCGTCTCGACAGCCATCTATCTTGTGCTGGCGATCCTGCTCCGGCAGCTGCTGGCGGTGGTCGGCGGCTTCATTTTCCCGAGGAGAGCAGCACGATGATCGAGTTCACACTCTGGGACATCCTGCGCAACCTGCTGCTCGCCACCCGCTGGACGATCCTGCTTTCGCTCGTCTCGTTCATCGGCGGCGGCGCGGTCGGACTGGGGCTGCTGTTCCTGCGCATCAGCAAGCGCAAGGCGTTCAGGGCATTCGCGAAATATTATATCGAGCTCTTCCAGGGCACACCGCTGCTGATGCAGCTCTTCATCGCCTTTTTCGGTCTCGGCCTCTTCGGGATCGACGTGCCGGCCTGGCTTGCCGCGGGATTGGCGCTCACCCTGTGGAGCGCCGCCTTTCTCGCCGAAATCTGGCGAGGCTGCGTCGAAGCGGTCGTGAGGGGTCAATGGGAGGCCTCCGCCAGCCTCGGCATGGGTCGGCTGCAGCAGATGCGTTATGTCATCTTGCCCCAGGCGCTGAGGGTCGCCATCCCGCCGACGGTCGGTTTCTCGGTTCAAATCGTCAAGGGAACGGCGCTGACCTCGATCATCGGTTTCGTCGAGTTGTCGAAAGCCGGCACCGTCGTCACCAATGCCACCTTCCAGCCCTTCACCGTCTATGGGCTCGTCGCCCTTATCTACTTCGCCCTTTGCTGGCCTTTGTCGAAAAGCAGCCAGATCCTGGAAAGGAAGCTCAATGTCGCTCATCGAAATCACTGAAGTCCGCAAGAGCTTTGGCACCACCGAGGTGCTGAAAGGCATCAATCTCGATGTGGAGGCTGGCGAAGTCATCGCCATTATCGGCAAGAGCGGTTCGGGCAAGTCGACCTTGCTTCGCTGCATCAACGGCCTGGAGACCATCACCGACGGTTCCATCTCCGTGGCCGGTGCGCAGCTCCTCGATGATGAAGTGCATCTGAAGGCACTGCGCCTCAAGGTCGGCATGATCTTTCAGCAGTTCAACCTCTTCCCGCACCTGACCGTCGGCGGCAACGTCATGCTGTCGCAGACCGTGGTCAAGAAGACGCCGAAAGCCGAAGCCGAGGCGACCGCCCGCAAGATGCTGGAGCGGGTAGGGCTGGGCCACAGGTTCGACGCCTATCCGGACGAGCTGTCGGGCGGCCAGCAGCAGCGTGTCGCCATCGCCCGCGCGCTCGCCATGCAGCCTACAGCACTTCTCTGCGACGAAATCACCTCCGCGCTCGATCCGGAACTGGTCGCCGAAGTTCTGGCCGTCGTGCGCGAACTCGCCGCCGAGGGAATGACCCTCCTGATGGTGACGCACGAGATGAATTTCGCCCGCGACGTCTGCAACCGCGTCGTCTTCATGCACCAGGGCAGAGTCCACGAAGCAGGCCCGCCGGAGGATGTTTTTGCCAATCCGCAGACTGCGGAGTTGAAGCAATTTCTCGGTGTCAACTAAAGCATGTCGCGCAAAAGTGCGCAGCGGTTTTGCGACAACGACATGCGTAAAAACAAAGAGCTAAAGCGCGACAAGCGAATCTGAAAGATCGCGACACGCTTTAGGAGGCAGTGAGAATAGCCGACTTGGCGGATCGAGCATTTTATGGCGTGCTGCGTTTGCGCGTCGATTATCCGCTCGGTCTCGGTAAGCGGGGCGCCTCTCGCCTATCCAACGCGGCTTGCTGCTCGATCTGCTGCCGCGCCGCGGTGATCGGGGCCGACCGTCCTCAGGACGTCGGCCGGGATGTCCCATCAACGCTTCATACTCCTTGTCGGTCAATCGTTCGACTGTCCTCAGCTGTGCGGGAACATCCATCCGCTCATGCAAAACCGTGGCGATGACGAAGGTTGAGTCGTCAACGACGATGTACACGGCGTAATGGGGTTCTATCTTGTGGAGCCGGAAGAGCGAATTCCCGGCGCGATCGTCCCTTTTTATCCTTACGCGGGCATAGGCTTTGGCGATGCGTTCAAATCCCGCCTGCAGTAAGCGGCCATATGCTTTCGCCTGTTCGGTGGACCATTTTCGCGCCGTTTCGCGGACTGCCAGACGGTAGTTATCAAGGGCGGTCGGCAGGATGAGAACGCGAGGATCCACTAGCGCAGTTCTTCATCCAGTTCCATGTCGATGGCATCCAGAGCAGAAAGGGACAGCATCTCTCCGCGCCGGAATTCCTCTTCCGCCCGCAGCAGCGAGCGGATGGCATAGCGGCGGTCTTTTTCGCGTGCCATATCTTCGCGAATAAGGGCGCGTACATATTCGCTCGGCGTCGTGTACTGGCTCTTGCCGTTGGCGCGCATATCGACGAAGGCGCGCATTTCATCGGGCAAGCTCACATGCAGGCTGCTGGTCATGTAGCACCCTCCTTATCAAATTTCTGAGATTGTTCTGCATCCTGGTCTTGATGCCAATATTTGACATTGAGATTCGGTAAACCTCTAAATTTCCCCGTGGCTCCAAGACGTTCATGACGTGGGTGGATGCAGCCGTGTATCGAGGGCAAAGGCCTCCTGGAATTTCACCGCATAGGCGCTGGTTGCGCCGCCTGCCAGAAAAATCAGGTTCCAGCTATGCCGCGAGACCGCGCTCGGGATCGCCACGAAACGATACTGTCGAAGCAAATCGTCTCCGAAGGCTTGCTGTCCGGCGCTGGGAATGCCTGGGCGCAACCAGTTGGGATTGGGTACGTTTCCAGGATCGACAACATGGATATCGCCAGCATCGGCAATGACAGCTGCCGTCATCCTGTGAGCCACGGTGTCGAGCGCCCGGAACCCCTTGTGGACCGCGACTTCAAGGATCGCAGTCGCGGGATCGAGCGAGCAGTAGACCGCGCGAACCCCCTTGCTGTTCCAGCGGCCGCCAACCCGATAGGCGCCTTCTCCGCTATCCCAAGTCGGCGCATGGGCGGCTTGATCGAGCCGCCACGCGACCAGCTCGGTCCCGCCGAGCGCGATCGGCAAAAGCATCATGCATAGACGCCGTATTCCAGGCGGTCGAGATGATCCTCGACAAGCTCGACGCCGGCGGGCGTCCCGAGAAGATCGATCGGACGGCGTTGCTCAAGTCCGACCGCCGGACGCTCCAGCCATTGTTCGGCTTCTGCCTGCGATCCGAAGATATCCGTTGCCTTTGCGAGGATCTCGGCGAATTTCCACGCGCGGCCGCTCTGTTCCTGGCTGAGCGGCTTGGAAGGCGTATCCTTCCGCCGCTGCCAGGTGCGCAAGCTCATGCCCACCGCCTTTTCGAGAGACTCGTTCTTGCCGAGGACGACGAGAGTACCGACAAGATGATCCAGTGCTGTTGCAGGCAGGCCGTGCAGGAGCAGCTCATGGGCATCGAGCGCATTGGTCAGGCTGCGCGACAGAATGCGCGAGCCGCCGAGCAATGCCTCTATTTTTTGCAGTTCACCACCGCCTGCGGCTGAAGAAAGTGCTTTTGCTGCGACGACCATGATTTCTCTCCTGCGTCATCTGTCGCTTTCTATATGTCATGTGTCGCGACAAATTTCAAGATCTGACGGACGTATCCGGCGTATCGGCCACGGAACCGCGCCTTCTCGCTGCCGGCGCCAAACGAGCGGGCAGGCGGCGATGGCACCGCCTGCCAAGGGCAGCTTGCAGCGGATTAAATTGCCGCGATCCCCGATCCTCACTGCTTTAAGAGGCTGGGTCACGGCGCTTCAATTCGGTAAGCGCGCGGGAATGGCAGGCAGGGCTGCCGCTCCCAGAATTGTCAGTCTTTTTTGCCGGTCGGCGCCGGCAGCAAGATGGGCTCGACCGAATGTTTCGGTGCCATCAGTTGTGCAAGAATGTCGTCGGCCGAGTGACTGGAACTGCCAATGCCGGCCTCGCGCAGCTGACGATCGAGGTCGCTGCCGTTTTCCAGCGCGGCCAGTTCAGCACCGGCTTCGATGCGGCCGGCAGTGATTTCCTGGCGTTTCTTGATGCGTTCAAGACTTTCGACGGCGCTGCCGAGGCGGGTATTGATGCCCGACTGGCTATGGGCGATCGCCGATTGAGCGCGCAGCAGCGACTCATTGGCTTTGACATTCCCCACCTCGCGCTTCATCTGAGCAATGCGCGCTTCGGTCTCCTGGATCGTGCGCAGCATCTGCTGCTGGCGAGGCAGCAGCCGGTCGAGTTCTTCCTGGTCGCGCTGCACTTCGGCACGGATACTCGCAATGCGCTGAGCGAGACCTTGAGCGAGATCCGTGCGGCCCGCGGAGATGGCAGCGCGAGCGCTGTCGGTATCCTTGGTCTCCTTGGCGCGGTTTTCGTCAAGTCGGCGCATGACGCTCTTGTTGGACGCCATGATGCCGGCCAGATCGGATCGCGCACTGCGCAGCGACTGTTCGGCGTCGCGGATTTCTTGGTCAAGAATGCGCATGGACTGGCTGTCGGCGGCCGCTTCGGCTGCCTCGTTAATGCCGCCGCGAATGGCGGTGAAGATCTTTCCCCAGGTGCTCACGCTGCAATCTCCCCGCTTTTCCATTCTTCAATCATATGTGCCGCATCGACGGCATTGGCAGCCAGAATCGCGACTTCCTCGACCACCGTCTCGGCCGGCGAGCGTGCTGACAGGGAGCCGAACAACTCATACCATTCCTCACCGTCGATCGTGGTAATGCCGAAGCTGGAGAGCGGCACGAACTTATGGGTCTTCAGCACCATACGTTCGAAGGCTTCTCGATTGGACACGTCCTTGCACGGCGCCAGAACAGCGCTGACAAGGATGTCACGCTCCCCGCTTACCGCGACGAAGACGTCGAGATCGCCTTTTTCCTTAAGAGTCACGCATATGACGTCGCCCTGTTCGGGTACGGCTACATCCACATCGCCCAGTGCGTCGGGATCGGCGGCGAACAGGCGCGTTAAAGTGGTGAGGTTCCAGGTCTCCAAAAAGTCCTCCATCGGTTGGAACGCCAAAATATTTGGGTAATCGGTTTGCAACTTAAAGATCTGGTGCGCTAAATAAATTTCGCTAGGGTACGCGTTGGGAACGGGGGCGAATCGCTTGCCATTTATCGCTTCATTGATGCGGCGTGTATATCTCTCGCTCAGCGAATTGGCTTGGTCAGCCCTTTTTGTTATCCTCGTGATCCACCTGGTCGCTTCTTACCTGCTCTTCATGCTGGCCGGCGAAAGCGATCTCGTCGGCAATCCGGTAGACTTTCTTTATTACTATATGGTGACGGCAACGACTGTCGGCTATGGCGATCTTTCTCCAAAATCGGGGCTCGGCCGATTAATTGCCGTCCTGTTCGTTCTTCCCGGCGGCATTGCCATCTTCACCGCTGTTCTTGGCAAGTTGTTGACAACGATCGGTACGATCTGGAGGAACCGCATGCGTGGATTGGGTGATTACAGCGAACGCGCCGGCCATATCATCGTCTTGGGCTGGCAAGAGGGGCAGACATACCAGACGCTGCGGCTGCTGCATGCCGAACGACAGGCCAACGAGCCGATGAGTGTTCTGGTTGCCAAGGACCTGCCGGAAAATCCCGCCAGCAATTACGCCGACTATATCAGAACCGAGCGGCTTGCCGATGCCGACGCTCTGGTGCGGGCCGGAGTGGCCCAGGCGCGCGCGATCATCGCGCGCGGCGCAAATGACGACGAGACGCTGGCCGCCGTGCTGATTGCCGAAGACCATGCGCCCAATACTCATATCGTCGCCTATTTCGCCGACGACCGCACGGCACAGATGGTCAAACAACGCCGGCCGCGCGTCGAGGCGGTGGGCTCGCTCGCCGAAGAACTGCTGTCGCGTTCCGCCCGTGACCCGGGCTCTTCGGAAATCGCCGCACGGCTGCTGTCGGCCGCCTCCACCGACACGGCCTTTTCCCTGCCGGTACCGCACTTGCAAACACCGCTACTCTATGGAGACGTGTTTTTAAGCCTCAAACGTCAGCACAATGTGACGCTGGTGGGCATGCTGAGCCAGGGCGTGACCGACCTCAATTGCCGAGACGAGACGCCGCTTCGGGGCGGCGAGACCCTTTACTACATCAGCGGAATGCGGCTAGATCCCGCTGCCATCGCTTGGGCTCGAATGGGAGAGGTATCATGATCGGGTGGTTCGGCAGAGACAAGAACGAAAGGCCCTTACCCAAAGAACTTGGCCCGTTGAGCGCCGCCATCGGCGGGGCGTTGGAGATCGATTTCCTCTCCCTCGAAGCCGAGGCTTTGGCCGGCCAGCCGGCGATGCCGCTGCCACGGAGTGGCCCGTTCATCATTGCCGCCTACGGTGAGGTTTCGCTCGATGCTGCGACGGTTCTGTCGCGCTACTACGATGAAGACCATCGGATGATTCAGGTGATGTCGACGTCGGGCCAGACGGGTGATGTCGACGACATCAGCTTTTATCAGCCCTGGGACAGCGTCGTGCCTGCCGGGCAGGGCGAATGGAACCGCTGGACCGGGCAGGACGGCCTGATCGGCCAGCCAACCTACGATGCCGACGGCATCCTCTATAGCCGCTTCTGGGGCGAAGGCCCGGAACGCACCCCATTGGCGGAGTTTGTCGAGAAGGTCGACGACGGTGAGGCGCAGCGCTCCATTCACCAGACCTGCATGCTTTATTATCGCCCGCTTGGCTCGACGCGCGAAATGCTTTTGATCAATGTCGAGCGCGACCTCGATCTCGGACAGAGCCAGGCGGGCAGTTCGGTGGAATTTCTGATCGGCTACGGACTCGCTCCGGCCGATGTTCGCCGCGTCTGAGGGGATCCTATCAATTTCAACGGAGGACGTTTTCAATGCTCGATTATGTGGCGGGTCTGCCTGCCTTCCTCGGCTATTTCGCCGTCGGTCTTGCCGCTTACGGCGTTTTCGCGGTGATCTACACATTCCTGACGCCGCAGAAGGAAGTCCAACTTATTCGCGCAGGCAATCTTGCCGCCGTCACGGCATTCTTGGGCGCGCTTGTTGGTTTCAGCCTGCCTCTGGCTTCGGCCGCAGCCAATTCGGTCAGCATCGTCGACTACATCATATGGGCGGTGGTCGGCATTCTGGCGCAGATCCTGGCTTACTATATTGCGAATTTCACCATGACGGATCTGCATGAAAAGATCACTGCCGGCGATATCGCCGCGGGCATATGGGGCGGCGGCATCGCGCTGGTCATCGGTATTCTCAACGCCGCCTGCATGACCTATTGAGGGGAGGGAATGATGCGCAGACGTAAGAGCGGGCACAAGCGACCTTTCCTGGCCCTCGGTACCATCGCCGCCTCGACCCTGGCGCTGTCGGGTTGCGGCGATCAGACTCCTTCGGAGACGATGTTCACCTCGGTCGACCAATGCGTGACTTCCGGCATGGACCGGCAGGTCTGCCAGGCCGGCTATCAGGATGCGATGCGCGCCCATCTCGCCGCCGCGCCGCGTTTTAACGGCATGGCCGCCTGCGAAGCCGAATACGGCACCGGCCAGTGCACGGAACAGTCGGCCAGTGCCGTCCCCAACAATACCGGCGGAGGCGGCAGCTTTTTCGTGCCGTTCCTGACGGGCTACGTGCTGTCTTCCGCACTGAACAACATCGGCGACTATTACAATTATCGCCGGCGCCAGGAGGAGAGTGGCTCCTACGGCTCGACACCGATTTATCGCAATCGCTCGGGGCAAACGGTGACAACGACTGTTCGCTCGGGCGGCAACGACACCGCGATCGCGCCCTCGCGTCAGACTGTCAAGCCCGTCAACGTCAACACTCGCACCGTCGCCCGTCAAGGCTTCGGGGGCCGTTCGTCCTTCAGTTTCGGCGGCTGATATGAAACGCATCACCCTTCCGGCGCGTCCTGATTGGCTTGACAAGGCGCGCGCCGTCGGCTTCGGGTTTCACGTCATGTATGGCGAGCCCTATTGGCTCGACGATGCCGCCTATACGTTCACGCTCGATGAGATCGAGATGCAGATCGAAGGGCCGAGCCAGGAACTGCACGACATGTGCATGGATATGGTCGGCGATATCGTCGGAAGCGAAGAGACGCTCGACAGGCTAGCCATTCCGCAGGACCTGCGCGATGTGGTGCAGCGCTCCTGGCAGCGCCGCGACCGGCACCTCTACGGCCGATTCGATCTTGCTTACGACGGCACTGGCCCGGCCAAGTTGCTCGAATACAACGCCGATACCCCCACTTCGGTGTTCGAGACAGCCTATTTCCAGTTCAACTGGCTGACCGACCAGATAGCTTTGGGGGTCCTGCCCAAGGACGCGGACCAGTATAATTCCTTGCAGGAAAGCCTCGTCGAGGCGTTCGGGCAGTTTTCCAAAGAGCCGATCTTCCACTTCGCGGCGATGACCGACAATGAGGAGGATCGCGGTACCACGGTCTATCTGATGGACTGTGCAGTGCAGGCCGGCCATCGCGTCGAGCTCCTGGACATACGCGAGATCGGCATTGATGCGCAGGGCCGTTACACCGACCTCAAGGATCGGGTGATCGACCGCTGCTTCAAGTTGTATCCGTGGGAATTCATGCTGCGCGAGCTGTTCGCCCGCGACCTCGTGCGCTCGGGCGATGTTTTCGTCGAGCCCGCCTGGAAGGCCGTACTCTCCAACAAAGGGCTTTTGCCTCTGCTCTGGCAGCGCCATCCCAATCATCCCAATCTGCTGCCCAGCTATTTCACCGACGACCCGGCGGCCTCGACCTTGACGGACTATGTGCGCAAACCGCTGCTGTCGCGAGAAGGCGAGAACGTCACGATATTCAGAGATGGCCGGGAAATGATTTCCGCCCCCGGCGGTTATGGTGACGAAGGCTTTATCGTCCAGGCTTATGCCCCGCTTTTCGAAAGCGATGGCGGCTTCGCCGTGCTCGGCAGCTGGATCGTCGGTGATCGCGCTTGCGGCCTTGCCGTCCGCGAGGACCGCTCGCGCATAACCGCCAATCTCTCGCGTTTCGTGCCGCACGTCATAGTCGGGTAGGAGGAGATATTTCGCATGCGCGGCGTCTTCGTGTGCCGCTACGGCCGAAGACGCCGCCACGTCCGCCAATTTATCACCCCGATGGGCGCCATTCGCCCCTCACGATCATTCGCCGTCGGACTTTAGGAACGCGACCGTCGCTGAGATCAGCTTGTCCACGGTCTCGGCGTTCTGTTCGACGCCGAAACCGTGATCAACGGGTTCAGCCCACAGTTCCTCCGGACCGTCGTGATAGGACAGCAGCGACTTGGCGAGAACGGGTTGGGGAAAGACGATGCTATCGCGCGTGCCGACCGCCAGGAACAGCGGCCCCTTGTAGCGCGAAATTTCGCCGGCAGGCTGCACTGCGTACAGGCTCTCGAAGAAGCGGCCTTTCAAGGGAATTTCCTTGCCATCGCCGAGGCGCTTGGCCGGATAGACGTTATCGCCAGCTTTCACAGCTTCAGCCATTTGCTTCTCGCCGAAGATCGAAATGAATGCCGCGGGAAGATTGATACCGGGGTTCCAGAGCACCACAGATTTTAAAGGTGTTTTTGTCCGGCCGGCGACGGCGGTCGTGACAGCGCCGCCCAGGCTCATTCCCATCACCGAAATCCGCTTGCCATCGACGCCGTCATTCGTCGATAGGAAGTCGAGCGCCGCTTGCGCGTCCGTTATCTCGGTTTCGACCGTCATATCTTCGAATTTGCCGTCGCTCTCCCCGCTGCCGCGAAAATCGATCCGAAGCGAAGCGATGCCGTTCTTTGCGAGCACCGGCGCAGCATGCCCGAACAGGCCTTCCTTCACTGCGTCCGAACTCCATTCGTTGCGGCTGCCAGTGAAGCCGTGAAGCATCAGGACGACAGGGGGTTTGGCAACATCATCCGGCGTAACCATCGTCGCTACGATTGTCTGGCCTTCGACTTTAAGTTTGACGATGGTCTCCTCGGCTTGCGCGGAAACTAAAAAGCTTGTCATCAGCACTCCCAGTGACGCGGCAACGGTTCGGTATAGCTGTTTCATAGCTGCTCTCTTTCTTGTTTGAATTTGCGGTCGGCCGGTCAAAGTGGCGCGGCCGTATCGGATTGGCATTGGGCGTTGATGTCCTTTCACCGCCGCGGATGCCTGATTCAGTGAAGTTCGCCGGTTATGAATTGAGCTCGACCAAGGCCGAAGGACCAATCCGCGTCGCCATTCTCCACGATGCTGACTACGACATCTGCAGGGTCGATCGCACACGCATCTGAAAGCCCCGTGGTAACGAAACGATAGAAGGCCTCCTTATCTCCGGCGGACCGTGCCCGCGAGATCACCTCGATAATGATCAGCCTGTCACTGCGAGAAATTCCGAGGCCAGTGTCCTCTGCACGGACATGGGTTGGCTCGTGCTCATACAGAATCTGATAACGATCTGCCGTCGGCACATTGAAAGCCCTGACGACCGCCTCATGGATGCAGTTGAGTATCCTCTCATGATCGTTTGGCGATCGGCCCTTCAGAAGATTGATTTTTATCAGCGGCATGGGTCGTCCTCGGGGGAAAGGAGAGCGGAGAACGGCCCGCGCCGTTCCCCGCCTGCACTTAGTTTGCTTCCGCCGGGAGGGCGGCTGTGGCGGGTTGGATATCGACAGACAGGGCACGGGGGAAGCAGAGCAGGTTCACGACCGCGCTCATGATCGCGATCGCGATGGGATAAGCCAGGCCCGCATAGATGTTGCCCGTATAGGCAACGAGCGACAGGCTGATGAGGGGAACGAACCCGCCAAACACGCCTGTGCCGATGTGATAGGGAAGCGAGAGCGAGGTGTAGCGCAATTTCGCCGGGAAGAGCTCGACGAGGAAAGCCGCCATCGGCCCGTAGACCAGCCCGACGAAAACGAGTTGGGCGACGATGAGGGCCGTGACCAGAACGAAATTCTGCGCAGCGACGGCGGCGGCGATACCCTGATAGATCGGAACATAGAATACGGCTGCCAGAATGAAGCCGGTGACAATCAACTTGCGGCGGCCGATCCGGTCGGACAGGGCGCCGAAGAAGACGATGAGCGGCGTTCCGATCACCAAAGCAGCCGCAAGGCAAAGGTTCGCCGTCAGGAAGTCCAACTTCAGCACGCTCTGCAGGAAATAGAGGGCGTAGAACTGCCCGGTATACCACACACATCCGAGGCCCGCGGTCGCCCCGAACAGTGCGAAGGCTGCGTAACGCACACCATGACCGGTGGCGAAACTCTCACGGATCGGGCTCTTTGCAGTCTTCCCGCCTTTGCGAAGCTCCTCGAACACCGGGGATTCGCTCAGCTTAAGGCGCAGATAGAGCGACAGGACGATCAAAACCGATGACAGCAGGAACGGGATTCTCCAGCCCCATTGCTTGAAGAGTTCTTCGCCGAGCGACAGCCGGCACGTAAGAACGACGACAATCGCCAGGAAAAAGCCCACGGTTGCCGTTGTCTGGATAAAGCTCGTGAAAAACCCGCGCCGGTTAGCCGGTGCGTGTTCCGCAACGTAAACGGCAGCCCCACCGTATTCACCGCCGATCGCCAATCCCTGGATCAGCCGGAGCACCACGAGCGCGATCGGCGCGAAATATCCCGCGGTCTCAAAGGTCGGCAAGATGCCGACGAGCGCGGTCGCAATTCCCATCAGAATGAGCGTCATCAAGAAGGTGCTCTTGCGTCCGAAGCGATCGCCGATGCTGCCGAACAGCAGGGCTCCCAACGGGCGCACGACAAATCCCGTGGCAAAGGTTGCGACGCTGATCAGAACGGCTGCAGTCGGCCCATTGGCTGGGTAGAAGAGTGTCGAGAAAAAGATCGCCAGGCTTCCGTAAAGATAGAAGTCGTACCATTCGATGACCGTGCCGGCGCTTGATGCGAGAACGACGGTCCAGATGCCTGGTTTGCGGACGGAATCGTCCCTTTGCTGTAGCTGTTGCATGCTGCAGTCCCCTTTTTATGTTTTTGGAAGTGGTCGGCCCTTTCATTTGGGCCGCGGCAATTTAGCTCGCGATGCGCTGATCGAATGCGTAGAGGCTAAGTCTTTCGCTTGCCTCGCGCACCGTTCGGCGAACAATGTCCTTTGCCGATGGAAGGTCGTTGATGAGGCCCACCGCCTCGCCGACTGTCACGTTGGCCGTGTCATAGTCACCAGAGGCCCAAGCGACCTCGACCTTCGACAATTCTTCGCTGTGCAGCGTACGCAACTCTTCTTCTCGACCATGCCATTTGTCGATGAAGCCGTTCCTAAGCAGCCTTCCGGTATAGCCAGCGGGCCAAGCCTTCTGACGGACGATATCGTAGACCGATGTCCGGATTGTCTCGTCGCCAGAAGCGGCGACAACCTTGTCTTTGGCGGCCTGATGGATGAGCGACTCGCGCGTTGCCCAGAACCTCGTTCCCATCAGGACCCCGTCTGCTCCGAGCATCAGCGAAGCGGCAAGGCCCCTGCCGTCGGCAATGCCGCCAGCGGCCACGACAATGACGGAAGGCGCAATCTTGGCCACAAGATCCACGACCGAGGGAACGAAGGGCATGGTCGAACGCGCGACCAGACCGTGGCCGCCGGCCTCGGTCCCTTGAACGACAAGAACGTCGGCGCCAACGTCTATTGCACGTCGGGCATGTTCGAGCGTGTGGATCATGCAGATCAGTGGGACACCTGCCTGCTTGACCCGTGCCGCGAGCTTCGCCGGATCGGAAAAGGACAGCATCATCGCGGAAGGACGCTCTGCGAGCGCACGATCAAACAGATCAAGGTCGGACTCAACTGCCCAGGTGATGAACCCGCAGCCGACGTGTTCGTTGGTGATTAGTGATGATTCCGTCTTGTACCATGGACGATCAGCATATCCGCCGCCCAAAAGACCCAAACCGCCGGCATCGGCGACGGCGGACGCAAGCGCGCCACCCGCTGCCGGGGTCATCGGTGCCAGGATAATCGGGTGCTCAATATTGAAAAACTCTGTCAGACGCGTCCGTATCGTCATCGCACTTCTCCCAGTTTGTAGAATGTCCCGTTATTTTTCTTTGACGCTATTGTGACGCTTGACGAATGACAAACGATTAGATCTGATGTTTTCCATCAGAAAAGGAGATGGCTGATGAACAGCGTCGATCTCAAGTTTTTCCAGGCGGTGGTGAGAGCAAACAGTATTGGAGGGGCGGCCGGTGTGCTGCACACCGTCCAATCCAACGTCACCGCACGAATAAAATCGCTTGAAGAAGAAATCGGTGCGCCGCTTTTCCATCGCTCCAGGCGAGGGGTTACATTGACAGCCACCGGCATTCAGCTTGTTCCCTATGCCGAGCGCGTCGGAGAGCTTCTGGACGAAGCCAAGCGTGTCGTCACGGACCACGGTACGCCGAGCGGTTTACTCAGGATCGGCTCGATGGAGACCACTGCAGCGCTACGCCTTCCGCCAATCCTGATCCGCTATGCTGAAGAATATCCAGAGGTCGACGTCCTGGTGGAGGCTTCACCGACGGAACAGCTGGTCAGCGATGTCGTCGCTCGCAAACTGGATGGCGCGTTCGTCTCCGGCCCCATCGCTCATCCCGAACTGCAGAGCCTGTCGATCATCGAAGAGGAGCTCGTTGTCATCTCCTCGCCGCGGGTTCGCGAGCTTGCGGATTTGAAGGCATTGGCTGCATCGCCGGCCCTCAAAGTCCTCGCCTTTCGATCGGGCTGTTCCTATCGCCGGCGCATGGACACGTTCCTGGCGGCATCTGGGGTAACCAATGTCCGCTGGATGGAACTCGGAACGATGGACGGGATCATCGGCTGCGTAGCCGCCGGGGTAGGAGTGGCCATGCTACCTCGGGGGGTTGTTCAGGATGCGGCAGCCGACGGACGGGTCATGATACACAAGCTTCCTGACAATCTGCGATCGGCGCCGACTGTTTTCGTGACGCGGAGCGATGAATATCTTTCTGCGGCACTTCAGGCTTTCATGACGGTGGCGTCTGAGACGCATGAACAGCCTCAGCCGGAAAGGCCGGAGCCGGTTCGATACCTGCAGCAGGCTTAAGAGAGGAAAAGGCTCAAACCCATGCCGATAGCCAGCACAATGGCCGCGGCAACGGTCGTGTTTGTCTCAGACTGCCGCATTTGCCTCTTCCTTGATGCCCGAGAACTGGGTGAGCGTATCGCGGAACTCAACGAAGGCCGGTGTCACAAAGCCAGGCCGGCAAGCGAGACGGGTATCGACTGTTATCAACGGCTTTTCGGCAACGGAAGCAGTATGGCGCATCAGGTTGAGCACAGTGCGCGGCATGATGCTAATGCAGGAACCGGCGGCCGTGCAGGCGAACATCGCATGATACGATCGAACATCCTGGATCGCACCGCGAGTCAACAGCCTATCAGTCGATTGTGGAAGTTTAGAGCCGCCCGGGTGGGCGGCAGCTCTTCAAAGCCCGCTGAACCAGTTGTAGCCCTGGTCTTCCCAGTAGCCGCCCGGATAGTCATTGGTAACGAACACCTCAACGATATGCTTGGGGTTCTTGAATCCGAGTTTGGTCGGCACCCTGAGCTTCAGGGGTGAGCCATATTTCAGCGGCAACGGGTTCTTGCCGAAGTCGAGCGCCAGGATGGTTTGCGGATGCAGCGCTGTCGGCATGTCGATGCTGGAATAGTAGCGATCCGCGCATTTAAAGCCGACATATTTGGCTGTCATGTCCGCACCAACACGCCGGAGGAAGGCGCTCAGGGGAACGCCGCTCCACTCACCGATCGCGCTCCAGCCCTCGATACAGATATGCTGCGTGATCTGGGAGACCTGCGGCAAACGGCGAAGATCATCAAGGCTCCACGGTGCTTTTTTGTCGACGAGTCCGGAGACTTCCAACCTGTATTCCAGGAGGTCCATCTCCGGCGCGCTGTCCTCGGGATAGAAAGCATTGAACGGAAACGGGTCCGTGATGTCTTCTGGCCGGTAGGTCGGTGCGAGCCGACTGCGGTCGAACAGGAGCGCCTGCACCCGGTCGTTCCAGCGGGACATCGCCCAAAGTACCTTGTCGACAGCTGTGTCGTCCTGGAGAGTGCAGCCCGTCAGCACCGTCAGCGCGCCCAAGGAGAGGCCCTGGCGAAAGAACAGGCGTCGGCTGATATTTTCCAATTGAGCACGATGGTCACCGAGCACAACTCCGCTCTTTTGTTGTTTGCGCCCCACTAGAGTGGTGGGTGCCACTTTTTTCGGCTCAGGCTGCTCCGCCATCACACTTTTCCTTTCTTCCATTCAAAAGTCTCGCACCAACAGTCATGGACAGCAGTGTTTTCGGAACAAGGGCAACCATGGCGACGTGGATAAAGAGAAATCCCAACAGAGCCGCCATACCAGTGAAATGCACGATACGGGCGGAGTCGAAGCCGCCAAGGAGCGCCGTTAACAAGCCAAACTGGATGGGCTTCCAGAGGACCAATCCAGATGCAACCATCAACACGCCGAGAAGAAGAACCCCAAGGTACATGGCCTTCTGTATGGCATTGTAGCCGTGGGCTTCATGCCGGAGATTGAAAGTCAGTGCCAGGCGAAGATCGCGCAGGAGATCGCGCAGACGCAATCTCAGCATGCGTTTACGGAGATAATTGCTTGCCGTGCCGAAGGCGAGATAGACGAGGCCGTTCCCGACAAAGAGCCACATCACTGCGAAATGCCAGGCGGTGGAGCCGCCAAGCCAGCCGCCAAGCGTCATTTCCTCAGGGAAGCGGAAGGGCAGGATGGGATGGGCGTTGTAAATGCCCATTCCGCTCATCACCATACACACCATCGCAAAGGCGTTGATCCAGTGCGTGAGGCGAACCACAACAGGATGGCCTGCCGACCGGGGATCCTTCTTTTCTTGTCGCATCCTGCGCCTCACATCGGTGGCGCGATGCCGTTAGCGCCGACGCTGATGGATGCCGCCGTCAGCGAGCCGTCCTCGGCCTTCGTGGCGAAGAGAACAAGCTTCGCGCCGGTTGCAAGGAGCGAGTGGTCACCCGGCTCGAGGCTGACGACCGGAACATCGGCAGGCACGAAGACCTTCTTCTCGCCGTTCTTATACTTGACCGTCAGCGTGCGGCCGTCGGTGCCGAGAATGCTGCCGACCGCGCCATTGGTCATCGAACTGTCCTTCGCGCCGTCCCAAGGCCTGGAGCCTTCGCCGACGCCACGCATGGAGGCCGGAAAGATGTGCACCTCGAGAGCCTTCAGTGTTCCATCGGGCTGAGGGGCAGCAGCCGTGCCGATGTAGCTGTCAGGCTTAATGGCGCTCAGATCGGTGAGCGCGACGGATATGATCATGGTGCCGGCCGAAAGCTTTACGGCAATGTCCTTGCCGTCTCGCGCCTTGACGTGGATTGCATCCGCCGTCACCTCGGTGATGGCGCCGCGAACGCGTACCGGATCTGCCGCATTGGCAGCGCCGGCCAAGGTGGTGAGCAGTGTGATCGTTAGAGCTGCCGACCGGAAGGTCGATTTCATGGATTGGTGCATTGTTTCAAAGCCTCACTAGCAGGTGGAAGAGATGCGGTGAAACTAAGCCGGCAGGCCGCTCTCTGCGGTGACGCCAGAATGACAATTTCGTCATTCATCTTTCACCGAATTGCCCCGCGTGAATTGCTAGAAGACAATGATCTGAGATAGAGGGGGCAGGGGGCGGGAAAAAAATGGCAATCCTGATCATCGAGGACGATACCAAGACCGGTGACTATCTCCGCAAGGGGCTGAGGGAGAGCGGTTATGCCGTGGATCTGGCGCGTACCGGCACTGATGGTGTGCATCTGGCGATGCAGCAGGGCTATGACCTGATCCTTCTCGATGTGATGCTCCCGGGCATCGACGGCTGGGAGATCATCCGCCGCATTCGTGAACATCGCGATCTGCCCGTCATCTTCCTGTCTGCGCGTGATGATGTGAACGATCGCATTCGTGGCTTGCGGCTCGGAGCCGATGATTATCTGGTGAAGCCCTTCTCCTTCGTCGAACTGGAACTGCGCGTCCGTACGATCCTTCGTCGCGGCCTGACGCGCGAAAGCGATGTCTTCGAGGTAGCGGACCTGCGTCTGGATGTGCTGAGGCGCAAAGTGACGAAAGACGGGGTCGAAATTGCACTCACCAACAAGGAATTCATGCTTCTCCATCTGCTGATGAAGCGACAGGGCGAGGTGTTGTCACGCACGCAGATCGCTTCCGAAGTCTGGGACATGAATTTCGACAGCGATACGAATGTCGTGGACGTCGCAGTCAAGCGGCTAAGAGCGAAGGTCGACGCGCCTTTCGGGCGAAAACTGATTTCCACGATCCGAAGTGTCGGATACAGCCTGAGCCTCGACGCATGATCCGCAACAGTCAAAGGTCATCCTCGCTCATCCTGCGGCTGATGGCCTCCTCTGTCTCAGTCCTTTGCGTTCTGACTGGAGTTCTTGGCATCTACTTTTATCACTCGGTGCGTTCCTCACAGGAACAGCGCGTCGAGACGATCGTCTCGGGCCGGGCGAGCTACTATGCTCGGCTTGTCAGCGAGATGTATCCTCTGGGCGAACTGAAGGAGCGGCCGTTGCTGGTTGCCAAGATGCTCGGCGCCGAGCGCGACGTCCTTGCTTTCCGCTATCCCACGGGAGAGGTCGTGATCGAGGTCAATCCAGACGGGATCCCACTTCCTCCACCCGCCGCCGCTGCATCGTCCACCGCCAGAACGGTCACCAACGCCGGTATTGAGGTCTACTGGACTTCGGTGCAGACAAAAGCGCTGGATACGAACGAACCGATCGAGGTTGTGGCCGGACACCCGATGGCCGACGAACAGGCCATGCTGGCGACGTTCCGCGACCGTTTCCTGATGGCGACCATTGCTGGTGTCATCGTTGCGACCGCGATCGCCTATGGCCTTTTGCGGCGTGGCTTGCTGCCGGTCCGGGATATGGCCACCAGAGCCGCCGAGATTCATCCAGGGCAGCTGCATGTGCGGCTGGATGTCCTTCACGCCCCAACGGAGCTGCGTGCGCTGGCCGGCGCCTTCAATGCGATGCTGGACCGGCTGACCGACGGTTACCAGCGCTTGTCGCAGTTTTCGGCCGATCTCGCGCACGAAATCCGCACACCTCTTGGTGTTTTGATCGGCCAGACCCAGGTCACGCTTGCCCAGCCAAGGACTGTAGATGAATATAAGTCCGTTCTGGAATCGAACCTCGAGGAGTTCGAGCACCTCAACCGCTTGAGCGAGAATATGCTTTTCCTTGCAAGGGCGGACGAGGGACGACAGCTGGTCGATAAGGTCGCGATCGACATGGACCATGAACTTCATAAGATCGCCGATTATTTCGAAGGCCTGGCATTGGAGCGCGATATGCGCTTCAGTATCGAGGCTGCGGGCGCTGCAAATGTCAGTGTTGACCTTTTTCGCCGGGCCGTGGGCAATCTCGTCGTAAATGCCATTCGTCACGGCCGGGAAGGGACAACGATCCAGCTGCGGGCGGCCAGCGCTGGTGACAAGGCGATTATCGAGGTCGAGAACGAGGGAGTGAGCCTGTCACCGGACCAATTGGACCGGTTGTTCGACCGCTTTTACCGGGTAGACGCAGCCCGCAGCGGCAGCTCGTCTTCGCACGGACTGGGTTTAGCGATCGTCGATGCTATCATGCGGCTGCATACGGGCGTGGCGGATGTTTCATGCCCAGAGGAGGGTATGATCCGTTTTCGCCTCTCCTTTCCGGTGTAAGTTGCCAGCCCCAATTTGAAAGCCGCCGGAAATAAAAGCAAAAGGCGCTCTTGCGCCCCGAAGCGTACCGGCGGCTGTGAGGGAACGACTTCGAGGCGATGCAACTCTTTCTGCGACATGGTGATCATAAAGGACATGACGACTCCGACCGCTCATGGTCTTGACCAGGCTGAAGATCGTCATCCTTGCTCCCAACGTTGGCTTTGACCAGTGCGTCGAGAGGCGAGACTGTCGCATCTCTAACTGGCCCAACTGTCGCATTACTAAATAGCCCCC